>NZ_JBBKTR010000001.1:0-562080 GCF_037892465.1 Pontibacter sp. H249 | reverse complement strand
TATTTATAAAGATAGAGACGCAATATCCTGCGTCTCTATTTCATTTTATACTTTACTGAAAACGTACAGCATCTCTCTGCCAATCTGGAGTGCCCTTTCCAAGTATACTTCATGCTGTGCTGCTGTTCCGTCTGAGACCTTCGGGTCTTCGTAAGTGATTGCAATCCGTTTTTCGGCACCGGGTACAAACGGGCAGTTGCCATCGGCATCGGAGCAGGTCATGATGGCGCAGAAGCCGGAGTCAGGATTAGCCGCATCGTCAAACTTCTTGGACCACACTTCTACCGGTGCTCTGTCATCAGCGTAAACCACTTTATACTTTGGATTCGTGCTTTCTTCAGTTTTGGTAATATCAAAGCCTGCTTTTTGCATGGCCTTTACAGCTGCTGGGTAAAAGGCTGTTGCCTCAGTGCCTCCCGAGTAGGTAACTATCCTGTCAACGGCAAAATATGTGGCTGCGGCCTGTGCCCATAGCTGCGCCATGTGGCTGCGGCGGGAGTTGTGGGTGCAGATAAACACTAGTTCTGTTGCCTTACCTGCGTCTCTTTTTTCACGAATATAGGCAGATAATTGCTGCAACACTTCTTTTCGTTCCTCTGAGATCTGAGCAAACGTATGGGTAAGCTGCTGTGCAGTTTGGGTAAGGGTAGGGAGTAAGCTCATACTTTTATGGTGTTAGCTTGTTTCGTATATAGTTTCTTTCTGAGCCAGAAGGCAACATTTACCAGCGCAATAAGGGCTGGCACCTCTACCAGCGGCCCCACCACACCTGCAAATGCCTCGCCGGAATTAATGCCAAATACCGCAATGGCCACCGCAATAGCGAGCTCAAAATTGTTACCGGCTGCCGTAAAAGCCACCGAAGCGTTTTCGGAGTAATTGGCTCCTGCAGCCTTACCTACCAGAAAGCTGATCAGGAACATGATGGCAAAGTATATTACCAGCGGCACCGCAATGCGAAGCACATCAAACGGTATGCTTACAATAAGTTCTCCTTTTAAACTGAACATGACTAATATGGTAAACAGCAGGGCAATAAGTGTGATAGGGGAGATGGCAGGTATGAATTTAGTTTGATACCACTCCTGGCCTTTTAGCGGCACAAGTATAACCCGGCTAAGCACACCAGCCAGAAAAGGTATCCCCAGGTATATGGCTACACTCTCCGCAATCACACTGATGGAGATGTCCACGATAGCGCCTTCAAAACCAAAAAGGGTAGGTAGTTTGGTGATGAACAGCCAGGCATAGAAGCTGTATAAAAACACTTGAAAGATACTGTTAAGGGCCACTAGTCCTGCTGCATATTCCCGGCTACCATCAGCAAGATCATTCCAAACCAATACCATGGCAATACAGCGTGCCAGACCAATAAGTATAAGTCCGGTCATGTACTCGGGGTAGTCGCGCAGAAACGTGATAGCAAGTATAAACATGAGCACCGGGCCTATTACCCAGTTCAGCAGCAGCGAAAGCCCGATAACTTTTACATTACCGAACACCTTCGGCAGCAGGCGGTAATTTACTTTTGCCAGCGGCGGGTACATCATCAGGATCAGACCAATGGCGATGGGTAGGTTAGTGGTGCCGCTGGAGAGGGAGTTTACAAAACCTGAGCTTTCTGGTAAAAAATAGCCTATACCCACACCCACCAGCATCGCCAGGAAAATCCAGAGGGTGAGGTAACGGTCTAAGAACCCTAATTTTTTGCGGTTATGAGCAGGTGCACAATGTTCCATGTGGTGTTTAATTGCTGATTATTTATTGTTGTTCTCAGCTGATTGTTATCCCCCTCCACCTTTCAGAAACTAGTCTGAGACTTTAGAGGGTGACTTTAGTATTATGTTTCGCTGGCGAGAGCGAGGACGCTCGCACCATAAAATAGTTTAAAGTCAGGGGTATGACAATCAGCTGAAAAGACTATACTTTAGCAGCAGCCGGCGCCAGGCTCACAGCAACCTGAGGCAGCTGGTTTATCGCCGTACACGGTGATGCTGAAAATACCGGTGTTACTGTTTCTAAAATCTTTGATCTCAGTACCACTCAGGTAATCTTTCAGTATCTCGTCTGGCACCTGTATGGCTTTCTCTTTTTGCACGGTAATGTTCTCAAAACCAGCCTCACGGATAATTTTTAGGTAAGCTTCTTTTTGAATAGCACCAGACACGCAGCCAGCATACATTTCGCTGGCTTTCCCTAATCCTTCTGGTAACTCGCCTACTAGCACCACATCAGAAATACTAAAGTGGCCACCTGGCTTAAGTACCCGGAAAGTCTCGGCAAAAGCCTTTTGCTTATCTGGCACCAGGTTCAGTACACAGTTGCTGACCACCACATCGGCGCGGTTGCCGGCAATTGGCAGGTCCTCAATCTCACCCTGGCGAAACTCTACATTGTTAAAGCCAAGTTTATCTGCATTTTTACGTGCTTTCTTGATCATGGCTTCCGTCATATCTACCCCTATCACTTTGCCGCTCTCACCTACCAGGGCACGGGCTACAAAGCAGTCGTTGCCTGCGCCAGAGCCAAGGTCTATCACCGTATCGCCTTTTTTAATTTGGGCAAGCTCTGTGGGCAGGCCGCAACCTAAACCGAGGTCAGCATCTGCATTGTAGCCTTCTAATGTAGTATAGTTATCAGCAAAAATAGCGTAATCTACGGTGCTGCAGCCTGTGGCACCACAGCAGGAGGCTTCATTTTGATCTTTGCTTTGATTGGCGATCTCGCTATACTTTTCGCGAACGATTTTCTTTAATTCTTCTGCGTTGCTCATAGTTTTATATTTATCGGTATTTTACGATTAAATTATTCAAATTTTTTTAACAGCAACTGGTATCGCAGGGCTTATACTTGCCAAACATAACCTGTAGTAGTTGCTGGGCTTCTTTCCAGGCTTGGGTGTCTATGCAATAGCATACTTTTTTGCCCTCAATGTCGCCTTTTATCAAGCCAGCCTCTTTCAGCTCTTTCAGGTGCTGCGACACCGTAGACTGCGACAGCGGCAGCTCCTCCACAATATCGCCGCAAATGCAGGAGGTGCGTTCTAAAAGTATACGAAGTATGGCAATCCTTGCCGGATGCCCCAGCGCCTTCGCGTATCTGGCTATTGTGATATCGGCCAGCGTGAAATCTTCTGTTTTTGTAGCTCCCATATTTTATTATCGTAAAATTACGATTAATAGTTGCGAATGCAAATGGTTTTGAGAAAAAATATTCTAAAGTGTTATTTCGAATGCAGTGAGAAAAGACAGAGAAGCAAAAAGCCCCGGAGAGTTTCACACTCTCCGGGGCTTTTTGTTTTAAACTCTAGAACAACTTACGCCATTACTTTTTTCTGTAAGGCAGCTATTTCCTGGTTCAGTTCTTCGATGCGGTTCATTTCTGTTTGCAGGTCACGCTTCAGTTTTAGTTCTTTTTCGCGGGCTGTCTTCTTTACATCCTGCAGTTCAGCATCAATTTCATCGTAAGCTTTCTTTTTTTGGTCAGTTACAATTTTGCTGTTCTTAAACTGGAAGTATAAAATACCTGCTACTAACAACAGTAAGCCAATAACAGAGAACATCATAACCACAAATGCCTGCTTCGGAATATAGAAGATACCAAAAACAGAAATGCTGTCGCTTTTCTTTACTTCCTCATCTTTCAGAGCATTGTCTTTTTGCAAGGCTTCGATCTGCGACTGCTGTGCGTCTATCTTAGTCTGTGCCTGCTCCATCTCCTCTTTAGATCCGCTTCTGGCTTTATCTAATTTGGTTTCGGTAACTTTAATGTTGCTTTCTACGCTCTTCCAGAATGCATCCAGCGAGCTAACGCTTACTACCTTATACTCTCGGTTGCCTTCTCTGTAACTGTTAGCGTTTTCTTTCAGGCTTTTAAACTGATTTTGCAGTTGGTCAGAGGACCTAACCTCTTTCGTTGCGGCGTTCTGTGCTTGTGTTGTAACAGCAACAGACGACATAAAAACCAGGGATAAAATAAATGCCTTCATAATCTTGAACAATTATTTAAGTACTTAAAAAGGTTGAAAATTTTTACCAGACAAGTTAAAGTATAAACTGCCTTAACCATCCGGAGCAGGTGTAGCCACCTGTTTAGCTAAACACTATAAAGGATTGATTATTGTATTTAGTTCGAAGAAAACCTAAAAATTTAAAAAATCAAACTTTTATGTTTGCATATTTCTAATTCGATCTTTAATTGATTGCAGAAATGGCAATTGTACTTAGTAATGGCTTAGGAGCTAAAAATGCAGCTTCGCACGTGCCTTACATGAAATTTTCTGATACATTTGCTTTAACCATTAAGCACTCATATTATGGATTCTCAGGCTATACTACAGGTTTTTTTGAGCGGCGAGTTTTTACCATCAAATAAGGCATCTCTGCACATCAGCGATCTGGCTATACAGCGTGGTTTTGGTGTGTTCGATTTTTTTAAAGTAGAGAAACAAACGCCACTTTTTCTGGATGATTACCTGGAGCGTTTCTATACTTCTGCCAGCCTGATGTACCTGCCGGTGCCTTATCAGAAGGAGGAACTAAAGCAGATAATCGAGAAACTTATCAGCCTTAATAACCTGGATGTTTCTGGAGTGAAGATGATCCTAACGGGTGGCTACTCCGAGAATGGTTTTGACCCGGCTGCGCCAAACCTGCTCATACAGCAACAGCCGCTTACGCTGCCATCTGCAGACAAAGTAGCAAAGGGCATCAGCATTATTACCTATGAGTACCTGCGCGACCTGCCTGAAGTTAAAAGTATAAATTATACAACAGGTATCCGGCTGCTGCACCACATGAGAGAACGCAAGGCCGAAGAAGTACTTTATTATATAAATGGTATAGTAACCGAGTTTCCGCGCTGCAACTTCTTTATAGTTACCGATAATAATACGCTTGTAACACCTTCTCGTAACATACTAAAAGGTATAACCCGCAAAAACGTACTAGCCCTGGCCGCCAAAAAGTATAAAGTAGAGACCAGGGATATAACGCTGAATGAGGTAATGCAGGCGAAAGAAGCCTTCCTGACCAGCTCCACTAAACGAATTTTACCTATTGTGCAGGTGGATGGTAATTTAATAGGCGCTGGTACTCCCGGTCCTGTTACATTAGAACTGCTGCAGAACCTGTTTGCACTGGAAGAGAAGGTTGTGGCAGAGGTTGTAAGATAAATTTTTATTAAGTTTAAATCTGCCAGTTTTACGGCACGTTTTCAAACCTCCTATCGTTCTCAAAGTATGAAAATGTTCGTGAACAAGGACTCTGTGGTACGGCAGATTTGGGGCAAGAGTGATACGGTGCTTTTTATCTTTGCTGGTGCCTCTGCAGAGTTTGCCCTAAACAAAGCTGTTGACTGGTTATACTTTACTGGACGCCTGCCTGCCGATCCGTTGGGGCGTTTATTTTCTACAGTAGGTTATGCGCGGCAGATTGTTTTCTCTACAGAGGAGGTGGCGCACAAAGCTATTGATAAAATGGCTGCCATTCATGCCGGGGTGGAGCAGAAGCGGGGGCAAAGTATACCGGATTGGGCTTACCGCGATGTGCTTTTCATGCTGATAGACTACTCTATTAGCTCTTTTGAACTACTCGAACGCAAACTAAGCGAACCGGAGAAGGCCGAAGTATTTGATACTTTTTACAGGGTAGGCAGCCGCATGGGTTTACAAGATCTGCCGCAAACATATCCGCAGTGGCTGGTGGCAAGGCAGGAACACCTGGCAAAGAACTTACACCATAGCAAGTATAGTTTTGATTTGTATAAGCAGTATAAAAAGCACTTAGGGCCAATTAGATACTTGTTATTGTTAGAGGCGCAGAAGCTGGTAGTGCCCCAACTTGTAAAAAGTATGCTGAAGCTTAGTAATATTAATTGGTTGGTGCCGGTATTGGCTATATATAAGGTTACGCGCCAATTCAATTTAGACTGGCTTTTGAAAGAGGCTATACTTCCGGGAGATTATAAAAAGGAAATAAAGGCTTTGGATCATGCGCCGGTATAATCTGAGTACCTAACTATAAAAAGAAAGAGGCTGCGTAATTTACGCAGCCTCTTTCTTTTTATAGTAGTTGTGGTTTATTTATCCCACCATACTTTGCCGTACTGGCTGTTGTTGCCCCCAAATGCTCTCTGTAATGCAGTATTATAGTTCTCAGTATTATTAAAGCTTTCATCGGCAGGGTAACCCTGCCTGTTTGGTACTGCGGCACCTGCAGGAGCTACTAGGTTGTCCGGATAACCAGTTCTTCTCCATTCTGCCCATGCCTCATAGCCGTGCATAAACAGGTGGATCCAACGCTGCGTAGCGATCTGCTCTATGGCGTTAGCTGGATTATAGGCTACACCAGACTGGCTTATTAGTGTGCTAGCGCCTGTCGTGCTTCCAGTCCATTGAGAAATAGAGTTTTGGATAGCGAGCTCGTAGTTCTTTTTAGCCTCCTCATCGCCGCCGCTTATCCAGCCGCGTTTTGCGGCCTCAGCTTTGGCAAATAATGCCTGTGCATATGTTACCAAGTATACAGGAGCATTTTGAGCATGAACAGCAGAACCCAGAAGCGAGTAATTAGTTACGTTTGGCAGGCCTGTAGTTGTACCGAAAGGAAGCCCTATAAACTGTGCGCCTGTTTTAGTTGGATTGCCGTAAACTGCTAATCTTGGGTCGTTTACAGGTTTCATCTCATTTACCAACGTTTCTGTTAAAGCCCACCACTCACGGCGTTGGTTTACTATCTGGCCAAACCAGTAGTTTTGGTTATTGGCATTGGCCAGGTGTTTAAATACAAGGTTGTCTGAATTAGAGGTAATAATACCTGCAGTCAGCGCCTTGTTAAATTCTTCCTGTCCTTTTGCCGGAGCCACTTCTGATAGGCGTAGCGCCATCAGCATGCGAATGGTATTGCCCAGCTTTTTCCATTTGTTAATATCACCGTTGTAGATAATATCATTGGTGATATTGCCTGCTACGATCATGTTATTGGCTTCATCCAACTCGGCAAATAAGCCATTGTAAATAGCTTCCTGCGAGTCATACTTAGGCTTAAAGTTCTCCTTGCCCTGCAGTGCCTCAGAATAAGGCACATCACCCCATCTGTCGGTAATATGCCAGAAAAAGTAGGCTCTGAGTATCTTCGCAACAGCTAGCTGGTTACTGATAGGACCATCCAATGTGCTTAATTGTTGAGAGTTAAGTACCTCCTGCAGGTTCAGGAGTGGCCCTTGATACAGGCCATAAAAATTCGTGCCACCCTCCGGGTAAAGTGATGCTCCCGGGTACTGTGTTTCTGCAAGGTACTGGGCCAAGAACTCACCGGTTGGCGAAGAGCTAAGGCCTGGCAGATAAAGCTGCGCGTTTGCAATCAGCTGCGTACCAGAGGCCTGGCTTGGCTGGTTTTTGTTGATATTGATATCGTCTTCAAAATCAGTACAGGCTGTTAACGGTAAACAGGCCAGTAAGAAAATATATAACTTTTTCATGCTATTCAGGATTAGAAGGAAATGTTTAGGTTAACACCATAAGAGCGAACTGTGTTAGCCTGACCAGACTCGTACCAGCTGATGGCTTGTGCACCTGTTGAAATCTCTGAAGGGTCTATACCTTCTGGTGCTTTTTGCCACAGCATCGCTGGGTTACGGGAAATCAGCGCAATGCTAACTCTTTCAAAAGGTAGTTTACCTAAAGCGTTTTTGTCGAACGAATAGCCTAGGCGAACTTCTCTTAGTTTAATATAAGAAGCATCGTATAACCACTCTTCGTAAATTCTGCGCCCTACCACGTTGTAGTATGCGCGGGCATCTACATAAGCAGTAACTTCCTGCCCAGATTCAGCGGAAATACCGGTTACTTTTATACCGCCACCTTCAGACAGTGGGTCACGAACATTTTTACCCCTGTCGTTCAGCACGGCAGTTTCAGCATCCATACCGGTACGCATGGCAAGCATCTTAGTACGGCTGAAGAACTGGCCACCCATTTGGTAATCGATCATGGCTGATAGGTCAAATTTCCAGATCTTGAAGTTGTTCAGGAAGCCACCAGTGTAATCTGGTAATACAGTGCCGAAATTGTATGTCGCATCAGTGTATAGTGGCAGGTTGTTCTTGTCAAGCAGAATTTGCCCTGTTGCCTCATCACGCTGATAAGCAGTTCCGATCAGGCTACCGAAAGGCATGCCTACATACGAGTTTAAGTAGCTAGTAACACTAGAGTAGGTGGTAGAGTAGTGTGGATAAACCTCCATGCCTTCAGCCAACTCTATTACTTTGCTTCTGTTTCTGGCCAGGTTAAAGGTAGCATCCCACGAGAAAAGGTTACCTCTCATAATAGAACCATTTAGAGCAAGCTCAAGACCCTTGTTCTCGATTAGGCCGGCATTGATGTACGTGGAGCTGTAACCGCTGGCACCTGACACTGTAAGAGGTAGAATCTGGTTCTTGTTCTTCTGCTGATAGTATGTGAAGTCCAAACCTAAACGGCCATCCAGGAACTTCAGGTCAACACCAGCCTCATAAGAGTGTGCAAAAGATGGCTTGATATCAGGGTTGTTCAAGATATCCGGTACATACATCGTGTTGACGGTTCTGGTCTCATCAGCGTAAACTGTGCCTGCATTGTAGAAGAAGGTTGTTCTGAAGTTATCCAGATCAGAACCAGCCTGTGCATAGCTTACTCTTAACTTACCAAAAGAAAGTGGCTTCCAGTTGGCAAGCTCGCTAAACACGAAGCTACCTGATACTGATGGATACCAGTACGAGTTATTATCTGTTGGCAGGTTAGAGGAGATATCGTTACGTAGAGAGGCATCGATGAAGTAGGTGTCTTTATATCCTAACGAGACCATACCGTATCCGCTTCGCAGTTGTTTTTCCAGTATGTAAGAGTTAGTAGTCGGACGGTCTATAGAGGCATCGATGTTGTAGAAACCAGGTGCTGATAAACCTCCAACTGTTGCTTGCGATACATAAGTATAGTTTCTTTCCCAGATGTTAGCACCCAGGTTCGTATTGAGTGAGAAATCGCCCCATGTTTTGTTGTACTGCGCGAGTAGCTCATAGTTCATTTCACGGTTCTGGTACTTCCCTACGGTGTAAGCCGGTACTCTGCGTCCACCAAATGCAGTTCTTTCCTCAATATTCTGAGTATACATATCAGAGCGAACAAAGCCGCTTAGTTTCAGGTCAGGCGTGAACTGGTATGTTAAACCTACATCCCCAAAGAAACGGTCACGGTTATCATTGTTCAGGTTCTCATAAGCCTCAAAGTATGGGTTGTTCCAGTATAGTGGTCTAAAGCTGGTAAACTCTCCGGTAGTGGCATTAGGCCTGTTTAGGTTCCAATTCAGGAACGTACCGTCGTCGTATTTGTAGTTCTTCAAGCGCTCCATGTCTACGTTACGCTGAAACCACTGCACCATGTATCGAGCACCATACTCAGAGCCCTGCGCCGGACGCTGTGCGCTGTTGGTGGCATAGTTAATGTTTGTAGAAACATTAAGTTTTTCAGTAATGTCCAAACCTGCGCTTACACCCAAGTTGTTTCTTTTCAACCAACTGTTTGGTTCTACACCTTCTATGCGGGCATCGTTAAAGCTCAGACGGAAATTCGAGTTCTCGTTACCACCTGTTACTGTTACGCCATTGTTCAGGTTATAGCCTGTCTCATAGTAGTCTTCGATGTTATCCGGATGAGGAACAAATGGTGTTAATTGGCCATATTCAGGGTCCTGGGGATAGAAGCTGAATACCTGGCGAACCGGAGTGCCATCCATTTTCGGACCCCAGCTTTCGTCTACCGACATGTCTACATATTTGTCGCCATTTGGTAACGTTCTCCAAGTCTGACTTGATCCACCGCCGTAAATGTTCTGCAGTGGGAGAAAGTTAGCCGCTCTTTCTATAGAGAAAGCAGAGTTTAACTGTACGTTAACCTTCTTTGGACCTTTGCTTCCCTTCTTTGTCGTAATCATAATCACACCGTACTGGCCACGAATACCATACAATGCAGAGGCAGCTGGTCCTTTTAGTACGTTGATCGATTCAATATCCTCAGGGTTGATATCCTGAGCGAGGTTGCCATAGTCGGCTTTATCGCTGCCGGAAAAGTTAGCGTTAGAGATAGGCGTTCCGTCTACCACAATCAGAGGCTGGTCTGCACCAGTAATAGAGTTTACACCACGGATTTTGATTTTCTGCGTACCACCCATGCTAGCGCCTGATGCACCTGTTACCTGCACACCAGCTACCTTACCTGTTAGTGAGCCAAGCACGTTTTGCTCTTTTGTAAGGGTAAGGTTTTCGCCCTGCACCTGCTGCGTAGCATAACCCAGCGAACGCTCGCTTCGCTCAATGCCAAGGGCAGTCACAACAACTTCGCTTAATTGTTTACTGTCTGTGGCTAGTCTTACATCTATTACACTCTGGTTGCCCACACGCACTTCCTGCTGCAGGTACCCCAGAAATTTAAATACAAGAACAGCATTCTCATCAGGCACTCGTATCTGGTAAGTACCATCAGCATTAGTGGCAACACCTGTGGTTGTGCCTTTCACCACAACACTTGCACCCGGTATGGCAAAGCCGTCTTCGGCCCCCACTACCTTACCGCGTACATCTCTTTGTTGCGCGAAAGCTCCTGTTGTTATAAACAGGATCAAGGGCAACACGATCAGTAGAAGTTTTTTATCCATAGTATAGTTAGTTAATATTAATACTAAAATAGCAATATTATTGTATTAACAAAAGGTTAAGTGCGGTTTTCTGTGAAAGTATAATATATACCCGCATGTTTGGGCAATATTAATTGCACTAGTATTAGTCCTTATCGTTAAGAAATTTAATTATAAAGAATAGCTATATACCAGGTATTTGCGTGAAGTTGCCGGAATCTTAAGCTAAAGTATAAAAAAACGGAGCCAAGTATAAATTGGCTCCGTTATGCATTAGGACTGAGTAAGTAGAGTGATTAATCAGGTATAAATACAGGTGGGTTTAATCAGTGTTACTACTAATTTCGGTCCCGATCTTTCTTTCTTTTTTCACGTCGCTCTTTTCGCCTTTCTTTCCAGCTTTCTTTCCACTCTTCAAAAGACTGAGCGGCTTTACCAGTCACAGTGTTAAATACACGCTCCAGGAAATTCTCACGAGGCGGTTCCGCTCTGTAAGACTCGCAATCGAGGCTGGAGAGTATACTTGGTGGCAGCCTGTCGAATCTACTGTTGTAATAGCCTTTGTAAGCTGGGTCTATGGCAATGCGACGAATATAATCTCCCCAGATAGGTAGTGCTGTTCTGGAGCCTTGGCCTAGTTCCAGTGTTCTGAAACGTACCTGCGGACTCTGACCACCCACCCATACGCCTGTTACCAATTGGGGTGTGATACCTATAAACCAACCATCAGCATTATCTTGTGTAGTACCGGTTTTGCCGGCAATATCCATCTGCAAACCATACTGCGTCCTTAGCTTATTTGCGCTTCCTTCTTCCACAACGCCTTGCATCAGGTATAGCATTACGGCAGCAGTTTGTTCCGATATCACGCGCTTTACATCGCGGCCATCCTGGTGCTGTCGAATAATGTTACCTTCACGATCAGTTATTTTGGTGATGTAAACAGGATCTACACGCAGGCCCCGGTTAGCGAAAGTAGCATAGGCAGTCACCATTTCCTGTAACGATAAGTCGGCTGTACCTAAAGCCAGAGAAGGTACCGCTGGCAGGTCGCTCTTAACGCCCAGGCGATGCGCCATACTGATAGTTTTGTCCACGCCAGTTTTCATAATGATCTGGGCCGACACCGTGTTTACAGAATGTGCTAAAGCACCGCGCATGGTATACTCTCCGCCATACTGCTCGTTGGCATTTCTAGGAGACCATTGGTCATTTGTTTCAAAGGTTATCCGTTCGTTCGGGAAGTAATCGCATGGTTTCAGGCCTCTTTCCAGTGCAGCTGCATACACAATAGGTTTAAACGTAGAGCCCACTTGCCGCTTTGCCCGCACATGGTCATATTTAAACACATTATGGTTTACACCGCCTACCCAGGCACGTACATAACCGGTATGCGGCTCAACGGAGAACAGGCCAGAGTTTAGAAACCGTTGATAATAAACTATAGAATCCATAGGGCTTAAAGTGCGCTGGATATTTCCTGCCCAGCTAAACACCTGCATCTTTCTTGGTTCTCTAAAAGCTTTTGCAATGTCTCCGTCAGAGGCACCTGCAGCTTTCATTTTTTTATACCTTTCTGAGCGCAGCATTGCCTGCTGTATCACATCAGAATTATTACCCCATGGGTTACGGCCACCCCAATGTGCGTTAAAGGTTTTTTGTAACTGGGCCATTTGTTTTCGTACAGCGGCCTCGGCGTGGCGCTGCATTCCTGCATCAATAGTGGTATAAATCTTCAGACCATCTTTGTAAAGGTTGTAAGGCTGCCCGTTCTTCTTTTTTTTGCTGGCTGCCCATTCCACTAGCTCCAGGCGCAGCTGCTCCCGAAAGTATGGCGCAATTCCATCGTTATGGGTAACTACTTTATAGTTTAGTTTTAGTGGCAGTTGCTTCAGCGAATCGGCTTGTTCAGGTGTTAAAAATTCATACTTTGCCATCTGGCTAAGTACTATATTTCGCCTTGTTTGTGATCTTTCAGGTGAAAGCCTTGGGTTATAAGTGGTAGTGGCTTTTAGCATTCCGATAAGTACCGCTGCCTCTTCGGTTTTGAGCTCGCTGGCAGGTTTGTTAAAGAAGCGCTGCGCCGAACGCTCAATGCCATACAAGTTGCCGCCCATAGGTACCGTGTTCAAGTATAGCTCCAGTATCTGCTCTTTAGTATAGAGGGTTTCCAACTTACGGGCTATGATCATTTCGCGCAGCTTGTTTACCAACATATCTCCGAACCAGTAATTTTTACGTGGATACAGGTTTTTTGCCAACTGCTGACTTAAAGTACTACCGCCACCCGAGCTCTCATTTTGCATCAGCAACGATTTTACCAGTACACGACCAAGGCTGCGCGCATCCACACCGTTGTGATTATAAAAGCGGACGTCTTCTGTTGCGATTAAGGCATCAATAGCAGCAGGGGAGATATCAGCATACTTTACATTGGTGCGGTCCTGGATGTAGTAGCGGCCCAGTAGCTCACCTCCGGCAGCATATACTTCGGAGGCTGTGTTGTTGTGCACCGACTGCAATTCTTTGGTAGACGGCATGCCGCCCATAAAGCCGGTGTAGATGGCAAAGTAAAAGAGCACCAGGATAAGTATCCCGACCAAAGCAAGCTTGTAGAATATCCGGAACAGGAATTTATAATTGGATTGGCTGCGGCTTTCCTGCCACTCAGCCCATTTGCGTTGCCAGTAAGTGCGGGTGAACTTTGACTTAAGGCTACCGAAAAAAGCCGACAGTTCGCCGTGAACAAGCCGCACAAACGGCGCCATTATTTTTGTAACAATAAATTTTATTATCTGCTTAAGCGTACGCTTCATGTTATAATCTTGAACATTTGCTGCCCGAATTGCCTCCGCTTCTGGGCATACTGCATACAAACGATTTATCTGTTGTTTTGGTGCATTATCTGTTTAGCAATAACTGGGCCGGCCTTATTTGAATCAGGATTTATTAGATCAGAATAGATAAAAGGGGGTAGATGGTTGGACCCAGTTTTGCAAAAACAGATTACCCCGGCCGCTTCTTCGTGCCCCGTGTCGCCTGGGCCTCCAGGGGATTATCCGGCCAATGGTGCTTCGGATAACGGCCTCTCAAATCTTTGCGCACATCAAAATAACCTGTATTCCAGAAACTTTGGAGGTCGCGGGTTACCTGTACGGGGCGTGAGGCAGGGGAGAGCAGATGCATGAGAACAGGTACTTTACCGCCTCCTATCCTTGGAGTTTCAAGCATACCAAATACTTCTTGCAGGCGCACAGCAAGTACTGGTGTGGAAGCATCCGAATAATCAATGGCTATTCTTGAGCCACTGGGTACCTGCAGGTGTGTAGGAGCCAGTCTATCCAATTCCTGGCGCTGCTCCCAACTTAGATCAGACAGCAGGACTTCGTTGAAATCCAGCCTCGCCACCTGGTCCAAAGACCGTAATCCAGACAGGTGAGGGCGCAGCCATGATTCCATACTTTGTTGCAAGGTTTCGTCAGTTACGTCAGGCCAGTTTTCAGAAGCCAGCTGGTGCAGGAACGCCAGTCGTCTGCGGGTTTTGATAGCCTCATCAGTCCAAGGTAGGCGTTCTACACCTTTCTCTCGCAGGGCCTGGAACAGCGCATCGGCTATCTGCTCCATGTCCGGGTTTGGCTGCTGTTTTTCCTCCAGCACCAAAGCGCCGAGCCGGGTTACACTTCTGGCTATTACACGGTTTGTTGGCTCATCCCAGCGTACTTCGTCCAGTACTTCTAGTTGGTCTTCAAAGTATTTTAGTAGTTCAGTTTTTGTAAGTGGGGCAGCCAGCAAGGCACGTGCTCTGGAACCAATCTCTAGGTGAGCTATACTGTAGAAAGGTACCTCACCGAACAATTCAGTTTGTAAAGCAACACGCTGGCCAGTTACCAAACGCACACGACCAGAGGTTTCCTGTTGGGCAATACGATCCGGGTAGGCGAGTGCTGTCAGTATACCGACTGCCTCAGGAACCAATGCTGAATTAGGTTCACGTAAACGCTGGCGCAGGTGCTGTGCTTGTTCCTTTACCCGGCGCAGGGCGTTCTCGTCTATTGTAAATCCGGGCAAGTATGGCCTTTTGCCCTCCAGAAGCTCCAGGCGCACCTGCAAGTCGGGTAGGGGCTCTGACCAGGTTTGTTGCACAGGTTTTACAACATCTTTCTCTGAAAGCAAAGCAGCCAGAGCACACGCCGCTGAAGTATGACCTAGCTCACGTCCACGAATTACCAAGTGCCCCAGGCGTGGCGTTAAACCCATCGAAGCAATGGCTTTACCATGTGCGGTGGCATTGCCTGCATCGTTAATAGCCTCTAGGCGCAAAAGCAGGTCACGTGCTAATGATAAGGCAGCGGCAGGAGGTACATCAAGCCAATTTAAAGCTGTAGCATCCTTAACTCCCCAGATGGCAAGCTCCAGGGCAACACCAGTTAAGTCGGCTTCGCAAATTTCGGGAGTCTGGTTCTCGGGGAGTTGCAATTGGTCGGCAGTAGACCATAGGCGGTAGCAGATTCCGGGACCTAAACGACCCGCACGGCCACGACGCTGGTCGGCAGCAGCTTTGGAAACTGGTATGGTGACGAGGGTGGTGAGCCCGGTGCGCGGAACAAACTTAGGCACACGGGCAAATCCTCCATCAATTACAATCTTTACGCCCTCTATGGTTAAGCTGGTTTCGGCTATGCTGGTGGCCAGCACTACTTTTCGCCTGCCTTTAGGGGCTGGTTGTATAGCAGCTAACTGCTTCGATAAGGTTAGGTCGCCGTGAAGGATGTGTAAGTCTATACTTTGGGATAAACGTCCTTCCAGTTGCTCGGCTACTTTTCGCATTTCGCCCATGCCTGGCAGGAATACAAGTATATCGCCTTCAGGTTCCTGTTCCAGCGCCTGCCGGATTGCCTTCGGTACCAGGCTTACCAAGCGTTGTGCCGGACGTGTACCAGCTGCGGCTACTTCGGAGTTAGAGAGGTAATTTGTTTCTACAGGGTACTGCCGTCCCATACTTTGCACCACCGGCGCATCCAACCATCTGGCTATGGCAGCGGCATCTAAGGTGGCACTCATCACCATAATGCGCAGGTCGGGCCGAAGTACAGCCTGGGCATCCAGGGCAAGGGCCAATCCCAAGTCACCCTGCAGGTTACGTTCGTGAAATTCGTCGAAGATGATGGCTGAAATGCCTTCCAGTGCCGGGTCTTCCTGCAGCAGGCGGGTAAGTATACCTTCGGTTACTACTTCTACCTGCGTTTTAGCCGACACCACATGCTCCATCCGAACCCAGTAACCTACTGTCTGCCCAACCGGCTCTGAAAGTATGTCTGACATGCGCTGCGCAGCGGCACGGGTAGCTAACCTGCGTGGCTCCAGCACCAGAATTTTACCACCGCTTCGCCAGGATGCTTCCAGCAATGCCAAAGGTACCAATGTAGTTTTACCGGCTCCAGGAGGTGCCTCAAGTACCACACGTGTATGGTTGTCGAGGGCAGCTAATAGTTGCGGCAGCGCCTCCTTTACAGGTAAATCGGGTAAACGGTGAAATAAGTCTGTGATAACCATCTGCTGCAAAGGTCTGAAAAATATTGTTGGGATGCAGCAGGGGAGGAGGCAGAAGTATGGTGCGAGCGTTTTCTCTTGTGACCTGCTATAGTGGGGGCCTTTGGCCCAGTCTATTTATAAACTCGATGTCATTACAATGAACGAGTTGCAAACTCGCGGCAGCGAGGGACGTCTTAATTCTTGTTCTTAGTCGTTGATTTTTCTTCAAACGTTCTCAATAGCTGCCATACCTTAGAGAACATCACCACCTGATCTTCTTCTTCAAGAAGGGTATTAGTCATGAATATTCTACCCGTAGCTGTATTTGGGTTGAAGAACACAAAAGTTGTTATACCTGGGTCGCCTCCTGAATGGCCTATCTCCCCGTTCCTTTTATGCACCCAAAACACTCCGATGTTAGGCTCTTTTGGATTGATATTCTTGGGTTTAAAATTGTTCTCAAACTTAGGCTCAAGCAACATTCTGTAGGAGGATTCATTAAACAGCTCACCCTTACCGGCATAGCCTTTAATGATTTCCTGTAGATAACTGCTTAAATCCTTCAAGTTAGATTTCAAACCTCCGTCAGGATAGGTTAGGAGAGAGTAGAATGGTATAGGTTGCTGGATGGCGTCGTATAGTGTGGCGTGGCTCTCTTTAACGATGTCTCTGAAAAACCAGCCAGTTGAATTTAAATTTAGGGGTTCTAAGATATTTTTCTTGGTATATTCGCTAAAGGGTACCTTGGTGGCGCCCTCAATTACGCATGCCACGAGTGCTGAGGCTATGTTGCTATAATCCTGCCACTCTCCAGGTTCATGCTTTGTGAAATTCTTTTCTGAATAATTACTGCCTTCTTTGCTCAAGTACTCTTTCAGGAAAGCTTTATATTCATCAGCATCCAGATCTTGAGTATAAGTCTGTTTATATACTTCTTCCCTGTCAATTATACCAGAGGTGTGGGTGACGAGGTGAATAACTTTGATTGGCCTGTTGGGGTAATATGGGTTCCGGACCTCAAATGGTAGGAAATCATTAATGTTTGAGTCCAGGTTTAAGTGCCCTTGTTCGACTGCCTTCATCAAAGCTACCCCAACAAACGTCTTACTTACCGAGCCTATATTAAGTATTGTTTTGTCAGTAAAAGGTTTCCGGCTAGAAATATTGGAGAGCCCAAAGGAGTGGGAGTAAATGATACTATCAGAGTTAACCACTGAGACGGCAAACCCCGGAAGCACCTTCTTTTCATTAAGTTTTGCTAAGTTTTTTGTTAAAGAGGCGCTATGATTCTGACCTATTACTTTTAAAGCTGTTAACAGAAGAACAGAAATGAGGAGGAGTTGCTTCATGTGCCTCTAATTTATTTTCAACTTTAGTTTTAACATAATTGCAGCATTATATCAACCCCCTTGCCTTCAGCTCCAGATACTTGTTAATCGTATTCACCGTCAAATCCTTAGGCGGAGTAAGTATGGCGTGGATGCCGTGCTGTTGCAGCTGCTTCACGATCTGGCGTTTGTCGTAGTCAAATTTCTGGGCAATAGCCTTGGTGTATACTTCTTCGGTGTTGGCGGCTGGCTTGTGCAGCTCGGCGTGCAGTTCAGTGTTCTCAAAGAAGATAACTACCAGTAAATGGTGCTTGGCCATAGCGCGTAAGTAGGGCAGCTGGCGTTGTGCACCGTTTAACGTTTCGAAGTTGGTGAAGAGCAGGAGCAGGCTGCGCTGTTTAATTTTGTGCCGGATGGTGGCATAAAGTCTTTCGTAGTCTGTTTCCTGGTACTTGGTTTTCTGGTTGTAGAGCAGCTCCATGATGCGCCTTATCTGGTCGGCTTTGCGCTGGGCTGGCAGCATGTTACTGATATTGTCTGAAAAAGTGATCAGGCCTGCTTTGTCATGCTTTTTAAGGGCGATATTCGAGATCACCAGTGAGGCGTTGATGGCATAATCGAGCAGCGTGAGGCCCTCAAATGGCATCTGCATTACACGGCCTTTGTCTATCAAACAAAATACTTGCTGTGACTTCTCGTCCTGGTAGCTGTTCACCATCAGGTCGGATTTGCGGGCAGTAGCTTTCCAGTTGATGGTGCGTTGGTCGTCGCCGGCAACGTATGGGCGAATCTGCTCAAATTCTGAACTATGGCCGATACGACGTACTTTTTTCACGCCAATCTCGTGCAGTCTGTTCGAGATGGCCATCAGCTCATACTGCCGCATCTGGATAAATGACGGGTATACCGGCACTTCCTGGTCCTGGGCAAATTTGTAACGGCGTTTTACCAGAGCAAGCTTACCCATGGCAAACACATTGATCGCCCCGAAGTTGTAGCTGCCGCGCTTGGTTGGCCTGACAGTGTAGTGGATGATGTACGTGCGCCCTTCCGGAATATGTGCTTTAAAAACAGTATCACGTCGCTGAAACTGGAAAGGCAGTTCGTCTATTACTTCGGCATCTATGGCAAAGTTATACTTGTTCTCCAGGTACAGATAAACGTCGTTATCGCTGCCGTTGGAGAGTTTTTCCTGCATACTGCGGCTGGCATGCATTCCTTCTTTGCTGCGGTAAAGTTGTAACAGATCCAGCAGGGTAAGCAGCAGCAATACACCAAAGGCTACTTTGGCGAATATTAGTAGTACGGGTATGAAGAATGCTACTACAAACAGGCAGGTTAAAGCTGCCAAGCTGTAGTATAGGCGACTGGTGAAGTATAGACTGCGGATGAACTGCACTAGAATTTGGTTAAATTGATCATCAAATTAAAGTTTTTCAAAATTTCAGCTCTTTTACTCTTAGCTGGCTTTTCGCCTCGCCGGCTGGGCCCTACTTTTTGTCTTGACACAAAAAGTAGGCAAAAAAGTCAAGACGCTCCAAACTCGCTGACCGCTCGAACAGTGGACCGTCATTAGTGCACATGGCCAAGGCCGTTGCTACGTAGCTTTGGTTGCTATAGTATAATCATGGCGCGAGCGTCCTCGCTCGTGACTTGCTATAGTTGGGCCTCTGGCCCAGTCGAATCTCAGATTCGACATTATTTTTAAGACACGGGAAAAATTCCCGCGCCAGGGCAGTTTATACTACCTCGGCACTTCTATCTTCTGAATGATTTGTTTGATCACGTCGTCAGCGGTTAGGCCTTCCATTTCGCGTTCCGGGGTTAGCAGAATGCGGTGGCGGAGGACTACAGGGGCCAGTTCCTGCACATCTTCAGGCGTTACGAAGCCACGGCCACGCAGGGCGGCAAGGGCTTTGGAGCTGTTTAGCAGCGCTATAGAGGCACGAGGTGAGGCTCCCAAGTATAACGATTTGTTTGTGCGTGTTTCGCCTACGATCTGAGCAATATATTCCAGTAGTTTTTTGTCCAGGTGCACCTGCTGCACGGCTTCTCTTAAAGCGATCAGTTCATCTGCAGAAAGTACTGGCTGTACGCAATCCAGGTCTCGCTTCAGTTTGTTGCCGTTATGCTGCAGCTCAAGTATGGCTACTTCCTCTTCTAGGCTTGGGTACTCTACCAGAACTTTAAACATGAAACGGTCCAGTTGAGCTTCCGGCAGGCGGTAGGTGCCTTCCTGCTCAATCGGGTTTTGGGTAGCTAGTACTACAAAGGGAGATGCCAGTATATATACTTCACCGTCGTGGGTTACATGCTGCTCTTCCATCACCTCAAATAACGAAGCCTGGGTTTTGGCAGGGGCACGGTTTATCTCATCTATCAGCACAATGTTGGCGAAAATAGGGCCGCGTTTGTAATCAAATGTCACGGTGCCGGGGTGGAATACCGAAGTACCTAACACGTCAGATGGCATCAGGTCTGGGGTAAACTGAATTCTGCTGAAATCTACCTGCACGGTGCGGGCAAGCAGTTTGGCTGTTAAAGTTTTGGCAATGCCGGGTACACCTTCAATCAGCACGTGGCCTTCTGCCAGCATAGCTACGAGCAACAACTCTATCAGACTCTCCTGTCCCACGATTACCTGGCGCAGTTCTGCTTTAATACGATTTGTTGCCTCGCGTAGGGCGCTGTAGTCTGTTTTGTTTTCCTGTGCAGTAATGAATATTTCTTCTTCCATGGTTATGCGTTAGCCTTTGGCCTTATGGATGTTTGTGCGTAAAATTCTTCTAAATAATTGTTGAGCATCATCAGCGTTTGTGCTGTTATGCTGCTACTCTCCCGGATGCTGCTGATCAGGTTAAAGATATTGGCTACCAGCGCTTCGTCTGCCCCGGATTTATTTACTAATCTGTCTTTTAACTCTTCGTCTAAGGTGTTGGTGCTGAGGTGGTAGTGCAGGCGCAGGTGCTCCAGAAAATATGCAATCTTTTTCTCTGCTATGTTTTTGTGGTCGCCGTTGTTGAAGTATAAACTGCCGATCGTCTTCACAAAATCGAGGGTAGTATTGCGTGGTGGCTCCACAACCGGAATAATGCGTTGCGTGCGCTTGCTCTTGAAAAGCAGGAATAGCACCATACTTGCTAGTGCAATATAGTAAGCCCAGGTAAGCGGTTCATGCTCCATCAGCACTCTGAATTTAGACTGGCTTTCCATGCGGCCCTGTTTCTGGTACTCGTCCCAGTACACTGGTGCTACAGGCAGGTGCGACAGGGCAGTAGCAGCATACTCGCTTTGGTCTTGGCTAAGCAACTGATAATTGGTAAAGGCCAGTGGTGCAGAGTTGATGTAGAACCAACCTTTGCCAAATGGCACTTTCATAAAGTTCAGATAACCAGCTTTGTTACGGCCCAAGGCCACATGTCCGGCTTTGTGGTCGGCATCTACGTATACTGCTTCCTGGTTTTTAGGATAACTATAGACAAGGTGCTTTTGCTGGCTGGTAAAGTGTAAAGCTGTAGAATCCGGAGAGTCGCTATCCATATGGTCTGTATCAAACCTTAGGGTATCGGTCAGGAATCTGGAGATATTTTCTGCCGCAATAAAAACCTGGTTGCCACGGCTCACGAAGTCCAAGAGAGCATTGGTGTCTACACTATCAGCCTCAAAATAACTGTTGATGAATACATAGTTGCCCGATAGTGTGGAGTCTTGCAGCAGGTTGTAGATCGGCTCCCGTACTTCCTGCACTTCCTGCACTTCCTGTCCCGGAAAAATGCCTGGCAGCAGGTCGTAAAGGGCGTAGGTGCCAAACGGGATTTTATCTTTGCGGCTATACGTATGCGACCAGTCCACTGGCTTTGGGCGGAAGTACTCCAGCATTACTAAAGCACCGAACAGCAGCACGATCAGGATGATATAGTTGCGATATCCTTTCATGCGTACTGGTTTAGCTGTTTATCGAAAAGTATAAACTCGGCACGTGCAGAAGCAAACAATTCGTCGCCTAAGGCTGCACCGCCATACCACACGTATTCAAACATGCTGGTAAGCTGCTCAAACTCGCGGCGCAGTTCCAGCGAGTTGATCTCGCTGATATAGCTGCGGTTAGTTTTGCCTGGCTTCCAAAGTATAAATCCACGGTTGGTAAGGTGCTTCAGGCTTTGCAGGTAGTGCAGGCGTATGGCTTTACGGAAATCACGTTGCTGCACGGCCTCTTCAATCAGGGCCTGCATATCCATCTCGTGGATGTTTTCCTCGTATACCTGGTACGGCATTTCGCTTACCTCAGACTTTTTGCCGAAGAGGCTAGGAATATCCATTCCCTGTATCTTGATGATTAGAAGTATAATGGCGCCTACTATAACCACATAGATAAGCAATTCCCAGATGCCGCTGGACTGGCCACCGTAAAACACTTTTGTTAACCACCGTTTAAATCCGCTCCATAGCTTTTCCAGGAACGTCTGGTCAGGTTTTGCTTCTTCAAAATACTCAAAGTCTTTGCTAGACTTTAGTTGCTTTAGATCCTGCTCGTTAAAATGACGTACCGTTACAGGTGTTGTTGAGGCCGGTATGCTATCTTGTTGGGCGTAGGAAGCCGGGCCAAAACCGAGCAGCAGGCAAAGTATAAGTATAAAAGTATAAAGCTGCTTAAAAGTCACCCTCATTGTTAAATGTGTTGCTGTCGCGCTTGCCAATAAGGTTTACCTGCTCCATCCAGCCGATGCCGTCCTTCTGCTCTACCAGGTGAAAATACTGGAAACCTACCGCTACCATAGAAATAGTGGAAACAAATATCGCGAAAATAGAAGCTATGGTATTGGTTACAACCAGCAGTACATCGCTGTCCGTGCCGGGTATTTCAAACATGCGCAGGATAGAAACAAGGCCAGCCGGTAATGCACCCAGCCAGCCGATCATACCCTGTATAATCCCGACTACAATCAGAAAGCCAAAAGTAGCCCACCAGTTGTGTTTTACCAAGTAAAAGCATCGCTCTATCGACTCTACTACGCCGGTTTCTTCGCGGATCATTACCATAAAGAATACAGAGCAAACCACACCCAAGTATAAACCGAAGCCCAGCAAAAAGAAGCCAAAGAAGCACACAATGCCAAGGCCGATGCCGGCATAAATGGCCTGTACCATATTCGCCTTTACGTGCTCCCAGACAGCAGCCGGCGATACTTCTTCTTCGCTATCCATGTATACTACCATAAAGCTGTACACCACCAGCGACACCATAATATAGCCTAACATAGAGAAAAACAGCATCACGATGTAGTTAAGCGAGGTTATCTGCTGAAAAAAGCTGAACTCGCCGTAGGTTTTATAGTCGCCGTTGCCGGTAATGCTCTGAAACAAGCGTGCCTGGTATAAGCCAGAAAAAATGCCAGCCAGTAAGGCCACAGGGGTTACATAAAGCAGGATTGCCCTAAACAGTGGTTTAAAGTTGGCTTTTATAAAGTGGAAAGTGGCGTTGAGTTTCTCGCCAAAATCGCGTTCTTGCCTTAAGTTAATTTTCTGGCTGGTCTGGTGCATGTTGCTTGTGCAGTAAACGTGGGTAAAGTATAAAGTAGTAAAGTATAAACGCTGCGGATGTAAGTATAATGAACAGGCTCAGCGCCATTGGCATTTCGGTGTGGCGGGTAACAAAGCCCTCCAGAAAGCCAGCTGCTATAAAGATCGGCACCAGCCCCACCACAATCTTTAGCCCACGTCGGGCACCCTGTTTAAAAGAGTGGAGTCGGGAATGGGTTTTAGGGAATAGCAGGCTATTGCCCATCACAAAACCGGCGCAACCGGCAATTACAATGGCCGATATCTCCAGGGTACCGTGTATCCAGATGGTGAGTACAGAAGTTAAAAGCAGACCTTTCTGGTAGAAGAAGTACTGAAAAGCGCCCAGCATGATACCGTTGCTGAATAACACCCAAAAAGTACCCAGCGAAAAGAATACCCCCAGTACAAAGGCCAGGAAAGAAACCCGGATATTGTTGATCGTGATCATGAGAAACATCTCAGCCTGGCCCATAGTTTTATAAACAGCCATAGGGTCGCCGTTGCGGATGTTTTGTAAGGTTTGGTTTACGTAGCCATCCCCAAGTATAAGTCTTACAAAAGTATCGTCCATGGCGGCAGAAAGTGCGCCGATAAAGCAGGCTACTGCAAAAATCAGGAAAGCATAGAATAGCTGGCGGTGGTGCTCCCGGAACAGCAAGGGCAACTCATACTTCCAGAAGGTAACAAAGCGGTTCTTTTTCTCCTTCTTGTTTTTGTAGATGGCCTGGTGCGTTTTGCCGGCAAGGCTGTTAAGGTACGCAGTAGTTTCGGAGTTGGGGTAAAACGTGCGGGCATACGAAAGGTCGTCGGTCAGTTCTATAAACCTGTCGGCCAGTGCATCGGGGTTAGCCGCAGCCTCTGTTTCGTAGGACTTCCACTTAAGTTTGTTTTTTCTGATAAAGGCTGCCTCGCGCACGGTACTGTTCGTGTTGTGTTATAGATCAAATATATATATCTTGTGATGTAAATAAAAGAAAGCAAACTTTTTTATTAAATGAATACCGTAAAAATTCAGACGACGCAGCACGTTGAGGTAGAGTATCCGTTGGCAAGTGTGGGCGATAGAATTGTGGCCACCCTTATTGATGGGGTAGTGATGTTTGTATGGGCTATGGCTATTGCCGTAATATTTGCTTTTGGCAATTGGTTTCAGGAGGGTGGTATAGGCCTTGTGATCATGATGGTACTGGTATACTTGCCTTTGCTTTTCTATCATTTAGTTTGCGAAATATTCCTGAATGGGCAAAGTATAGGCAAAAAGGCACGCGATATCAAAGTGATAAAGTTATCGGGAGAGTCGCCTACAATAGGGGATTACCTGCTGCGCTGGTTGTTTAGGCTGGTGGATATGGGGCTTTCCAGTGGTTTGGTGGCCGTAATTACTGTTGCTGCCAGCAGCAAAGGGCAGCGCCTCGGCGATATGGCAGCCGGTACCTGTGTTATCCGTACACGCGCCGTTCAGAGAAGAGCGCCTGTGTTTACCACAGAAGAAAACTACCAGATCGTGTTTCCGGAAGTTAGCCAGTTAAACGACCAGGATGTAGCCCAGATCAGGAAGCTGGTGTACAAGGCAAAACAGCACCAGAATTTTGAACTACTCGAAAAAATTGCCCTGCGTGTAAAAGAAGTTACCGGTATCCAAACTGAGTTATCCGATTGGGAATTTCTGAAAACAGTTGTTAAAGACTATCATCATTATACCCATGGAGAGATGGAGGTAAACTAACTTCTGGTTAAACACAATGAAAGTATAAAAGGGCCGCTTCTGTTTCAGGAGGCGGCCCTTTTATACTTTCTAATCAAGATAAAGCAAAGCATCTTAAATAAAGTATGAATTTTACTTCTATAGTATAACGCTAATATTTATATTGGATGTTTTAATGGTGATTTAGTTTGGTGTATTACCCTCTGGTTTGCCAGAGCCTTGCCTCCTCACATTTGTAACTCTTGTTCTATGCAAAACAAAATTCTGGTAATAGAAGATGAAAGACTTGTAGCAGAGTACATCTGCTCTGTTTTAAAATCGGCAACCTACGAGAACGTATTGATAGCGAGTAACAGGCAGGAGGCATCAGCGCTATATCAGGAGCATTCTATAAGTCTGATCATCAGTGATCTTAATCTTTTTGGCGTATACGAGGGGCATCTGATCGTAAAAGAGCTTCAGGCATTTAAACAAGTACCTGTTATTTATTTAACGGCTTACTCAGAGCAGCACACTTTAGAAGATGCTCTCTCTACTGAGCCTGTTGCTTATGTGCTAAAGCCCTTTACTGAGAGGCAGTTACTCGTAGCTGTTAAGATGGCCCTGCGCACACAAGCCGCCACTGGATCCGGAGACCCAGACATTCAGCCTCCCTCTGACCGTGAAATGGATATTGTGCGCTATTTGGCAGAAGGCTACAAAAGCCGCGAAATAGCTGAAAAGCTGTTTATAAGCGAGAACACAGTGCGCACGCACAGGCGCAACCTCCTCCGGAAGTATGATCTGAAAACGAGTTCTGAGCTTATTGCCATTGCTGTAAGATTAAAGTGGATCAGAGGCTAGTACAGTAGGCATGCAGTATCTTAGCAACATTATACGCACTATCACAGGCCAAAGAACAGACTTTAGCCTGGAGCACCGCATCTTTAACATCTCAGGTTTCTTCATCACTACTTTTGCCATTCTTGGCGGAACGGCTAATTATTTTATTGGACTGCCTCACCCAACTGTGTGGCTGAGCTTTATTGGTGCAGTAGTATCGGCTCGGCTATATTATGTAGGAAGGATAAAGCGTAAGTTCTCGGCCAGCCTGATTTTTTGCTATGTGATAGCCACATTGCTGCTGCTCAGTGTTATGCACTTCTACAACGGCGGTGTCGACGGCAATATTTTCTACCTGATCATCATGTTCCTGAATATCTTTTTGCTGATGGTGCCCCCGCGTTACCAGTACTGGGTATTCGGAATTATGTACTGCGACCTGCTTTTACTGCTGTTACTGGAATATTATAACCCAGAGTGGGTACTGCCTTACAAGAGAATAGAAGATCGGATGCTGGATCATGGTGTTACGATGATGTACACGCTGTTTTACTCTACGCTGTTAATTGTTACCTACAGGAGGAGCTATAATACAGAGCGGCAAACAGTGTTGGAGCAAAATAAACAGTTATTAGCACTTAATGGAAAAATATCGGAGCAGCGCCTACACCTGGAAGAGAAAACCCGCGAGCTAGAGGAATCAGTGAGGGTTGCAAACGAGCGGAACGAGCATATTAACATACTGTTGCGAGAGCTGAACCACAGAGTTAAGAATAACCTGCAGGTGGTAAGCAGCCTTTTGAATTTGCAAGCCTATGCCATTTCCGACGAAAATGCCAGAAAAGCGCTGCTGGAAGGTAAAAACCGCCTGCTATCGATGATCCTAATCCACCAACGACTTTACCAAAACGAGAACGCCACAGAGGTGTATATGCCTGACTACCTGAAAGAACTGGCAGAAACGATCATGTTTACCTACAACAGTTTCTTTGACGAAGAGATGCTTGTGTATGACATCGAACCTATTTGGATGGATGTAGAGGCGGCCATACCTGTAGGCCTTATATGCAACGAGCTCATCACAAACGCCTTTAAATATGCTTACCAAGACGCTGAGGAACCATTACTCAAGATAAAACTAACAAGCCACCAAAACGATTACCTGCTGCAGGTCTATGATAACGGCCCCGGCATGCAAACCAACGGCAAAACAAAGACTTTTGGTATAGAGTTGGTAAACTCGCTGCTGAAGCAACTAGACGGAAGTATGGATGTGGACACAGAGAAAGGTACAGAAGTATCTATACGGTTTTGTAAAACCTTAAAACCACTCGTGCTGGAGTAGACACTCAGTCAATCAAGATTTAAACATTTGCGATTTGCCCTTATAAAAACCTCACAGTTATATAGCTGTCTGTATTCCTGCCCTGGTCATCGGTGCAGGATATTTTATACTTTCCTACCTGTTTTGGCTCAAAAAACACTTTTTCGTTGGCTGCTGCGGCTTTTATAAACTTGTTGTTGATGTACCAGTAAACCTGCTTTACCTCATTGTGGGTATTGCAATGCAGCATCAGTTGTTGTTGTTGTTCCTGTACCAAAATGTATTCCATGCCTGGGGCAGGAGACGTAATAACAGGAGCGTTTTCTTTAAAGATGCGACTACAGCCTGGGTTGTGAGGCGGTATTTGCTGGTAAGGAATATGCTCAGAAGTATAAAAGGTGAGCAGTTCCGGAGCATGGTTCGGGTATAATTGCTGCACAAAACCTGTAGCAGGCTGGCAACTGGTGCAGTAGCTATACTTTTTATCCTTAGAAACTGCGATTCTCTTTAAATGGCTGCACTTTTGTGTGGAGGAGATGCCGGGAATGAACGTATCCAGTACCTGGTTTTTGCAAAACCTGTTAACAGGATTGCCAGTTTCGGCGCACACCACTCTTAAACCTATGCCCTTTGGTTGCTGAAACCACCCTGAAGTGGAGTTGTAGTCGATGCTGTTAAAGATGTCGAAAAGCAGGGGAGTGGCCGAATCGGTGCCGTTAAGTTCAGGTACACCCTCACCGGAGAAATTACCAACCCACACGCCCACAGTATACTTTTTATTGTAGCCAATGCTCCAGGCATCTTTGCGGCCATAGGATGTTCCGGTTTTCCAGGCAATTTTGGGCAGGTTCGGGCTGTTATGGGCATTGTGCGGCAGGTCTGGGCGGGTGAGTTGTGTTAAAATTTGATTTGTCATGTAGGCCGATGCCGGTGAGAGCAATTGTGTTTCTTGTTTCAGAGAGTCCTGTTGCAGCCAGTTAACAGCGCTATACTTTCCCTGGTTGGCAAAAGCAGAGTAAAGTAGTGTTAATTCCTCCAGCTTCACATCGCATCCACCCAAGATCAACGACAGTCCCAGTTGGTTGCCACTGTGCTTCATTTCAGAGAATTCTGCTTGCTGCAGCTTCTGCACCAAAGTATAAACACCCAGCTGGTCGAGCACTTTTACGGCTGGTACATTTAGCGAAGTAGCCAGCGCCTGCTCAATAGTTACATTGCCATTGTAGTTGCCAAAATAATTCTGAGGGCGATAACCGGCGTAGTCTACAGGAACATCTGTAATCACAGTTTTAGGAGTGAACAAGCCTTTGTCAAAAGCCGTTGCATACAGAAACGGCTTAAGTGTGCTGCCCGGAGAGCGAATTGCCCGCACCCCATCTACCTGCCCATGATGCGCATAATCGTTAAAATCAGCCGAACCCAAGTATGCCTCTACAGCTTTGGTTTGGTTGTTTATGACCAGCACCGCTGCATTGTGGATATTTTGGTAGCGCAGGCGCTGCATGTAATTGTAAGCCAGTTGCTCCACTTTCTCCTGCACCTGCCGGTTAAGTGTTGTTTTGATGATGGGCTGATTTTTATACTTCCGGTACATCCGGTAAGCAAAATGAGGGGCTACTTTGGGTGCATCCTGCCTGCGCGCCTCCAGCGGCTCCAGCAAGGCATCTTCAATCTCCGAAGCCGGAAAAGTGTTAAGATCTTGGTAGTAACGCAGCCACTTGTTCCTGAACTCCACGATCTGTTCGTTCTGCTCGCCAATGCGCAGCGAAGACGGCTTGTTTGGGATAACTGTTAGCGTTACAGCCTGTGCCAGACTTAGCCTTTTTGGAGACTGTTGGAAGTATAAAACAGAAGCTGCTTTCACGCCCTCAATGTTTCCGCCAAATGGCACCAGGTTTAAGTATAGCTGCAGAATTTCGTCTTTGCTGTAATACCACTCCAATTGCAATGCCCGGAATATCTCCTTCAGTTTATTGGCATATGTGCGTTGCTGCGGGTACAGCAACCGCGCCACCTGCATAGTAATAGTAGAGGCGCCTGATGTCTTTTTATCTCTGATTATGTTGTTTGCTAACGCCCTGGTAATAGCAAAAGGATTAATGCCGGGATGGTAGTAAAAGTACTTGTCCTCTTTTAGCAGCACCGCCTTTTTAAGTACCGGGTTTACCTCATCTGGCTCCAGTTGCATGCGCCACTTATCATCCCTGCTCAAAAATGCATTGATCACGCTGCCATCGGAAGCGGTGATGACGGTGGAGTAGGAGATGTTTACTTTTAGCGGGTATAGTTGATTGAGGATAGCAAAGGCGAAGCAAAGTATAAGCGCAAAGTATAAAGTATACTTCAGCAAAGGCTTGCTGTGGGTTAGCAGCTGCTGGCTAAGGTTATACTTTGTTTCTTGTGTTGGCATTTTGGTTTATCCGCTTACCTCACTTTCACAACTCCACCACCCGAATAACTATGATACTCTGCATTATACATGGCGTCTGCGCCAACAGGCCCTAACTGGAATTCACCTTTGCTAACAGCACGCACCTGGTAAAAGAAATACTGCTGCTCAGGCTTGGCTGTGGCGTATAAGTTGATCCTGTCGTCTCTGATATCAATATGATCCGGGGTAGCTGGTTTTTGAGCTTCTATCCAACTGAATTCACGAGCCGTCATCAAGCGTGGGTTTTCTATTTCGAAGCCGGCGGGCAGCATATCTGTTATGGCTACATTTGGTATGCTTCTACCATCCAACGACTGCAACTCGACACCCACCACTACCAGGTCGTTTTGTTTAAAAGTGTTGTTAGTAATCTGTTTGCCGTTTCTATCAAAAAATGTTTTGCGAACCTTCAGATAACTATCTTCGCGCTTCACATCGCCGCTTTGGCTGATTCCTTCCAGCTCCCAGAAATAGTACAGGCTGCCTGTTCCTTTGCTGCGTATGCTGATCGGGCCGCTGCCAATGTTATTGTTTAAGGTAAGGTCCTTGCCGGTAAAGGTGCCAATTTGCTTGCCATTCTGGTATACTTGTGCGGTTTGTGAGCCTCCGCTTCTGCTCGAGAGCTTACCCAAAGCCATTAAGGCAAAAGCACGTTCTTGAGTGTTGTACCAGCGTTTCGAGCGTAGTTCCTGCGACAAGTGCTTGGCTAGCGTACCAACCTGCGGATTATCCGGATCAGCCTCCATCAAACCGTTTAGCGAGATAGCCATGTCGCGTAGTGGGGAATAGAAGCTGCCATCCAAAGCACGAACCGAAGTTTCGCCGGAAAAGGAGCGGGGCAGGATTTGGTTAAAGCTCTCGCGGCTGCCGTTCAGGGCGTAGGTGCTGGCGAGCAGGTAACGCGAATCCAGCGACAGCAGCTCCGGTTTAGCTTTGTAGTAGTTCATGGTAGACCAATCTACTTTGCCGGCTATACTTAGCACGTACAGCGAGTAAACCGTTTCGCGGGCAGCGATATACTTTGTCTGTACCTTTCGGCTGGCGTCGTAATAACGGTACTCTTCCAAGGCCTTACCTTTCACCTTTTGCTGCAGGTACCGAACGGCTTTATCCAGCACCTCCTGCGTTACCGGGAAACCGGCTTTCTTGGCCTCCAGTAAGAAATGTGTGGCGTAGGTACTGCTCCACCAGTCGGTGTAGGTGGCGCCGGGCCAGTAGGTAAAACCACCGTCGTATTGCTGCATCAGCTCAATTTTGGTAATAGCCTCCTGCACCAGGTAGTTCGGGTTAAAGGTTCGGCTTTTCTTATCTTGGTTTAGTGAGCGGGCCAGGTCGGTGTAGTATAGCAGCGGGAAAGCAGTGGAAGTAGTCTGCTCCAGGCAACCGTGCGGGTAGCGCAGCAGGAAGGTAATATCGTCGGTGAACTGCGCCAGCGGCGAACGACTCACTACCAGCTTAGCCGACACCGATGAAGGTATAAAGTCGTTGGCTAATTTGATGTCAGCTGTGGCTCCGTCTTTTATACTTCCGGCCTCTGTTACTTTAGTAAGTGGAGCAATAGGGCGAACGGTGATGTCGGTGTTGTTGTTGAACTGCTCGTTTAGGGCACTTACAACCACCTTTACTGTTGCCTGACCAATGGCAGGTGTAGCCACTAATTTATAAGTTACCTGTGCCTCGGCGTTCGGGTTTATACTTGCTGATTTACGACTTTCTCCTACTACTCGCAGCGGCCCTGTAACAGAGATTGAACTGGAGGCATTTGCTTTTTTGCCTGTCGTATTACTTAGCGTAACCGGCACCAGCACCGTATCTCTTGGGCTTACAAAACGAGGCAAAGCCGAACTAATCACAACCGGATCAGAAACCCGCATCATTTTTTCTGATGAGCCAAAGGCATTATCCCTGTAAGCCACTGCCATGATGCGAACGGCACCAGAGAATTCAGGAATGCGCACTTGCACGGTGGCCTCGCCGTTCCCATCAGCCTTTAACTGCCCGCTCCACAACGATACAAGTTTTACACGCTTGGATGTAAGCGGATTGATGCGTTTTGCCAGATCGTAGCCGTCGCCGCCTACGCTGGAGCGGAAACCAAGCTCTGGAAATAAGTAGGGGTACAGGTCATAAGAATTTACTTCCAGCGCGCGCTTCTGGTAAAAGTATGCGTGTGGGTCTGGAGTCTGATAATCTTTAATCTGAAGTATACCTTCGTCTACTACCGCCAATGTAAGTTCAGCGTTAGGTGCAGTTTTCACCTTCACGGTTTGCAGCCTGTTTGATCTGGATGTTTCCGGGGCAAATATGGCTACAGGTAGTTGCGTACTCTTTTTGGTAACGGTAATCGGTTTAAAGCCACGTGCTATGGTAAGCGGCATCTGGTTGTCCTTTACCTGGCGCAACGCAATAGCAGTGATGTAGGCCGTTGGCAGATGCTCGTCTTTAATGGGTAAAGTAATTGAGGCGGCTTTCTTATCGGTTTTCAGATAATGATAGCTCAGCACATTACCCTGCTCTACCGTTACCAGTATCTTACCCGCAAATGGAGATTTAAACAGGATTTTCGCTTCGTCACCAACCTCATACTTTTCTTTGTCCAAAGAGATGTCTACTTCGCCTTCGGTGCTCACGGCAAAGGAGGTGCTTTCGGTATCGCCCCAGCCGTAGGCGTAAAACTCCTGCGCCACATAGTTGTAAGCGCCTGGTCGCATCACACGAATCTCATACTGCCCTGAAGCGGCAGGCGTAAAGTTAAAAGTAGCGCCAGAAGTAGGTATGTTAATGTTTTTGCTGATCAGGACGTTTTCTCTTCGCTGCGACTTATAGTTATACTCCTCTACGTTCCGCTCAATTACCGACTCGTAAGTGTATCGCACCAGCTGCACCTTAGCTGTTGATGACACCGGAGAACCGTTACGATCAAGGGCAATGATAGGGATGTTCATGGCATGGCGGGTGCTCACATAATCATCAAAGTTCTTGATACCGAAGAAAGCCTGCTGCGTGCTTACATCAAACTTGTTCAAGCGATTTACAGGGCGGCCGGTCTCGTCGAAAACAGTGGTATAAAGCGAACCGTCCAGCAAACCTATATCCTGGAAATTCTCCAGCTCAAACACCTCCTGCGCTTTGCCTTGCTCATCTGTCTGGCCCTGGCGGGTGCTGGTTTGTATGTTCACATCGCCGGAGGTTTTGATGTCGAAAGTATAATCTGGGTAGCGTTTGGCCTCAAAGGTCTTCTTTTTCAGGTTGAGCTGTGTTTCGTAGTTTCGGTTGGCAGCTGGCGGCCCGAAAAGGTTTTGCGCTGTTAGGTTAAGTATAAGCTTCTCGCCGGAAGTATAAATGCTTTTATTCAAAGTAGCTGTCACCTTCAGGCGGTCCGGCATAAACTCCTCCACGCCAATCTTCTTAGAATTTAGCAGCACATCGTTACCAGAGTATACTTCTAGAGTATAAGTGCCCGTTACGGCTGCCCCGTTCAATATAAAGCTTGTTTCGCTGGCGCCCTGGCTGTTTAGTTTGCCTTTGGTGCTGCGGTACTCTTTTCCGTTTGGCAACAGCAGTTTCACTTTTACAGGCAAGCCAGCCACTATTTTCCAGTCGGGGGTGCGCACTACCGTGTTTACATGAAGGGTGTCACCGGGGCGATAGAGGTCGCGGTCGCCGTAGATAAAGGCATCGTAGTTTAGTTCGCTCAGGCGTTTGCCGCCTACCTCGAAGCGCGAGGTGTTTACCTGTGTCTGGCTGTAGGGCATGTAGTTAAAATCGTCGCCTTTGCGTGCCGTGATCATACCAACCTTAAAATCCGGAGCCGTTTTGCTCATGCTACTGAACCGAGCTACGCCGTCTTTATCCGTTATGGCTTTGTGCACCACCTGGTTGTTTGTGCTGATAAAGCGAATCTCCACACCTTCCATGGTAGTAGCTTCGCGAATTGAGTTGGCAAACACCACTACTTCGTCTTTGCCCTGCTTGGCAATCAACCCGATATCAGACACAGATACGATCTTAGAATCCTTCAGCCAGTTTTTATCAGTGCTGGAAACGGCTATCACATACAATCCTTTAAACTGACTGTCGAAATCAAGGTCGTGCAGGTTAAGGTTTAATAAATAAGAACTCCCTTTTTTTGGCAAGCTTTCAGTATTGTACTCGCGTTCAAAAAGCACGTTGCCGTTGTTCTCGTTTACATCATAGTAGGTGTTGGAGTAGTATTCTTCGGTTGCCTCGTCGTAATAACCGTCGTATACTTTGCCCTCGCGCAGGTAGTGCAGAATATTGTTTTCGTATACTTTGCTGATGCTGATCTTGATGCGTGGCACTTTATTGATATTAAGTGCAATGTTGCGGGCACCCTGGCTGCTGAGGTAAATGCTTTTAGCATTTATAAAACCCACACTCGGCTGCACATCTGCAAACGTTACGCTGTGCCTGTAGGGCTGCCCCATCGGTTTTCCTTCCATGCCCATCAGGTCGCCGGAGAGGGTAAGGGTGTAGGTGCTGCTCTGTTCGAAATTCCCTTTCAATACCAAACCGTTCTGCAGGCGCTCTACAGTGAACTCCTGCCGAGGACTAATCTCAAGTAAGTTGCCGAGATTGCTGTTTGTAACAGGCTGTGTGGTTAAGATGTAAATACGCTCTTGGCCTTCTTCCAGAGCGGTGCTTACCTCCATCACCTGCATGCGCTGGCGGCTGGGCAGCAGTACATCACGTTCAAAAGTATGGTCGGTTAGGTTGGTGCTGCCGGCAATGCGCAGGCCTTTTGCTATACTTAAACGCAACGGAATCTCCTTGTCTGCTTGCCCCTCCACGTTCTTTACCCGAATTGTAATGTTGTCGCGGTTGCCGCTGGCAAGTTCTACAGGCAACTCCTTGTTTCCTGCATATATCTTTAAATGCTTCCGCAGTTCCTGGAAAAGCACCGGGTAGTTAAAATCAAGCAACAGGCTTGCCTCCAGTTGGTTTGGGTTGTTGTCATTTGCTACCCAATAACTCTTAACCTCTTGCAACCTTAAGTATGGGGTATGAAACGTAAAACCCTGGCCGGCGGGAATTTTATACTTGGTACCGGAATGCCTGAGTAGCTTATCGCTTAGTTCGGTCTTATAGCTGGTGGCTGGCGCAAACGGTTTATCCGGAGAAAAGACAAGCTCGTTCGGGGCCGTCCATTTATACTTGCCAGGTACCTTTGGTGTGATGGTGAAGTATGGAATGGTGTCCCATTTGTTCAGCAACGAATCGCCAACTAAATCCTTATCAAAACTAAACACCAGATTTTGCTCCTGTGCTACTTCTTGTTCAAAGTTTCTGCTTTCCAGTCGTAATTCATCGTCGTTGCCCCGGCAGTTTACAAGCAAAAGCAGTAGAAGTATAGCCTTTAGCCAGATATGGAATTGGGTTGGTTGGGGTGCAGACTTAGAATTCATAGTAAGAGCGGGTGCAGAAATAGTTTACTAAATGTAAGCATTGTTTAATTATAACGAAAGACTTGAAAATACAGGTAAAGCTGCTGTGTTAAATTTATAAGGTCTATTCTTTGTACTGCTGGGTGTAGCTTGTGTTAAAAATTTTATAATTGATTATCAGTGTGTTGCAATATTTTTGGTGCTAGTGTAGATAAATTTTGCTCTGCACCTTCATCTGTTGGCACGCAACTTGCAAATACCTGTTCAGTTAGTATTAGTTTTAACAAACTATCATCGTTATGAAAAAGATTAGTCTAGTATTGAGCCTTGCATTTTTAATGTTTATCGTGGTGAGCAGCTCATCACAGGCGCAGGAGAGAAAGAAGTGGAGTCCACAGGCTAAAGGTGCAGTTATTGGCGCGGCCACAGGTGGTGCGGCTGGTGCCATTATACATAAGCGTAACCGCGTAGTGGGTGGTGTTGTAGGTGGTGTAGTTGGTGCCGGTGCCGGTTACGGTGTTGGTAAAATCATCGACAACAAGCGTAAAAAAGAAGAAGCAGCAGAAGCAGCTGAGCGTATTGCCGCAATCGAAAGATCAAACCAATACAAAGTTGCCGCAGCCAGAAGCGCAGCCCCAGCACAGGCCAGAACCACTAAAAAAGCGGTAACTCCTGCTGCTCCAGAGCCAGCTGCACCGGCTTACGCAGCCAACGATAACGTATTGTTTACTTCAGGTTATGTGCTTAACCCGCACTACGGTGACCCAAGCAAACCATACTATACTTCAGAATATAGAGTGAAAAGCTGGTAATTGGATCTTTACAACATAGAAGACCAGGCTCAGCGCCTGGTCTTTTTCTTTAAAGCATGTGCACCCTTAATTTAAATCTTACGTGTATATGCAAAATGAAAAAATGAACATATCTAAATTTAAGAATCATGAAACCGTTTAGTTATATAGCATTTATACTTATGTTTACTTTCTTGGTAGCGTGTAATGGCAGCAAGGAAGAAATGGATGTGCAGCAGTTGAACCAGGATTTTATATCTGCCTGGAACAGCAAAGACTCTGAAAAGGTAGTTTCGATGCTGGGTGAGGATGTACAGTTTCTGCAAGGTGAGATGCACCTGAGAGGCAAGTCTGATGTTTCTAACCGCTGGGTTCGTGAAACGATTAATACAATTAACAACCTAAGGCTAAGCAACGTAAGCTCTGCTGTAGACGAAAACCTGGCATACGGTGCCGGTACATTTACTGTAGATGTATTGCCAGCCGGACCTCAGGAGCCGCATGGTACAGGAGAGGGTAACTATATCATGCTTTGGAAAAAAGGAGAAGACGGCGAATGGAAACTTAACTATGCCCAACTAGAAGATTTGCCGGTACAGGCCAGAAACTTCTAAATTAATGTTAATACATATAGAAAGGCCGCTGAAGAATTATACTTCAGCGGCCTTTCTATTTATATTTCTGAGATTAGCAGCAGCCGTCTATACCGCAGCTTCCGCCCTCTGCTTTTACCTCTTCAAACTTAGGCGCCACTTGTTGAAATACATTCAGGAACGCATCAGCTGGCTGTGCACCGCTAATTAAATATTTGTCGTTGATGATAAAGGCAGGTACACCTGTAATGCCGGCTGCCTGTGCCCATTGTTCCATCTCACGCACTTCTGCCTTTCCTGCTTCGCTTTCAAAAAAGCCTTCGAGCTTCTCTGCTGGAATGCCATTCTCAAGTCCAATTTTTGTTAGCAGTTCTGTGTCGTTCATGTTATTGCCCTCGGTAAAGTAGCTGTAGAAAAGAGCCTCTGCTACTTTTTCCTGCACACCGCATTCGCCAGCCAGCCAGATTAACCTGTGCCCGTTAAAGGTATTGTTTACCGTTGTAGATTTATCAAAGTTAAACGCTATACCTACCTCAGCACCGGTTTCCGTCATTTGCTGGTTCATGGCATCTAGCTTAGAAAGTATAGCCGGGCCATAGGCATTTTTAAAATAATCCAGCTTGTTTTGCCCTTCCTGTGGAATACTGGCATTTAACTCAAATGGCTTGTAATACAAATCAAATTCATACTTGTATTTGGTGGCCTCAATAGCTTTGTTCAAGCGTTTTTCTCCTACATAGCACCAAGGGCAGTTGATGTCGGAAACGATGTCTATTTTTATCTTTTGTTTTGTCATGTCAAAGTTTAATTACCTCTCTATCAACAAAGGTATTGTATTAAAGTTTAAACTTGTATTTTGATGTAGCTATGCCTGCTGCTTGAAGAATTAAGCCTTATTCTTGTCGCGCCAATGCTTTTCTATAAAACCTACTCTTCCTGAACCAATGCTATACATTTTGTAGTGCGCCGGGTTCTTTTGGTAGTAATCCTGATGATACTCCTCGGCAGGCCAGAACTTTTGCGCGGGTAGTATAGGCGTCACGATTGGGCTGCTAAACCTGCCACTTTCATCGAGCTCCTTTTTAGATTCTTCTGCCTGCTTTTTCTGTTCCTCGTTGTGGTAAAAAACGGCTGTTTGGTAAGAAGAACCCCGGTCACCGAATTGCCCGCCGGCATCAGTCGGATCTATTTGCTCCCAGAAAACCTCCAGTATCTCTTTATAAGAAATTATACTTGGATCAAAAGTTATCTGCACAGCCTCGTAGTGACCGGTGGTGTCGGAGCAAACTTCTTTGTAAGTAGGGTTTTCGGTATGGCCCCCTGTGTAGCCGGAGATGATGCTTATTACGCCATCCCATTTATGAAAAGGCTTTACCATGCACCAGAAGCAGCCGCCGGCAAAGGTGGCTAATTCATACTTGTTGTCGTTGCTATTTTCCATTAATCAGGTTCTTTATTTATACTTTCTGTTTGTACGCTGCATCGCAGCAATTGTATCAGATTACAGTTTAACAAAGTATAAACGGCATTGTTAAACGATATCAGCACGAAAAGCAAGAAGCCGCTCAAGTATAAACTTAAGCGGCTTCTTTTTTTATTAAAAGCAGTAAAGCTTTATGTATGCTTCAGTTTTAGTCTAAACCACCTTTACGGGTTGCTGGTCTGGCTTGCGGCCAGCTCATAGGCTCACCTGTTCTAGGGTTTAAAGGCATAACACTACGCTCACGCGATACCAGTTCAGGCTCTTCGCTGGCCATGTAAGCCAGGATAGCAGTCAGGATTACGTTGCTGCGCACATCGTCGAACACAATCTTGTCATAGGTGTCGCGGTTTGTGTGCCAGGTGTAGTTGCCATACGACCAGCTAAGTGAGCTCAGCATAAACGCAGGAACATCTTTAGCTACAAACGAGGCATGGTCAGAACCACCGCCACCAGGCATACCCGGGAAGCTTGTCTCGATGTCTCTTGTGATTTCGCGCGGAACAGCGTTTAACCAACGGCCCATGTAATCATAAGAATGCAGGAAGCCTTGGCCAGAAATGTTGGCTACCCGGCCTGTACCGTTATCCTGGTTAAATACGGCCTGTGTGTTTTTCACAATCTCAGGGTTATCTTCTACGAAAGCGCGCGAACCGTTAAGGCCCTGCTCTTCGCTACCCCAGTGGCCTACAAGTATCGTACGCTTTGGGTTAGGATATACTTCTTTCAGGATGCGCATAACTTCCATCATCAGGATAGTGCCTGTGCCGTTGTCTGTTGCACCTGTACCGCCATCCCAAGAATCAAAGTGAGCAGAAAGGATCACGTACTCATCAGGTTTCTCAGAGCCTTTGATTTCTGCAATCGTGTTAAAAGTAGGAACCGGCTTTTTAGCGTGCTTCGAATCTGCTACTACTTTAATGCGTGGCTTGCTGCCGTTCTCCGCCAGGCGGTGTAGCATACCATAATCTTCCAGGGCAATATCTACTGTAGGGATTTTCTTAGTATAAGCGCTGAAGATTTTGTTTACACCAAAGCCGCTAGACCAGTTAGACATGATAATACCAGCTGCACCGGCGTTCTCTAAAGCAACAGGCAGTGTGCGTGAAGTTTTACCAGTCGCCGAAATGCGCTTGCGGTAAGCTTCGTTCTGCGCATCACGCTCTTTTTTCATGTTCTCAAATGATTTCTCGGTAGCAAACTCTTTCCAGTTATACTCTGGGCGGCCGCTTGGCTGGTTCATCGAGATCATCACAAATTTGCCTTTTACACTTGGCAACCAACGCTGGAAAGCAACAGAGTCAGCAAAATCTGGCATAGTGATTACCTCAGCCGTTACACCTTTAGATGGCGTTGCAGGGCTCCAGGCCAGTTGCATTCCTTCCAAAGATTTTACACGTGGGTGTACCATATCAATGTGTGTAATGCCGCGTTCCCAGCCGCGCCACTCACCATACTTCTGAGTACGGGCATCTATTCCCCAGCTTTTATACTTGTCTACAGCCCAGTTAGCAGCCTGCTCCATTTGCGGCGTGCCTACCAGGCGTGGTCCGATTCCGTCCATCAGTTCATGGCCCAGCTTCTGGAGATGAGAGTTCTCGGTTGCCTGCTTGATGATGTTCTGGATAACAGGATCTTGTTTAACCTGCGTCTGTTGTGTTTGTTGCGGCTGTTGTGCCTGTGCAACGCTGCCGGTTAACAGCAACAGCGCCAACAGGAAATGTGCGCGTTTTTTCATGTTAGATAATTTGTAAGTATAGGTTGAAAGTGTGAATATGTTCGTTTTCAGCTAATGCAGTCGTAAATTAACAAATCTTAAGGATTAGATAAAAAGTGTTTACATTGCTTGGAAGGCATCAGATTTAAAAACAGCCATGCAAGACCAATTTTACACGGGCCGGTACTAAGACTGTTTTTAGTTGCTAAGGTTTAAATGGAGAAGTAAGAGATGTACGCAGAAGCTGTGAAACTGCAGAAAATATGAGGATCTGGCTTAAATAAAATTAGAGATAAGGTAGGGTAGGAGTAAATAGAATTAATGCAGCACCTTTAAATAAATTTAAGTTTCTAGTTGAAATCTACCTTAATCTGTACACACTCCGCATCCGAGGACGTGAGCATGATACTATTTATAGTATCGCTTTCCTGGTAGTAATGAGTTATACCTTTAATAATACCAACTGCCATGCCGGCCATTTTTCGGTGTGGGTGATAACTTACATAAGTTGTGTTGGCTCTCTTTTAGTAATTAGCAGCTTTGGTGGAGTTGTTCGGTTGCCTTGCAGTTTTACAGCCCCGTGCATGGCCGTCTCTATATGAAGAAGCATTTCGTAAGTATGCCACTCAGGGCTTACATACTTTTTGTAAACCAGGAGAAGATCAGGTACTAAAAACTCACCATACTTTTCCAGCAGTTCATACTCTGAGGTACCACTAACAAAGGAGTCAGCTTTTAAAATAGAGAATAGTTTAGCAGTAGGGTACAGCTACATCATCTGATTATAAGAACTAGGTATGCCTGCTGCCTCTGCTAAGTTGGCCCAGCCACTATAACCGTAGTTGTGCTCTATAAACAGACAAGTAACATAAACATAGAGCCGTGCATCATATCCACTTTTTCTGCGTCGGTTGCTGTTATATAATACAGTACTTTAGTTATGCTTATTTAATTATTAGCCAGTTAATAGCTTCTGTTTTGCTTGAGAAGGTACGAACCAAGAAGGGAATTGTGCCTGACTTCTCTATCTCCTTGATATTCTCCTGAGCCCTTGCTTCTTTATTTGGGTCAGCAGGTTTTATGCGGGCAAGCTTTTGTAACCGTGTTTTGGAAAGCTCAGTTGCTAAATAAAAGGTAAGTTCTCTGTTTTCCTCCTCGTTTATCTCAATTATAGTATGACTAGCATCCAGTAGCAGGCGCTTCACATCATAGTTTCTGACTGTCGATACCAATAGTTTGAGGCTCTCTTTTATCTCCAGGAGCATAAATTTTTGTAAGTCAGGATACTTAACGTCTAGTATGTCTGTGGCTGGGTTGTACTCCAGCTTTATGATGCTGTTCTGATGAATAATCATCTTTTTTGTTGTAGTTAAATTACCCTTAGAGATAGACGAAGTTACAACTGTTTATTTAGAAAATTACTTGTATTAAACACCTAAGATTTTTCCTGCTCCATTTTCCTTTTTGCCTCTATGCACCAAAGCATTTCATCCATCAAACTTTTTGCTCGTTTCTCTGTGCCTTCTTTATCGGTGGGGTTGCCTTCTTCGTCGTAGTTGCTTGCTACTTTAGGTACCGGAAACATGGCTGGCACTACCCATGCATGCATTTTCCAGAGCGAAAACTGCAGTGCGCGCATTACTTGCATGCCTCCAAATGGACCTGCTGAGACTGTTGCAAGTCCGATCGGTTTACGATGCCATTCATCATACAGCAGGTCTACTACATTTTTGAGGCTGGCAGGGTAACCGCCGTTATACTCCGGAGTAGCAATGATTACACCGTCTGCATTCGCAATCTTATCTGCAAACTCCTGTGTTTTTTTGGATGGCTCCTCCTGAAACTTTAGGCGTTCCTCAAAAATAGGAAAGTTATACTCTTTCAGGTCCAGTATTTCGGCGGTGGCAAGATTGTTATCGGTAATATACTTTTGAAAGAACAGGGCTACCCGATGTGTGTTGCGACCTGTGCGCACGCTGGAGGAGATGATGGCAATGTGTGGCATAGCTTATGTATAAAGATTGGAAAATGTAGTGTTTTGGCAATTTTTCCTTTAACGATGGAGTCGTGATGTGGTTATTGCTGCAAGTATGAACTCAACAAGCAGACCGATAGTTTACCCCTAAAAGTATAATCTCCGGATGCTTTAGGCATTACAGCAACCGGAATTCCTTTATCTTTGCAGCTTTAAAATTTACGATATGATTTCAGTTGATGCGGTAAGCGTTGAGTTTAATGGTTCGGCGCTATTCAGCAATGTTGCCTTTAACATAAACGAAAACGACCGGATAGCCCTGATGGGCAAGAACGGGGCAGGAAAATCTACCCTGCTAAAGATAATTGCAGGCGTTAGCAAGCCAACACGAGGTAAAGTATCGGCGCCGAAAGAGGCCGTGATAGCTTACCTGCCGCAGCATTTGCTTACCGAAGATAACTGTACCGTGTTCGAAGAGGCATCGAAGGCGTTTGCCAAAGTGCTGGACATGAAAAAGCAGATGGACGCCCTGAACGCTGAACTGGAAACCCGCACCGACTACGATTCTGACGAGTATTACAAGATAATTGAGCAGGTATCAGAACTAGGAGAGAAGTACTACTCTATTGAAGAGGTTAACTTTGATGCCGAAGTAGAGAAAACCCTGAAAGGCCTGGGCTTTACAAGAGAGGATTTCACAAGATCGACCAGCGAATTTAGCGGCGGTTGGCGCATGCGCATCGAACTGGCTAAGATTCTGTTACAGCAACCTGATCTTATTCTGCTCGATGAGCCTACCAACCACCTCGACATTGAGTCCATTCAGTGGCTCGAAGATTTCCTGGTGAACAATGCCAAGGCCGTGATCGTGATCTCGCACGATAAAACCTTTGTAGACAATATCACCAACCGCACCATTGAAGTAACAATGGGCCGCATTTACGACTACAAAGTACCATATAGCCAATATTTACAACTGCGCAAAGAGCGCCGCGAGCAACAGCAAAAGCAGTACGACGACCAGCAGAAAGAAATAGCCGAGATACAGACTTTTATTGATCGTTTTAAGGGTACATATTCTAAAACGCTACAGGTACAGTCGCGCGTTAAAATGCTGGAGAAGATGGAGATTGTGGAGGTGGACGAAGTGGATACTTCTGCCCTGAACCTTAAATTTCCGCCGGCGCCTCGTTCTGGTAACTACCCTGTAATTGCCGAAGAGCTTACCAAAAAGTATGGCGACTACACAGTTTTTAAGGATGCCTCACTAACCATTGAGCGTGGAGAGAAAATTGCTTTTGTAGGAAAGAACGGCGAAGGAAAATCTACGCTGGTGAAAGCCATTATGGGCGAGATCGACTTTGACGGGAAGCTGCAACTGGGGCATAATTGCATGATAGGTTACTTTGCCCAAAACCAGGCTGCCCTTTTGGATGGCGAACTAACCGTTTTCCAGACCATAGATGAGATTGCCGTAGGTGATGCCCGTACCAGGGTAAAGGATTTACTAGGTGCATTCATGTTCAGCGGGGAAACAATCGATAAAAAAGTGAAAGTACTATCAGGCGGCGAGAAAACACGTCTGGCCATGATCAAGCTATTACTGCAGCCGGTTAACCTGCTTATACTTGACGAACCTACTAACCACCTCGACATCAAGACAAAAGATATCCTGAAAGATGCCCTACGTGCTTTCGATGGTACACTTATACTTGTGTCCCACGATAGGGATTTCCTGGACGGATTGGCTAATAAAGTGTTCGAGTTTGGAAACAAGCGTATCAGAGAGCACTTCGAAGACATCAACGGATTCCTGCGAAACAAGAAAATGGAAAACCTGCGGGAAATTGAACGTACCGTAGCTAAATAGTTTAAAGTCCCTGCTCAACGGTAGGGACTTTTTTTTATATGTTGATGAGGGAGACATATATACTGAAACAGGAGAGGGCTGGGCTATACTTTTCTGCTGATAGTTCATACATTGGAAGTCTGCAATAAGTATAGCGCCGTTTACAGATCATCTTAAAAGCTGCTGAAACTCATTTTTTAACAGCTTCATACTTTTAAACTTGCAGCCCTTTCAGAAGCAAATTAAACCCTGTGCAATTGTATTAAGTAAGTAGGTGCTGATGCAAATGCCTTAACAGGATTCTATAAAGTATAACCGCACACAAGAAGCAAGTATGGCTGATAAAAAACCAAATTACCTGAGTGCCGAAGAGGCGCTGTCTGTGATCAAGTCCGGCGACAGAGTATTTTTACACGGTAGCGCTGCCACTCCACAATACCTGATTCAAAAGCTTTCAGAAAGAGCGGGTGAGTTGCGCAATGTTGAAATCGTAAGTATAAGTACGTTTGGTGAAATGCCCCTTGCAGAAGAACGTTTCAAGGACTCGTTTTTTATCAACTCGCTGTTTGTGTCAGCTAATGTGCGCGAGGCTGTAAATAGTGGCCGCGGAGATTACGTGCCTATTTTCCTGAGCGAAATACCGCACATATTTCGCTGCGGTATCATGCCTTTAGATGTGGCCATTGTGCATGTATCGCCACCGGACAGGCATGGCTTCTGCTCTTTGGGTGTATCGGTAGATATAGCCCGGGAGGCTGTGATAAGCGCCAAACATGTAATTGCCCAGGTAAACCCGCAGATGCCGCGCACACATGGCGAGGCGCAGATACATACCCGCCGTTTTGATGCGATGGTAGAGGTAAACGAACCGCTGCCAGAAGTAGATTATAGCCAGAAAATAACTGCTACAGAACAACGAATAGGAGAGTATATCGCGGAGCTGGTAGAGGATGGTGCCACTTTGCAAATGGGAATCGGCGGAATTCCAGATGCAGTACTCAGCAACCTGACTAACCATAAAGGACTGGGGATTCATACCGAAATGTTTTCAAACGGAATTTTACCGCTGGTGGAAAAAGGCATTATTACTAACGAGCATAAAACAAAACACCCGGGTCGTATTGCCACAGGCTTTATTGTTGGAAACCGCAAACTCTACGATTTTATAGATGATAATCCTCTTATCACGATGTTGCGCACAGACTATGTGAATGATGTGTCTGTTATCCGCACAAACCCTAAAGTAACGGCCATCAACAGCGCCATCGAGATAGATTTAACCGGCCAGGTAGTTTCAGACTCTATCGGCACGTACCAGTTTTCGGGAATCGGCGGCCAGATGGACTTTATGCGTGGTGCTGCTTTATCGGAAGGAGGCAAACCTATACTTGCCTTGCCATCTGTTACGGCAAAAGGAATATCACGCATTACGCCTTTTATAAACGAAGGGGCTGGCGTGGTAACTACCAGGGCGCACGTGCATTATGTGGTAACAGAGTATGGCGTGGCTTATTTGTATGGTAAAAACCTGAGGCAGCGTGCTAAGGCGCTTATCAGCATCGCGCACCCCGACCACCGAGACAGGCTGGAAGAGGAAGCAAAGAAGCGGTTTTTATACTTGTAGAAAATACAGCTTGAAATTGCAAAAAGGCAGCCCACTCATAAAGTGTGCTGCCTTTTACTTAGATGCATAAGGTTTCTCGTTTTACGAGTGCGCCTTCTAGGTTTAAGCTTGTTTGCCTTAGCTTGGAGTAAGCTTACTATACTTTAAAACATATAAGTCACGCTTACCATACTTCTGGTGTTGCCTTTGGTCGCATGATACTCTTCTGTGCTGCTGATGGGCAGTTGCAGGGTGCCGCTTACTGCCACGTTCCTGATATAGGTGCTAAGGCCCACATTACCGAAGTATGATTCGCCGCCTTTCTGTGCATTTGCAACGCCGTTTATCTCATCGCCTTTTGCATGCTCGTAGTAAATACCCGCACTAGGTAACAGGGCAATAGATTTCACATTCTGCCAGTAGAACAGGTTAGAAGAAGCGCTGATGCGGTCTCCGAACTTGTAGCCATCTTTGTTCTCGGAATTGGAGCGGTAAGTAACATCATTGCTCAGGCCCAGCTGTTTGTAGCGTATAGTATAAATTCCGTTTACAAGGTAGTCGGTGCTGCCGGTGCCGGGTTGCATGTTTATTGGTAATACCTTTTCGTGTTGGCTTTGCTGGAATGCGCCGGTTGCCAGTTTAATGCCTCCACCTAACTGCAACGAGTGTTTTAAAGTATGGCGCAGGCTGTCGCCGGTGTTAAGCAGGTTGTAGTTAGCCATCAGAGTGGCATCACCGAAGCCATTTGTTTTAATTGTGCCGTGTTCGCTGCTCTGCTCGTTGTTTAAGTATGGTACAAAGGCAAACACCTGCACGTTTTTTACAGGCACAAAACGTCCCCAAAGTTCAGTTGTGGCAAAGCGCTCGTCGGTAATTACAGTGTGGTCTCCGTGAGTCGAGGTAATGGTATAGGCGCGGGTGCTGTAACGCAAGCCGGCAAAATTCTTATGGAACTGTGGCAGAATGCCAAAGTAGCTGCCGCCCATGGTGCAGCCTTTATCACAGGCGTAGCTGCTGATGTTTATAGATAAAAGGGCTATAGCGAGTAAAATTAACTTTTTCATGACTTAAATTCTTTGATAGTATAAATAATGTAGTGATGCCGCAAGGGCAGGTAATGCAAAGATTTAAGTCAGGAGTTGAGGTGGGTGGAAGATGCTGTGAGTTACCGTTGGATAAAAGCCTGGAGTATAGTTGCTATACTTTTTCTTAGCTGTACTTTCCAGGCAGGGTATACTTATTGTAATGGCTGGTGCTACTACAATAAGATCAGTTGCGGCATGCTTGCCACTCGGTAGCTGTTTTTCTCTTTCAGATTCTTTTGTAAGCTCTTTTTTAAGGAAGCACTTGCCTTGGCAGGTCGATGCCGGTATCTGGCGTTGCTCACACAGTGCAGAAGAAATATAGGTACGGTTCGCCTGGAACAGCATATAAATGCCCGTCTTGCTCATTGGCTGAGCTACAGCACTTATAAAAAGCAATATCCAGATAATCCGTTTCATCTCTTTCCCTAAAGTATGGCTCAAAGGTCGTCGCGCAATGGTTGCAGGAAAATGACAAAGGTCATGAGTAAAAGAGATAAAGGTCTTTTAATCCCTCAGGTATCAGCCATACTTTTGCTTCAGTAACAATCACCAAAAACTCAATTCGTCAATACTTTAATTACTGATAACCATGAAAAATAAGAGCAAACAAGTAAGCAGCATACTTAGAAATGGATTGCTTAAGCCTGTGCAGCTGGGTGCAGTGGCTATACTTTGTGGCACGCTACTATTTAGCTGCTCATCTGGCGAAAACGAAAATACAGCAAGTACTCAGGCAGAAAGCGGATTGGCGCACCAGGCCCCTGAAGCACCAGTAGAAGATGATGGCAAAGGAATAGGCCCTGTGAAAACAGTAGAAGTAGGGGCAGACATCGACCAGGCGCTTGCCACCGAAGGAAAATCAATTTTCGAGGGTAAATGTTCAGCCTGCCACCAGTTATCAGACCAGAAAGTTGTAGGCCCTGGTTTAGCCAATGTAACTGAGATCCGCAAACCTGAGTGGGTGATGAACATGATCATTAACCCGGAGGAAATGACCAAGAAAGACCCTACTGCAAAAAAACTGCTGGCTGAGCACTTAACACAGATGACCAACCAGAATGTGAATGAGCAGGATGCCAGAGCAATACTGGAGTTCCTGAGACAAAACGATAAGTCAATATAAGGTAAACATCTACTCAAACCATACATTTATGGAAACTCTGATCACTAAATTCAGAAAAGCCGCCCCTAAAGCTGCCTTGTTAATGGCAGTAGTAGCTGGCGCAGCGCTACAGGGATGTAGTAAAATAGCCGGAGGAGATACTGCCGGCGCAACTGCCACAGCTCTTTCATCGGATGCTGCCTCTGCAGTATATGTGGCCCCGGGCAAGCACGATGAGCTTTATTCTTTCCTGTCAGGTGGCTTTAACGGGCAGGTGTCTGTTTACGGTATTCCTTCCGGCCGACTGCTAAAGATTATCCCGGTATTTACACAGCACGGCGAGAACGGCTACGGCTACAGCGAAGAGTCTAAAGCTATGCTGAACACATCACATGGTTTTGTGCCTTGGGACGACCTGCACCACCCAAAATTGTCTCGCACAAATGGACAGACTGACGGACGCTGGTTATTCGTAAATGGTAACAACACACCGCGTGTGGCCCGCATCGACCTGACCACATTTGAAACAGTAGAGATCATGGAGATTCCGAACTCGGCTGGTAATCACTGCTCTCCATACCCAACCAACAACAACGAGTACGTAATTGCTGGTACACGTTTCTCTGTACCCCTGGATATGAAAGGCGGAACCGGCGACGTTGCCCTGGACAAGTATGAGGAAGAATTCCGTGGCTCTATCTCCTTTATCAAAGTAGACCCTGAAAAAGGCGACATGGACCTTGATTTCCAGATCCTGGTTCCTGGTTTCGACTACGACTTAGCTAACGGCGGCAAAGGCCCGTCTGAAGACTGGGTGTTCTTTACAACTTATAACTCTGAGAAATCCGGTACTTTGAAAGAAGTAGGCGCCTCTCAGAACGATAAAGACTACCTGGCAGCAGTAAACTGGAAATTAGCCGCTAAGTATGCCAAAGAAGGCAAAGCGCGCGAAATGCCGGCCAACTACTACCACAACAAAATGGACAAGAACTCGCACATCGCTAAATCTACTGTGAAGAAGAAAGTGCGTTACCTGTTGCCAGAAGAGTGCCCTGGTATGATGTATCTGTTGCCAGCTCCTAAATCACCACACGGTATCGACGTAGATCCAACTGGTGAGTACATGGTAGTAAGCGGTAAACTTGCCTCAGCTATTCCGGTGTTCTCTTTCTCAAAAATGCAGGCAGCCATCAAAAATAAACAGTTCGACGGCGAGAAAAACGGTATCCCAGTGCTTAAGTATGAGTCTGTGCTGAAGGCTGAGGTAAAAGAGCCAGGCTTAGGACCATTGCACACAGAGTTCGATGGCAAAGGCAACGCGTATACTTCTATGTTTGTGTCTTCTGAGGTGGTGAAGTGGAAACTAAGCGACTTTACAGTAGTAGACAGAATGCCGGTATACTACTCAGTTGGTCACTTAATGATTCCGGGTGGCGATACAAAAGAGCCTTATGGCAAATACCTGGTGGCGATGAACAAGATTACCAAAGACCGCTACCTGCCAACTGGCCCAGAACTAGCACACTCTGCACAGCTGATCGATATCTCTGGTGAGAAAATGAAAATGCTCCTAGACTTCCCTACGGTGGCTGAGCCGCACTACGCACAGGCCATTAAAGCGGACCTGGTTGCACCTAAGAGTGTGAAGTTCTTTAAGCTTGATGAGAACAACCACCCACACGCTACGAAGAAAGAGAGTGAGGCAAGTGTGAAGCGTGAAGGCAAAAACGTGGTGCGCATAAAAATGACAGCCATCCGAAGCCACATGACACCTGACAACATTGAAGGCGTGCAAGTAGGGGATACAGTATACTTTCACGTAACTAACCTGGAGCAAGACTGGGACGTACCACACGGATTCGCGGTAATGGGAGCTAACAACGCGGAAACCCTGATCATGCCAGGCGCTACACAAACCCTGAAGTGGATGCCTAAGAAAGCCGGCGTGTATCCGTTCTACTGCACAGACTTCTGCTCTGCGCTGCACCAGGAAATGCAGGGATACATCAGAGTATCTCCAAAAGGATCTAACGTTCCGATTACCTTCTCAACAGGTAAAAAGAAACAGGCACCAGTAGCTTCTGCCAAATAAGGCCTTACTGAAAAACCAGCGGAGGAAGCCCCGGCAACCTCCGCTGGTTATTTAACCTGAGTTGCGGGTTTCTATACTTTTGAGATTTACATTTCCAGAATGTCCCCCTTAGAAGGGGGTAGGGGGATGATAATCGTTTGAGGAAGCAAAATTAACCCTCACCAACTCAAAATCATTTCACCTTAACCCATACAAGGATGAAAGCTTACCAAAAAGTGCTGATGATTGTGGCAGCATTATCTCTTGGCTTGTTGTTTATGTTTCCGATGTGGAAGATCTACCTCAAGGCCCCACAATATCCCGAAGGACTGGAACTGCATATCTGGGTAAATAAACTTGGTGGCAGCTCCGACCATGTGCTTCAGAACTTCAATATCCTGAACCACTACATCGGTATGGAACCTATACACGCTGAGTCATTTGCCGAGTTGCAGTACATGCCTTACATAGTTATCTTCTTTATGATAACAGGTGTGTTGGTAGCCCTGATCGGTAAAAGAAAACTGGTGATGGGCTGGAGTGGATTGCTAATGTTGAGTGGTGCCGCCGGTATACTTGATTTTTACCTGTGGCTGGTTAAGTTCGGCACAAACCTGGATCCAATGGCTCCGATCAAAGTTCCGGGCATGACCTATATTCCACCTTTGCTGGGCAACAAAACCCTGCTCAACTTTGATGCACTTTCTTTACCAGCTTTAGGAAGCCTGGGTATCTTATTGGGTATAGTGCTTTCGCTGGCCGTGTACTTTCTTAGCCGGCATACTACCACGCAAAAACAGGCATCCAAAACTAAACGCGCATTAGCATGAAAACTATACTTAGCATCTTTTGCCTTCCGCTGCTGATCTTGCTGGTTAGCTGTACACCGGAGCCCAAACCAATTGCCTATGGCCAGGCCAACTGTGCCCATTGCAACATGACGGTGGCCGATAACCGCTACGGTGCAGAACTGGTGAATGACAAAGGTAAACTATACTTTTTCGATTCAGCGGAATGCCTGATGGCCTATGTAAACGAGCAGCCAGAACAGGCAGATAAAGCAGCGTTTTTGCTGGTAACAGATTATACCAACCCGAATGAATTGATAAGCGCAAAGGATGCGCACTTTTTGCAGGCCAAAGCCCTGCCTAGCCCTATGGGCATGTACCTAACTGCCGTTGCCGACAAAGCCGCTGCTACAAAAATGCAGCAGGAGATAGGTGGCCGCCTGTTAACCTGGAACGAAGCAATAAAAGCCGTTCAGAATAATGAAAGACCTGAGTAAACATATCATTTTTATAGTTGCCGCTTTGGTGCTGCTGCTGCTGGCCCCCCTTGCCTATGGCAGTACACTAAAAGTGTGCAAATCCTGCAGCTATACTTCGGTAAAGCAGGCCGTAAAACAGGCAAAACCTGGCGATACGGTGCTGATAGAGGGCGGCGTATACAAGGAATATGGAATAGAAATCAACAAGCCGTTAACCATACTTGGCAGAAACAACCCGGTAATAGACGGAAACTATAAAGGACAGATCTTTACCGTTACTTCAGACAATGTAACCATAGAAGGCCTGACCATCAAAAACATCGCCACCAGCTACACCCGCGACGATGCCGCCATACGTGTAATTGAGCGTAGCAATGTCCGCATCCTGAACAACACCATTCTGAACGCATACTTTGGCATTTACCTGCAAAACTCAGACAACTGCGTGATAAAGGGAAATGTAGTAACAGGCAAGGACGTAACCGGGCTTAATGAATCATCGCTGGGCAATGCCATACACTTGTGGTACTGCGACAATGCTGTAATAAGCAACAACAAAGTGCAGGGCCACCGCGACGGCATTTACCTGGAATTTGTAAAAGACAGTGAGGTAAAAGATAACCTGAGCGAGAACAACCTGCGCTACGGCCTGCACTTTATGTTCTCCGACAGGAACGTGTATACCCACAATATCTTCCGAAGAAACGGGGCAGGAGTGGCAGTAATGTATACCCGAGACATCCGGATGGAACACAATACCTTTGAAGGAAACTGGGGTGCCGCAGCTTATGGCCTGTTGCTGAAGGAGATCACCAACAGCGTAATCTACAACAACACATTCCGGAGAAACACCACCGGTATTTACATGGAAAGCTCCAGCCGCCTGGATATACAGCGAAACGATTTTGACCGCAACGGCTGGGCTATAAGACTGCTGAGCAGCTGCATGGACGATACCTTTAAGCTAAACAACTTTACCGGAAACTCTTTTGACATAAGCACCAACGGCAACTCTACCTTAAACCATTTCGAGAACAACTACTGGGACAAGTATAGTGGCTACGACTTGAATAAAGATAAAGTGGGAGATGTGCCTTACCGTCCGGTGAGTTTATATGCTATGCTGGTAGAAAAAGTACCTCCTTCGGTTATGTTTATGCGCAGCTTTATGGTAGACCTGATGGATAGTATAGAGAAAGTGCTGCCGAGTTTTATACCAGAAAACCTGGTAGATGAACAACCATTGATGAGGAAGATTGATCATGATAAAGATAGAAAACTTACGCAAATCGTACGGTAAGCTGCCGGTGCTCAGAAACGTAAACGTTAGCTTCGACGCTGGCAGAGTGGTGTCTGTTATCGGCCCGAACGGCTCTGGCAAAACCACCATGAGCAAATGCATACTAGGCATGGTATTACCTGATGGCGGCGATATAAAAATAAATGGCGAAAGTATACTTGGACAACACGCTTATCGCAGCCAGATAGGGTACATGCCCCAGATAGGCCGTTACCCCGAGAACATGAAAATCAGGCAGGTGATAGGCATGATACGGGACATCCGCAAAGATGTGCAGGAAGTGGACGAGGAGCTAATTGGATTGTATGGCCTAAAAGGAATGTATGAGAAACGCATGGGCGCCTTATCCGGTGGTACGAAGCAGAAAGTAAGCGCCGCGCTGGCCTTCATGTTTAACCCTCAGATACTTATACTCGATGAGCCAACAGCCGGCCTAGACCCGATATCCGCAGAAATTCTGAAGTGCAAGATCCTGAAGGAGAAGAAAAAGGGCAAGCTTATACTTATCACGTCGCATATAATGAGTGAAGTAGAAGAAGTGGCTGATGAAGTGATGTGCCTGATGGATGGACAGTTGAAATTCCACGAGACGATAGCAAGTATAAAAGCCCACACCAACGAGGAACGCCTGAGCAGAGCCATAGCTAAAATTATGAATGAGGAGGACTAAGCCATGAACAAGATCATAAAATACGTTTTTTACGACATCATCCGGAACAAAATAGTACTGGCTTATACGTTGTTTTTGCTGCTACTATCTGTTGGTTTATTTAACCTGGGAGGCAACCCTGACAAAGCCATACTTAGCCTCCTTAACCTGATCCTGCTAACGGTGCCGCTAATAAGCATTGTGTTTGCGACTACGCATTTTTACAACTCTTATGAGTTTATGGAGCTGCTGGTGGCACAGCCTATTAACCGCAAAAAGATATTCATGAGCGAGTACCTGGGTGTGGCCTGCTCGCTGTCCGGTGCATTTATACTTGGTGTGGGAATACCGGTACTGCTTTTCGGGGCAAGTATAACTGGTTTATACCTGGTGCTAACCGGTGTGTTCATCACCTTCATTTTTGTGGCAATGGCTTTTCTGGCATCTGTTATTACAAAAGATAAGGCCAAGGGTATTGGCATTGCGCTGCTGCTGTGGTTTTACTTTGCCCTGATCTACGACGGCATTGTACTGTTTATACTTTACTCTTTCAGCGATTACCCATTAGAGAGTGCCACACTGGCCTTAACCGCTCTTAACCCGATTGACCTGGGCCGGATTATCGTGCTGCTGAACCTGGATGTGTCGGCGTTGATGGGTTATACTGGTGCGCTTTACAAAAGTATATTGGGTAGCTTGTGGGGGATAGGATTGGCTTTCGGACTGTTGGTAGTGTGGGTGCTGGTACCGTTACTTGCCTCCAGAAGGGTTTTTAGCAAGAGGGATTTGTAAACAAAAGAAGTGCCTGCTGCGGCAGGATTGGATTAAGTGTTTTGGTGTTTTAAAAGCGCAGGGTTTAGGCCTTGCGCTTTTTGTTTATGAAGTTTATAATGTTTTGTATTCAGGCACCATAATAACTCAGCTGTACCGGGTCCAACCACCCCTGCCCCTCCTTATCCAAGGAGGGGAGCTTTTACTTACTGAAGCTATTGCTGATTTCCTGTAGCACAGCATCTAAGTTCTCGAACACATCTTTATTCTCAAAGCGCAGTACCCGGATGTTTAAGTTATTAAGGTATTCGTCTCGTTCCTGATCAGCATGTTCCGCTGAGATGTTATTGTGCACCTGTCCATCCAGTTCAATAGCTAATTGCTCTGATGGACAGTAAAAGTCAAGTATGTAGTTCCCGACGCTATGCTGCCGCCTAAACTTTCTGCCTTTCAAGCCACCGCTTTTTAGATGCTTCCACAACTCAGCCTCGGCTGGAGTTAAACTACTACGTAACTCCTTCCTGTTTTCTTTTAAGTATTTGCGGTTGTGCAGCATGGTATAAATATTAAATACTTCATTATCCTATAGAGTAAATTAAACGCAAGGGAAATTAATGAGTAGTTAAAGAACTCCCCTCCTTGGATAAGGAGGGGCAGGGGTGGTTGGAACCAGTGCTGAGGACAATCCTTTTCATCTTCCGCAAACTTGTAAATCCTGATTCTAACAGAAGTACCCATAAACAAAACAGCTCTGCCTAATCTTAAGCAGAGCTGTTTAAAGATACAATCATACTATCTACACCTCATCCGAAGCATACCATTCTGCAAAAGAATTCTGCGTTTCCCATAACTTCAGGCTATGTAACGCTACACTTGCCGGTATTACTTTCCGCAGCCTTGTTTTAAAATCAATCAACATGTTTTCGCAGGTTGGCTGGTAGGGCGTTAGCAGCAGCTTGTGGTGTAGTTTGCGCAGCGATTCTACTAACTCTTTGTCGCTATCAGCTCGGAGGAGCAAGGCGTGGTCTACCACTTCAAGTATAGTTTCCTGCACCAGCTGCTTCAGATCACCGAAGTCCAGCACCATCCCGTTTTTAGGATGCTCATCGTTTATAATGGGTAAACCAATGATTGTAACCTGTAACTTGTAAGAATGCCCGTGAATGTTACGGCAGGGGCCGTCGTAGCCTTGCAGGGCATGAGCAGCCTCAAACGTAAAAAGGCGGGTAAGTCTTATTTTGGTCATCGGTTATGCTATGGCTTTCTCCAGTTTTGCCAGCATTAGTTGGTCTTCGGCCTCCAGTAACTCATCCAGCATAATTACCTGGCGTTCCAGCTCGTTTTTGAAGATAACCGGCAGTTGTTGTTTGTAATACTGTATGCCCTGCTGCAGGTTATCCCAGAAGTTTTGCAGGTATTTGTACTGCTTGTCTGTTAGCGTATCCAGTTGCTCTTCCTTCTTTTTCTGCCAGTAATCCACATACATTCTTAACTCATTTACGAACATGTGCGGACGATAAGTGCTGTTTAATGCGTTAAAGCGGCCATAAATGTGATCAACCATTTCCTGCAGTTTAAACACTCCTGAAAAGTAAGCCAGGTTCGGCCCAGGGCAAATAGAGATGGCTTTGGTAGCCGCTTTTTTGCTGATATTGTATAGCTGGATGGCAGAGTTTGCCAAGCCTTCGCATAGGCATTCTTTTGCCAGTATTTTAGTTTCCTCTGTAAAGTAGGTGATCGGGTCCAGGTCCTGTGCCTGTAGTTGCTCCAGTTTGCGGCGCTGGTACTTGCGTGATGCCGTGCAGATAGCCTCATCGGTAAACTCTGTGTTAGATACCAAGTGTTTTTTTACGCATGGGCTGCCTGGTTTTCCTTTATCGGCACGTTCCTTTTTAAGCAGTTCATTGGAAGTATTTCGCATCGAGTTAAAGGGCACACCAAGCGGCGAGATAGGGCTCAGGAACAAGTCCTCTGCTTTTGCAGCTGATAGCTGTTGCAGGGTTGGCTCGTCTACAGTAGAGGCCTCCGGTACCAGCAGGAAAGGCGTGCCCCAGCCTGTGGCGTCAGCGCCGTAATGCTCCAGTAAAAACGTCTGTTCTTGTGCGGTACCAATGCCGCCCTGCACCGTAAGGCGCTGTGCCGGCACGTTTAACGGAACATGTATGTTTTTTGCAGCCAACGCAGAGCTAAACAAACTATACAGTTCCAGGCGCAGCGCCTCCCGGTTCTGCTTAAATTCTTCTAGAATCGGGCCTATCAGGTAGCCGTCGGTAGCAAAGGCGTGGCCACCACAGTTTAAACCGGACTCAATCCTGAACTCAGATACCCAGATGCCTTTTTTAGCCAGTATTTTACCCTGCACCATAGCTGAGCGGTAATCACTAACTTTAATGATCACCCTCTTTTCGAAAAAGCCTGATGCATCCGGGTAAAAGCACGCAAAGTTTTCTGAATACCCATACAAACGCATGTTCATGCCAGCTGAGAAAACAACCGAAGAACGCACCGTGCTGTTGGCAAAACCACGTAAGGCAGCCAGCGCGTCAGAATACTCTTGTGGCAGCGGCTCTCCGTTTTTGGCGTAATTGGCCCTGTCAAGCTTGGTCATGATGTTCACATCTATACTTCCGGCTACCATAGCATCACAAAGCTCCTCCTGCAGGTTTTGTCTCCAAAACGGGTCTGTAGTTTGTTTCATCTCCAGGTATTGCTCACGCAGCGGAGAGTTCTCTGGTAGCATTTCAAAGTACTTCGTCAAGTCAGATTCGGGGGTGAATTCCTGCTGCTGCATTTCGGCTAGTTGCTGTGTTACCAATTCATCCAGCAAGTTTAAGTAAGCCGATACTCGCTTGGCGCGGTAGTCTTCTTCTTTCTCAGAGATAGGGGTATATGGCTTGTTGTATACCTGGCTGTAGTGCTGGCGCATATGCTCCAACAGGCTATCGTCGCTTAGCGATACAACAGAAGAGATACCGAAACGCGCTACCTTAAGCGGCGAATCAACAGAGAAAGCAAGACCCATTACAGGTATGTGAAACGTATGTGGTGCAGTTTGTGACATCAGATGTTATTTACTTGTTTAGGTGGGCACAAGGTAGGGCAACCGATGGTGTCGCTGAATGAGTAGCATCAATCCTATATATGATTTTTGTCATTTTATGGCGCATTTGATAAAGCTAAACTTGTATAAACAACTATTGCATTATGGATTCCCTGACTATACATGAGCAGAAACTGGTAAAACCGCTTACTTACCAGGCATATAAAAAGCTGGTAGAGCAACTGGTGGAGCAGGAAAAAACCTCTGGAAATGAGCAGACTGAGGAAAAGATAGGCTTTACTAAGCTAAACCTGCAGCGCATGAAGCGTGTAGAAAAGCAGTTTGCCATACTTCCGGAACTGAAGAGCTTACTCGAGCAAAATCAACCAAACTGGAAATGGCTGGTATTGGTAGAAGCCTGGTGCGGTGATGGTGCGCAGCTATTGCCTGCCATGGCAGGAATCGCGGCAGAAGTGCCAGGTATTGAGCTCACTGTTTTACTGCGTGATGAGAACCCGGCTCTGATGGATACCTGCCTGAGCAACGGAAGCCGCTCCATTCCTAAACTAATCTGCCTTGATGCGGAATCTGGCGAACGGCTGTTTACCTGGGGCTCACGGCCAAAAGCTATACAGGAGCAAGTAGTGGCGTTTAAAGCTGCCAACCCAACAGCCGGCCACGAAGAACTGGTGCAACAAGTGCAACTGTGGTATGCCAAAGATCGCAGCAACGCCTTGCAGCAAGACCTGTGGGAGTTAACAAAACAGGCTTTAGCTAAAGCAGAACTAACGGTTTAAGGAGCCGTTTCTTAGTACGTGCCGAATTACACTTTTAACATCCACTCAAAACGCAATTGGTTGCTGGTTGCGTTGCTAAACCTGGTGGTTGTAGCTGTGCTGGGCTTGTTGCTGCGCTGGATGTTTGTGGCTCCTGTGGCAGAACTTAACTTTAAATACCTGCTGCATGCACACTCGCATGTGGCACTGTTGGGTTGGCTGTACTCTGCGCTTTTTATTGCGCTGCTGGTTACTTTCCTGCCTCCTGAGTTACGGGACAAAAAAACCTATACCTGGCAATTCTGGCTGTCGCAGGGTGCAGTGCTGGGAATGCTGCTTAGCTTTCCGGTGCAGGGTTATGCGGCAGTTTCGATCACATTTTCTACAGCACATATTCTGCTCAGTTACTGGTTTATTTACCGGTTCCTGGAAGATGCAAAAGTGGCTAATGTAAGTAAGAGCAAACACCGGCTGTCTTTTCTGTTTGTAAAGGCTTCGCTGTTTTTTCTGGCCATTTCCTCGTTGGGCCCGTGGGCCATGGGACCCATCATGGCGCTGGGACATAGCGGCAGCCAGTTATACTACAACGCCATCTATTTTTACCTGCATTTCCAGTACAACGGCTGGTTTACCTTTGGGGTGCTAGGCTTGCTGTTCTGGATGCTGGAGCATTACCAAATCAGCTTCAATATAAAGTATGGCCGTTTGTTTTTCAGGTTGATGTTCTGGGCTTGTTTGCCTGCTTACCTTTTATCTATACTTTGGATAAAGCCGGACGCTTGGGTGTACTTTATGGGAGGTACAGCTGCCTTTGTGCAGGTATTGGCATTGGGTTTATTAGTGGCTATACTCTGGCCGTTGCGCAAACAGGTTTATACTTTGTTTAACGGCTGGAGCCGGAGTATACTTTTGCTGGCAGCGCTGGCATTTATACTTAAGACGGTCATGCAATTTACTACAGCCTTTCCGTACATGGCCGACCTGGCTTATAAAATACGGCACTTCATTATCGGTTACCTGCACCTGGTGCTTATCGGGTTTGTAAGCTTTTTTATACTTTCTTTTTTTGTGGAACAGGGCTGGCTAAGTTTAAAAAGTAGGATAAGCCGATGGGGGATGGGCATGTTTATACTTGCCTTTGCTGGCAGCGAGACATTGCTCTTTTTGCAGGGTACGCTGTTCTGGGCTAAGGCTGGCGCAATGCCATACTATAACGAGTTACTTTTTGGCGTAAGTATACTTTTGCCAGTAGGTATTCTGCTGTTCTTTATTCCGCAGATCAAAGCCAGAAGTATAAAGCAGAAAGCAGGTATGCATCTGCAAAGGCAGGTGTAGTTAATACTTGTTGCTACCGGAACAACTGCACACCAAATATTACCAGCGAAATTACTTTGATCAGTTCGGCACCGATGTAATAAAAGTGCAGGGTAGAACGCGGAAGCTCTGCTCCAGAAATGATCAATTCGGCTCGTTTATCCATGGCAGGCAGCAGCCATATAGTTTGCAGGAGCAATAGCAGGATGGGAATTGCCAGGTAAATTGTTTCTGAATGTTTGTAGCTGTTACCGTAAAAAACCAGTAGAGTAGCAGCCAAGGCAAAAAACCATTCTACTTTATTTAACGCCCTGAAAATAAGCCGGCCTATACTTAAACCAATGGGCAAAGTAACACCCGGCGCCCTGAATTTAAGCCAGGCTTCCAGAAAGCTGATGGCACACACAAAGCCAGTCCAGGTAAATGCAATGCTGATCAGGTACTGCCAATGGCTCATAACAGATTCGTTTTTATTTATAGAATTGTTCTGCTTTTGTTCTTCTTGTAGTACTCTATTTTGGAGTGGAACATCTCGGCCATCCGCTCTGCGCGCCACTTTGCCTCGGCTGCTTTCTCGCCTGTAAACAACTCATCAATGGTCTGGTAAAAAATCTCTAACCATCTTTCAAAGTGAGATTCGTCTACAGGTAGGGTAATGTGTTTACTTCCCGGACTGCCCTGGTAGGTCAGCTCACCCAGCAAAACCGTTTGCCAGAAACGGTACATAATATCCAGATGGCGTGCCCAGTTATCCTGAATCCGCTCTTCAAAGATCGGGCCCAGCAACTCGTCGGCTCTTACACGGGTGTAAAAGGTATCAACTAATTGCTTTACATCGTCCAAGTGTATGATCTCTCTGTTATGTGTCATAATTCAAATTTAGTCTTTTTATCAAAGTCAATTAGGGGTGATAAAGAATAACTCAGCCGCTCCGGGTCCAACCACCCCTGCCCCTCCTTGTCTAAGGCGGGGAATTTTACTTACTGCCTTAACAGTCATCACCATAGTGCTAGCCCCCTTTTTTGTCATCTTGTAAAGATCTTGGTGGAAGGGAGGTTAAACATAAACTACAGGGCTTATACTTAAGCTTTAGTAATAGCAGACTCCCCTCCTTGGTTAAGGAGGGGCAGGGGTGGTTGGACCAAGTACTGCAGATAAATCCTTCAAATCTATAAAATCCCCATTAATCTGTGGTCAAGATCCCCCTTAATCACCGGTCCTAACTACACCCTAAACTATTACCGCAGTTCAGGCACTTGTAGCAGGTGCCGGAGCGGATGGTAATGTGGCCGCAAACGTTGCAGATCGGGGCATCACCCATCATGTTGGCCAGTACCTGCTGCGTTTGTTCCATCAGCAAGGTCCGGCTTTGGGTTACCACCTTGTACATACTACCATTTGCAGGTTGAGTAAGTTCAGCAGCAGGGTCTGTAGTAGCAAGCGCCGTAGGTTCTTCTTTCATGATCTCGGGCTCTTCCTGGTGCACATGTACCAAGTCTGTTCTGCCCAGGTATTCGTAACCCAGCAACCGGAACAGGTAATCGAACACCGAGGTAGATGATTTAATGTTTGGGTGCTCTACACGGCCAGCCGGCTCGAAGCGGGTAAAGGTAAAGCGGTTAACGAACTCCTCCAGTGGCACGCCATACTGCAGCCCCAGCGACACGGCAATGGCAAAGCAGTTAAGTATAGACCTGAACGAGGCGCCTTCTTTGTACATATCGATAAACACTTCGCCCAGCGTACCATCGGTATACTCGCCTGTTCTGATATAAACCGTGTGGCCGTCTATCTTCGCTTTCTGGGTAAAGCCGTTGCGTTTGTCCGGTAGTTTCCGGCGCTCAAACATAGCTGTTAATTGCTGGCGGAAGGCCTTGTTACTTTCATCGGAAAGTATGGCTTTGGCTGCCTGCAATACCTGTTCGGCCGTAGGGTTTTTCAGTTCAGTTTCTGTTGGCTGTGCCTTTTCCTGGGCGGTAGTGCTGGCCGAAGATAGCGGTTGCGATAACTTGCTGCCATCACGGTACAGCGAGCAGGCCTTCAGCCCCATTTCCCACGACAGTTCGTAGCAACGCGCCACCTCATTAACCGTGGTTTCGTTTGGTAGATTGATGGTTTTGGAAATGGCCCCGGATATAAAAGGCTGTACCGCCGCCATCATGTAAATGTGCCCATCGGCAGGTATAAAACGTTTGCCTTTACTGCCGCAACGGTTGGCACAGTCAAACACAGCATAGTGCTCGTGCTTTAAGTATGGGGCGCCTTCTATGGTCATGGTACCGCACACGTAGTCGTTGGCCTCGTCTATCTCGTTGGCTGTAAAACCCAGTTCACGGAGCAGGCTAAAGTCGGGTTGGTTATACTTATCAGCTGCAATGCCAAGCCGTTGCAGAAAGGCACCGCCTAAAGTATAAACAGAGAACACAGAAGGCAGGTCGTAAGCAGTTGGCAAGGCAAGTTCCAGTACAGCCAGGTCCTCATCAGTAAAACCGAGTTTTTGTAGCGACTCAGGGTTTGTGTGCGGGCAATTTAGCAGCGAAGCATGGCCTTTGGCGTAGTTTACAATAGCCTGCACTTCTTCTGAAGTATAACCCAGTTTTTGCAGCGCCAGTGGTATAGACTGGTTTATGATCTTGAAGTAACCGCCTCCAGACAGTTTTTTATACTTTACCAGCGCAAAATCAGGTTCTACACCAGTGGTGTCGCAGTCCATTAAAAGGCCGATGGTACCGGTTGGGGCAATTACAGAGGCCTGTGCATTGCGGTAGCCATACTTTTCGCCAAGTGCCAGCGCACTATCCCATGCCTGGCAGGCTGCCTTATTTAAATAATCCGGGCAAAAGGTTGGGTCTAAGGTTTTGGGTTTGATAGATAGGCTTTCATACTTCTCAGGAGTGTTTTGGGCGGCATAGTTGTGGTTGCGGATCACGCGCAGCATGGCCTCCTTGTTCAGTTCATACTTTGGAAATGCACCTAACACTTTGGCCAACTCTGCAGAAGTACTGTAAGCCTCACCCGTCATGATCGCTGTTAAGGCGGCGGCCATACTTCTGGCTTCTTCGCTATCGTATGGCAAGCCCTGTATCATTAACAAGGCACCTAAATTAGCATAACCAAGGCCGATGGTACGGTAGTCATAAGAGCGTTGCGCCACGGCCTCCGAAGGGAACTGCGCCATCTGCACCGAAATATCCAGCACGATCGTCCAGAGGCGGCAGGCATGCTCGTAAGCGTCAACATCAAATAGCTGCTTTTCTGTGTCGTAGAACTTGGTCAGGTTGAGCGAGGCAAGGTTGCAGGCTGTGTTGTCTAAAAACATGTATTCGGAGCAGGGATTAGATGCCCTGATAGGTCCCTCGGCCGGACAAGTATGCCACTCGTTAATGGTTGTATCAAACTGTAGACCCGGATCGGCACAGCCCCAGGCTGCTTCGGCAATTTGGCGCCACAACTCACGGGCAGGTACAGACTTTATCACATGCCCATCTGAACGAGCTTTCAAATCCCAGTTGGTGTTCTGGTGAAGCGCTTCAAAAAAGCTGTTAGGTACCCGCACCGAGTTGTTCGAGTTCTGGCCCGATACCGTTTGGTAAGCCTCTCCGTTATAATCTGCGCTATAGCCGGCTGCAATCAGGGCGGCTACTTTTTTCTCTTCGTCTTTTTTCCAGTTAATGAAGTCTTCAATTTCAGGATGGTCCAGATCAAGGCAAACCATTTTAGCTGCGCGCCGCGTAGTGCCCCCCGATTTAATGGCCCCGGCTGCCCTGTCGCCTATTTTCAGGAAAGACATCAGGCCGGAGGATGTACCGCCACCAGCCAGTTCTTCGTCTTTACCACGGATGTTGGAGAAGTTGGTGCCCACTCCAGAGCCATACTTGAAAATGCGCGCCTCCTGCACCCACAGGTCCATAATGCCACCTTTGTTTACCAAGTCGTCGTCTACGGCAAGTATAAAGCAGGCGTGTGGCTGCGGCCGCTCATACGCCGATTCAGACTGGGTTACCTTACCGGTAGCCGGATCTACGAAGTAGTGGCCCTGTGCTTTGCCTTTTAGTCCATACGACTCATACAAGCCGGTATTAAACCATTGCGGTGAATTTGGTGCCGCATACTGGCCCAGCAGCATGTATACCAGTTCGTCGTAAAATGCCTGTGCGTCGGTATCTGTTTTAAAGTAACTGTATCGCTGTCCCCATACTTTCCAGCAGTTTGCCAGGCGGTGCACTACCTGTTTTACAGATGTTTCGGGGCCGGTGCCGCCATCAGGCTGCGGAACTCCCGCTTTACGCAGGTACTTCTGCGCCAGAATATCTGTTGCTATCTGAGACCAGCCTGCCGGAACCTCTACATTCTTTATCTCAGCCACCACCTCGCCAGACGGGTTACGGATGGTAGAAGAACGAAGGTCGTAGTTGAACTGGTTGTAAACTGATTTTTTAGCTTTAGTGAAATGCCTGTTAATGGTTAAACCTGTGGAACGTTGTGAAGAGGTTTTTTTCATGTGCAGAGAAGCTTATTTATACTTTAAGAAACGATAGAAGAATTCAAAGGTGCCATATACTCCTCTATTAAAGAATGACGAAGATCATCTTAATAAAAGACTTCTGTGTCTTTTATTGTAAACCCTGCTCTATACATTTGTAACGGTTATTTAGTACAGACTTTTAATCTTTAACTACATGGAAACCACAGAAAAAATAAACACACTAGACGTAACGGTTCTGGAACCGCGCATGAAGCACCCTACCATTTTCGAATGGTTCGACAACCTGAAAGGGGGCGAGGCTTTTATCATACACAACGACCACGACCCAAAGCCGCTGTACTACCAGTTGCTGGGCGAACGTGGTAATACCTTTAAATGGGAGTACCTGGAGCAGGGCCCTGAAGTATGGGAGGTGATGATCGGTAAACTGACACCGGAAGAAGGAGAAACAGTAGGAGAGCTGGTGGCCAAAGACTACAGAAAAGCACAGGTATTTAAAAAATTCGGTATTGATTTCTGCTGCGGCGGTAAAAAATCAGTGAAGCAGGTATGTGCTGAAAAAGGCATCAGCCAGGACGAACTGGAGGCAGAACTGCTGGCTATGGACGAAGCTGAGAAAGCCCGCGAAGCAGAATACGATAAATGGGAGCCATCCTTTCTGGCAGACTATATCGTGAACATGCACCATACCTATGTGCGCGAAGCTATCCCTGCCTTGTACGAATACACTACCAAAATTGCCCGCGTGCATGGCAGCCGACATCCGGAGCTGCTGGAGGTGGTAAAACACTTTACCAACGTAGCCAACGAACTGGAGTCGCACATGCCAAAAGAGGAACGCGTACTGTTCCCATACATCAAGCAACTGGATGAGGCTAAGAAAGCCGGAGTTAAGCTGGACCCTGCCGCTTTCGGATCTATCCAAAACCCGATCAATATGATGGAAATGGAGCATGAGCATGCCGGCAACGAGCTGGAGAAGATCCGTGAATTAACAAACAACTATACTTTGCCGGCTGATGCCTGCGCTACCTATACCGTTGCCTTCAAAAAGCTGAAGGAGTTTGAAGATGACCTTTTCCGCCACATCCACTTAGAGAATAACATCCTGTTCCCGAAAGCGCTGGAGCTGGAGAAGGAAGTGATAAAGTAATCTACCCCACCCCGGCCCGGCCCTATAAACAGGGGAGGGTGCAAAAGCTCCCCCTCCTGTTTTGGGGGTAGGGGCCCTCGATAAGAGGAGGGGGTTGGGGGGAGGTCAAAAATTAAAACGGGCCATGCCCACCGAAGCCATGAAAAAGGCTATCACACCACAAAAACGAGATAAGAGTTTAGTGCCGCTCTCACGTGAGCACCATTTTGGACTGCTGTTCTGCTGGAAAATTCGCCAGGGACTAAAAAATGGCACCGACCTGAAAGTAATGGGCAATTATGTCAGCTATTTCTGGAACAACATTCTGAAAGAGCATTGCCAGGAGGAAGAATGGCTGTTGAACCGGGTACTGCCAGCCAACGATACGGCACAAATTCGCTTAAAGGAGGAGCACAGGTTGCTGCACGAGATAATCGCTGTGATCTGTGAAGGTAAAAGGCTGAGTGCAGCATTGTTTAACACCTTGCAGCAAGACCTGGTAGACCACATCCGTTGGGAAGAGCGTGAACTGTTTCCATACTTACAGGCAGTGGTCAGGAATGATGAACTGGAACTGACAGGCAAATTGCTGGAACATAAGCATGAGCCAAGAATTGATGGTTTCACCCCTGAGTTCTGGACAAAACCTGTAACAGCAGCTTAGCCATGGAAATCGCAGCAAACACTAAAATATCGGCTATACTTAAAGCCAACCCTGCGTCTATAGAAGCCATTGCCTCTATAAACAGGCATTTTGAGAAGCTGCGAAACCCATTGCTGCGTAAAATTCTGGCACCAAGAGTAACTATTGCCGATGCTGCCAGAATTGGCGGCTGCACAGAAGAGGAGTTTTACAAAAGGTTGGAGCCGCTTGGCTTTACCCTAAAATCGACTCAAACAAATGCAGCGCAAAAGCAGGCTGTTAGCACAGCAGAAAAACCAGCCTACCTGAAACAGCTACTACAGGAAAGTATACTTACGCTGGATGTTTGCGAAGACATTGCTACTGGCAACGACCCATTTTTAAAGATAATGAATGCCGTAGGGCAGGTGAACAACACCAATGCACTGCTGCTGATAAATACGTTTGAGCCTACTCCGCTGATCTCTATACTTCAGAAGAAAGGCTATACCTCTTTTGTAGAAGTACTGAGCCCGGAACTGTTACACACATACTTCTGGCTGGAAAACGCAACTGTTAAAGCAGCTGCTGATACCAGGCCAATTAAAAAAGATTTTGATGTTATGGTGAACGACTATGAGGGCAGACTTAGATACCTTGACGTGCGCCACCTGGAAATGCCCCAACCCATGATAGCGATCCTAGGCGAACTGGAAACGCTGCCTGCCGGCGAGGCACTACACGTGACGCACAGAAAGGTACCTCAGTTCCTGTTGCCAAAGCTGCAGGAACGCGGTTGTGGCATTGCCATCAAGGAGATCGGTCCGCACGAAGTTCACCTGCTTATTTATAAAGAAAATTAGCCATGAGTGCTGCAACCACATCTAACTCGCCGGGTAAATGGGTAGTGCTGCCGCATTATGCCTTTGCCGCTTTGGCTTTTCTGGCGCTTAGCGTGTTGCTGCTTTTCTCTACCGATGCCTTTAGCGGGCATTATTTTCATCCCAAGCTGTTAACACTTACCCACGTAGCGGTGCTGGGCTGGGCTACCATGATCATTTTCGGAGCCTTATACCAACTGCTGCCCGTAGTGCTGGACTGCAAACTGTACAGCGAAAAACTGGCGGTTTATACCTTTGGGTTGTTAGGAACAGGCACCATACTTTTAAGCTACTCTTTCTGGAATTTCCAACTGGGCTGGACTATGCACGCTGCGGCCTGCGCCCTGGTTGCAGCCTTTATACTTTTTAATATCAACGTCATCCAGACGGCTCGTAAAGCACCCAAATGGACCATAGAGGCTGATTTTATAGTTACTTCCGGAATTTGGCTTTTGGTAACGGGCATTGTTGGATTGCTGATGGCTGTAAACTTTACATTCCCGTTCCTGCCTTTAGATCATGTACATTACCTGAAGCTACACGCACACATTGGTATGGCCGGCTGGTTTCTGCTGCTGATCATAGGCGTAGGAGCAAAGCTGATCCCGATGTTTTTACTCGCGCACCCCGAAGATTCCAAAAAGCTGAACTGGGCTTATAACCTCATCAATGCGGGGCTGGTGCTGTTCATTTTCGATCATATGCTGGTGCAGACGAAGTTACTGCCGCTTTATGGCGTACTGGTAACGGTGGGTGTGGGCATGTTTATACTTTACCTGCGCGATGCAAAGAACACCATGCAACGCAAAGAAATTGACCTGGGCATGCAGCAGACATTTGTGGCCTTGGCTATACTTCTCCTGCCGCTGATACTGCTGTTTGTGGTGAGCAGCAACCTGAACCTGCCGCAACAACTGCTCTCTTCTATTTACCTGGTGTATGGTATCTCGGTGTTCCTGGGATTTGTATCGGCGCTTATACTTGGGCAAACATTTAAAACGCTGCCCTTTATTGTATGGATGCACGCTTACGAGAACCACGTGGGGCGCTTTAAAACACCTTTGCCAAAGGATATGTACAGCCATTCGTTGCTGCGCTGGCAGAATATTTTTTACCTGGGAGGATTGGTAGTACTGATGGCCGGAGTGCTGCTGCGGGAGCAACAGATTATACTTGCCGGGGCCATCGTCTTTACCATAACAGCCATACTTTACACAGTAAATGTGTTTCAAATGCTACTGCACAAAGCACACAACTTAAAACCACTTACCTATGGAAAAGCAAACGCCTGAGGAGATCGGACCAGAAGCGTTCGAAACTCTTAAATATATTATAGACCCTGAGATCGGGATTAACATTGTGGACCTGGGATTGGTATATAAAGTAAGCCTTGAAGAAGATAACCTGCATGTTGACTTAACTCTGACCACTCCTGGTTGCCCCATGAGCGGTACAATTGTAACGGCAGCAGAACAGATTTTGCTAAGGCGTTTCCCGAACCTGGACGTGAAAGTAGAACTGGTCTGGACACCGATGTGGACTACGGATATGATAACAGAAGAAGGGATGAGTCAGCTAAATAGAATATCCTAACTTCGCGGCCGTATTTGTGTTAAAATTATAGAAAGCATGTTATCCAAAACAACTGAGTACGCCCTTAGAGCCATTGTATACATCGCGCTACATAACGAGGGAGGCCATAAAGTAGGTATTAAGGAGGTAGCCCAAGAACTGGATTTACCCCAACCTTTTACAGCAAAAATTCTGCAGGACCTGGTACGCAAAGGTGTGATCGCGTCTTTAAAAGGCCCTGGGGGTGGCTTTTATCTGCACAAACCTGCATCTGAGTTAACCATTCTGGATGTGGTACGCAACATCGATGGGCTTGAAGCCTTTAAGAAATGCGGCATGGGCATGAAAGAATGTTCTGGCACTCATCCGTGTCCGCTGCACAACGATATTGTTGTTTACCGAGATCACCTGCTCAAGGTGTTCCGTTCCAAATCTATACAAGACCTGGTAGATAGTGTTAAAACAGGCAAATTCTTTATTACAAATGCACATGAGTAACGATAAATGGTAGATAAATTTCTACATTATAATATACCATAGTGCTCGTTTAGTATGCTGAAAAACTCTGCTTTATTCTGCAACCACGAAAAATGACTTGTATCTGCAATTGTATGAAATGTAGCTGAAGGTAACCGCTCCTTTACATACTTTGTGCTCTCCCCGAATATATCATCATCGCCATAGGTAACAGTAATCTTTAACTCAGGCGGAGCATACTGTTCCAACTTGTGGTAAAACAGCAGGGTTAGGTTAGTTCGGTTTATTGGCTTGGCATAAATGTGGTTTACCAATACCGGAACCGGGTTCTCTACCTGGTAACCCTTATTGCAGTTCAGGCAGAACTGCGTAAAGAAGGTTTCATAGCCTTTGTCACTTCCCAAAAATCCAAACGTAGCGTTTTTTAGCATCGAGAACCACTCCTGGCTTGTGCTCTTTTTCTTGTTATACTTTGCTACCTCTAATCCCATTTCGCGCCATTGCTTACCTGTGCCCGATGCAGGGCTGCACAGGAAAAGGCTTAGTAGCCTGAACATACTTTGCTCGGCATACAGCTGGGCATACAAACCTCCCCACGAATGGCCGAACAAGTGGAATGCCTCCAGCTCAAAATGTGTGGCAATAGCGTCTATATCGGAAATGTAGCTGCTGATGGTGTAGTCTTCGGAATAGCAGGGAGAGTTTAGTGTGCCCCGTTGGTGAAAGGTAATAATCTGGTAGTTCTTGCTAAGGTATTCTGCCACTGGTGCCAACCCGTCAGGCACACCAGGGCCACCGTGCAGCATCAGTATAGTTTCTTTGTCGCTGTTTGGGTAAGTATAAGTATACAGCCTGGTGTCGCCGTTTCCGATCAAAAGCTCCATGTATATCTTTTACGGAAATGCATTGGTTTGTGAAGTGTATTTACTAAAGTTAAGAGTGTTAGTAGCTTTATACTTGTTATAGGTTTGTTATCATTTTTATCTGCAGTAAGCTGTAGTATTACAGATGTCACGCTTGAGCAGGAGCATCAGCAAGAAGTATGAAGATAAACTATTCTGATAAAACCTCTAATTCTGTTTGAATGAGCCTGTGTAATTAGTTAAAATTATAACTGTATGAGCATTAAGCCAGTAAAAGAGAGTTATGCAAATGCTAAAAAGACCAACCAAAGACCAACTGGCTGCTGCCTCGGGCCAAATTATACCTGATATAATCGCCCCGGATCTCAAAGTCCTTTTCTGCGGTATTAACCCCGGCCTTTACACAGCTTTCACAGGACATAACTTTGCACGCCCCGGCAACCGTTTCTGGCCGGCTTTGCATGCTGCCGGTTTCACGCCCAGGCAATTCAGGCCCGAAGAAGACGAAATGCTCCTGGAACTTGGCTATGGGATTACCAACATCGTAGACAGGGCGACAGGCAATGCTGCTGAGTTATCATCAGTTGAGTTGATTGAGGGTGGCATAAACCTGGTAGAAAAGGTAATTGAGTACCAGCCGCAAGTGCTGGCGCTGTTAGGCATATCAGCCTATCGGGTAGCTTTTGGCAAAGCGTCGGCCGTTGTTGGTTTGCAAGAGCAGGCTATCGGGGATACAAAACTATGGGTATTGCCAAACCCCAGCGGACTTAATGCGCACTTCCCGCCAAAGGAGTTACACAAAGTATACAAAAAGTTGCGGGTTTATGTGGACGAGACCGCGGATCAAGGGGGATTAGATTGATTGGTGGGATTGTTGACCGGTGATTAAAGGGATTTTATAGATTACAGAGATTTATCTGTAGCACCGGGTCAAATCACCCTGTTTCTTCATGTTTAAAAAAAGCAATTCTGGCATTACAGGAATTCCCCTCTTGAGAGGGGTAGGGGTGTGTAATAGCAAAGGCTTAACCTCCCTTGAACCAAGGTCCTTCACAGGATGACAAAAGATAAGAAAGTAGCTATGGTGATAGCAGATGAAACAGTAAGTAAAACTCCCCTCCTTAGACAAGTCGAAGATCCCGGACTTGCTTCGGGAGAGGGGCAGGGGTGGTTGGCCCCTGTGTTGCTAATTAACAATTAACAATCAACAATTAAAATTCACCTTTCTTCAACATCACCCCATTCCTTTCATCACTATACTTTTCGCCTTCCTTCACCACTTGCCCGTTTACAAGTATAAACTGGAAACCTGTCGACAGTTGCATCGGGTTATCAAAGGTGGCATGCTCTTTTACAGCCTTCGGATCGAAGATTAAGATGTCTGCCTTAAAGCCCTCCCTGATAAAGCCGCGCTTGTCTACCCCGAGTGTTTGGGCAGATAGTCCGGACATTTTGCGTATAGCCTCTTGCAACGTAAGCAGCTTTTTATTTACTACATACGTTTCGATGATCTTGGCAAAGGCGCCGAAGCTGCGGGGGTGGCTCATGGTAGGGCTGCCGTCGGTGCAGATCATCACGTAAGGGTCTTTCAGGAATTCCTCCTGCAGGCTTTCGTTCATGATAAAGTATGCGCCATCAGCACCGTATGGGTTAATGTTATCTATCAGCACATCTTCAAATGGCTTGTTCAGTTCCTTTGAAATTTGAGCTAAGTTCTTTCCTTTATACTTTCCGGAGCCGATAAGCGTAGCCTCCGGACCATTACGCAGGTTTACCCTGTTGCGCAGGTAAGTGGCTAGTTCGTTACGGCGGGTGCGCACCACCTCCCTGTAATCGTAGGGCTGCTTAGCCCATTCCGGGAAAAGTATACCAATAGTAGTATAACTTGCTGTGTAAGGGTAAAAGTCTGCTGTTACCTTGGTGCCGCTGGTTCTGGCGCTGTCGAGTAGTTGCAGTATTTCGTGAGCACGTTCCTTGCTTTTGCCATACACCACCTTAATATGCGATACATGCACCGGGCAGTATTTGCCCTGCACCAGCAGCTCTTTGATAGATGCCTCCACAAACTGATCATCCTCGTTGCGCATGTGGCTCATAATCATACCATTTTTCTCGCCTACCACTTTGGCCAGCCTGTTCAGTTCTTCGCTTTGGGCATAGTAACCGGGGTTATACTCCAGGCCGGTGGTCATACCGTAGCAGCCTGCATCCAGGGCATTGGCCAAAAGCCTTTCCATATTTGCCATGTGCTCTTCGGATGGAATAGAATCATACTTTGCACCTGACATCATGCGCAACGTATTGTGCCCTGCAAACATGCCCACATTCACCGATGGTTTTACCAGTTCAACAGAGTCCATCCATACGTTCATGTCTTCAAAGTATGGACTGGTGCCATCCTGCCCCAGGAAAATAGTGGTAACACCCATTGCCAGGAAATTGCGGAATTCCGGCGTTTTCATAGGGTTTCCGTGAGCGTGCGTGTCTATAAAACCAGGCGTTACTGCCATTCCATTGGCATTTATAGTTCTCTTCGCAATGTAAGCAGCTGCAGTATCCTTATCTATTTTTGCAATGGAGTCGCCGCTAATGAGCAGGCTGGCAAAGTATGGCTCTTCGCCGGTTCCGTCCACGATCAGGGCTTTCTTTATCAGTAGGTCGTACTCGCGCTGGTCTGTTTGTTTCTGTGTGTTCTGGCAGGAGAAGAGGGTGCTTGCCAGTAGTGCCAATGCGGCTATACTTTTTGCTTTACTGAGACTTATCATACTTAAAGTTAAATATATTTTGATCAAAAGCAGCGGCTGTTTTGCCTGGCAGGTGCAGGTTGTTTACAAAGTATATATTTTGGGTAGGATCAACAAAAGTATAAATGTGTTGTTTTAGCTTAAGTATACGCAACCATCAGGGGCAACTCAAGTATAAATAATTGCTTTCTATACCAGCAATTCCAAAGCTAAATGTTTAGCTACAGGCCATGTTCTTATATATAGAATCGTTAGATTTACGTTACCCCATAAATAGAAGGCTTTACTAGTATGACTTTGCTACGTTACCTGCTACTAACCGTCTGCACTGCCAGTTTTCTGGCCTGCTCACCCGACGAAGAAACTACTCCAAAAGTGGAGACAAAAGAGCCAACGCCCTATAAGTTTTCTATTCCAAGCACTTTTCCGCAAAATCTTCAAATACCTGCTGATAACCCGACCACAGAAGAGGGAGTGGAGTTGGGCAGATTCCTTTTTTACGAGAAAAAGCTTTCGGGTAACAACACCATGTCGTGCGGCAGCTGCCACCAGCAGGACAAAGCCTTTACCGATGGCAGGGCATTGGCAGTGGGCATACAAGGCAAACCGCACCGGCGCAGCGCCATGTCGTTGGCCAACCTGCTTTGGATAAACCAACTTAACTGGGACGGCAGCGCCACAAGCCTTGAGCAACAGGCACGCATACCCATCGAGAATGAAGTGGAACTACACCAGAGTTTATCTGGGGCGGTGCAGAAGCTGCAGGCTACAGCCATGTATCCGCCTATGTTCAAAAAAGCCTTTGGTTCAGATGTTATCACAGAAGATAATCTGCTGAAGGCGCTGGCACAGTTCCAGCGAACACTTATCTCAGGCAACTCCCGCTACGATCGTTACCTGTTAAAGCAGGAAGCCCTTACTCCTGACGAAGTAGAAGGTATGAAACTGTTCCTGACACACCCTGAGCCAGGCGAGGGTTTACGCGGAGCCAACTGCGGCGATTGCCACGGCGGCACGCTGCTTTCGATGCAAACTTTCCATAATAATGGCCTGGATGCTGTGTTGAAGGATAATGGTATGGGCGATATAACCGGAAATTCACGGCATAACGGTTTATTCAGAGCACCATCGCTGCGCAACATTGCCCTTACGGCTCCCTATATGCATGATGGCCGCTTTAAAACCCTGGAGGAGGTGCTGAATCACTACAATGATCACATGCAGTACGACAGTCCTAATATCTCTCCGCTTATAGTAGAGGCAACGAACGAGGTAGGTGGCAAAACACTCATGATCACAGAAGAGGAAAAGCGTAAAGTCATCGCTTTTCTACATACCCTCACCGACACCACGTTTACAAAAGACAAACGATTCTCAGATCCCTTTAAATAGTAACCCTTATGAAAAAGACTGCTTTAAACCTGCTTTTCGGCTGCCTTGCTGTTATATCTTTTTCTGCCTGCTCAGACGATGATGAGAACAATGCACTTGGTACGGTAGCCTTGGAAATACAGAACATGGTAGGCACCGAGTCTCTTGAGTTAGAAGATAAGACTTACACCAGCCCAGCAGGAGATACCTACGCTGTCAGCAATTTTAAATACTACATCAGCAACATAAAGCTGCTAAGCCAGGATGGCCAAACTGTGTTTATGGAGCCTGACAGTTACCACCTGATTGCGCAGGGCGGCAAAAGCTCTTTTGAACTGAAGGACGTGCCGGCGGGTGTGTATAACAAACTGGAACTTTCGATTGGCGTAGACCAGGCCCGCAACCTCTCTACAGACCAGTACGGCGACCTCGACCCGAGCAACGAAATGGCCTGGGACTGGGACACAGGCTATAAATTTCTGACTTTGGTTGGGCCTTATACCGGCGATACCCGAAGCGGCAACCTTGTATTTCATGTAGGCGGCGATGCGAATTATAAAACCATTACGCTGGATTTGCCGCAGGCTGTGGACGTACGCACCAAACCAAAGTATAACCTGGTACTTCTGGCGGATGTAAATGAGTTGTTCCAGGGGCCAAACCTGATCGACTTTGATGTGATGAACACAGGTGGCCACGGTACAGGGCCAAGTATGATTGCCGAGAACTATAGCAATGGCTTTCTGAAAGTGGTGGAGGTTAAATAACTTGACCTTAAAAAGGATGCGTTACAATTGGATTTATACTTTGCTGGTTTATTGTAGCCTAACAGGGCTGGCAAGTTGCGACAAAGCGGAGCTGATAGTAGCTGAGCCTGTAGTAGAAAAGTATAACCCTGCTGTACCGTCTAATCTTGCTGCCAGCGTACCATCTCCTGAACGCAACCCTACCACAAAAGAGGGAGTGCTGCTGGGCCGCATGCTCTTCTTTGATCCTATACTTTCCAAAAACGGTAAGGTATCCTGCGCCAGTTGCCACCAGCCCGAAAAAGCTTTCACAGACGGAGCCGCACTATCTACAGCAGGTGTTTCGGGTAAACCTTTGTTGCGGCACGTGCCCACATTAGCAAATGTAGCCTGGATGCAGGGGCTGTTCTGGGATGGTGGTGCCAAAGACCTTGAATCGCTGAGCTTCGGGCCTTTAACGCACCCCGACGAGATGGGGCAAAACCTGAAAGAATTGGCACAGAAGTTACAGCAGCACAAAAAGTATCCAGTGCTGTTCCAGAAAGCCTTTGGAACCGATAGTATAACTTCAGCAGCCATCGGAAGAGCCCTGGCACAGTTCCAGCGTACTATTATCTCAGGCAACTCACGTTACGACAAGTATGTGCGCAATGAGGCTGGCGGTACACTTTCAGAACCAGAGTTAAAGGGATTAGTGTTGTTTAAGGAAAATTGCAGCACTTGCCATACTTCCGGTTTTTTTACAGATAACCAATACCACAACAACGGTCTGGACAACACTTATTCGGAGGCTAACGAGGCGATGGAATTTGGCAGAGGCCGAATTACCGGTTTACCAAAGGATATCGGAAAGTATAAAACTCCAACGCTCCGCAACATTGCTATAACGGCTCCTTACATGCACGATGGCAGATTCGATACCCTGGATCAGGTTTTGGAACATTATACTTCGGGCATAATACAATCTGCCACCCTGGCACCAGAACTACAGCAACATGGGAGGTTAGGGATACCCTTAACAGCAGCAGAAAAAGAAAGTATCATCCAGTTTCTGAAAACACTGACGGATGAGGAGTTTCTGAAGAACCCGGAGCTGCTGCCGGTAGTGGAGTAGTGGTTAAAGCTGTCATTTCGAACATGCCTGAGACGAGAGTCGAAAAGGACCAGCGTGGCTGTGAGAAGTCTGGAGCTTTTCATGACCCTGCAATAGTTTAGATTTTCACTCAAGTTCGGAATGACATAATGTTCTACAGCAAACTACTGCTATAGATTATACTTCCACCACAGCTTAGTAAGTCAGCTTTGGCTTGCTCAAAACCAGTTGAATCAATAGGGCGGGTTGCGTCTTCTATAATAGTGGCTCTAAGGCCTTCGTGTAGTGCGTCTTTTGCCGAAAAGTATACGCAGTAATCTGCAGCAAGGCCTGCCAGGTATACTTCTGTTACTCCTTTGCTGCGAAGAAAATCAGCCAGCGCTGTCGTTTTTAACCTACCATTGTCGTAGAAGCCGCTGTAGCTGTCAATCTCCGGGTTCATGCCTTTCCGGAAAATGGCTTCAACTTTATTCATGTCAAGCGTGGTGCAGAATTCTGCTCCTGCTGTGCCTTGCACACAGTGGTCAGGCCACAGTACCTGCTCCAGGCCCTGCAACACTGTTGTCTCAAAAACCTGCTTGCCTATGTGGTTAGAAGCAAAGCTTTTGTGATTGGCCGGATGCCAATCCTGAGTAGCTACTACCAGGTCAAATCTTTCTTGAAGCTTGTTGGCCAACGGTATAATCTGGTCACCTTCTGGTACTGCCAATGCACCGCCAGGTATAAAATCGTTCTGTATGTCAATCAGCAAAAGTGCTTTCATAGTGTTTTAATAAATAAGGTAATAGTAAAGTTTAGCTGTGCGTGGGCTACTTCAGTAACTCTAGTTGCAGGTTAAGTTTCTACTGATGATTTACCTACCCCTAACCCCTTCCAAGCATTTTACTTGTGCATGTAGTTCCCCTCTTGGGAGGTGTTAGGGGTGGGTTTGCTGCCTTAAATTGATTTACATCAATCTAAGGCAGCAAAATTAAATCTTACTCAATATTCAAAATCGTCTTTGCCAGCTGTATTACTTCTTCCTTACCTGTGTACTTGCCACGTTCATCAGATAGTTTTACGACCGGCATCCACTCCAGGCCTTCCGGTTGGGTTTCTGTCATTTTAATAACCATGTTCATCGGAGTAAGATCTACATCGTTGGTAAAGTTTGTGCCGATACCAAAAGAGATACCAATTTTGCCTTTGCAGAAATCGGCAATACGAGCCACCTTGTTATAGTTAAGTGCATCCGAGAAAACGATGGTTTTGGAGCGCGGGTCGATGCCCATACGTTCGTAGTGACTGATAATTTTCTGTGCAAACTCGATTGGGTCGCCGCTGTCGTGTCGTACACCGTCGAATAGTTTGCTGAACATCTTGTCGAACTGGTTCATAAAGACATCGGTAGTGTACGTGTCGGAGAGGGCAATGCCTAGGTCGCCGCGGTATACCTGCACCCAATGTTGTAGCCCCAGCGTATTGGCCATTTTAAACCCATAGCGTGCCGCATGAAACATAAACCACTCGTGGGCGTGCGTACCAATCGGCTTCACGTTGTACACACGTGCCAGGTGCACGTTACTGGTCCCTACAAAGCTGCCAGTGCCATACTTTTTAAGTGTTTGCACAATTAACTCATGTACCTGGTAAGAGTGGCGGCGGCGGGTGCCAAACTCAGCTATGATCACTCCTAACTCTTTATACTTTTCGATTTTTTCACGACCAACACTTATCACTCTTTCATCATCGGCACGCTCCAGCTTGCTCAGTGGGTAAAACAGTTCCGACACTAGCGCCATCAGGGGCACTTCCCAAAGTATAGTGCGGTACCAGTAACCTTCGATAGTAAGATGCAGTTGATCGCCCTCCTGGCTTATACTTACTTCCGAAGGGTCGTAGCAGTAGCCCTGCAGAAAGTCCAGGTACGTAGGATCAAGGTAAGGGCAGGTAACGGCTAGATAGTCCTTTTCTTCTTTAGTCAAGCGCAAGTCAGCCATGGCATCTACAGCTTTACGAAGCGCCTCTGCAAAACCAGCCGGATAGGAGTGCTTGCCCCGGTTTATAAACTTATAACGTGCCTTTGTTCTCGGGAAAAGCTTCACCACGGCGTGCTGCATGGTAAACTTATAAAAATCGTTGTCCAGAATAGAGGGTAAGCGTGGGGTCTGATCTGTCGTCATAGCGAACTGTGTTTGTTAATCTATACTTCGGTTTTACCTAAATAGGGTACCTCACAGCTACACTTTGGGGCCGTATTAGCTGTTCGGGACAAGGTATAAATTATCCATCAGAAAAACCTGGTAAAATAGCTTAAATCCTATACTTGTTGTGCCATATAATTTAAATGTACACACCCTGCGCCGTAAGTATGGAGAGCCGTAGCAACAGCAGTAAACAAAGGCAGCTTTCATCTTTAAGGTTATGTATGAGCAAGTATAAACTCGATTACCTGGAGCAACTGGAGTCGGAGGCGATTCATTTTTTAAGAGAGGTGGCAGGGCAATTTGAGAAGCCGGTGCTGCTGTTTTCGGAGGGTAAGGATTCGGTGCAGTACATAATACAGACACAGAAGCTGCCCGATTACAGAGGCTATGCAGGTAAAATTATCAGTGGCATTTATCGTGAAGGCGAGGCCGTAACCATATTTCCGTCGGGTGTGCAAAGCAGGATTAAAGGTATAGCAGTTAGGGAAAAGAGGTGGAAGAAGCATTTGCTCCACAAAGTATAGTTGTGGAGTTAGTTGATGACGTGGATGTTAGCCTGGCGATGTGATCGTGAAGCAGGAAAGTCTGCCAAATTTGAGCCAGGAATTGGAGGTGCTGTTGTGCTGGATGGATAAGAAGCCACTGTTGTCCGGAAACAAATATCTGCTGCAACTAAACAGCACCACCGTAAAAGCTATGGTAACGCAACTGCAGTACTGCATTAACGTGGAAACGCTACAGAAGGAACCGGAGCCGGGGCAGGCACTGCGGAATGATATTGTAAAAGCAAGTATAAAAACAGCTACTCCGTTGCCTCATGTTGCTTACCAAAAACTGCGGGAGAATGGTGGAGCCATACTTATAGATGAAACAAGCAGAGCCACCGTAGCCGCCTGCATGATTGGGTAAACTCAGAAAGCGATAAAAGAGGGGTTAAGCAAATCTTCCTTATTGTACACAAGCTCCGACTGCAGGTCTGTGTGGTATACTCCCCGGTTTAGTGCCCGAAGTATGGCGTGGGCTGCGGCACTGTCCCACTCCATGGTTGGAGCGTAGCGGGGATAGATATCTGCTTTGTTCTCGGCCAGCAACATAAACTTAAGAGAGCTGCCCATAGTGGTAAACTCCACCTTGCGAAACTGCTCTGTAAACTTAATCGTCTCTGGTGTTAGGTGTGATCTGGAGGCAATAACCGTTACTTCTGGCCTGAGCAAAAGCGCTTCTATTTTGATACTTAGTTTGAGTGGCTCCAACGATCTTGTCTTACCATTCTCTTCTTTAAATACACCTGTTCCAGCAGCACCAAAGTATAAAGTATCTAAAACAGGGGCGTATATCACACCTGCAACCGGCGTGGTTTTCCGCATCAGTGCGATGTTTACCGTAAACTCTCCGTTCCGCTTCAGAAACTCTTTGGTTCCATCCAACGGATCTACCATCCAATACCATTCCCAGTTCTTCCTAGAAGTATAATCCGCATGAAACCCTTCTTCCGAAAGTATGGGCAAGTTAGTGTGGTGCAGGTGATTTATAATCACTTCATGAGCAGCTTTGTCGGCTAGGGTAAGTGGAGAGTTATCTGCTTTTATTGTTTTGTTAAAGTTGCCAGACAAGTATACCTCCATTATTGCCTTACCTGCATGTATGGCAGCAAAGCGGGCTATTTCCAGGAGTTGCCCTATGGCTATGGGAGGTGTTAGGTCTTGCTGCATTTTTGATGTGTATCTATGTAAGATTTATACAGCTACCGTAGTCTGAGGTTTTGCCTGTAGCAGCGGTTCTATGTAATTAATTAGCTTGTGCACCGATTCGTCTATACTTTCCTGGTCGGTTTTTACTTCAAAGTTTGGTTGCAGACCAGCTCTTGCTTTTAAGTATAAACCTTTGGTGTCACGTGCTTCACAAACGTGTAGGGAGCAGTTCACAAAAACTTCAGTAAACCTGTCTTTGCCAACCATACTTTTTACCAAAGTTCTTTTCTCCTCAAAAGGCGAGATAAACGCACAGATCACCACCAGGCCTGCATCCAGCATTAGTTTGGCTACTTCTCCCACACGTCGTATGTTTTCTTTCCGGTCTGTATCGGTAAAGCTTAAATCGCTGTTCAGGCCGCTACGCATGTTATCGCCATCGAGTAAGTATACTTTGTAGCCCCGGATAAAAAGGTAATGCTCCAGTCGCAACGCCAATGTGCTTTTACCTGAGCCAGAGAGCCCAGTAAACCAAACTAGGCTCGGCTCCTGCTGCATCTGCTGCTTTCGCTGGGCATAGCTTACTTTAGGCTGGAAAGGGTAAATGTTTTTCATAGCTTATACTTTCGCTGCTATATGTGTACCCCAATTGTTGCTGTTGCGTTGTGGGTTTGAAGGACTTGTTACGCCGCAAGTTTAACTTGAGCGCAACTTGTGGTTTAGAATGATGCCAGTTTGCAAAGCTTTCTGCGGGAGCAGAAAATTTATAATGTGTGGATTACTCTCTTTGGGGTAGGGGTGGGTTAATTTATAATCGCCATAGAATAGAGTATTGCTAATGCCATTACGGTTCTTACATTTTCAAAGTAAAGCAGTTACAAACTGCAGCTAAGTATAACCACAAGCTACGCTGCCTTAAACTTGCGGCATCAGTATAATTTCAACACCCGTATAGCTGCCTAAGTAAACCGATACACTTATGAAAAAACTGCAGGGCAGGGGCACCAAAGTGCGGCAATTTCTGGCTTTACCATATCTTGCAGCAGCTACTGGATAAAACAGGTGCCGACACTACCAGTTTTATCCAGAAGCAGCCGATTTATACGTTGGCAAAAGAGTGGGACCTGAACTACCCCAGTCAAGCAAGTATAGATGTGTTGGATGTAACGGATCTGCAGTACAGCTATCGCATCAGCAGCATTTACAGAATGCCTGTGGTGGATATAGAAAACTACATCACGCAAACGAATCACGTCTGGACGCACTCACTTATCTGCAAGCGCAGCGATGAGTTGTTTACCCTTTTCAATAAGAAAGTATACATTGTGCGCGACCCACGCGATAGGGCTATTTCGGCAGCAAAATACTATACTTCGTTACATGCTTAAGTATTACCCGCAAGAGATCACAGACCCTAAAGTATATCTGCAAACGCATTTTGATGCGCTGATGCAGGAGTGACTGTGGCATGTTTTTGATCATGGTTTATACTTTGCCCGTATGCTGACCTTGGAAACAACGACGAGTAGTAGCTAACGGTTTAAGGCAGCTGTTTTTATTCGTATCTTATAGTTGAATCTATGATATAAATCATCAAAATTACTGCCATCAAAGTATAAGATAATTGTAAAGCGGCAACTACCTTGCGGTGGCAAAGCCAAATCAGAAATTGTGCCCATGAAGCCATACTTTATTATTACCCTGCTACTGGTTATACTTGCTTCCTGTTCAGGTAAGCAAGAAAAGATACAGCCAACAGTAGAGGATATCACAGAGTCTGTATATGCTTCGGGTGTAGTGAAGAGCCGGAACCAATACCAGGTTTTTCCGACCGTGAGCGGGGTGATACAACAGATAATGGTAACCGAAGGAGATGTAGTGGAGAAGGGGGAGCCACTGATGAAGTTAGATAACGAAGCCGCTCGTTTAAGCACCGAAAATGCCCGCATTGCTGCCGAATATAACCGGGTAAGCGCCAATGCCGAAAAACTAAAAGAGGCACAAGAAACCATAGACCTGGCCCGCAGCAAAAAAGAAACTGATTCGCTACTCCTGGTAAGGCAACGAAACCTCTGGGCAAAACAAATAGGAACAAAGGTAGAGCTGGAGCAGCGCGAGTTAAATTACAAAAACTCACTAACGGCTTATAAGTCTGCCATATTACGCTACAACGATCTGCGTAAACAGCTCAACTTTGCCGCAAAGCAATCCCAGAAAAGCCTCCAGATCAGCGAAACCATGTCTGGCGACTATACGATTAGAAGCGAAACAGATGGCAAAGTATACAGTGTGCTAAAAGAGCAGGGGGAGTTGGTGAGCCCTCAAACGCCGGTGGCAGTAATGGGGGATGCCAACGAGTTTATACTTGAACTGCAGGTGGATGAGTATGATATTGCGCGCGTAAAGCCGGGCCAGCTGGTGCTCCTGAACCTGGATAGCTATAAAGGGCAAGTATTTGAGGGTAAAGTATACAAGGTGAACCCGGCCATGAACGAGCGTACCCGCTCATTTACTGTGGAGGCCAGCTTTGTTACGACACCGCCTGCCCTTTACCCAAACCTTACCACCGAAGCCAACATCATCATCCAAACCAAAAAAGATGCCCTTACCATACCGCGCGAATACCTGCTCGATAGCTCTTATGTATTAACAAAGGGCAAAGATAGAGTACAGGTGCAAACTGGTTTAATGGATTACCAGAAAGTAGAGATTGTGAAAGGGATTACAAAAGAAGATGTGCTGCTTAAACCTGCCCGATGAACAGTAAACTCATATTCGGCATAGCAAAGTCGCTGCTGCTGGCCCGCTGGCGGCAAACGCTGGTAGCGGCTGTGGGAGTAACGTTTAGCATAGCCATGTTTATTACGTTGCTTGGTTTTATGAACGGCCTCAACGATTTGCTTGATGGGCTTATACTTAACCGTACACCGCATGTGCGCCTATACAACGAGATCAAGCCCAGCGAAAATCAGCCAGTCAATACCCACTCCGATTTCAGAGGTTCCTATAACTTTATTAGTTCTGTTAAGTCAGGTGTTTCGCGGCAGGAGATCTACAACAGCGGGCCTATTATACAGGCTGTAAAACAAGATGAGCGTGTGCTGGGGGTGGCGCCAAAACTAAACACGCAGGTGTTTTACAATGAAGGCACCATCGATATTTCCGGCACCATCAGCGGCATTGACGTGGAGGAGGAAATACGGCTGTTCAACTTTCAGGATTATGTAACTACAGGCAGAGCCATAGATGTTAAAAATGTAGCCAACAGCATTATACTTGGCAAAGGCCTCGCCGATATTTTGGTGGCTGATATAGGAGATGTGGTGCAGGTAACAACCCCACAGGGAGAGCGCTTTTCGCTAAAGGTAGTAGGCTATTTTCAGTCGGGGATACAGGAGATAGACAAGGTGCAGAGTTATGCCTCCATCAATACCACGCAAAAGCTGCTGGGCAAACCTGCCAGTTATATAACCGATGTGCAAGTTAAACTGCACGACCTGGAAATGGCGCCGACTGTGGCAGCAGCATACGCAACTAAATTTGAAGTTGATGCCGAGGATATTCAAACAGCCAACGCCCAGTTTGAAACAGGCAGTAACATCCGTTCCTTAATTTCCTATGCAGTAGGTTTGGTGCTGCTGGTTGTAGCCGGTTTTGGCATATTCAACATCCTGAACATGATGATCTTTGAGAAGATGGATTCTATTGCCATACTAAAAGCAACCGGCTTTTCAGGTAGCGATGTAAACCGGATTTTCCTGCTGATATCGCTGAGCATTGGCTTCTTTGGTGGGGTGGTAGGCTTAGTTTTCGGATTTATTTTCTCTGTCATCATTGATAATATTCCGTTTAACACAGCTGCGCTCCCAACCATCAAAACATACCCTGTTAACTTTGATCCTCTCTTCTACATTATAGGCGGTACCTTCTCCATGATCACTACTTATTTTGCCGGTTTCTTTCCGGCTCGTAAAGCCAGCAAGGTAGATCCTGTAGAGATTATCAGGGGTAAGTAAAACCGGAGATACGAAAGATTAAATCGAAAGTAGAGAGTTGTCTACGGCTTTTGAAGATGGAGTTATACTTTGAATGCATAAGTCGTAACACTGCCGGAGGAATAAAATAACTACGGACTCCATACTTTGCCAAGGCAAAAGAAGAAAGTGCCGCTTTAATAGAGGCTTATTTTTTTGTGCGCTTACTTCCTCGAATAGGGAAGAGCACCTAAACTTATAGAATAAATACCTGACATGCACGACATCATACTACAGGCAAAGCGCATCAACAAATCGTTTCACGATCCGGTAACGGTACAGGTACTAAACGATATTACCTTTACTGTACGGAAGGGCGAATTTGTGTCGGTTATCGGGAAATCAGGCTGCGGTAAATCTACGCTGCTCTACATCCTATCCACAATGGATACAGATTATGAAGGTGAGCTTTTCATAGATCAGGAACTAATGACAGGCAGAAATGATGCAGAACTGGCACGTATCCGGAACGAGAAGATAGGTTTTGTGTTCCAGTTTCATTACTTGCTGAATGAGTTCACAGTGCTCCGGAACGTGATGCTGCCCGGCCTGAAACTAGGCAAGTATAGCGATCAGGAAGTGGAGCACCGGGCCATGGAGCATCTCAAGACATTGGGTATAGAACATCTGGCGCAAAAAATGGCTTTTAAGATATCAGGAGGTGAAAAGCAGCGGGTAGCTATCGCCCGTGCGCTCATCAACGATCCGCATATTATTATGGGCGACGAACCAACCGGAAACCTGGACACACACAACAGCAATCTGGTTTTCGATATTTTCAAGGAGTTAACAGAAGTGCATGACCAGACGCTCTTGATTGTTACCCACGACTCCAGCTTTGCCGAACGCAGTGGCCGCATCATTGAAATGGAAGACGGCAGCATTATAAGGCAGTAAGCTGTGCTCCAAATGCTTTTTAGTTAAGCTTATTGTCGCTGCCAGAATGCATCTTTAGGTAGGTTTTGTTAACTTGCAACTTGACACCCTCTAAGTTCAAACTATACCTAAAAGATGAACTTCATCAAAAACCTAAAAATCAGGAGTAAACTACTTATACTTCTGTCGCTTCTGTTATTTCCCCTTTTATACTTTGTAGTCTCCACCATCAGTCGTGAGATCGATGCTAATGAGAATCTGCAGCAGGAAGCAATACAACTCTCAGAATCAGAGAAAATTTCGGAAGTGATACATGCCTTCCAAAAAGAGCGGGCCCGAATATTGGCAGCAGCCGGTGGAGACACACTGATGATGGTGGAGGCAAAGGCACAACGAAATCAAACTGATGCCACAGTTCGTGACCTGGGTGATTTCTTGAGCAGTACCGGACGCGCCATGCAAGAAATAACTTTGCTAAACGACCTGAAAAGCTACCGAAACCAGCTGGACAACAGGCAGCTGGATGTTACAGAGTTTAGGCAATATTCTACAGAAGTTATCTTTGCTTTTCTGGATAGGATAGACCAAAATGCCACCGGCATAAATGATGCTTCATTAGAGTTGCAGCTATCTAACTTCAGGAACCTGGCAGAGGCTAAAATACAGTTAGCCAGAATAAGAAGTCTGCTTATGAATGCCATACTTTCCGGCGAACTTACTGTAAATGAGTTTGCCACGTTCAGGTCGCACTTTAATTTCTATAACGAGTCTCTCCGCAACTTCAACAGGTATGCTGACAATGAGTCGGCAGGTGCCATACAAGAAATCTTAACATCCGAAACCTACAAACAGGTTGAAAGCATTATGCAGCAGGTTAATGCAAACCCTGAGGTTAATGTTAGTGCCATGGATGCTACGAATGTTTTTAACTTGTTCACTGTAAGCATCGAGGATCTGCGAAAGGCAGAAACCGCACTGATTCAGAGAATCAGAACGCAGGTAGATGAGGATATCAGTGAAAGAAGAAACTTCCTTACTTTCCTGATCATTGTTCTGGTACTAATTCTGACAGTTACTACCGTTCTCGCACTCTATATCATCAACCTTATTTCATCTTCGCTTTCAACGCTTAGAACGGCTGCCGACAGAATAAAAGTGGGTGCTACAGATGTGATAATCGATGTAAACAGTACAGATGAGATCGGAAATGTAGCTGAATCTTTCAGGGGAGTACTAGAGAAAAACATTCACTTATCCGAAGTAGCACGTGCCATAGGCAAAGGGCAGTACGATATGGAGGTGGAAGTGCAAAGTGATAAGGACGTGCTAAGTTATACGATCCGTGACATGAAGGATAACCTGCAGCGTTTCACTACCGAAAACTCTAATAGAAACTGGATTCTGACAGGTATTGCCGATCTGAATGACATTGCTTCCGGTGAGAAGGAAATCAGGAGGATGTCTGAGAAAGTGATAAGCTTTTTGAGTAACTATACAGGTGCCGATACCGGTGTGTTGTACCTGCACAACGATAGCGGAAAATTACAGGCAACTGCAGGATATGGCCTTTCGCAAAGTATAGATCAATTGCCGTCTTTTATGATCGGTACCGGTAAGGTTGGCCAGGCCGTAAAGGAGCAGCGTGTAAAGGTATTGGAGAATGTAAGCGAAGAACACCTGCGCATTAAAACAGGTCTTACAGATATTACGCCGGCATCTATCATCATCATCCCGCTTCAGTTTTACGATACAATAGTAGGTGCCATAGAGTTAGGTACTAGGCAAAAGTATACAGAGCTGGAGTTAGAGTTTTTCAGGGTTGCCGCAGAGCGCGTTGCCGTTGTTTTACACACGCTAAAAACGCACCTGCAAACCGAAGAACTGCTTTACGAAACCCAAAACCAAGCCGAGGAACTGGAAACGCAGCAGGAAGAGCTAAGGCAGCTTAACGCGGAGTTGAAGGCATCAGAAGAAGAGCTGCGCGTAAACCAGGAAGAACTGCAGGAGAAAAACTCTGAACTGGAAGAGAAAGCGCAGTTGCTGGAAGAGCAGTTTGAGGCTATCCGCACCAAAAACAAAGCTTTAGAGGATGCACGCCAGGCCATTGAGCTGAAAATGCAGCAGGTAGAAACCGTAAGCAAGTATAAAAGCGACTTCCTGGCAAATATGAGCCACGAATTGCGCACGCCGCTAAACAGCATACTTATACTTTCGAGATTACTTGCTGATAACCCGGACCATACACTTACCGAAAAGCAGGTTGACCATGCCCAGATCATTCATAAATCAGGCAACGATCTACTCAAACTTATTAACGAGATACTGGACCTGTCTAAGATAGAGTCGGGTATGATTAAGCTGGAGACGGAGGAGATAAAGCTGGAGGATATTAAGATGGAGCCGATGTTCCGGGAGGTTGCTGCCCGTAAGGGAATTCGCTTAACTGAAACTCACCAGAACGGCACCATTGATACTATTACAACTGACCGCTTCAGGCTGGAGCAGATTCTGAAAAACTTTATCGGTAACGCCCTTAAGTTTACTGCTGAAGGAGGTGAAGTAAGTATTTCTGTTTATCCGGTAACTAAAAACAGGCCGCGCTTTAAATCAGAGCACCTGAACGAGCAGAAAGAACTTGTTGCCTTCTCGGTGCGTGATACAGGCATTGGCATACCGCAGGAAAAACAGGATGTAGTGTTTGAGGCATTCCAGCAAGTAGACTCCTCTACAACACGTAAGTATGGCGGAACTGGCCTGGGACTTACCATTAGTAAGGAATTGGCAACGCTGTTAGGTGGCGAACTGGTACTGGAAAGCAAGGAAGGCAAGGGCAGTACCTTTACATTATACTTACCACGCGTAGCCAGTCAGCAGGCTGCAAAAGCACCTGTGCAGCAGCATACAGCTACTACCCCAATACCTAAAGTAGAATCGGTGAGCCAGGCTTTTGAGCAGTTGGAGTCAAGTAATAACAGCGAAATCAAAATGCTGATCGTGGAAGATGACAAAGGCTTCAGCGATATTTTGGCAGACTTCGCACGCTCTAAAAACTTTAAGGTATTACAGGCTTACACTGGTAAAGATGGCCTGCAACAGGCACGTTCCGAAAAACCAGACGCTATGCTGCTCGACATCAACCTACCGGATACCACAGGTTGGGATGTACTGAAAGAGATACGCGAAGACAGGAACCTGCGCCATATCAGCGTACATGTAATGTCGGCTTACGATAAAGAAGTAACAGGTGGAGCCGATGTGATAGAAGAGTACCTGCCAAAGCCGGTTACCCTCGAAATGCTGAATAAAGCCTTTACCACTATCTCCGGAACGCTGGATAAATCCATTGAAACTATACTTATTGTAGAGGACAACGAAATAGAAAACAATGCGGTAGCAGAATTGCTGTTAGCACATGGGCTCAAATCTACGTCGGCGTTCTCGGCAGAGGAGGCGGAGCAGGTGCTGGCAAAACAAAAAATAGACTGCATTATACTTGACCTGAACCTGCCGGGCATGAAAGGCTACGACTGGATGAAAAAAGTAAAGTCTAACACAGGCCTTTCCGATATCCCGATCATTATTTACTCTGGCAAAGACCTGAGCGAGGAGGAGGAAACACAATTAAAGGAGTTTGCCAACACCATCATCATTAAAAACGAATACTCTTACCTGCGCTTGCTCGACGAGGTGCAGCTGTTCCTGCACAAGGTAAACCAGAAAGTGCCCATGGGTAAAGAGTTTAAAATGAAGCTGCACGTACCAGAGGAAATCTTACAGGGTAAAAAAGTGCTGATTGCCGATGATGATGTACGCAACATCTATTCTCTGAGCAGTTTGCTGGAAATGCACAACATAAAAACTGTGGTGGCTTATAACGGTGTGGAGGCACTTCAGAAGCTAGAGCAGGAAAAGGGCATTGATATGGTACTGATGGATATTATGATGCCTGAGATGGACGGTATAGAAGCAATAAAACGAATCAGGGATAATACTCGTTTTAAGCAGCTACCAATAATTGCCTTAACCGCTAAAGCTATGAAAGAAGACAGGGAAAAATGCTTGGAAGCCGGAGCATCTGATTATATACCTAAACCAGTGGATACTGATAAGTTACTGACGTTAATGCGTGTGTGGCTATATGAAGCATAAAGTTGATGCGCAGTTTGAGCAGGAGGTAGAGGAGCTGATAAAAGATATACATCAGCAGTATGGCTACGATTTTAACGGCTATGCCAGAGCATCTATCTATCGCAGGGTAAAGCGGTTTATAATTAATAACCACTTGCAAAGTATAGCTGCCCTTCGGAGCCAGCTGTTCGCTAGCAGCTATTTTTTTGAGGGTTTTCTGCAAGAGATCACTGTAAACGTAACCGAGATGTTTCGTGATCCTTCGTTTTTCCTGGCGCTGCGCCAGCATGTGCTGCCTATACTTTCTACATACCCGTTTATTAAAATCTGGGATGCCGGTTGCTCTACTGGCGAAGAATTGTTTTCGCTTGCTATACTTTTAAGAGAAGAAGGCCTGCTGGACAGGACCAAGATATACGCCACCGATATAAACCAGAAGGTGCTGAAACAGGCAAAGGAGGGGATTTTTCCGGCTTCTAACATTGCCGCCAATACAACAGGCTATTACGAATCAGGAGGTAAGCAGGAGTTCTCAAATTACTACGTAAGCAACTACGGCAGCGTAAAGTTTGACTCTACACTGATAAAAAACGTGGTATTTTATCCGCACAACCTGGCTACCGACTCTACATTTAATGAGTTTCATCTGATTTTATGCCGCAATGTGCTGATATACTTTAACCGGGAGCTGCAGGAACGGGTATTCAGGCTGTTCGACGAGAGCTTGGTAGACTTAGGCTACCTGGCCTTGGGCAAAAAAGAAACGTTGGCTATGTCGGGTGTTTTTAATAAATATACTTACGTAGATAAGGATAACCGCATTCACAGAAAGGTTAACTGATGAGCAAAACTACTGAACTGGTTGTGATCGGCGGCTCTTGGGGGGGGATTCATGCATCGTTGGAAATACTGCAGGAGTTGCCCGAAAACTACAGTATACCTATTGTGCTGGTGCTGCACCGCCTGCGTAATTACGAAGGCAGCCTACAGGAGTTATTTGCCAAGAAATTAAATCTGCAGGTAATAGAAATAGAAGAAAAAGAGCAAATTAAGAGTGGATTTTTGTACATTGCTCCTGCAAACTATCACGTTTTACTCGAAAACGACAGAACATTCTCGTTAGACGTGTCAGATTTAGTAAATTTCTCACGTCCTTCTATCGATGTAACGTTTACGAGTGCCGTCGCAGTTTTTGGAGACAGTGTTGCAGGTATACTGCTAAGCGGCGCCAGCAAAGACGGTAGTACAGGTCTGAAAAATATAGCCGACGCAGGAGGCATTGCTATAGTTCAGGACCCTGCGGAGGCTGAGGTGGATACTATGCCCCGATCAGCCATCGATATTATACCTGATTGTTCTATCCTAAACTTAAAGAGCATCAAAGAATACTTACTTTCCCTTACATGACGACCGACCAGCAAACAAATATTTCACCTTTGGTAACGGATGTTGCGCATCCTGTTAAAATCCTGTTGGTGGATGACCTGGCAGAGAACCTTATAAGTCTGGAGAGTCTGCTATCGGATGGGAGTGAAGCTATTACCTATCTTTTTGCCAGATCTGGCGAAGAGGCGCTCAAAATTGCCCTGCAGGAAGAGCTTGCGCTTATATTAATGGATGTGCAGATGCCTGAGATGAATGGCTTTGAAGTGGCGCGCTACCTAAGCAATACCTCTAAAACAAAGCACATCCCGATCATTTTTGTTACAGCTATTGATGAGCAGGCAACCCATGTGCTTGATGGCTTTGAGGCTGGTGCTGTAGACTTCCTGTTCAAGCCGCTGCACCCGTTTATAACACGTGCGAAGGTAGCCTCGTTTATACGTTTTTATCTTCAGAAAAAGGAGCTGGAGCGAGCCAACAAAATTGCCATTGAAGCGAATAAAGACCTGGAGGAAAGGGTAGAGGAGAGAACCCGTGAATTGACCCGGGTAAACAAAGATCTGGATAATTTTGTATACACTGCCTCTCACGACCTAAAGGCGCCTATCAATAATATTGAAGGCCTGATGACAGCACTGCACGAAACTCTTAATGAGCCAGTTGCGGATATGAAAGAAGTTGCAAACCTAATGGAGATGGTGAACGAGGCAATTGGCAGATTTAAATTAACGCTACAGGATTTAACCGAAATAGCCAAAGTACAGCACGAAGACAGCTCTGGGAAATACATTGTAAATTTTGCTGAAATACTAAACGATGTAAAGCTGAATATCAACGACTTGATCAACAGCTATGAGGCTACCATTACTGAGGATTTTTCGGCTGCCCCAGAGATTGTATACTCCAGAAAAAATCTACGCAGCATTATCTATAATTTACTCTCTAATGCGATAAAGTATAGTGACCCAGACCGGAAGCCTGAGATCAAGTTGCGAACTTTTACCTTAGGTAATTACACCGTACTTTCTGTAAAAGACAATGGACTTGGTATGCGCCTTGAAGATAAGAAGAAAGTATTTGGTATGTTTACCAGGATGCATACACACGTAGAAGGTACCGGTGTAGGTATGGCTATCGTGAAAAGGATAGTAGAAAACAGCGATGGTAAAATAGAGCTTGAAAGTGAGGTTGGCATAGGGTCAGAGTTCAGGATCTACTTTAAAAGCGAAGTATAAAGTATAAGGGAAGCAAATAGCTTCCCTTTTTATTGATATACATTGGAGCACTAATTATGACCGTGAGTTTACAGAAAGCTTAAAGCAAAGTATGCAGCTGTAATATTGGTTAGTTAGGAAGTTAAGACCTGATTTACCTCTGTACGTTAAGATTTACATACTTTAGGGCTGATATTCTGCAACACCGGTTTAGCTTTGCAGAGAGCAAACTATACTTTTAAACTTCCCACATTTTAGTAAAACCATGAATAAAAACTTAAGGCACCTCTTCAAAATAGCAAACAAGAAAACCAGAACTATTATAGGCTTGATGTCGGGTACATCGCTTGACGGACTTGATATTGCGCTCTGCGACTTTACAGGCCATGGGACTGACACCCAGATATCCTTGCGTGCGTTTGCTACCATGCCTTACGACACAGCTTTTAAGCAGGAGGTAAAACCAATTTTCTCGAAGCGGCAGGTAGACCTGGAAAAAGTATGCCTGATGAATGCCTACATTGGTAGCTTTCATGCAGAACTTATTAACCGTTGCCTGAAACAATGGAACATTTCTGCTGATGAAGTAGATGTAATTGCCAGCCATGGGCAAACTATTTACCATGCGCCAGCTTCGCTACATGGAGTTACAGGTATGCCAGATGCCACCTTACAGATTGGTGATGGAGATCATATTGCAGTTAAAACCGGTATTATTACTTTAAGCGATTTCAGACAAAAGCATATAGCAGCTGGTGGCGAAGGTGCACCGCTGGCTGTATATGGCGATTACCTCCTGTTCTCCAAAAAAGATCAGAACCGCATCATGTTAAATATTGGAGGTATTGCCAATTTTACCTTCCTTCCCGGTGACCTGAACACGTCGCGCATCTTCTCTACAGACGTAGGTCCGGGTAATACGCTGATGGATGCCTATGTGCAAAGTATGTTTCCGAACAAATATTTTGATGCTGATTCGGAGATTGCTTTAAAAGGCACGTATAATACAAAATTAGTAGCCGCCTTATTAGATCACCCTTTTTTTAGCCAGAGTTTTCCTAAAACAACAGGCCCTGAACTTTTTAATCTGGCATATCTGGAGCAGGCACAAAAAAAGACCGAAACAACCCAGCTATCACCAGAAGATGTGATGGCCACCCTTAACCGTTTTTCTGCAGTTGGTATATGCGATGCATTGTCAAGAACACTGAAAGGCGAACAGTTCGAGATATTTCTAAGTGGCGGAGGAATGCACAATCCGCTGCTGATCAGCAATATTAAAGATATTATCAAAGACATAACTATAAGAGATACTGCAGAGTTAGGCGTATCTCCGGATGCCAAAGAAGCTGTACTGTTTGCCACATTGGCAAATGAGAGTTTGGTAGGTGAGCTTATAGATTTCGGACCAGCACAAACCAGGGTTCCAGCTGTGCATATGGGCAAAATCAGCTTACCAACTTAAGCAAAGTATAATGTAGTGCCTTAAATTTTATAACTGTACAAAATATACTTACTATGAGAAAAATCTACTTTAGAGGGTGGGCTTGGTTTAAGTTCACCCTGCTGTGTTTGTTCTTAGTCAGCCTGTTAAATCAGGAGGTGTTTGCACAGGCACGCTACACTATTTCGGGTACAGTAACTGATGCCCGCACAAAGAGTCCGTTACCGGGCGTTGTTGTCAGAATCCAAAACACAAATACTGCCACGGCAACCGATGCAAATGGCAGCTATAGTTTGGCAACTACTCAGCCTGCAGGCACCTACCGCTTAGTTTTCTCACTTATAGGTTTTAAACCGGAAACCAGAGAAGTAGTATTGGGTGCCTCTGAAAACGTTACGGTAAATGTACTGCTAAGCGAGGATATTGTGGGTTTGGATGAAGTAGTTGTTACTGGTACGTCAGTTGCAACAAGCAAGAAGCAATTAGGTAATGCTATTTCTACAGTATCTGGTGATGTACTGGAGAATAACATCGTTACTTCTGTTGATCAGGCTTTAGCCGGTAAAGTAGCCGGAGCACAAATCACACAAAACTCAGGTAACCCTGCAGGCGGTATCAGTGTGCGCCTTAGAGGTACAAGCACGGTAGTAGGCTCCGGAGACCCGTTGTACATTGTAGATGGTGTGATCATCAACAACAATTCACCAGAGCTGATTGATTTGGGTGGTTATGCACAGAACCGTTTAGTGGATATCAACCCGAATGATATTGAACGCATTGAGATCATAAAAGGGGCAGCTGCAGCGGCAATCTATGGGTCCAGGGCCAGTAACGGTGTGGTGCAGATCTTTACAAAGCGTGGTAAGGAAGGTAAGCCTAAAGTTACCGCCTCTACCCAGTTCAGGATAAGTGAGGTGCGCAAAACACTGGAGTACAATGATTATCCTTTCCGGTTTGTAAACACGTTACCTGGCGACCTCACACAGGAACCGGTGCAACGGTACGATTATCAGGACGAAGTATTCCGAACCGCTTTTGGCACAGAAAACAATTTATCTGTATCGGGTGGTAGCGCTAATACGCAGTATTTTTTGAGTGCCAGCTTTTTAAGGAATCAAGGTATTATTGATGAAACGCAGTTTACGAGAGGCAGTGCACGCGTTCGTTTAGACCAAACACTAAACGACTGGATGTCTGTTTCATTTGGAGCGAACTACGTACTTAGCACCAGCGAAGAGATCCCAAACGGTGGGTTAAACGAAGCATACGGTGCATTAACCGGCTTCATTTTTAGCAATAATTTTATCAATCCTGAACCAGTTAACGGTGTTTACCCTTCAACAGCGCCAACAAACATACTCAGGAGAACTAACCCGCTGGAAGCCATTGATCGTTTTGATTTTCAGCAGCGAACCAACCGCTTTATAGGAGATTTACAGCTAACGCTTACCCCAATAAACAACCTGAATATTAATTATGTGTTGGGGTATGATAATGCGACCCAAATTGCTACAGGTTTTATTCCGGTAGGTAATACCACGCCTTCTTATAACGCTGGTTACTCACGGCGCGCAGATCTAACGTCTTATCGCCTAAACAACGACTTAAACATCTCTTACAGAACAATGCTGGCAGATTGGCTAGAGTCTACAACTGGTGTTGGAGCAACAGCCCAGGTAGAGAAGAACTATTCTACGGCCATTAATGCTACCCAACTCGGACCAATTGCGCGTACAGTCAACACTGGAGCTAACATAATCGGCAGTGAAGGAAGAAGTGATATCAATATTTTAGGTTTTTTTGCACAGCAGACTCTCGGCTTTGGTGATCGGCTTTTCCTGACAGGTGCCGGACGCTACGACGTATCTTCAGTTTTTGGTAGGGATAACAGATGGCAATTCTACCCGAAATTAAGTGCGAGCTACCTCATATCAAACGAAAGTTTTTGGGAAGGCATCAGCAGCATTATTCCTATACTTAAGCTAAGAGCCTCTTATGGGCAGGCAGGTAACTTAACAGCTATACCTGCTTATGGGCGCTATACAAACTATAACCCTGTTGCTTTACCTGGCTTACCTGGTGTAATCTCTTCTACACAATTAGGTAACGAAGGAATAAAACCCGAGCGGCAGGTAGAAACAGAAGTTGGTGCTGACATGAGTTTTCTGGATGGCAGGTTAGGCCTTGAGTTTACTTACTATAACAAAGATGTAGAAGACCTGCTGTTATTTATAAACCTTACGCCATCTACAGGTTTCGTGAACCAGTATGCCAACGTAGGCACCATGACCAACAAAGGCGTTGAGCTCATGTTAACTGGTGCACCAATCCAAAAAGAGAGAGTGAAGTGGACATCCACGTTGATCTACTCCCGAAATAAAAATGAACTGAATGATATACCAGGAGGAGTTGTAACTTTTCCTGGTGGATTTGGGCAGGTGGCTGCCGTAAATGGTTACCCGATCGGAGCGTTTTACAGCACATATTTTGCCCGTAACCCTGATGGGTCGTTATTGCTTAACCCAAACGGCCTGCCACAGGCCGAACGAGTTGGCCGAAACCCTGAAACCGGGCAGCCCACTGGCGCAACAAGACCTAAAGTAATCGGAGACCCCAACCCAGACTGGACAGGTTCTTTTATAAATGAAGTAACGATTGGAGGTAACTTCTCCTTCCGGGCACAGATTGATGCAGCGTATGGTTTTGATGTTTTTAACTTCACCCGCCGCGTTGGAGAACGAGATTTGTATGGTGGCTTGTCCGGGTATGAGCCAGAGCTCAGAGGCGAAGTGCCTAAAGGTACCTCAGCTGCCTTGTTTGGTATATTTGAGAATTACATTGAAGACGGCTCTTACATTAAATTAAGAGAGATATCGGTAGCTTATACGTTAACCCCGGCTTTCTTAGGGGGCAACAACCTGCGCTTAACACTGGCCGGCAGAAATTTACTCTCTATAGATGATTACAGCGGCTACGACCCAGAGGTTAATGCAGCAGGACAAACGAATGCAGTGCGTGGCTTTGATTTTGTGGAAGTACCAATACCGAGAACCTACGCCCTAGGTGTACAGGTATCGTTTTAATCTTCTCTACTTCTAAAGATAATCATATGAAAAATATAACTTCATTTATAAAAACAGGGGTATTAGCTGGCTGCCTGCTGCTAACAAGCAGTTGCGAGCTCGATTTACCCAACCCAAATGCTGCCAGCGACCTTGAAGTACTATCCTCTCGCGAAGGTATAATTGCACTAAGTGTTGGGGTAAGGCAGTTTTATTCAACGGCAGGTTTAGAGGCTGCATATTTATACCCTGGCGTAACAGGACGCGAGCTAAAGGGTGTGGCCACTTTTACGAATGTGCTGGAACTGGAAGCGGGAGGTACTGCATTGCCAAGTTTCAACGGCAATATCTTAAGCTTGTGGTCTAGAATGCAGCGCACAATGAGCATGAGCGATCAGATATTGACAAATGCACCAAATATTTCAGGTATATCAGATGGGACGTTAAGTGGTATACTTGCACATGCTCATTTGTTTAAAGGTATGGCTTTGGGCACACTGGCGTTGGCATTTGAGCAGGCAAACACAGAAACAAGTATAACCGAAAACATTATGTTCAGGCCAAGGGCAGAAGTACTGGAAGCAGCAATCTCTAATTTTAATCAAGGCATCGCGCTGCTTGATGCTACACCGGTTTCTGCGGAGTTTACAACGCTTGTAACCGGCAATGCTTTTGATTTGAAAAATTCATTGTATGCTATGAATGCAAGGTATAACCTATTTGCTGGTAACTATGATGCGGCAATCACAAACGCTGATCTTGTAAATTTAAGCGCAACATCAGAGTATGTTTACAGTACCCAAAGTGTAAATCCGATTTTTAACACCACTAATCTAGAGGTAGGCTTAGGCTACTTCAGGCCACGTGATAATTTCGGATTGCCTCAAGAGCTTTTTGAGGAAGGCGATGCTCGTGAAGATTTTTACCTGACTGGGCAAACAGATATAGTAAACGGAGACCCAGTACGTACACTTCAAGGCTTTTTCGACACACAAACAACAGAAATTCCTGTATACCTCCCAGACGAAATGAAGCTGATAAAAGCCGAGGCTATACTTCGTAGCGGTGGATCATTAGAGGAGGCACTTAATCTTATAAATGAAGTAAGAACACAAACAACAGGAGACCCATTTGGTGTGCATGCTGCTTTACCGCCTTACAGTGGGCCTGTTACAAGAGATGCACTGTTGCTGGAAGTATACAAACAACGCGCTGCAGAGTTATACTTGACAGGTCAAAAATGGGAAGATAGTCGTCGCTTTGGCCGGCCTGCACCCCCAGAAAATACAGCAGAACGTAACCGCAACTTCTATCCATACCCTGACCAGGAACGATTGAATAACCCAAATACTCCAACTGACCCTGTAATTTAATTTGCAAGGTTTTTAAACACGAACAGCCGCTTAATTTTTTAAGCGGCTGTTCGTGTTTATACTTTATACATGCTGGTAATTATTTTAATCAGAAGCCCCATGCAGCACCTGGTGCCAAAGCCACATATACATTATCTCCCTGTTTTATCCCGTTTTCCAGTGTTTTTACCAGTAGGGTAGTATCACCAAGTATAACTTCTGTTTCGTAGTGGCTACCGTAATAAGTAATCTTCTGTACCTTACCTGCCTGCCCACTTGTTCTATCTGCTGTGAATTTTAGGTGCTCCGGCCTTACCATTAAAGGTTTATCATTTAGTTTAACCTGCTTTACACCTGGAAAGATTGTAACAAGTGCGGGGGGTATCAGGTTATACTTCCCGAACAAGCCAGCTGTGTACTCATTTACAGGTTGCCTGTATACTTGCTCTGGCGTTCCTGTTTGCTGCAATTTCCCGTCTTTCATTACCAGAATCTCGTCTGCCCAGGATAGCGTATCGTCAGGATCATGTGAAATCAGGATACATGTTATTTCCAGGTTTTCACTGATGTTGTGGATTACAGCTTTGAGCGTACTTTTGTGAACCATGTCGAGGTTAGAAAAGGGCTCGTCTAGCAGCAGAAGCCGTGGAGAGGAGGCAAGTAGTCTGGCTAGAGCGATGCGCTGCTTTTCGCCACCTGACAACTGGTTTGTTTTACGCTTAAGCAAATGCTCAATCTGGCAAATAGCATACAGGTTTGCGGCCTCTGCTGCTGGCAGTGTGTTTGCATACTTTAACACCTGTTCTACTCTTAGAAATTGTGGCAGCTCATACTGCTGCGACAGATACGCAATTCCAGCATGCCCCGGCACAAGCACATCGTGTGGCCCCTGTACTTTCTCGCCTTCAAACATTACCTGCCCTGAAACCGGCTGAACCAATCCGGCGATGGTTTGTAGTAAAGTGCTTTTACCTGAGCCAGTTTCGCCGGCAATGGCTATATGCTGAAATTGCTGCTGTGTAAAGCTGATGTTGTCGAGAATAGTAATACCATCTTCAACTACACTTATGCCGGATACATTTAGAAAACTCATAAATCGGGAAGTATAAGTATAACCCTCACGCCAATTATAGCTTTAATATTACTTGTAGCTGTAAACAGAGTGAGAACTAAATTCAAAGTATAAATAACCTGCGGTATTGGCCAAAGGCTAAAAAAGCAGCCTGCCTGCAATATGCTCCTTCCGGATATACTACAGGCAGGCCGAATCTACTGCTTCAGGAGAGACTTTCTCTAAAACGAGATTATAATTTTGTTAAACCCAGGTGGCCAAGGTAGGTACCTGCAGCCATAAAGGCAGAAGAAATAATTACGCCAAGGCTAATGGCGAGAAATGCTCTTTTACGCTCTATCTTAAAAATGTTGGCGGCAATAGTACCCATATAAGCACCTGTGCCTGGCAGCGGGATCATCACAAATATCATTAAACCCCAGAAACCGTGTTTCTGAACATTGGAGCCTGCTATTTTTTTAGCCCTTTTAGATAGGTAGATAACTCCCCTTTTGTATAATCTGAATGGCCAGAAATATTTGCTGAAAGAGTCGATCAGCCACATAAACACAGGGTATACCAAAGTATTTCCTATGGTGCCTATCAGAAACGCCCAGATAAAGTGGATGTTGTTTAAAATAGCATACGGTATACCAGCTCTGGCCTCGCCAAAAGGTGAAATGCTCAGCAAAAAGGTATATACAAGAGTTTCCAGCATAAATACTCAAAGAAAATTCAAATCTCCTAAATAATACAATCTGTGGCAAGTAGAAGTTGCACATACTTGTCGTGATACAACATTTTATTTGACTCTGATCGGCTTATGGGTAACAGGGCAGTGCAAATAATGATTCAAACGAAATCAGTTGTTTGTTTCGTGTGTCAGGTTGCCTGATACCATGGCAGCACCGCTATAAAGCTAATTGTGGAGTAGAGTTATACTTTACTCAATTAAAAAGCAGCTCCATATGTATCTGGAGCTGCTTTTTATTATAAGTTAAATGATTGATTAGGGTAATGCTACCCCATTACTTCTTTTCTGGTACTGTCCATAAATAAATTTTAGCGCCATCTACCTCAACTGTTTTGTCTGGTTCCCAATCACCCATATCAAATGCATGCGAAACAATTCGAGAACCCGGCTTAAGTTCGCGGAGTAGTTTAGGTCGCAGTTTCATGTTAACAGAAGGCAGCAGGTACAGCGTTACAACAGAAGCTTTGCTGAAATCTGCCTCAAAAAGATCTCCCTGAATAAATTTTACCTTGTTTGTAACATTTGCCTCCTTAGCATTCTGGTTTGCTTCTGATATGCGTTCCGGGTTAATATCTACGCCTGTGCCTGTGGTTCCATATTTTTTAGCAGCTGTAACAACAATTCGGCCATCTCCGCAGCCTAAATCATACAAAACATCTTTGCCACTAACATTTGCCAGCTCCAGCATAGCATCTACTACAACTTGACGGGTAGGTACATAAGGTACATCAAGTTTTGGGGGCGAAGTTGTTTGTTTAGGAGGTGCTGATGTCTGCGCTAGGGCAGAGGAGGTTGACAAAATGGTGAGCAGGAGTGCTAGAATAGAAAATTTAAGTCTTTTCATCGCTTTACAGTTTGGTGTTAAAAAAGATTTGGATCGCGTAACCTGCTAAATGTGGCATAGTCGGCAGGCTAGTAAGGGTAACTCGCAGTAGGCTTAGCAGCTATAATAATTCTCAAAGTATACGTAATGCTTTGACATGCAGTTGAATAAGCGCGATGTTATGTTGAGTTTGACTGCTCGAACTCCATCTATGATGATCTGTTCCTATACTTTTCGATAATAGGCAAAGCCAGTAGCAGCAATACACCCACAAAAAGGACTGCCATACCTACCAAAGCTCCAATACCTGTATACATAAGGCTGGAGTATAACAAGTAAGCACTTGTGAGGCAAAAGACAAGAGGCAAAACCGGGTAGAGCGGCACTCTAAATGGCCGCTCCAGATCAGGCTCTTTTCTTCTTAAAACAAACAGGGCAATGCCTACCATCAATAGGAAAAACCAGAAAACCGGTGCCGTGTACTCTACAATGGTTTCGAAACCGTTTCGGGTAAAAAAGCCCAACCCAACCAGCGCCAGAGAAATTGCGCCTTGTACCAGAAAGGCATTTACTGGTGAGGAGGTTTGGTAATTCCATTTTCCTAACAGGCTGAAAACCGGGAAGTCGCGCCCCAAGGCATAGTTGGTGCGGGCACCAGTAAAAATGGTGGCATTGGCTGAGGTTAGTGCTGCTATGGCAACCAATATACCGATTAAATACATTGCACCCTCCCCGAAGGTAGCGCGCATTAAGTCATTGGCAACGGCACTGGATTGTGCCATGGTATTGATGCCAAGAACATTTAGGTAAGCAAAATTAATGAGTAGGTATACTATGGTTATAATAAAAATGCTTAGAATAAGCACCTTCACCATACTTTTACTACCGGACTTTAGCTCAGCAGAAATATAAGCGGCCTCGTTCCAGCCGCCAAAAGTCAGCAATACAAAAACCATTGCCAGACCTACAGATGTTGTGGATGCAGTACCTGCAGGAGTTGGAGCAACTGGCTCTGCAGGCGCAAAGAACAAACCGGCCACTACAATGGCTAATATGCCAAAAACCTCTATTGCTGTCAGTAACTTTTGTGTACCTGCGCCAAATGTTACGCCTACCATATTTATAGCTGTAAGTACTATAACTACCACCGCGGCATATATCACAGACGAAAACTCTCCTATACTATATAACTGCGACAGGTAGTCTCCTACAATAAAAGAAAGCAATGCTATAGAACCTGTCTGTATGACACTCATCCGTGACCAAGCAAACAGAAAGGCAAGCCTTTTACCAAACGCGCGGGTCAGGAAGTGGTAATCGCCACCGGTATGGGGAAAAGTGGTGGTTAATTCTGCATAGCATAAGGCGCCAACCAACGAGACTGCTCCTCCCAACACCCAGGCTATTAGAAACATAAAGCCGCTATCAGTGTTAGCGGCTACCATAGAAGGTGTTCTGAAAATACCTGCTCCGATAACAATTCCCACAATAACGGCTATGGCATCTGTCATACTCAGCGCACGTTTGGGCTGCGGTGTAGTTTGTGGTTCTAACGTTTGCGTAGATTCCTTACTCATATAGCCATATAGGTTAAAGATCCTGTAGTCTGATTTAAGCTATAGTTCAGACTACATGTATACGCATACTTTGGTTGTAGTAGGCTATGATTTAACGAGTTAAGTTTATTAGTGGGTGTGTTTTTCTGTAGAGATGCAAAAAAGGAGTATACTTTATCTTACTGCAGCAAACAGTCAAGAATTTCCATGTAACCTATACTTTGATTTTTTTCCAGGTGCCTTGCCGGAAGAGCCACCAGCTTACCAGGGCATGAAAAGAGTGGCAAAAAGCTATAGAAATGAAAACACCTGTAGCTTTAAGGTCAAAATACACAGCAAGCATATAGGCAAGCGGAATCTCTATCAACCAAAGCACCACAATATTGATAAGGGTAGGGGTTCTGGTGTCGCCGGCTCCATTAAATGCTTGCACCATCACCATGCCTAGGCCAAAAAAAACATATCCTAGCGTAATAATACGTAAGGCTTCTGATGATACAGAAATAACACCAGGGTCATCTGCAAAGATGGCGGAAAGGTGCTCGCCGAAAAGTATAAATATAAGAGTAACCGTAGCCATGAAAACCACATTATACTTTGCGGTTAACCAGACAGCCAACTCTGCGCGCATAGCCTTTTTTGCTCCTAAATTTTGACCTACAAGTGTGGCAGCTGCCGACGAAAGCCCCCACGAAGGTAACAGCGAGAAGATGATGATACGAAAAGCGATAGTATAGCCTGCCAGGGTATTGCTTCCGAATTCGGCTATCAACCGCGTCAGGAATATCCAACTGGCAGAATCTGCGAGATACTGCCCCATTCCTCCCGACGATACTTTAAGGATACGTTGAATCACACTCAGGCTAACTACAAGATTTTCGCGTGTGATTTTAAGTATGTTTTTGCCGTTAAGCAGGTGGTATAGTTGGTATATGACGCCAAGGCTCCTGCCTATGGTTGTTGCCCAAGCTGCACCATCAAGGCCAAAACCTGCAAAAGAGCCAATACCGAAAATAAGCAGTGGATCAAGTATAATATTGGCTCCATTCGCTATCCAAAGAGCACGCATAGCCAGATGTGGCTGTCCGGCTCCACGGAAAGCACCATTTATCAGGAACAACAGAATAATAGCCAAATTTCCGGCAAAAATGATTCGGGCATAATTGAGACCTGTAGTAATCACATCAGGTGCTGCACCCATTAAGGCTAAAATTTCGCCTGCATAAACGGTAGCAATTACGCCTATAAGTAGAGCCAGCACGCTACCAGTAATAACCAACTGAAACGTAATGCTTCCTGCCTCTTTCGTATTCTTTTCTCCGATTCGGCGTGATACCATAGCGGTAGCAGCTATACTTATACCCATACCTACTGAGTAGATAATGGTAAGAACCGATTCTGTAAGACCAACGGTTGCAAGTGCTTTAGAGCCTAATCTGCCCACAAAGAAAATATCTACGATGGCAAACAATGATTCCATTACCATCTCCAGAATCATGGGTATAGCCAGCAATATGATACTCTGCTTGATACCTAATGTAGTATAATCCTGTTCCTTGCCTTTTACAGCTGACCATACTAGTTGGAGAAAGCTAACAAACGATTTCATAAAAAGGCACACATGATTTACTGTTGCTGCATAAATACAAGTTATAACTTATTTTATTAGCTGCATCGAGTATAGGCTAGCTAAATAAAGCTTAAAAGTGAAGTTTAATTCAATGCTATAGTTATGCTTAAAACTTAAGCATTGATATAATTGAATATATTTAGTTTTAAATGTAACTAATTATATAATTATTAGTAAGCAATTATATAGTTAGCCTCTATGTTTACTAAAATCTGACAAGGTCAGGTGATCTATTTAGGACTGTATACTTATGAACAATTTTGCGTTTTTATGCAGTTTTAGATTCTAAACAAACATATTATAGCGTAATTTTTGATATGAGTTATAAGATTTTATAGCATATAAACTTTTGAGGCAAGTGTTATCCACTTGTAAAACAGTATTTTATGGAATAAAATGTAAGAGTGTAATTGTAGTTAAATCCAGTCGTTTGCTGCTCCATTACAAATAGTATAGTTGCTGAAGCATGATTCTTACATCATATTTGAATATAAATAAATTAAGTTGATAGAAGCCGTATAGGTTTAAATTAAATGCGTAGATAGCTGATCTGTGTTTCAACTTATTTCGGAAGTTTTTTTACAATCATTACTTATTTAAATAAGTACGGTTTAAAAACGGCGCCATTTTATAAAATGAAATAGTAAAGAAAAATAGCGGAGAAAGCTGCATAAAGGCATCGCACTAAATACTTGCTTAACAAACCATAAACAGATCAGAATACTTAATATTTTAATATTATATAGTGTAAATAGATCAGGTAGATAGGGTATTCGGTTATTGATTGTGCTTTGTGCTGAAGTAAAGCTATGGTATAACTAGCAGTTGCCGTAAAAGAACCAATATGCAACTAAATGCAGGTTTTGTCTTTTTTGGATTAAATAGTTGCAACAACCTGATAAATATCTAAATTATTTTTTTTAGCTTTAATACATGTATTAGTAGTTATACTTAGATACTTATATGTGTAGTAATTCTACATGAGAAAATTGCTAAGTGTAGTAATAATGTAGCTACCAGTATTTTTATACTTAAATAATATGTGTGATTATTCTATTGTTAATTGAAGATAAATGAAAAGCTGTTTTATGAGATAAATTTTAATTGAAATCAAATCATATTTTTTAAAAAATGCAGAAAAACGCATACGGTGTTAACTGCAGTTATTATTTACTCTATTTATAATATAAACTATTAGCTAAGTTGTTATGAAGAAAAGTGTACGATGTCTGTTATGGGGGATTTGTTTTCTCCTGTTTCATTACCAGGCCTTCGCGCAGAATAAGACCGTAACAGGTACGGTAACATCTGCCGAAGACAATTTTAAACTGCCGGGTGTTTCCATCGCCGTAAAAGGGCAAGCCCGAGGCACTACTACAGATGCTACTGGTAATTACTCTATCAGTGCAGCTCCTACCGATGTGTTAGTGTTTAGCTTTATCGGTATGAAGAGTGAAGAGAAAGTAGTAGGTAATGCTACTACAATCAACGTAGTGCTTCAAGCTGATGCCAAAGCCTTAAGCGAAGTAGTAGTGGTGGGTTATGGTACGCAAGCAAAAGCAAACCTGACCGGTGCCGTTTCAACTGTCGACACAAAGGTATTGGAATCAAGACCAATTACTGACGTAGCACGCGGTTTGCAGGGTACAACGCCAGGCCTAACCATTACAACACCAAGTGGTGCAATCGGCCAGAACCCTGTTATCAGACTTCGTGGTATGACTGGTTCGCTGCAAACGCCAGGTGCAAACCCGCTTATCTTAGTAGATAACGTAGAAATCCCGAGCCTGCAGATGATCAACCCGGAGGATATTGAATCTATCTCAGTTTTAAAAGATGCAGCTTCTTCTTCTATTTATGGTGCTAGAGCAGCATGGGGTGTGATCCTTATCACAACAAAGTCAGGTAAGAGAGGATCTGCTCCTAAAGTAAATTACTCTAATAACTTCTCATATGCAAAGCCAACTACTACTCCTGAGATAGCCCCGGCAGCTGAAGGTGCTGAGGTAGCCTTTCAAGCATTAAGAAGGAAGAACCCAAGCACGAACGTATTTGGTGTGGTAGGTATGTATATCGATGAGGCTTCTATCGCAAAAATGCGTGAATGGGAGCAGCTTTACGGTGGCCAGAATCTGGGCAACGAAATGGTGTTGGGACGTGACTTCGATATCAGAGATGGTCGCCTGTTTTTCTACCGTTCGTGGAACCCAGGAGAAATGTACATGAAAGACTGGACGCCTCAACAGAAGCATGACATATCAGTTTCAGGTGGCAGTGAAAAAACTAACTACTATGTAGGTTTGGGTTACCTGGCACAGGAAGGTGTACTGAAAGTTAACCCGGATGAGTTTAACAGATACAACCTGAACCTGGGTGTTAACACAAGCGTGACTGACTGGTTTGATGCTCGTGCTAAAGTATTATACTCGAAGTCAGAATTCACACGTCCATTCTACTTCTCAAGCGAGACATACGATCCATGGTACTATCTATATAGATGGCCGGCTGTTTACCCATATGGCACTTACCAGGGCCACCCTTTCAGAAGCGCAATTACAGAGGTGGAGCAGGCTAAAATGAATAACGAGCAGTCTGCTATGACGCGTATCAGCATTGGAGGTACATTCAAACCTTTAAAAGGTTTAACTATTGATGGTGACTTTACTTATACTGGTAGCAACTCTTTGGAGCACCAGACAGGTGGTACATTAACTGCTTATAACTTCTGGTCAACAGGTGCAGCCTTAAAGAATGAGCCATACAGCAGTGTAGCATACAACAGAGTGCAGTATAATTCTGACTTTTCAAATAGAATGGCAGGTAAGACCTTCGCTACATACACAAAAGATATCGACAGACACTCATTTAAGGTAATTGCCGGGGGCGATGTTGAGCAGTATGAGTACTGGTATCAGATGTCTCAAAAGAGAAATTTGATGAACCCTGATCAGGGTGAAATTGACTTGGCTACAGGAGATCAGTTTGTAGACGGCTCTCGTAACAAGTGGGTGACGCTTGGTACTTTTGGTCGTATCAATTATGCTTTCGACGACAAGTACCTGCTAGAGCTTAATGGCCGTTATGATGGTTCATCTCGTTTATCTCCTACAAAGAAATGGGCCTTCTTTCCATCAATGTCAGTTGGTTATGTGATAAGCAAAGAGCCTTTCATGGAATTTGCAGAACCGGTAATGTCATTCCTGAAGATCAGAGGTTCTTACGGTTCTATCGGTAACCCAAGCGCAAGGCTAGGTGATATCTACAGACTTATGTCACCTACCAATTCAGGTTGGTTAGTTGGCGGCGTTAATATGGTAACGGCAACAACACCGGGTGCATTCCCATACAGCTTAACATGGGAGTCAGTTAACACACTTGATGTTGGTTTGGATTCAAGATTCCTGAACGATAAGATCGAAGTAAATTTCGACTGGTACAGAAGAACAACGAACGAGATGCACAGCCAGGGAGAGGTATTGCCAATTACCTTTGGTACAGGTGCACCAATCCGTAACAGCGGCAAATTACAGAATACCGGTTGGGAGTTAGCTGTAACTTATAATCATGGCTTCAGCAATGGCTTAAATATTAATGTAACTGGTACATTAACTGACTTTGAAGAACGCATTGTTGATTATGCTGATAACAAAGGTTTAGGCTCTAACCGTCCAGGCAGGGTTCTTGGCGAAATTTGGGGCTTTGAAACAGATCGTTTCTTTACTAATGATGACTTTGTACAGGATGCCAGCGGTAACCTCGTTGTTGGCCCTAACGGCAGATATATCCCGAAAGAGGGTATTCCATCGCAGTCTTTCTTTGAAAGTGGCTGGTTCTTCTATGGTCCTGGAGATATCAAGTACAAAGACCTGAATGGTGACGGTAAAATTGATCGTGGTGCTAACACAATTGATGATTACGGCGACATGAAAGTGATCGGTAATTCTACGCCACGTTATCAGTACGGTTTACGTGTGGGTGCCGATTGGAAAGGTTTTGACCTGAACATGTTCGTTCAAGGTGTAGGCAAGCGTGACCTGTGGGCAAACGGACCACTGTTCATACCTGGTTACAGAGCCGGCGAAGCTTGGTATACTCACCAGATGGACTATTGGACACCTGAAAACCCGAATGCGTTCTATCCTCGACCAACAGATGGAGAAGGTTCGGCAATTGCTAACAACGGCAGAAACTTCCTTCCACAGACAAAATACTTACTTGATCTGTCTTACATGAGAATGAAAAACATCTCAGTTGGTTACACACTGCCTAACAGCATTACCAGCAAAGCCAAGATTGAGAAATTACGTGTTTACTTCAGTGGTGAGAACCTGTTCGAGTTCGATAAACTGGATATTCCAATCGACCCAGAAGTTGACTATACGACAGCTGGCTTGAATGACTCTAACACATTTGGTAGAGTTTATCCTTATCGCAGAACACTTTCATTTGGCCTTCAGGCTACATTCTAACATCAAAATTGCATAGTAATGAAAAAGAAGATATTTGTATTAGCACTCTTTGCGACAACTCTTTTCAGTTGCGATAAAGACTTTCTGGAGGTTCCGCCAATTGACCAATTAACGGATCAAACCTACTGGACCAGCGAAGATAACGTTAGGACTTTCTCTTACGGTTTCTATCCAAACTACTTTACAGGTTACGGATCTGGTTTTGCCTGGGGTGGTTACTTCTCTGGTCAAAGCTTGAATGATGATTTTGCTCCGTCTAGTCCAGCACAGTTTACGCAAAACGTTCCTGCCTCTGGCGGCGGCTGGACATTTGCCTGGGTAAGAAAAGCAAACATTTTCATCGACCGAGTTCAGGGCGTGCCAATGGCTGATGAGGCAAAAGCACATTGGACAGGTGTTGGCCGTTTCTTCCGTGGGATGGAATATGCCAACCTGGTTAACACATTTGGAGATGTGCCATACTTCGACAAAGAACTGAAGGAAACCGACACTGAGGAACTGTATAAGCCACGTGACCAACGTACGCTTGTAATGGACAAAGTGCTGGCAGATTTCAGATTCGCAGCGGAGAATGTAAGATTGACAGATGGTACAAAAGGACTGACGGTGAACAGAGATGTTGTGCTGGCATTTATGTCACGTGTGTTCCTGTTCGAAGGTACATGGCAGAAATACCACCTGAACAATACAGCTAAAGCTGCGGAGTATTTAGAGGCATCTAAATGGGCTGCGGAGCAGTTGATCAACTCTGGTAGATATTCTCTTGCACCAAGCTACAGAAGTGTATTCAACTCACTTAACTTGGCAGGCAATTCAGAGGCTATACTTTACAGACAATATGAGCCAGGTGCCTTAACGCACGCACTTAATAGCTACAACAACAAAGAGCCTCAAACTGGTGTTTCTAAAGATGCTATTGACTCATATCTTGCTGAGGATGGACTGCCAGTTGCTATCTCTCCGCTATATCAGGGAGATAAAGGCATTGATGTATTTAAAGCAAGAGACCCACGTGTTAAGGAAACATTTGTAACCACTGAGCTGCGCCTGAACGGTATCGCCAGCAATTACTCTACTACAGGGTATGCTACGCATAAATTCCTTAACGATGCTATCAAGGATCAGCCGGAAGGTAGCTCAAGCCTTAACCCAACTGATGCGCCTGTTATCAGATATGGAGAAGTGCTGATTAACTATGCTGAGGCTACTGCTGAGCTTGCGACACTTGGAGGCACTGCACTTTCTCAGGCTGACCTAGATATATCAGTTAATAAATTAAGAGCAAGAACTGGTATCAAAATGCCTGCCTTACAGGTACAGGGTAACCAGCCAGCTGTTAATGGTGTTACTTACGACGATCCTGCCAGAGACCCTAGCGTACCTGCACTAATTTGGGAGATCCGTCGTGAGCGTAGAGTTGAACTGATGATGGAAGGCTTCAGACTGGACGACCTGAGAAGATGGAAAAAGCTAGAATATGTTGATACAAAGGCTAATGTTGACATTAACAGAGGCGCCTGGATCAAAAAAGCTGACTATCCTAAATTACAGTCAAGTGTAACGCTTACTGAAGGTGCCGAAGGATATATAATCCCTGCAACAGCTGCAGCTTCACAGCGTCTGTTCGTCGACCCCAAAGTATACCTGAGCCCGCTGCCACTTGACCAGATCAAGTTGTATGCTGACAAGGGTGTAGAATTAAAGCAGAATCCTGGTTGGTAATTGGTTAATTAATAGTTTAAAAAGCCCTCCATTGGCCACAAGCCTGGAGGGCTTTTTATTAAAAGTATATCCAATGATTAAAAGAATTACACTTCTACTTAGCTTACTTCTGGCAAGTGCTGTGGTATCTGCTCAGGGAGGTAAGCCTTCCCCTAAACGAGAGTTCCGCGGCGTTTGGATTGCAACAGTACAGAACATAGACTGGCCCTCTAAACCCCTGGTTGGAGCAGATGCAGTAGCCCAGCAGCAGGAGCTGATACAGATACTGGATGAGCATCAGAAAACAGGTATAAATGCCATTATGCTGCAGGTGCGTCCTTCTACAGATGCTTTTTATGCAAAAGGCCGTGAGCAGTGGAGCCGCTTTTTAACAGGTAAACAAGGGCATGCGCCTGAGCCCTTTTACGACCCTTTGGAGTTTGCCATACTGGAAGCGCACAAACGTGGCATGGAACTTCATGCCTGGATAAATCCTTACCGTGCAACAACCAGCCTTGTTGACTCCCTTACCAGCACAGACCATATCACCCGTAAAATGCCTGATTGGTTTTTTGCATACGGCGACAAAAAATACTTTAACCCAGGCTTGCCTGTAGTTAGGGCATACATAGTGGATGTGATCATGGATATTGTGCGCAATTACGATGTGGATGGAATACACTTCGACGACTACTTCTATCCATACCCTGGTAAAGAGACATTGCCAGATTCTGCTGCCTACCAAGAGTATGGGCAGGGCTTCGACAAGATAGAAGACTGGCGCCGCAATAACGTGGACGTGCTGATTCAATCGCTGTCAGAAAACATACATGCCGAGAAGAAGCACGTGAAGTTCGGTATCAGCCCATTCGGTATCTGGCGTAACATGGCACAAGACTCTTTAGGCTCAGAGAGCAATGGGCTTTCCGGTTACAGTGCACTTTATGCCGATGCCCGTAAATGGGCGCAAGAGGGATGGATTGATTACGTAAATCCGCAGTTATACTTTCCGTTTGGTTATAAGCCTGCTCCTTACGAGAAACTGCTGGACTGGTGGGCTACAAACTCCTTTGGCAAGCATGTGTACATAGGTCAGGGCGTTTACCGTGCCATGGAAGACCGTGAGGGCTGGCGCGACAAGCAACAGCTGCCTAACCAAGTACGCTACCTGCGTGATAACCCACTGGTGCAGGGCAGTGTATACTTCAGTTCTAAGTCGCTTACAAACAACCTGGCTGGCTTCAGGGATTCGTTGCAGCACGATTTCTACTGTTACCCTGCCTTGCAACCACAAATGCAGTGGCTCGATGATACAGCACCTGCAGCTCCGTCTGAACTTCGCGAAAAGAAATTCCTTATCTTTAAATCAAATAAAAAAGCAAAGCTGGAGTGGGAAAAGCCACAGGACGAGCAGGTGTTCGGCTACGTGATTTACCGCTTCGAGGAAGGCAAGCAAATTGACCTACAGAATCCGAAGAACATCATCAAGATAAGCTTTGATAAGAACCTGACGTACTATGAGGACGAAACGATCAGAAGAGGCCAAAGGTACCAGTATGTAATAACTGCTATTGACAGGCTGAAGAATGAAAGTATACCTTCGAACGCATTGAAGGCAAAGTTCTGATATCGCTCAAACTGTCACGTCCTCGTTCCAATAGTATATGAGGCGAGGGCGTAACAGAATTATCAGGTATAAATTATCCACATTCTCTCCATTAACAAACTTCAATTATGAACAGGAAAAAGACTTTACTGGCCCTTGTGTTGGGCGCACTTATCCTGACGGCAAATGCCATTGGTTTCTCGAATAGAGCAACAGTTACCTACGATGAGCAGATTGCAACTGCCAAAGGTCCGGCTTGGATACGCATCAACCAATTAGGCTATACTCCTGCAGGAATAAAGGTCGCCGTTTGGGGAAGCAAAGGCAGCGAAAAGCTGAAGCGCTTCGAACTGGTTGATGCCACCACAAATAAAGTGGTTTTTAAAGGCAAGGCTGGTCAGGCTTTTGGAGGATACGGTCCATTTACACAATCTTACAGGTTAAATTTTACTGCGTTTAGCAAACCAGGTAGCTACTATCTAAAAGCAGGCGTGGCTAAGTCTCCGGTCTTCAAGATTGATGCCGATGTATATAAAGGTGCAGCCGATTTTGCCCTGCGTTACATGCGCCAGCAACGTAGCGGCTTTAACCCATACTTGAAAGATTCCTGCCACACAGCAGATGGTTATACCATGTATGGCCCGATGCCTGACAGTACAATTATCGATGTTTCTGGAGGATGGCACGATGCCTCTGATTACCTGCAGTATGCTACCACCTCTGCCAATGCTACGTACCACCTGCTGGCTGCTTACCGCGATTTTCCGGGCGTGTTTACGGATAAGCACCAAGGCAACGGACTGGAAGGTACAAACGGTGTGGCCGATGTGCTGGACGAGGCACGTTGGGGACTAACCTGGCTGCTGAAACTGCACCCGCGCGAAGACTGGCTGTTCAACCAGCTAGCCGATGACCGTGACCACCAGAAAATGCGCCTGCCCAACCACGACAGCGTAGACTATGGGCTGGGCAGAGCTCGACCAGTATACTTTGCCACCGGCAAACCACAAGGTTTGGGCAAGTTTCAAAACAGGTCAACAGGGGTAGCCTCTACAGCAGGTAAATTTGCAAGTGCCTTCGCTCTTGCTTCCCAAATCTATAGCGGGAATGATAAAGAGTTGTCCAGCCTGTTCGGGCAAAAGGCTCAGTCGGCTTACAAGCTTGGTTTAGCTAAACCGGGTGTTTGCCAGACAGCGCCTAACCGTGCACCCTATTTTTATGAAGAAGACAACTGGGTAGACGATATGCAGCTAGGGGCAGCAGCACTGTACCAGCTTACCGGCAATCAGGAGTTTTTTAAGCAGGCCTATACGTACGGGCTTCAGGAAAAAGTAACCCCGTGGATGGGAGCCGACACAGCACGCCACTACCAATGGTACCCGTTCCATAACTTCGGACATTTTGAATTGGCCAAAGAATCAGACAATAAAACAAAGCAGGAGCTGATTGGCTTTTACAAAAAAGGCATAGAGCGTGTTTTTACCAAGGCTAAGAACAATGCATTTTACCGTGGCATTCCGTTTATCTGGTGCTCCAACAACCTGACCACATCTTTTGCCATCCAGAGCTACCTGTACCGCGACCTAAGCGGCGACCAGACTTATGCAGAACTGGAGCAGGCAAATTTCGACTGGTTGTTTGGTTGTAACCCCTGGGGCACGAGCATGGTGTTTGGTTTGCCCGCAAACGGCGATACGCCTGTAGATCCTCACTCTGCCTTTACCCAGCTATACAAGTACCCAATTGATGGCGGTTTGGTGGATGGTCCTGTGTACGGTAGCATTTACAGTAAGCTGATCGGCATCAAACTATACGCGCCCGATGAATATGCGGAGTTCCAGTCGGATCTGGTGGTGTACCACGATGATTACGGCGACTACAGCACCAATGAACCTACCATGGACGGTACAGCATCGCTTATCTACCTATTAGCAGCAAAAGAACACAGTGCCAGGGAGGGTGCTCAGGTAAAAAAGTAGTTATTGATGCCCACGGTGCCATTGTGCGGGGCGATGTGTCGGAGAAGGAGATTGCGCTGATTTTTACAGGAGATGAGTATGCAAACGGCGGCGAAAGTATAAAACAAACGCTGCAGAAGCACGGGGCAAAGGCTTCTTTCTTCTTTACAGGCAACTTCTATGCTAATCCAGCTTTTAAAAGCCTGATCAAAGAACTCAAGAAAGACGGTCACTACCTGGGGGCGCACTCTGATAAGCACCTGCTGTACTGCGATTGGGCAAAACGCGATAGTTTGTTGGTAACGCAAGAGCAGTTCAGCTCCGACCTGAGGGCCAATTACAAGAAGATGGCAAAGTATGGCATCCGTAAACAAGATGCGCCATACTTTCTGCCTCCTTACGAGTGGTACAACCGCAGCATTAGCAGCTGGACCGAGCAGGAAGGACTGCAGCTGGTAAACTTTACCCATGGCACCCGTTCTGCAGCAGATTATACCTGGCCAGAAATGGGCAGCCGCTATGTGAGTTCAGAAACCATATTGGAGTCTATACTTTCCTACGAAGCAAAGGATCCAAACGGACTCAATGGCTTCATGCTGCTGCTGCACATAGGCACCGATCCTCGGCGCACAGATAAGTTCTATAACAGGTTAGATGAACTCCTGGAGCAATTGAAAGGCAAAGGATATCGGTTTGTGAGGCTGGAGGATGTGCTATAATTTAATATCTATAAACTCGGCTGCTATACTTTGCAATTGGTTTAGCGGCCAATTTAATAGTACAAAATGCAAAGAACTATACTATTAGCCTTGATTTTTGGAGTTATGGTAAGCTGCCAAAAGCCAGCAGCTACAACAACTGCAACAACAGTCGAAAAGCTGGTGCCTGAAAGTACAAACTACTTGTCTAGAAGTGATTGGGGAGCCAATGCGCCTGTGTTGCCTATGCGCAGCCACAAACTTACAAAGCTTACCATCCACCATACAGCTACTAAGCAGCTGCCAGACAAAAGCCTGAGGGATAAAATGAAATCCTTGCAGAAATTTTCGCAGGAAGAAAGTAAACTGGGAGATGGCAGAACTAAGCAGCCTTGGGCCGATATACCATACCACCTGTATGTAGATGTGCACGGGGAAGTAGCAGAAGGAAGAGACATAAATTACGCCGGCGATTCTAATACAGCTTACGACCCGACAGGGCATTTACTTGTTGTAGTGGAAGGTAACTTTGAGGAAGAGGAAATAACCCCGCAGCAAATGAGAACCTTGGAGGCACTGGTGCCCGCATTAGCCAAAAAGTATAAAATACCAGCCGACAGCCTGGGAGCACACAAAGACTACGCCTCCACACTTTGCCCAGGCTCTAAACTATACACCCGGATTCCGTACTTCCAGAAACTGGTAGCGGAGGGTAAATAGTAGTTTAAAGAATAAGCAAATGTTGCTACCTTGAATATCAAATTCCCCTTGCAGACTTAGCGTATTTCTCTGCGCCTTTGTGGTTAATAAAAGATTCCTCCTCATGAAAAAGCTCCCTGTCATACTATTGATTATTCAATTACTAGCAGTTACAGCATCAGCCCAAAACATACCTCAGTCCATACTTCGCCAGAAAACCGAAGAGCGGTTGCGTGAACTCCTAACAAAATCTCCGGCTGTAACAGGTCTGGTTGCTGTAGATCTGACCACAGGAGAAAGAATTGCCATTAATGAGAACATACTTTTCCCGCAGGCAAGTGCCATTAAAGTACCTATACTGATGGAGGTACACAAGCAGGCGCACCAGAAGAAGTTTGCCTTAACGGATGTGCGAAAGATAAAGCCGGCTGATGTTGTGGGTGGCACCGGCATTATAAAGGACCTGGCAGAGGACACGCACTTCACAATTGGTAACCTGGGCACCCTGATGATTGCTTTAAGCGATAATACCGCCACAAACTCACTTATCGAGCTGGTAAGCATGGAGAACATCAATGCTACTTTAAAAAGCTTAGGATTACAACATACCAAAGTGCAGCGCCGGATGATCAATGCAGCCGCATCAGCCAGGGGAGAAGAAAACATCTCTACGCCAGCAGAGGCAGCAAGTATGCTGGAGCTGCTCTACAAAGGTGAATTTATCAATAAGAAAGTCTCCGGCGATATAGTAGCCACGCTACGCAAAACAACCCGTGAAACAAGCAGGCTGGCAGATGGTATACCAGTCAATGTTTCCATCGCTTTCAAGCCGGGTATACTTAATGGGGTTTCGACGGAGTGGGCTATTGTGGAACTGCAGGAGCGGCCTTATGCCATTGCCATGATGGAAAGCTATAAGGTAGAGAGGCAGGCAGAGCGTGTGATGGAAGAGGCTTCTTCTATACTTTACCAGTACTACTGGCGCTTGGGCAATGCCAGCCGCTACGGCACTTATGTTGATCCAAAATTGATGAAGTAAGGTTTATACTTTTAATCCTGTTTCTATTTATGAGATGTTGTGACGTGTAAACTCACCCAATTGGGAGGGGTGGGTTAATTGTGACTGGGTTTGTTAGTAAAAAAAGGTTCATTGGCAGCATACACCATCAATGAACCTTTTCAATTAACTGATCCTAATAAAGCAGGTACTTGCTCCTAACACTTTTAAAGTACGCCAGTTCGCTATCCCATTTCTTTACGACCTCCTGCGGCGCTAGCCCCGCCTGTAGCTGCTCTCTTACTTTAGATGTTCCCCACAGGCGATCCATGCGCGCTTCTTTCCATTCCAGTTGTTCAGGGTATAGCGTTTTAAGCGCATGAAGTATAAACACACCAGCCTTTGCCGATTCAAAGGTACTTCTGTCTGTTATTATCATTTCGGCACCGTTGCATTGTTCCCCCATAAACTTAGGCGGGTAAATCTTGATGCCATCCACAATACTATCAGGCACAAACGTAACAGGCCTGAAAGTTACTCCTGCCAGTTGATAGCTGTTTAGCTGCTTTGCCAGCTCCTCCCCGTTGGTCCAGGTGGTGGCGATACGTTCGAACGGCTGTAGTGTGCCACGGCCTTCAGAGACGTTGGTACCCTCCAGCAAGCAGGTAGCAGGATACACAGCCGCAGTTGTAAGCGTCAGCATGTTGGGTGACGGCTTTATCCAGGGCAGGCCTGTTTCGTCGTACCATTGCTTGCGGTTGTAGTGCTGCATCGGGATAACGGTAAGTTTAGCCTGTGGCAGATTTTTAGCTGCACGTTCGCCGTTAAACATCATGGCCAGTTCACCTACTGTCATGCCGTGTGTTACAGGAAGCAGAGTCTGGTTGCTGACAGGTTCGCCATCTTTTACAACAGAAGGACCATCTACATATAAACCGCCGATGGCATTGGGTCTGTCTAGCACCAGGTATGGTTTGCCTTGCTCTGCAGCTGCCTCCATTACGTTGTTCATGGTGGCGATGTACGTATAAAAACGAGCCCCAATATCCTGTATGTCAAAAATCAGCACATCTACATTTTGCAGCATTTCGGCAGTAGGCTTTCTTACTTTACCATAAAGTGAAATTACCGGAAGTCCTGTTTTGGAATCTTTACCATCTGCCACATGATTATCTTCCTCGCCACGAATGCCATGTTCCGGACCAAATAACACAGTAAGCGTTACATCCGGGTGTTTATGAAGTACATCAACCAAATGCTGCCCGTCAGGTAACAGTCCGGTGTGGTTTGTTACCAGGCCTACCCGCTTGCCTTTAACCAGGGGCAGGTACTCCGGCGTAAATAAGCGCTCAGCCCCAACAATTACTCTCTGTTTTGTTGCTGATGAAGCTGCTACTGGAGGCTCACTGCTTTTGCAGCTGATAAAGCTCAGCAGAATGCAGGTTAAGAGGAGGGAGGTAAGGTTTTTCATATGTGAGGTAATTTCTACACTTGTATGATGTATCTGCTTGTAATAAATATTCCATATCGTGAGCATCCACGCTCGTGACTGGCTGTAGTGTGGGTTTAATGCTGTCAATTTTTAAATTATGCTATCATCTCTAACTCTGGGTGAGGTCTTTTTAAGATTAGCAGAGTATTAATTTAAAAAAGATCTCTCCCAGAGGTCGAGATGACAAATTAGGCAGGAATACACTTTATCTACTCCTTTGCCGCCCCACCTGCTTTGGCGCTACCATTCTCTTCCTGCAGCACATATTTGTAATAACCGCCACCATTATCATAGCTGCAGAAAATAAGTGTACGGCCGTCTGCAGATACGCCGATACCACGGGCTTCTGCACCGCCTACTTCTGGTAGCGACAGGGTCCACATCACTTTTTTGTTATCGTCGCGAAAGTGGAAAGAAGAGGGAACTACACCGCTGGCACGTACTGCTGCATAGATCTTGTTATCGGCACTAATGTGTATGGCATTAGAGCCAGCAGCTGTGCTGGTAATATCCTCTTCTCGTTTGTAGGTGATGCCGTCTTTGCTGCTATACTTTTGGATAGACGGGCTGCCCGGGTTCGGGAAGTATAGCGTCAGGCCATCCGGAGTCATGTCGAAGGTGCGGGCAAGTATGCGGTTTGGTAAATTAATGGTACGTACCAGGTCGAAGGTGGTAGGATCGGTAGTGCTTTGCTTGAGCACGTAGTTCTGGTCTTCGGCAAAAAGAGACATGGCATAGATCTCGCCTTTACTGTTTGCACGTGGTGCAGTAATGGCTCGCATCCCAGCAGGTACTTCCCATACGGCCATACCCTCGCCGGTAGCAGCATTTATCTTGATCAGGTGGCGGTTGCGGCCTATTAGAATATTCCCGTCCAGATCCACACCAATGCCGTTGAGGGGGCCTAACGTATAGGATTCGCCTTTTATACTTACCGACTTAAGCGGAGAGAAAGAAGCATCAGAGCCATCCGGGTTTTTAACGATAAGTGCACCGGCATAATCTGCCAGCCATAGTTTGCCCTGTTTGTCCCACTGTGCGCCATAGCCTGCACCGGAGGCCTCTATCTTGCCAGCAAAGACATAGTTTGGAGCCGGTACTTCTATAAAATCCTCCAACGGCTCATGGCTCTTCATCAGCTTTAGCGCTGTAGTCGGACCGTAAGTTTTGTTCTTACCATCTGTAGCGATAACGCGGTGATAAAAGGCTTTTGGTTCTCCTTCTGCAGCATCACCAAGTAGTTTATACCAATCCTGCTCCAGCATTTTCAGGTAGCTTACACGGCCAGTATACTTTTGCCAAAGTATGTTCTGGAACTGGTCATCAGAGGCAAGCTGGTAAGTATAAGAAACAAAGTCGCCTTCCGGGTCTGTGGCCTTATCCCACTTAACCTGGTACAGCGCCTCAATATTTCTGACTGCGTAGGTGTTGCGGCTGTTATGGGTAGTAAGTGCAGGAGCAGCAGGAGCCTGGTTTTGTGCCGGGTATAGCTGCGTTCGCAAGGCGCCATCCGGGTGCTTATCGGTGTTAGCCTGTATGTAGAGTGCACCAACAGCCAGTAACTCCAGCAAGTCATCAGTTAACGCTATACTTGTCTTAAAGCTGCCCTTACGCTTGTTACCAGTCTTCACTTTGAGTGGCTGCAGCAAGGTGCCGGTTTCGGTATTTCTGCCCTTGTATAAACCAATGGCCTTTTCTCCTTTCAAAAGTTTGCCGCTCAAGTTGCTGAAGTCCCCGCTAATGTGCAGTTTATCTCCTTTAACCTGAGCTGTAACGGTGCCTGTTCCGGTTGCTGTAGCTACTACGGGTGCAAATGTACCAGCTGCTTCTCCAGTTATGGTAACGTCGCGGCGTACTAAGTGACCGTTTACTCCGAAAATGGCTGTTGGCAAGGCCTTGTCGTCCAATATGGCCATGTTGCCGGCAGCTTTCTCTTTAATGTCGTAGGTGGTGTAGGCAATGGAATCTTTTTCGAAGAAGATATCCATGATCGTGATGGTGTTCTGCGGTTCGCTGTCCAGCGAGAGCCAGCCTCTGGGGCCAGCGCCGGCAGCACCTGTGTTCAGCAGTTCAAGCTTTCCTCTTTTGCCCGGGTAGTAGGCATGGTGGTGACCGCTGATGTAGGTGTGCACGTTATACTTTTGCAACAGTGCGCGCAGCCTTTCCGGGTTCTGCAGCACGTTGCCTTTCGAGTCACGTTCCTGGGCTACGCTGTATAGTGGCATGTGGCCCATCACAAAACGCAGCTTCGCATTTTTTGCCTCCGGCGTTTCAAACTGCTTCTGCATCCAGGCCAGGTTCTCTTCTGTTATCTCTGATGAAGATGCCTCCCAGGAAACAAAGAACACACCGTCCTTTACAAAAGAATAGTAAAACGGAAAATGATTGCGGTCTACGAACTGTAATCCTGTGTTGCTGGTTGGTTTATTCCAGTAGGTGGAAGCGGCTTTTTGCTCGAGTGGGTAAGAGCGTGGCCCATCGTGGTTGCCCAGTGTAAAGGCAAAAGGAATATTGGCCTGGCGCAATGGCTGTACAATATACTTGTCGAAGCCGACCCACATGTTAGTTAAGGTAGTGGTATCTTTTACACCCATGCCGGCCACCATATCGCCGCTGCAAATCACCAGGTCTGGTTGCCATATACGCGGAATGCGGTTCATGATGCTGTCTACCTGCCACTCGTAAGTAGCGGCACCGAAGCCAGAATTGAGATCGCTGATCACACCAATACGCAGATCGCCACGCACAGGCTGTTGCGGAGAGTTTTTATGTGCTACCAGGCGTACAGCATCTGCTACTATTTTACCTTCTCTGCCATTACCGACCAGCTCCAGGTAATCACCGGGGCCAAGTATAAAATCACCGAGCACATTCCATCTGCCGCTGGTAGAAAGCGAAGCCTGGTTTTGGTAGATCGAATCTACCTTGGTGCCATGATGCAAAACATAGGTAGCTTTATCAGTATTGGAAGTTGTGTTTACCGTCCACCACGAAGCCAGCTGGTATTTGCCTCGCTTAATGCCATCAAAAGTATAAACTGCCTTGCTATACTTTTGGGTTCCGGATGCCAACCTGGAAGGGGTGCTGCCATAGTAGTTGCCGTGGTTGCTGTCTTTCCAGAGGCCTGCTTCGGTATAGTTGGGGCTTTCGGTATCAAAGTATAAGATATGCTGCGCTGCAGATGGCTTTTGCTCCGTAAGTACCAGGGCAGATGCATTGCGGCGCAAGCTGCTGCGGTTGCCTTCGGGTTTATCCGTAGGTATGTTTACCACCTCATCAGCAGCTACCATGGCAGAAGAGCCCCCACCGTCCAGGTTTACAGCTTCGTAGCAGCCCACTTCGTGCATCATCTGGGCCAGTTCGTCTAAAGTAACGCCTGCACTTGCCTGCTGCCTGCCGTCTACTACCATCATCAGGATGGTTTCCTCGTTCAGGTAACCAATGGCAGTGCGTGGGTGGCGGATCAGGTGGCTTCCGGCAAAACCTTCTTGTTTGCTCGTGTTTCGGATATTGCCACTTTTTACCAACACAGGACCGCCACCTATCGCCTGATTTGCAAGCCAGCGCTGTGCTCCTTTGGCAGTAGGCTTGCCTTTGCTAGCATCATTTGGGTTAGGATATTTGTAAAGTAAGTTTTCAGGCCCTAGTACAGAGGGCCATACTATCTCTGGTTTTCCGTTTACTAAACCAAAAGCGCCACGGGTTACCTTATCCTGCGGGCCCGGTGCCACTGTCTCGCCGTCAGCAACAAGCAAACTTACCGAGGAGTTGGCCGAGAAGTAACCGCCGTTGATGGCAAGTATAGCATCGTGTTGCTTGTAAGCCTCTTCAGTGGTCTGGCGGATGGTGTTGCTGCCAACCGCCCTCAGCTTCAGATTCTCGTCTTTCAGGTTTACTGTGGCATACACTGCTCTTACTCTGGCTCCGTCTGTTAGCTTGCCGTTTGCTTCAAATACGCGCACAGAGGCAGGTAAAAGTATGTTCAGATCTTCGCGTGGTTCCCATTTCAAGTTTAATTGCTGGGCATTTGCAGTGGATAATCCATGTGCTATAACCAGGTAAACCAGGCAGGGAAATACTTTTGAGAGGCTTTTCATATTCGTTTTAAAGCTATCCGGGTATCTTTATTTAACTTTATGTTCAATTAATAAGCGCTCTTTACACTACTCTGCTGAATTATCGACTGTGAGTGGCATTCCAGTTTCAAAATCGTAAAGCGTAAGACTGCGGAGGGTATAATAAGCTTGCCAGAAGCTTCTCAGCGAACTGATGTAGCTACGGCTGGCTTTGTCTCTTTCTTCTGTTGCAACGTTCAGGTCCAGGATTCCAATCTTCCCGTCCAGGTAACGGGCTTTGGTGATCTGGTATCGTTTGTCGGCGATTTCATCGGCGCGTTTGGCTCCTTCCATTTGCTTTCGCAGTACCTTAAAGCGCTTTACATGCAGGTAGATTTCCTGATCGAAGTTTATTTTCTGAAGCTCTACATTTGCCTTTACAAGCGTATGATTGGCCTTAGCCGTACCGATAACCGCATCTGTTCTACCCCAATCCATTACAGGTATATTAAAACCAAGACGAACACGCTGTTGCTCCGAGGGATTGCTGTAACTTTCCTGAATCTCCAGCGCTTGCTGGGTGAGCCCGAAAGAGGCAAATAAGTTAGCTGTAAATCCTGTTTCTCCTTTTGCCTTTGCCATGCGCATTTCTGCTTCAAGTAGCTCACGTTTAAAGCTGATGACCTGTTGCCTGTTCTTGTGCGCTTGTTCCAGGGCTATTTTTTCATCTACCTCAAATACAGGTATTTCACTTGGCGGGATAAGCTGTATCGGGTAGTCATCGGTAATGCCTAAAAATACTTTCAGTCTCAGCGTGTTTGCCTCTACATCAAGTATAGATTGTTCCAGGGTTTGCCGGGAGTTCAGGAGCGTAAGTTCCATCTGTAGCAGCTCGTTCTCAGGTATAGTTCCTTCATCAAAGCGCCTCAATGCAATCTTGTAGAGGGTATCGTTGTTGGTTACATTCTTATCTGCAATCTGGTAACTTATCTGGCTAAGCAACAGGTTAAAGAAGTGATTAGTGGCTTCCTGGGCAATGACCTCCATCTCTTCTCTGTAGTCACGTTTTGCCTCTTCGTAACGGAGCGGGGAGATCTTGCGGTCCCATGCACGGTAATTGTACCCAAACAAGGGCTGAGTTAACGTAATGGTTGCAGGTACAGAGGAGTATCTGGTCTTATTTGTACTTGCCTGAAAATCATCGATGCGCTTAAGCTGGCTGTTTACCGAAATGTAGCCGCCTGTAGGCCAAATCTCCTGACCCAGCGAAAGTTGCATGGTGGAGTTGGCATTGTGCGTATTGATAAAGATCAGGCTGCCACTGTCTGTTAAACGAGGCTCAATTGTTTTATTGTAATCCGGAATGGTGCCGCTAAAGTTTAGTTGCGGGAAAAAGTTGGATCGAAAGGTTTTATACTGCCATTGCCTATTCTCAAACAAAACAGAGGCATAGCGGTATTTAGGAGACTGCTCTTTTGCAATCGCTATAACAGCTTGAAAAGTAAGATACTTGGCATTGGGCACATCTTCAGCTTTTACAATGCTGAAAAGCTGAAGATGTGCTAATAATAAAGCAGTTAGGGCAAACCTTTTCATTGATTAGGATTACAGTAGTTATGTTATGGGGTATTAATCAGAATCATATTCAAATTATAGCCACCAAGCTAGCCTGCCTGTACTTTATCCCTTTACTATGCCTGTTATCTCTCCTCTTCTGTGGCGGAAATACAGCTCCGTCTAGTAGCTTAATTTTCAATGGATATTAAAGTAAGCCATATCCGGGAGCAATTCAAAATTAATTATGCAGGAATTTGCGGTATTCAAGTAAAATGATTGCATGAATATGTAAAATAAATTAATTTTATTACATTTATACTTTCAAAGTAGTGCGCTTTTATGCGCGTTTACTTGTTTTAAGTAGAGGAGTCTCTGATTAGGTGTTCCGGCAGCAACAAAATGGCCAAGCACTTCTAAACCATTGGGTGATACTAAATTAAGTACTGGATGTATAGAAAAGGTAGTCTGGGGATATTGTTTTTGATGCTTCTTACTGTTATCTGCCATGCGCAGTCCTTTAAGTTTGCGTTTGTTTCAGATACACATATTGGTAACAATACCGGAGAGGAGGATCTTAGCCGAACTGTCGCCGATATTAATGCAGACTCCACTCTAAGCTTTGCCCTTTTTACTGGAGATATAACAGAGTTCGGCTCCGATGATGAGCTGAAGCTAGCCAAAAAGGTTTTAGATAATCTAAACAAGCCTTGGTATATCGTTCCGGGTAACCACGACTCTAACTGGTCGGAAAGCGGCAGCAACTCCTTTTTGACGATATTTGGCGCAGAAACATTTTCCTTTACCCAGAATGGCTATTTGTTTGCCGGCACAAGTTCCGGACCCAATATGCGCATGGGGCCAGGTCAGGTACCAAGAGAAAATATTGTGTGGCTGGACTCAGTTCTGAACCACATGCAGGATCCTGAGATGCCCGTTATCTACATTAACCACTACCACCAGGACTCTTCACAAAATAACTGGTACTCTGCCATAGATCTTTTAAAAAAGCGAAACGTGCAGTTGATCCTGCATGGGCATGGGCACAATAATCGTAAATTTACTTACGATGGCATACCAAGTATAATGGGGCGCTCAAACCTTAGGGCAAGTGCCAGCTACGGAGGGTATAACATCGTGACCATTGAGGATGGTAAAGCTCGTTTTGAAGAAAGGAGACCCGGGCTGGCAACATTTGAGAAATGGGCAGAGGTACCCCTGGAGAATCATCACTTCGAGAAAGATGCCAAACAGTACCACCGACCCTCATTTGCCGTTAATGACCAGTACAAAAATGTAAAGGTAGTTTGGGAATATCAAAGCGACAGCGACGTTGGAGCTGGTACGGCAACAGCCAAAAATCTGGTTTTTGCCACTAATACCAGTGGCTGGGTGTATGCCCTGAACAAGAATACAGGGAAGAAGAAGTGGGGCTATAAAACGAATGGTAAAATATACTCTACACCAGCAGTAGCAGGAAATTATGTAGTAGTTGGCTCATCAGATAATACTATTTACTGCCTTTCTGCTAAAAACGGCAAGCTTATCTGGAAAGTAGCGGCGCAACGCCCTGTGCTTGGGTCACCAACTATCAATAACAATACTGTTTACATCGGAGCCTCCGATGGCCATTTCAGGGCGTTGGACCTAAAGAGCGGAAAACTTATTTGGGATTTTGACCAGGTGAACAACTTTGTAGTCACCAAGCCTCTGGTGTATAAAGGTAAAGTATACTTTGGCAGTTGGGGTAACGATTTTTATGCATTGGATGCCGCCACTGGTAAATTAGCCTGGAAATGGAACAACGGCTCAGCTAACCGTATGTTTTCGCCGGCTGCCTGCTACCCTGTAGCCACCAACAACCGTGTTTTTATAGTTGCCCCAGACCGGCACATGACTTCTCTGGATGCCGCTACCGGAAAAGTGATCTGGAGAAAGCATATGGAGGGCGTGCGTGTTCGTGAATCTATGGGATTATCTGCTGATAGTGCTTTGGTTTACGTAAAAACTATGGACGGGGAGCTATTGGGGGTTTCAACTTCGACTGATACTATGCAAATAGGCTGGAAGTCGGAGTTAAAGCTGCCTTACGAACTGGCTCCTTCGGCAATTGTAGAAAGCAATAATGTCGTGTTTGTGCCTTCTCACTCAGGACTGGCAAGCGCTGTCAACAGGAAAACCGGTGCAGTTATCTGGAAGCATAAAAGCTCTAACACGCTCATGAATCCGATCATGCCGCTTGAGAAGGGAAGAGTCGTTTTAAGCACCATGGACGGCAAAATTACTTGCCTGGAGTTTGAGACTGGCGTAGATTAATGTGAATTTATGTATCAATAAGCTGCTCTTTTAAGGGAGCAAAGTGTATATTTAGGGATTTATAATTACATATAATGGAGTTTACAACCGAGAGAGATTCAAAGTATAACGATCTCGAGAAGATGTCTGTGAGGGAGATTCTGGAGAATATAAACAATGAAGACAAAACTGTTCCGCTTGCCGTAGAAAAAGCTATCCCGCAAATAGAAAAGCTTGCAGCCATAACAGCTGAGAGAATGAAAGCCGGCGGAAGGCTATTTTATATCGGTGCGGGTACCAGTGGTCGTTTGGGTGTAGTAGATGCATCAGAGTGCCCGCCAACGTTTGGTGTACCCTTCGATTGGGTGGTAGGCATAATTGCAGGTGGCGACACGGCAATTCGCAAAGCTGTGGAATTTGCTGAGGATGATGCCGAGCAGGCATGGAAAGACCTGCAAGCTTACGACATTGACGAGAACGATGTAGTGGTTGGATTGGCTGCCTCAGGTACAACTCCTTATGTAATCGGTGGCTTAAAGGCTGCTAATGCACATGGTTTAGCTACAGGTTGTATTGTTTGTAACACTGGTAGCCCGGTAGCAGCAGTGGCACAGTATCCTGTTGAGGTAGTGGTTGGCCCTGAGTTTGTTACAGGCAGCACACGTATGAAAGCCGGCACAGCACAGAAGCTTGTACTGAACATGCTAAGCACCTGTGTAATGATACAGCTAGGACGCGTAAAAGGCAATAAAATGGTAGATATGCAGCTTACCAACCATAAGTTGTACAACCGCGGCGTTAAAATGGTGATGGGAGAGACGGGTGCCGACGAGGAAACGGCAGCAGCTTTGCTACAAAAGCACGGTAGCGTTCGCCAAGCCATAGAATCCTTCTTGATTTCTTCTTAACTTTACAAAAGGCTGCTTAAAAAGTAGTCTTTATACTTGTTATACTTTTAATCTTCTGGCAGTAGCTGCGGGTACGTGCTTTTAGCACAAATCTTGCTGCTATTGCTGTGATAAATACCTGCCTATGTCTCCAATCACACTTCTGTCTTTTCTTATCGGGTACTTCGCCGTACTGATCGGAATATCGTACTTCACCTCAAGGGGAGCCTCTGATAACTCAAGCTTCTTTATAGCCAACCGTAACTCCAAATGGTACTTCGTAGCCTTTGGCATGATCGGTACGGCCTTATCGGGAGTAACGTTTATCTCGGTGCCAGGAGCCGTAAGCAACAATAGTTTTGGCTATTTTCAGTTTGTGCTGGGCAATGCTGTGGGCTTTTTATTAATTGCTTTCGTACTGCTGCCGCTGTACTACCGCATGAACCTCATCTCTATTTATACTTATCTAGAGAAGCGCTTCGGATACTGGAGCTATAAAACAGGTTCTATGATCTTCCTGGTGTCACGCACAATAGGTTCTGCATTCCGTTTATACCTTGTGGCCATTGTATTGCAGAAATTTATCTTTGACGCCTGGAATGTGCCTTTTGCGGCTACAGTAGCTATATGCCTTATACTTATCTGGATATACACGCACAAAGGCGGCCTTAAAACCATTGTGATCACGGATACACTACAAACGCTTTTCCTGGTTTCCTCGGTTATACTTTCTATTGTATTTATTGCTAATAGCCTCGACTTAAATGTGATGCAAACCTTTGAGGCGGTAAAAGAAAGCTCGTATTCAAAAATGTTCTTCTGGGAAGATTTTATGGGTACTAAGAGCCACTTCTTTAAGCAGTTTATTGGAGGTATTTTTGTAACTATCGCCATGACGGGCCTTGACCAGGACCTAATGCAGAAGAACCTAAGCTGTAAAAATATTGGTGAAGCACAAAAGAACATGCTGACGTTTACAGGGGTTTTCGTGGCGATCAATATCTTTTTCCTAAGCGTTGGTGCCATGTTGTACATGTTTGCCCAAGCTAAAGGTATTGATGTAACTGCCCTTCGTACACCAGATCACCTGTTCCCAGAGATTGCACTAAATCACATGGCCTTATTACCGGCTATCGTGTTTATGCTAGGTCTAACGGCGGCTACCTTTGCCACCACCGACTCAGCCTTGACAGCGCTTACAACCTCTTTTTGTGTAGACTTCCTAAACTTTACCAAAAAAGCCAACCACGATGATATCAAGTTAATTCGCACGCGACACTTAGTGCATATTGGTTTTTCAGTGGTGATGCTTTTGGTGATATTGGTATTCAGGATGATAAATGATGACTCTGTAGTGAACGCAATCTTCCGTGCTGCTGGTTATACATATGGGCCGCTGCTGGGCTTGTTCGCTTTTGGTATGGCTAACAAACGTGCCGTAGCCGACAAACTGGTGCCATACATTTGCATCATCTCGCCGATACTAACCTATGTCCTGGATACGAATTCAGTAGATTGGTTTGGGTATGCAATGGGTTTTGAGCTGATCGTTGTTAATGCTGCCATCACATTTATAATGCTGCTAGTAACAAGCAGGCAGGGTGGTGGTGAATTAATGGAAGCCCTAAAAGAGGCTGAAAGAGGCAGCAAGGTTAAACAGACAATCTAAAAGGAGGATCCTCCATGGAAATACAACAGCTTTTGGAGAACATTTTGCCAAAAGCGCGCATCAGGGCACGACTAATTGATGTAGTGTCCTACGCTTCTGATGCTGGCTTTTATTACCTGAGGCCAAAGGCTGTGGTGCAGCCGGTGTCGGAGGACGAAGTAAAGCAGCTTTTCGCTTTTTCGCACCAGCATAAAATCCCGCTTACTTTTCGTACGGCCGGTACCAGCCTTTCAGGGCAATCTATAACAGATGGTATACTCGTGGACCTGAGCCAGTACTGGAACAAAGTGCAGGTAGAGCAGGATGGGGAGCAGGTGCGTGTGCAGCCGGGTGTGATCGGGGCAATTGTAAATGCACACCTGCGTCCGTTTAAGCGTAAAATCGGGCCAGACCCGGCAAGTATAAATTCGGCGATGGTGGGTGGTATACTTTCCAACAACGCCAGCGGCATGTGCTGCGGGGTGAGCAAAAACTCCTACCATACCACCAAGTATATCCGGTTTATACTTCCGAACGGCAACAGCTATACTACTGAGTTGGAAGCCGATTATTCTAGATTTGAGGCGGAGTGCCCGGAGCTTTTCCATACTTTGGAGGAGCTAAAGCAGCAGATACAGCATAATCCAGAGCTGCACGGCATTATCAGGCACAAGTATAAAACCAAGAACACGGTAGGCTATTCAGTCAACTCCTTCATAGATTTTGAGCATCCACTGGATATACTGGCGCACCTGCTCATTGGCGCAGAAGGCACACTTGGGTTTATTGCTGAGGCTGTTCTTAACACCGTTCCGGATTATCCTGCCAAATCCACGGCTCTTTTATACTTTCCGGATATCTACGCGGCCTGCCAGGCCATTGTACCTTTAACAGAGTCCGGGGCAGAGGCTGTTGAGCTGATGGACAGAGCTTCTCTGAAGTCTATTGAACACATGGCTGGTGTACCAGCTGTCATTAAAACCTTACCTGAAAAGGCTGCTGCTTTGCTGGTGGAGTTTCAGGCAAACACTCCGGCACAGGTGCAAGAGAAGATACTGCAGTTTATGGCGCTGGCACCGGAGCTGGCTTTATTGGAGCATCCTGTATTTACAACAAACCCTACAGAGCAGGCATTGCTCTGGAAGGTGCGTAAAGGCATGTTCCCGGCAGTAGGTGCGGTGCGTGCGAGTGGTACAACAGTATTGCTGGAAGATATTGCCGTTCCGGTTGCTAAACTAGGGGATGCTATACTTGACCTGCAGGAGCTTTTCCGAAAGCACAGTTACGCTAATGCTATCATTTTCGGCCATGCCAAAGACGGCAACATTCACTTTGTAGTTACACAGGCTTTTGATTCGCCATCGGAAGTAGAGCGTTATGATCGCTTTATTAAAGAGGTGGTGGAACTGGTGGTGGGTAAGTATACAGGCGCACTAAAAGCGGAGCACGGTACCGGCCGTAACATGGCCCCGTTCGTGGAAACAGAATGGGGGCCGGAAATCTACCAGATCATGCGCAGGCTGAAAGAGGTTGTGGATCCGGAGAACCTGCTGAACCCGGGAGTGATTATCAACCATGATAAGAATGCACACATCCAAAACCTGAAGGAGCTGCCGAAGGTAGAGGAGGAGGTTGATAAGTGTATGGAGTGTGGTTTTTGTGAGCACAAGTGCCCGAGCCGCAATATAACCCTTACGCCTCGCCGCAGAATTGTAGTGCGTCGTGAGTTGCTGAACTTAAAAAGAAAAGGGCAGAAGCAGGAGCATACCCAGCTGCTGGATCAGTACCAGTACGATGGTTTAGATACATGCGCTGTAGATGGCCTTTGCGCCACCGCTTGTCCTGTTGATATAAACACAGGTGACCTAGTAAAACGCCTGCGCCGCGAAAGCCACAATGATTTTGCCAACAACCTAGCCCTACTAGTTGCTAAAAACTTTAAACCAGTAGCCTCTACCGTCAAATTTGGCTTAAAAGCCGGAGCAGGTATGAATAAGTTTTTCGGAGTGAATACGATGGCGAAGCTTACGAAGTCAGCTAAAGGCATCATTCCTGAATTCCCGTTATGGACGAACCAACTGGCTCCGGCACCGGACTTAGGCACTGCCATGGCAAAGGCTAATTTACCAACAGACGAAGCAGAGGTAGTATACTTTCCGACTTGTATCTCCCGTACTATGGGTTCTGCTGAGGGTGGTAAGAAAAGCATTATTGAGACATTCATCAGCGTGTCGGAGAAGGTGGGGATCAAGTTTACCATACCAAAGGATGTGCAAAGTTCCTGCTGCGGTCAGATCTATTCATCTAAAGGGTACAGCAAAGCCTTTGCCTATACCGCAAACGAAACCATCAGCAAAGTATGGGAGTGGACCGATAGGGGCCGCTTGCCGCTGGTGCTGGACATTACCTCCTGTACTTATACTTTGCAGAACTGCCGCCCTGTACTCACGCCGGAAAACAGGCAAAAATTTGATGTGCTTAAGATCATCGACAGCATAGATTATGTTGCTGATTTTATTCTTCCAAAGGCTACGGTACTGCAAAAGAAAAAGAGTGTGGTGGTGCATCCGGTTTGTACAGTACAGAAAATGGGCATCGAGACTAAATTTATAAGTATAGCCAAGCAGCTGGCGCAAGAGGTAACGGTACCGATGCATGCAGGCTGCTGCGGCATGGCTGGCGACAGAGGTTTCCTGGTGCCGGAGCTAACAGCTTCTGCCACAGCGCCTGAGGCAAATGAAGTTAAGCAGCGTGCATATGATGGTTACTACTCCTCAGCTAAAACCTGCGAAATGGCCATGACAGAGGCGGTAGGTAGAAATTATGAGTCGATAGTGTACCTGCTGGATGAGTGTATCTAGTTTTGATTATTGATTATTAGTTGTTGGGAATGAAAAGTATAAAAGCAGCAGGCCCGTTCCACTAAAGAACGGGCCTGCTGCTTTTATACTTTTCTATTTTAGCCTAGCTTAGATTACCGCAACCGTACTCTTATACTCTTCCAAGAAATTATCTTTCGGGCTCAGGTCTGTGATTAGGTAATGGATATTATTCAGGTCGCATACTTTCATATTCTGGTTAGAGCCCAGTTTTTCAGCGATACTCATAATGGCTGTTTTCTTCGCTGCACGGATCATGGCTTTCTTCACCTGAACTACCTCCCAATCAGAATCGGTTAGGCCGTCAGCTATGGAAAGGCTGTTCGTGCCAAGTATACAAAGATCAACCTTTATCTCTGCCAGCTGGTTTATAACCTGTGCACCAATAATGATCTGAGAGTTTTTAGATAGCTGACCGCCTAAAAGTATAACGGTACTGTTAGAACGCTCTGCCAGTTCCAGGGCAACCAATGGGCTAACGGTGAAGAACGTGCATTTAAGGGAGTCCGGTATCATACGTGCCACCTCAATCATAGTAGTACCCCCGCCAACCAACACAGTCATGCCATCCTGCAGCATGTGCACTACTTTGGCCGCAATCTCTTTCTTAGATTCCTTGGCGTATACTTCTACCTGCTGGAAAGGGTAATGGAAAGATTTTGATAATGCGCCTCCGTGTACTTTAAGTATCTTGCCGCTTTCGGCCAATTCATTCAGATCTCTGCGCACTGTATCTTCCGATACATTTAATTTTACACTCAGGTCCGATGAAAGTACTTTGTTGTGTAGGTTTATCTGCTTTATAATAAAAGCCTGCCGTTCTTCTTTTAGCATTCTGTTAGCTTCATAGGATAAAAGTCAAATATAAGTTTTTTTCTATAAAATCAACAAAACAGAAAAGCGGATTATGTTTAATGCCAGATATGAATGCCTTTGATAGAGGAGCCTTTATGAAGCCATAAGCTGGCTTTCTAATCTTGTATATGCTTAAATCCAGCAAATTTTAATCAAAAAAGCCTGCCCTCACGGTTGTAAGAGCAGGCTTTGAGTTAACAATGGTTTATGCTTCTGCAGATAATTTACCCACCCCCAGCCCCTCCTCGGAGGGGCTGGGGGTGGGGCTTCTGTAGTGTGAAAGAAATACGCTATACTTTCACGTAAATCTTTTTCTTGTCCATCCAGAAGCCAACGGCCCACATCACCAGCATGTATAATAGCGCAAACAGGAGCGAAGCTGTTTTGCCCTCCGACCAGGTAAGGAATAAATGGTCATAGATCCATTTTTGAAGGCTCACTTCCCCAACTCTTATAAAGCTGAGCAACTTAATAACAAGTGTTGCCAGCGCAAAAATAAAGAGAGGGTTCTTACCAAAGGCTTCGAAAAAGTATGTCCACTTTACAAAGCCGGCAATTTCAATAATAAGTATAAGCCCGGCAAGTATAAGCAGGCTTAGGCCCACAGAGTGCAACACATAAGAGCTAGTCCAGATTGGTTTATTGATCGGGAAACTCTGGTCCCAAAGCAGCGCAATTACCACCAGCACACCACCCACCAGGGCAAGTTTCAAAACAGTGTTTATATTGTTGCCATTCTTCTTGATAAAGACACCTGCAAAGTAACCGGCTATCACATTAATGGTGGCAGGCAAAGTGCTTAGCAATCCTTCCGGATCGAATGGTATTCCGAAGCCTTTGTACAGGTTTTCATCTGGTATGAACAGGCTGTCAAACTTTAGGGCGGCATTACCCTCCAGGCTATAAGGGTCGGCTGGATTACCGAATAAGTACATGATGCCCCAGTAGCCGAGTAATGCCACCACGCTAAAGATAGCTGCACCTTTCAGCTTCAGGTAATGCACCACCAGTGAGGCAATAAAATAGCAAAGGGCAATGCGTTGCAATACACCCATGATGCGTACGGCTGTAAAATCCTTCAGCACAATTTCGCCATCGGTGCGGGTAACGAACGGGAACAGGTGCAGGAAAGTACCGATTAGAAAGATAAGCGCTGTTCTCTTAAGCACCTTTCTCAGGAATACACCGTTTGGCTGTTGTTCGAACTTGCGCATGCTAAAGCTCATGGCGTTGCCTACTACAAACAAAAAGGATGGGAACACCAGGTCTGTAACTGTAAAGCCGTGCCAGGCGGCATGTTTAAATGGAGCATAAATGCTGCCCCAGCTGCCTGGGTTATTTACAACAACCATAAGGGCAATGGTTAGCCCACGCAATACATCGAGTGATAAGTAGCGCTCAGAGGCACTGTTTCTTAAAAGTCCTGCAGCTGTGGTTTCGCGTACCATGGTAGTCTTGTTCATGACAGGTTATTTAGTAAGCGTAAGTAAAAAACATAGTTGTTATTCTGTACTAGTGGCTTATAGCTAAAAACAAAAGGCCGCTCTGTAACAAGCAGAGCGGCCTCTAAAATTATTGTGAAACTGCAGATGCTTCTGCCTTCACTTGTTTAGATTTCTGGATGGCCTCATAAACAACTTGCAACGCGTTGGTGCGGGTGTTCAGGCGGCTCAGTTTCGGATTCTCACGAGTAGGGTTCACGCGGTTAGACAGGAACACGTACACAAGTTGGTTTTCTGGGTCTACCCAAGTATATGTTCCTGTAAAGCCGGAGTGGCCGAAGCTTGTTACCGGAGCCGACGGAGCAGCGTTGCTGTTTTGTGCACCTGGCTTAGAAGGTCTGTCGAAGCCAAGGGCGCGGTAGTTACCCTCATCGCAGAACTGGCATTTACTGAACTCGCTTACTGTTTTTCCGGCGATGTAAGTTTTGTTTGCATAGCTACCGTCGTTCAGGTACAGCTGCATCAGCTTAGCAACATCATTGGCATTACCAAACAAGCCGGCATGGCCACTTACGCCTCCTAGCATGGCTGCGCCTTCGTCGTGAACGGTAGTATGTAACAGCTGTGCTCTAAAATGTGGCTCATACTCTGTTGGCACAATCTGATTTGGTGCGTAGTACTTGTATGGGTTAAAAGTAAGCGAAGTGGCACCAATAGGAGTATAGATTTTCTCCTTCAGGTACGACTCAAACTCCTGTCCTGTAATATGCTCTACCACTTTCGGCGCAAGTATAAACGATAGGTCGCTGTATACATAACCCGGCTTCTCGTTTAGTGGTGATGCAGCAATTTCCTTATAGATCTTATCAGCATACTTTCTGTGGATGTACAGGTTATTCGCCACTTTAATCGGGAAGCGTGCCGAAGAATCTGCTTTGAAAGTTGCCCACTTAAATTTACCGTTTTTCTTTACCGTCTGCTGCCAGAAAGGTATCCAGGCTTTCAGTCCGGCCTGGTGTGTAAGAATGTCTCTGTACTTTAGGTTCTCTTTATTAGAGCCCTGCATCATTGGCAAGTATGAACCTAGTGTGTTGTCTACATCAAAGCGGCCTTCGCCTTTCAACTTCATCAGGGCAGCCAGCGAAGTAGATATTTTTGTAACAGAAGCCAGATCGTATAGGTCGGTGTTTTTTACAGCGGTCTCGTTGTCGTACGTATGGTACCCAAAAGACTTCTGGTATATAACCTTGCCGTCTTTTGCTACCAGCACCTGCGCACCTGGCGTAGCTTTTTCACGTATGGCCTGTGCTACAACTGAGTCTATGCCAGCAAAGTCCTGCGTTTTTAAACCAACTGCTTCCGGCGAAGTATAAGCCAAGCGTAAATTACCCTGTGTTGTAAGTCCGTCGCCAATCTTAAAGGCATTAGAAACCGTTACCGGCAACTTACCCTTAGCGCCAACAGCACCAAAGATGATTTGCGAAACCACATCCTGGGCCAACGCATTTTCCTGGTAAGCAGTGATCACGGCATTGGCTTTGTCCACGCTCTCGAGGTTTGCCAGGCTGTACACGTTACCGAATACACTCACGATTGTTTTTTGGCTGCGGATCAGGTCTTTCAGAAACAGGTTCATTTCAGAGGTAATACCGAAGTTGCTGCTGCCTGCTTTCAGGTTTAGTTTATGCACACCTGCAACAACCAGGTTATACTTTGCCAGTTGCTCTTTTAGTTGCTGCAATTCTGCCAGCGTAGCAGTAGGCTTCAGGAAGAATGTGTCTACTTTAGTATAGCGTGCTAACCCTCTCTGGAAATCTGTTTCCTTGTTTGTGCCGATGGCCAGGGCAGCAATACGCATGGTATCCAAGGTTTGAATTGGGAGTATGTTCTGCTTGTTGCGCAGCAGTGTCACAGACGCTTCCATCAGTTGGCGGTTCAGATATTCTGCGTGCGGGTTGTTAAGGTCGGCAATCAGGTTTTTCGTTTCGATCGACTCCCACTTATCAAGGCCCATCCACAGTTTGGCAGCAAGCACTTTGCGGGTACGTGCGTCAATCTCAGCCATCGTAATCTCTCCGTTTTTGATGGCTTTCTTCACCTCTGCGATGGTTGTTTTTACGTCCATGGTGTTCAGCATCACATCGTTGCCGGCCAGTAAGGCTTTCACGTCTACTACCCCCGGAGGATAGAATTTAGCTACGCCCTGCATATTTAGCGCATCGGTAAACACAAGTCCTCTATAGTTTAGCTCTTTTTTAAGCAGGTCTGCTACAATTTTCTGCGATAGCGTAGAGGCCAGGTTTGGTGTGTTGTCCAGCACCGGTATGTTCATGTGCGCTACCATTACGCTGCCTAAGCCATTATTCATCAGCTGGCGGAACGGGTATAACTCCGTGGAGTCGAGGCGGGTGCGGGAGAAATGGATAACCGGCAGGCCGTAGTGTGAGTCTACGTTGGTGTCGCCATGGCCGGGAAAGTGCTTGGCACTGGCTAGTACGTGGTTGTCCTGCATGCCTTTCATGTAGGCAATAGACTTGCGTGCTACGTTATACTTGTCCTCTCCAAAAGAGCGGAAGCCGATTACCGGATTATTCGCATTGTTATTAATATCTACAGTTGGAGCAAAGTTTATCTGGATACCCATGCGCTTGCACTGGCGGGCAATCTCTGCACCCATTTCATAGATAAGTTTTTCGTCGGTTACGCCACCCATCGTCATCTGGTACGGGAAGCGTACCGTAGTATCCAGGCGCATGCCCAAACCCCACTCGCCATCTATACTTACCATTAGCGGCACCTTTGTTTCCTGCTGAAAACGGTTCGTCATTTTTGACTGCCTTACCGGGCCACCCTGGAAAAAAATCAAGCCACCAACCTTGTACGTTTTGATCAGGTTGCTGATAGAGTCGATATGCGCCTGGTCCTTGTTAGAGTATACCGGAATCATGATCAGCTGCGCAATGCGCTCTTCCGGCGTCATGGTTTTCATAACTGAGTCAACCCAACGGGCGTTCAGGTTTGCCAGAAAGGCAGGGTCTCGCGTCGGATCAAAAGTAGTGGCTGCCGTTTTTAGGGTAGCAGGTTTGCGGCTTTTTGAGCGTTTTGCCTGTGCCTGCAACAGGTTCGGGCAAAACAACAGCAAAAGAATTAGCGTTACTGATGATAAAAAATATTTTTTCAAAGCAGAATAGTATGTAATTGGGTTTGATTTACTGCAATATAAGTGATTTTAGATACTTTATATTTTTATTTGCGGCAAATTTTTTAATTCCGGCAAAAAAAAGCAATCTTGAGCTTCGAAATGGCAAAGGTACCATTGCAAGTGTAAAGCTAGGAAAAAGGATTAACATTGCTTTGCTTCCAAAACGTAGACGGTGCCGGAGATAACCATTGATTAAAGTTGCTGTATTTTTATACTTATTGTTCCTGATGATGAAATGTTCTGCTCTTAGAACATCACTGGTTGTACTAATAGGCCTTGTCGCAGCTTCGTGCTCGGTTAACCCGTACGCAGCTACTAACAGAGCTTACAAAAAGCAGGCTAAAGCTTATGCCCGTACATTATGGGCTGAGCCGAATCCTGGACCAGGTGATGCTGCTTATCTGCAGGGCGATTACTGGGTAGGTGCCACAAACTTTAACATGCGTAAGCCCAACTACGTGATCATTCATCATACAGCACAGAACTCAACAGCACAAACACTAAAAACGTTTACTACGCCTGCCACACAGGTAAGTGCCCATTATGTGATAGGCCGTGATGGTAAAGTATACCACATGCTGAACGATTATTTGCGGGCATGGCATGGTGGCAACAGCCGCTGGGGAAACAATACAGATATCAATTCTTCTTCTATCGGGATTGAGCTGGATAACAATGGTGCAGAGCCTTTTGCCGATGCACAGCTAAGCAGCTTGCTGGGAGTGTTGGAAATGCTGAAGAAAAAGCACAACATTCCAACAGCCAATTTTATTGGCCACTCAGATATAGCGCCCAGTCGTAAGGTAGACCCTAACCCGACCTTCCCCTGGAAGCAGCTGGCTGACAAAGGGTATGGCCTGTGGTATGATGCCGACGCCTTGGATAGTGTAGTTGTTGCAAAAGTATACACAGATTCTGCTGCCGTAGCCGATTCAACACTACTACAGCCAGAAATACTGGAGTTTGAACTTGTACCGCTGCACCAGATACCTGATAACTTTAGCCCTGAAGATGCTTTACGCATCATCGGTTACGATATCAGTAACATGGATGCAGCCATTAAAGCGTTTAAGCTGCACTTTATACAAACAGAAGTAAACGCAGTGCTTACCGACAAAGACAAGCAGATACTGTATAACTTATATTTAAAGTATAGGTAAAACTGCCGGAGCACAAAGATCAATTTTAAAACATTGACCCTTAACATTACTGCAAATAGAAAACTATGGCTCGATTAAACCTTCTTGAGGAAACACGATTTGAGAAGCTGCCCACCTCCATTTATCCGGATCAGCGCATTGCTTCTGTAAATGTAGCGCAGCGTATTGCTGATCTGATTAAAAACAAGCAGCAGAAAAACGAAATGGCTGTGCTCGGACTTGCCACAGGTGCCACGCCTGTAGGTGTGTACGCAGAACTGGTGCGCATGCACCGCGAAGAAGGCCTGAGCTTCAAGAACGTGATCACCTTTAACCTGGACGAATACTACCCGATGCAGCCTACCGCGGTGCAGAGCTACGTAACGTTCATGAACGAGAACCTGTTCGATCACATTGATATAGACAAAAACAACATTCATATTCCGGATGGCACTCTGCCGCAGGATGAGATACATGCGTACTGCCTGAACTATGAGCGTAAGATAGAGGAAGTTGGCGGACTGGACCTGCAGATACTGGGTATTGGACGTACGGGGCACATCGGTTTTAACGAACCGGGTTCTGCGCCAAACTCGGGTACACGCTTAGTAACCCTAGACGACCTGACACGCCGCGATGCCTCCCGTGACTTTGGTGGTAAAGAGAATGTGCCGCGCAAAGCCATCACGATGGGTATCGGTACCATCTTCAAAGCCCGCGAGATTATACTTATGGCCTGGAGCGGCAAAAAAGCTCCTATCATTAAAAAGGCAGTAGAAGGAGAGATGTCTTCGGATGTACCGGCTACTTACCTGCAGCTTTCCGATAACGTAGAGTTTGTACTGGATACAGATGCTGCTTCTGATCTAACGCGCTTTAACACGCCTTGGCTGGTGAAGGACTGTGTTTGGGATGATGCCCTGATCAAGAAGGCTGTTATCTGGCTTTCTAACAAAGTAAAGAAGCCAATCCTGAAGCTGACTGACGAAGATTATAACAACAACGGCATGGCCCAGCTGGCTACAGAAAAAGGCCCGGCTTACAACATTAACATCGACATCTTTAACAAGCTGCAGCGCACTATTACCGGCTGGCCAGGTGGTAAGCCAGGCGCTGATGACAAGCAGCGTCCGGAGCGTGCCGAGCCGGCTCAGAAACGTGTGGTAATTTTCTCGCCGCACCCGGATGACGATGTGATTTCGATGGGCGGTACGTTTATACGCCTAGTAGACCAGGGCCATGATGTGCATGTGGCTTACCAAACCTCAGGCAACACCGCTGTTTGGGACGACGACGTGCTGCGCTACGTGGAATTTGCCATCGACTTTAACAAAAGTATAGGCAACGACACAGTTAAGCTAGAGTCTATTTACAAAGATATGCGTTGCTTTAGCGGTCAGAAGCAGCCAAACCAACTAGACCCGAAAGAGATACGTGATGTAAAGGCCTTTATCCGTAAAAGTGAGGCCATTTCCGGGGCACGTTATGCTGGCCTTGATGATGATCACATACATTTTATGGCTCTGCCATTTTACGAAACCGGTAAAACTGTTAAAAAGCCGGTTACAGAAATAGATGTGCAGCTTACCATAGAACTGTTGCAAAAAATTAAGCCGCACCAGGTATTTGCTGCCGGCGACTTTGCCGATCCGCACGGAACACATATTGTGTGCTTCAGAATAGTAGAGGAGGCTTTAAGAAGACTGCGTGATACTGAAGAATGGGCGAAGGATTGCTGGTTCTGGATGTACCGTGGTGCATGGCACGAGTTCGAAACACATGAAATTGAGATGGCTGTACCGTTGTCGCCACAGGAGGTGGAGCGCAAGCGCTTTGCCATCTTTAAGCACCAATCGCAGAAAGACCGTCCGGTGTTCCCTGGGGATGATGAGCGTGAGTTCTGGGTAAGGGCAGAAGAGCGTACCCGCGAAACAGCAAAGAATTACGACAACCTTGGCCTTGCCGATTATGAGGCTATGGAAGCGTTTGTTAGATGGAAATTTTAAGTTAGTTTTTTTTATTTGATTAAGGGGAACTTCCTTGTGTGGTGTTGCGGGTGCTTTGGTGAGTGTTCCTGCACACCATACTTGGAGGTAATCAAAAAGTGCGGCTGTTAAACCAGCAAACTATAAACATGCTGGTTAACTAATTTCTCCAACCCCTCTCTGAGTGAGAGCCTGCTGAAAGACTTTGGCATGGTGGTTACTCCTCATCCATAACAACACCTTATAGTAAGCCTCTTTGCCGGGGTGGCCTCTTGTTGCAATAAACCTTATCTTTACAATACTCAAAGTATACGTATGATAACCAGACTGATCACCCTAACCCTAAGTATTGCCATTGCAGTAACTGCACCTGTACTTGCCCAAAGTGTATCTCTTGTTCCGCAGCCGGTACAGCTAAACATGCAGCAAGGCAGCTTTACCATCTCCAAAGATACCAAGATCTACATTGATGCTAAAAATGAGGAGTTAAAGCGCATTGGGCAGGTGCTGGCACAGGAAATCAAGGCCAAAACGGGTGTACAGCCAGAGCTGGAATATAAGAAGCCGAAAGCAAAAGCCACGAACCTGATTTACCTTACCCTGCAGGGTGCTCACGATACACTCGGTACTGAAGGTTATACTTTAAAAGTAAGGCCTACTCGTATAACACTGGCTGCCAACAAGCCAAATGGTGTTTTCTTGGGTTTGCAGACTATTAAACAACTTTTACCTGCCAATGCCACTACTGCCGTTGTAACAATTCCTGCCCTTGATATAGTAGACAAGCCACGCTACGATTGGCGCGGTATGCACCTGGATGTGGTACGTCATTTTTACCCGGTGGAGTTCGTGAAGAAGTACATCGACTACCTGGCGATGCATAAGTACAACACCTTCCATTGGCACCTTACGGATGACCAGGGCTGGCGCATCGAGATAAAAAAATACCCGAAACTGACTGAGGTAGGCGCATGGCGCGACAGCACACTGATTGGCCATTACTGGGACTTGCCACAGACCTACAAAAAAGAACGTCACGGAGGTTACTACACCCAAGAGGAGATAAAGGAAGTAGTAAAATATGCACAGGACCGCTACATTACCGTAGTACCTGAAATCGAGATGCCTGGCCACGCATTAGCGGCATTAACCGCCTATCCTGAGTTATCGTGCACAGGTGGTCCGTTTAAAATAGAATCGAAGTGGGGAATTTTTCCCGATATTTTTTGTGCCGGAAACGAACAGACTTTTACTTTTCTGGAAAATGTGCTCACAGAAGTAATTGCTTTGTTCCCGAGTAAGGTTATACACGTTGGTGGCGACGAGGCTCCAAAATCCCGTTGGAAAGTATGTCCGAAATGCCAGAAACGTATTGCCGACGAAGGTCTGAAAGACGAGCACGAGTTGCAGAGTTACTTTGTGCAGCGCATGGAGAAATTCATCAACGCGAAAGGCCGTATTATAATTGGTTGGGACGAAATACTGGAAGGCGGACTAGCCCCGAATGCCTATGTAATGTCGTGGCGCGGAACAAAGGGCGGCATTGAGGCAGCTAAGCAGAAGCATTATGTGGTAATGACCCCTGGAGCACCTCTATACTTTGACCACTACCAGGGAGAACGTGAGCTGGAGCCGATTGCCATACACGGCTATAACCCACTGGAAAAAGTATATAACTTCGAGCCAACGCCAGCCGAGCTGTCTGCCGACGAGAAAAAGTACATACTAGGTGCACAAGCCAACCTCTGGACAGAGTACATTTCAACAGCCTCGCATATAGAGTATATGATGATGCCACGCATGGCAGCCTTAGCGGAGGTGCTCTGGTTACCAGCTGGTAAAAAGGACTGGAAGAGCTTTAAGAACCGCATGCAGCAACAGTACAAACGTTATGATGCGCTTGGTGTAAATTACGCTAGAAGCGCATTTAATGTGAGGCAGCAACTGCAGGTAGATACCGCTAAGGCAAACGTACAGGTAAACTTTGCCAACGAGGGCGCCAACACAACCATTCGTTATACTTTAGACGGCACTGAGCCTACTGCTGCATCTCCGGTTTACAATAAGCCTTTTGCGCTAAACCAATCTGCAGTAATAAAAGCTGCCTCTTTTGTAGATGGCAAGCAGGTGGGTACCACGAGCACTAAAACCTTTAATGCACACAAGGCTTTTGCAAAGTCTGTTAAATTAATAACTCCAGCGCACACAAGTTACAACAACAAAGCCAAGCTGGTAAACGGACTGAAGGGCTCTACAGATCAGACGGACGGCCACTGGACCGGTTTCCTGGGAACAGACATGGAGGCAGTGCTGGACCTGAAAACAGTTAAACCCGTTTCGAAGCTGAGCGCCTCTTTTATGCAGAACATTGGATACCGTATTTTCCTACCGGCACAGATTGAGTATGCTGTATCAGAGGATGGCAAAAATTACAAAACCGTAAAGGTGATCACAAACCCTGACCCAACTGCACAGGAAGGTATACTAACCCGTGCTTTTGATGCAACAATACCAGCCACTAAAGCACGATACATAAAAGTTAAGGCTACAAACGTAGGCGTTAGTCCAGAGAAGTATCCGTCGGCTGGCCAGAAAACATGGCTTTTCGCTGATGAGCTGATGGTAGAGTAAGTATAAACCTGAACAACAAAGTATAGCCGAGGCTGATCTTAATGATTGGCTTCGGCTATACTTTTTAATACCGTTAGTTGCTGGGCAAGTCTTAAGAGCAGCCTCATTGTTTGCCAAGTATACAGGGCTATCTTTTCTCTTTCATATTCAGTAATACTATAGTTCCCATAGTATGAAAAGGTAGGCAGCATGGAGAACATAGTTGTTGCGTACTCAAACAAGTAGCATGCGCACCCACGGGTGTAATCTTATCAGGAAAGTATAAACTAAAAGTCACAACCACATGATGATGCCCGGCTTAAGCAGAACATGGTCTTTCTTTTTGTTAGCTTTAACTATGGCAGGTATGGTTGGCTGCAATAGGGCGGGTAATACCTTAGAAAGTACGAACACAACACTGATACAGAATATGAAAATAAACAAGGAGCCCTTTGGCACTTTACCAACTGGAGAGGAAGTATACTTGTACACTCTAATCAACAAAAACAAAGTGCAGGTTAAGATCACAAACTACGGTGCCATTGTTACTTCTCTCATCACTCCGGATAAAGACGGAAAAATGGGTGATGTTGTGCTGGGGTTTAACACTGTAGAGGGGTATATACCAAACGAGCCGCACATCGGGGGTGTTGTAGGGCGCTACGCCAACCGCATTGCAAAAGGTAAGTTTACACTGGATAACCAGGAGTATACTTTATCAGTCAATGACAGTCCAAATCATTTACACGGTGGTAATATAGGATTTGATAGAGTGGTATGGCAGGCAGCGGAGCTACCGGAGCAAAATGCGATAAAGCTTACGTATGTAAGTAAAGATTTGGAAGAAGGGTATCCCGGTAATCTGACTGCTGTTGTTGCCTATACTTTAACTGATGATAATGAGCTAAAGATAGACTACGAGGCCACAACCGATAAACCAACACCTGTTAACCTGACAAACCATAGTTATTTTAACCTTAGTGCCGGCCGGGAACAAGATATCTTGAGCCATGTAGTACAGATAAATGCTGCTAAGTACACAGCCACAGATGCTACACTTATACATACAGGTGAGTTGCGTTTGGTAGAGGGAACGCCATACGATTTTACAGAACCAGTGGCAGTAGGAAAACGCATAAACAACCTGCAAGGCTACGGTTATGACCTGAATTATGTGCTTGGCAACAGTGGAAGTAGGCCGGAGCACGCAGCCACCGTTTATGAGCCAGTATCTGGACGTGTATTGGAAGTTTACACCACTCAGCCAGGTCTGCAGCTCTACACCGGCTATCATTTAAAAGGGGATCTAACAGGAAAAAATAACAGAACATATAACCGTTATGCTGGACTTTGCCTGGAGGCGCAGCACTTCCCTGATTCTCCAAACCACCCAAATTTTCCGTCTACTATCATCAGGCCAGGGGAGAAGTATCAGGAGACTACCATCTATAAGTTTCTGACGAAATAAAATAAGAGTAGCTGCCAATTAAGGTAATGGGCAACATAGATTTGGGCAGGTTATACTTATACTTTTAGATAGTGTAACAGCCACTTTTACGTTTGCTTCGTACTCCCTTATAAGCTCACTAAAAACTAACTAAGCCATGACAATTTATTCCACCAGTGCAGAACACCTCCTGTTTGATGCAGCCCGAAGAGGTGACATTGAGTACCTGAAGCAGAGAATAGCTGAGGGAGCCGATCTGAATATTAGAGACGACCGGGGATTTTCGCCATTAGTGCTAGCCAGCTACGATGGGCACGAAGAGGCAACCCGCTTGCTATTGGAGGCAGGCGCAGGCCCTAATGCTCAGGATAACGGTGGCAACACTGCTTTAATGGGAGTAAGCTTTAAAGGCTACCCAGCAATTGCCAAACTGCTTATAAAATATGGCGCAGATTTAAACAGGAAAAGCAGCAATGGTTATACTGCCCTGATGTTTGCTACTTTGTTTGGCCGCAACGAACTGGTAAAGCTGTTACTAGAGCAAGGTGCAGATGAAACGATAAAAGATTTGCAGGGCCTTACCGCATCAGATATTGCTCACCAACAAGGTAACCAAGAGGCGATAAGTATATTCAATAAATCTGCAAAAACTAGTACTGAGCAGTAACAGAGAGATTTGCTGATAAAGTATAAAAGGTAAATATTCTGATTACGCACCACACAAACAAATCCGCCGCCCTACATATGAAGTAAGGCGGCGGATTTACTTTTAAAAGGATTAGCTTAAGAATTATATATCCAATGCTCTTCTTTTTAGAATTGTAAATTCTTCCTCAGTTATAGACCCTCTTTTACGCAGGCTTTCGAGGCGCTCTATAGTGGCAATGGAGTCTTCTACTGTCTTGGGTTGGTTTTCCTCCCTGTGCAGGTCGTCAGTAGAGTAAGTGTCATAGTTAGCCTTGTCCTCGTCCCGCATGGCATACCTCTGGTCGCGCACTTCATGCTCAGAAGTATAAAAGCGATCTTCGTTGTAAGCTTCGTCGTTGTAGAAGTCGTTCGATATTTCGCGACGGTGATCTGGTTCTCTGTTCAGGGCATCATCAAACTCTCTTTTGTAGTTCTCGTTGTCATCTTCTCTTGAGTCGGCTAAGGTCTCGTGCTGCGTTTTACGGAAGTTGTCGCGAACGGCATACTCGTAATCCTCTGGTACTGGCCCACCCTGGTAAATAGGATAATGCCCAATTGACCTGGAATCAATAGAAGATACAAAAACGTTTTTGCCTTTTTTATCAAGTGCTGCGGCACCTATAGGAACCAGCATATACTGGTCACGGTCTGTGTTAAAAAAACTACGGTCTGCCACAACAGAAAGGTAGCGTGCCTTCATGGCGTTCATATCTACGATCAGGTCCTTTACCACTCCCAGGCTTTCGCCGTCTGCACCCACTACACGCCAGCCAATTACATCCGGGTTATCCTTTGCTATTTTATAGTCTTTCAGGTCGCTGAGTGCAGAAAGCCTGTCGTTTCTTGTTTCGTTAGTTGCCATACTTTTGCCTATTAAGTTTGTTGTCTTTTAAATTTATACAAGTAGTGGAGGTATGCCGGTTGGTATCATATAATCTGCTGTAGAGAAGGCTGCCGCAACTGTATTATCGTCGGTTAGGAGCTCGTAAATCGCCCAAATCAGCAGTGCTACAATTACCAGCAGCAGTATCCAGGGCCATATAGGTTTCTTCTTGCGTTCAATGTTAATCTCTGCCATTTTTCAGTTTGCTTATTTCATAGTTTCATTAAGTACACCACACATGCAGGCTCCGCATTTGGGGTGCAATGGATGGGTGATTTTAATACGCTGGCAATTAACTTTATGTTGAAAAATGCAGATAGGAGCCAGGAGAAATGCCTGAAGAATTAGGAGCAGTTATTGGCTGGAGAAAACAAACCGGCAGAAGCAATGGCTGCCTCTGCTAAAGAAATCGAGAAGAGGTGGCTATAGTAGTATTGTAAACGTTGTGCCTTCGCCTACTGTGCTGTTAACGCTAATCTGGCCGTCTCTGTGTTCGACCATTCGTTTAACGAGGTAAAGGCCAATGCCGCTTCCTTCCACGTGGTCGTGGAATCGCTTGAACATGGTAAATAATTCTGAATGCTTGCTTTTCGGGATTCCTAAGCCGTTGTCTGTAAAAGTTATACGCGTTTTTCCGTCTACTTTATCCATTTGGATTTGAATATCCGGAGCTCTATCCGGAGACCTGTACTTGATCGCATTGCTAAGCAGGTTGTAAACGATACTTTTAAAGTTGTTTTCTGGGAAACTGATCAGTGGAGTTTTGTTACAGGTTACATTTATCTGTGCCCCCGATACTTCTAGAAATTTTCCTAACTCCTGCTTTACGTGCTCCACCACTTCAAATAAATTCAGGTCTGCAGGTACTACATCGTCTCTGCTGGCTTCTGCTTCCACAATAGTTGTCAGGTCTTTTATGGTTATAGCAAACTGATCAAGCGAGGACCTGAGCATGGTAGCAATATTTTTTAGGTCCTTCCTGTCCAGGTCTTCTTTGTTTACAGCATCAGTTAATAAGTGCAGTAAGGCCTGAATATTAGCAACAGGGGTCTTTAGGTCATGAGAGGCAACATAAACAAAGTTATCTAAATCGAAGTTGGCGTTTGCCAGCACTTTGTTCTCGTTTGTTAATTTGATGTTGGCTTTCTGGGCTTTCTCCAGTAACTCTAAGCTTTGTAAATGAAAGGCCAGCAATTCTGCAAACATGGTAAAAGTGCCTATCACTTGGGTATTGTTTACCTTGGCAGGGTTGGCGTCTATAGCGCAAAGTGTCCCAAAAAAAGTGCCGTCTTTTAATATGATAGGTACAGAAATATAACTCTGCAGGCCATAGATGCGTGGTGTGTGATGGTCTTTGTAAAGCGCGTCTTCAGAAGCGTTGTCAAAGACAATTAGTTTGCCGCTATCACGGATCTCGTTACAGAGTGTGGTTTCAATCTCAAGTTCTCCTCCTTCTTTTAAGCCAAAGCCAACTTCATCGCGAACACTGCAGGCTAGCCAACGTTCCTGGGTAACACGTGCAATGGCTGCAAAACCCATTCCGGTTGTCCGGCATATCACCTCCAGCATAGCAGGCACAATCGGAATCTGTTTTACAGTTTCTACATCCTTCAAAAGCTTGTCTTTGGTCTTGATCATAGTTTTACTGCTAACGGCCTAAATCTTAAGAGAATAGTAGAGGACAATATTTAAGTGTTGCTACTGTACAAAAGCAAGAGCTGTTTACACAAAGGTAAAATAATATACGAGTTTTGCAGGAAGAATTAAGTTTAAATTATTGAAAATTAATTTATTGCAATAAAATGTAAAATGGTTTTTGAGAGGTTAAATGATGTTCATCACATCTTTCTGGCACTTCATCACATTTAGTTGATACAGAGTTTCATGATATCTAATCTTACATCAGAAACGCCGAAGCACTCCCAATGCAAAGGCCTAAAATCTGGTGCTATTAGACAAGATAAAACTATGGAATTAACAATCAGGAATGTGTCTAAAACCTACCCCAATGGTGTAAAGGCGCTATATAACGCCAGCCTCACTATCTCGCCTGGTATGTATGGTTTACTGGGGCCAAACGGTGCGGGCAAATCTACTTTAATGCGCATATTGGCTACGTTGCAAGACCCAGACGAGGGGCAGATATACCTTGGAAGTATAAATGTGGTGCAGGAAAAAGAGAAGGTGCGGGAAACGCTTGGCTACCTGCCTCAAGAGTTTGGCGTGTACCGAAATTCTACTGCCGATAGCCTCCTGAACCACTTTGCCATTTTGAAGGGAATAACAGGCAAAGCTGCCCGAAAAGAAGTGGTGGAGGGGTTGCTGCGGCAAACAAACCTATGGGAAGTGCGCAGGCAGAAACTTGGTGGCTACTCAGGAGGTATGCGGCAGCGCTTCGGCGTGGCAGTGGCATTACTGGGTAATCCAAAACTGCTGATTGTAGATGAGCCCACTGCCGGCCTGGATCCATCGGAGCGGGTACGTTTCCTGAACCTGTTGTGCGAGCTAGGCGAGAACAGTATTGTTATACTTTCCACGCACATTGTAGAGGATGTATCAGAACTCTGCACCCGCATGGCCATCATCAACAAAGGAGAGATATTACTGGAGGCAGAGCCGCTACTGGCTACGGAGGCGCTGCAGGGGAGGGTATGGCGCAAGGTAATTTATAAAAGCGAGCTGCCAAAGGTGGAGCAGGAACACACTGTAATCTCTACTAAACTGCTCGGGGGCCGTTGTGTGGTGCGTGTTTTCAGTGGTTGCATGCCCGATGCTGGATTTGAACTGGCAGAGGCCAACCTCGAGGATGTATACTTCAGCACCATGACCGGCCATACTAATTTAAGCAGCAAGCACCCGGAGAAGGAGGTAGTGTCATGAAGTTCAGAGAGATTTTCCGGTTCGAACTAGTATACCAGCTGAGCCGCATTTATACCTGGTTATACTTTGGGATATTTCTGACGCTCACCTTTACCATGGCAGCCAGTTTTGTAGATAATGTGCGGGATGGAGACTACCTTTTGAATGCCCCCATTGTTACCGCTGCCATCTCTTCTATTGCCAGTTTACTCGGATTATTGGTAGTAGCTGCGGTGGCCGGCGATGCTGCCACCCACGACCTGCAGGAAAGAATTGAACCGCTGCTTTATACTTCTTCGGTTAGTAAAGTGGCTTACCTGGGCGGCCGCTTTTTAGGTGCTTTTGTGATTATTGCCGGGGTAATGCTGGTGGTGCCGCTGGGGCTTATACTTATTACTGTACTTCCCGGTATAGATGCAACACTATTCGGGGCACCTCAGCCACTAGGATACCTTAATGCTTACTTGTTGGTGGCGTTGCCAAATACTTTTGTTTTCACCGCTATACTTTTTACCGTGGCACTGCTTAGCAGGCATGCATTTACAAGCTTTCTGGTTGGTGGCTTCCTGTTTATGGGGTCGCTTACGATTAAGGAAATTTTAGCAGATCAGATGGGGATGTGGGATTTGGGGCGTCTGCTGGATATGTCCGGCTTTACGGTATTCGGTGAGTTAAAAATGGCCACGCCTCCCCATGAAATCAACACAAAGCAAATAGGTTTAGAGGCAGGATTATACTGGAACAGGGCCTTATGGCTGGCAGTAGCCTTAGGTGTTTTAGGTCTCTCGTATTACAGGTTCCGTTTTGCCTACTTTGTAAGTAATTCCTGGTGGAGCCGCCTACTGATTAAAAAAGCAATTAGTATTGAGACAGGCTTACCTGCACCTGTGGCAGTGCCGCAACTTAAAGGAAACTTCAATTTTAATACGCATGTACTGCAGGCCGTTTCCATAGCGCAGCACTCCTTCCGGGAAAGTATAACCAGTTGGGTCTGGATTGCACTTGCCGGCCTTGTTGCCATGCTGCTTATCGTAGTTCCGGAGTTGCTGCAAGGTCCGCTTGGTGTACCACGCACGCCTGCTACAAATAGGATGGTTTCGCTGTTCAGTTTTTTGCCGGTGCAGCTAATGGTGGTGGCGCTGATAACCATTTATGTTGGGCAGCTTGTATGGAGGGAGCGCGATGCACGCATGAATGACATTGCCGATGCTGCGCCTGTGCCAAGCACTGTATTATTGGCAGGAAAGCTACTGAGCATTCTGCTATTGTTGCTCACGCTGCAGGCCGTGTTTATAACAACTGGTATGCTTATACAGCTGGCTGAAGGGCACAAGGCTCTGGAGCCTGGCCTCTATTTTAAAGCTGTTTTTGGGCTGCAGATGGTAGATTATCTTTTAATTGCTTGTGTGGCCATGGCAGTGCACGTGCTGGTTAACCAAAAGTATATGGGGCATATGATCGTGTTCCTGACTTTCCTGTATACTCTTTTTGCCGGAGAGCTGGGGGTAAGAGATAAGCTACTGATTTATGGAGCAGCGCCAGCTTACTCTTATTCAAACATCAGTGGCTTTGCCGCCACACTTGCTCCCTGGTTCTGGTTTAAATTGTATTGGGCTGGTTGGGCATTAATGCTTGCCTTGGTAGCAAAAATGCTTTGGGTACGTGGCCGTGAAATTTATTTAAAACGCAGATTCTATCAGGCATTTGCAAAACCTACCCGCACACTTATACTTACAGGTGCAGCTGGCGCAGTGCTAATTTTTACAACCGGCGCCTTTGTGTTTTACAACACGAGTATCCTGAACAAAAACTTTTCACTGGATGAACTGGCAGAACGCAGAGCCAGGTACGAACAATTTTACAGCAAGTACAGCCACGAAGTACAGCCAGGAGTAACGGCCATTGCACTGCATGTGGAACTGTATCCGGAGCAGCAAAAGGCTGAGGTGCAAGGAGCTTACACACTCCGTAACAACAGCAATACCACCATAAATACAGTGCACCTGGCTACTGCCGCAGAGGCAGAAACAACCAGATTATACTTTAGCCGGAAATCAAGCATCATACTTCAGGACGATGACCTTCGGCACAGGGTTTATACTTTGCAAGAGCCACTTTTGCCGGGAGATTCTGTAAAACTATACTTCAAGTTAACCTACAACCCGCAAGGCTTTACAAACGAAGGCAACAGCACATCTGTGGTCGAGAACGGTACTTTCTTTGTGGCGCAGGACTGGTTGCCGGCCGTTGGGTATCAGGCAGAGAGAGAGTTAAGCAATGCCGCGGCACGCAGCAAGTATAAATTGCCTGTTAAACCAGCCACTCCGTCTCTTTACGATAGTACAGCGCTGTACAAAATGGCAAACCGGGAGCGGGTGCGGTTTGAGACAACGGTGGGTACAGTGCAAGACCAGCTGGCGGTTGCTCCAGGCTTACTTCTTAAAAGTTGGGTAAAGGGTGGCAGGCGTTACTTTCACTACAAAGCTGATAATCCTATACGCACCATGTTCCCGATCTTCTCCTCAAACTATGCAGTGCGAGAGGCAAAATGGCAAGATGTGCAGCTACAGATTTTTCACCATCCAGCACATACTTTGAACCTAGACCGTATGGAGCAAAGTATAAAAGCATCATTGGGTTATTACACCAAACAATTCGGACCTTACCCGCACAAACAACTTAAACTGGTAGAATACGCTGGCGCAGGCACTGGCGCAACATCCTATCCCGGCACTATTGCCTACACAGAAAGCTTTGCTGCACTCAACCCTGCTGCTGATTACAGAGAATTTGATCTGCCTTTTGCGGTGGTGGCGCATGAGATAGCACACCAGTGGTGGGCGCACCAGCTAATACCAGCACCAGTAGAGGGTGCACCGGTTCTGGCCGAAAGCCTTTCTTGGTACAGTGCGCTGGGGGTAGTAGAGCAAAAGTATGGGCCAGACCATTTGTGGCGGCTACTGCACGTAATGCGCGATTCGTATCTTACGCCTCGCTCTAAAGCAGATTTGCCTTTAATAAGAGCCACAGATCCGTTTCAGGCTTACCGTAAAGGGCCATTTGCTATGTATACGCTGCGGCAGTATATAGGAGAGGAACAGGTAAACCAAGTACTCCGCAGGCTGCTCCAAAAGTATAAGTCCGGTCAGCCACCTTTGCCCACCACCCTCGACCTGTACCGCGAGCTAAGAGCCGTTACGCCAGATTCTTCTAAAAACTTACTAGCAGATTTATTTGAAAGAAATACCTTTTGGGATGTAGAGATGAAAGAGGCACAGGCAATGCAGCAAAGTAATGGAAAATGGCAGGTAAAGCTGGAGGTGAAAGCGCGTAAAGTGCAGGTAGATAGCACTGGCATAGAAACAGAAATGCCCATGAACGAGCCAGTAGAAATTGGCATATTTGCCGCTCAGAAGCAGGAAAATAGTAAACCACTCTACTTACGCAAACATTACATCCGGTCAGGTGTGCAGCAGCTAACTGTTATTGTACCGGATAAACCTACTGCTGCAAGTATAGACCCCAACCACCTGCTGATCGATACCAATATCTACGATAACAGAAAGGAAATAAAAACGAAGGAGGTGCCAAAGCTTTTCGGAGTTATTCAATTTAAACCCAAAGACCTGGTGATAGACTTTGTTACCACTTCCTTTTTGTAAGTATGATTCCGTCACAAAGTATTAGCGTTTCATCACATTTTTTATTTTTCTAAAACGCATTCCTTTATCATTGTTTTATGAACGACCTGACAATGCAAACTTTTCTCGAGAAGCCGATCCGCATAACTAAAGTGGAGTTTTGGGCAGCTACTACCATTTTCATTTTTGCCATATTCTCGCTTTCAACTTCGTATAGTCCCAACGAGTGGGACTTTAAGCACGAAGGAGTTACCTATCACTATTATAAACACTATTTCTGGCCGCAGCTGCTGCGCTACACGGTGCTGTACCTGGGCTTCCTGCTGTTAAATTTTAAAGTGCTACCGGGCATTTTAAAAAAGGAGAAGCTAACCTTAAACCTGTTTCTGCTGGCAATCGCTTTCTCGGCTGTAAGCTTTATTATGGGTATGCTGGATACTTACTCTAAAGGTTATCTGCTGGTAAAGTATGAAAGCGTAGAGCAAGCGTACAACTACATTTTCCAGGGAAGCTTTAAGTATACTATCTGGCTGCTGCTCATGTTCGGGTTTTATTCTGTTATAAAGCATGCAGGTCTTTACCTTTTATCAAACTCAACAATTATACAAACCAAGTACCGCATAATTACCCGCGATGCCCTCACAGCTTTTATTGTCTGGATGGTGAGTGTGTTCCTACTGATGGTACTGAATATTGGGAGGGAGATTACAGTAGTATGGGCTATTTTGTCGTTGAGTGCTATACTTATTTACTGCATCTCGTTTTACACACTTATTCCTAAATCACTTAACTCTAAGCACCCGATCAGGTCATATGCTTTAAAAGTGTCGTTTATACTGGTGCTGGCATACTTGCCTGTAGCCTTTATACTTTTGCCGTTATTATACCACGAAGACGCTGCCTTTGGGTTAAGCTTTTTTAACGCAGCCTTCCAACTAGTGATTACGGCACCTGCTGTGTGGCTACTTTACAAGCGCCAGCTAAAGGGAACCGAAGAAGTTTATACTTTGAAGAAGGAGCTGGGCCGGTCTAACGCAAACCTCGATTTTCTGCGCTCGCAGATAAACCCGCACTTTTTGTTTAACGCACTAAACACGCTTTACGGCACAGCCCTGCAAGAAAACAGTGAACGCACGGCGCAGGGTATTCAAATGCTGGGAGACATGATGCGCTTTATGTTGCACGAAAATCATCAGCAAAAAATATTACTGTCTCGTGAGATTGAGTACATGCGCAACTTCATAGAGCTGCAAACGCTTCGTACATCGGCTTCTCCTAACATAAGCATAGAAACCAAGATTCAGGATGTTATAACGGATAAGTTTATAGCGCCTATGCTGCTGATCCCTTTCGTAGAAAATGCCTTTAAACATGGTATTAGCCTGAAGCATAAATCCTGGATTAGGATAACGCTGCATACTGCAGGAGATAAATTATACTTTGATGTGTATAACAGCATACATGCAAAGCAGGAGCAAGACCCGGAAAAAGACAAATCGGGTGTAGGGTTGGTTAACGTGAAGCAGCGCCTGGAGCTATTGTATTCTGGAAAGCATGAACTGATAATAAGAGAAACTGCTGAAGAGTACTTTGTTCACCTTACTGTACAACTATAAGTTTAGCAGAGAGCAGTTGGCTTCAGATGCTCTTTATTATAAGCGCCACTTACAGGAAACAAGGTTAACAGTAAGTAAAAATTTGGTAACTTAAGAAGGTAAACAAGCAAAGAGAGCATGAGGGCAATTGCAGTAGATGATGAACCACTGGCTTTGGAGGTAGTGCGTACCCTAGCGTCTAAGGTTCCATACTTAGAGTTAGTAGCCAGCTTTACGGATGCATTTCAGGCGCTGGAGTACCTGCAAAAAGAGCAAGTAGACCTGGTTTTTCTGGATATCAAAATGCCGGATATTACTGGTTTGGAGTTTGTTGCAAGCCTGCAGAAAAAGCCCTTGGTTATCTTTACAACTGCCTACACAGAACATGCTGTTACCAGCTTCGAGTTAGATGCCATTGATTACCTGTTAAAGCCCTTTTCGCTGGCCCGCTTTGTGAAAGCCTGCAACAAAGCTCAGGAACTATACCTGCTGCGTAATGGCGCAGATCTAGCTAAAGATTACGTGTTCCTGAAGACTGGTTATGAGCAGGTAAAAGTGCACTTTAATGATATTTTATACTTAGAGGCTGCGGGCAATTATGTGACTTTTGTGCTGGAAGATAAAAAGCTGCTTACCCGCATGACCATCAGCGAAGCCATAGAGATGTTGCCAACTGATAAGTTTGTGCGCGTGCACCGCTCTTACATTATAGCCAAAAACAGAATAGACAAGATAGAGCGCCATCAGGTGTGCATTAAGGGCTATGAAGTGCCTGTAGGAGCATCTTATATGCAGCAGTTGCAGGTGTAAAGTTTACCAAGAACATCAAAGTATAGCACATGCACCCTTCGTGCTATAATAAAAATAAGATTAGTTGTTTGTGAATGGCTCCACTCCTGCTCCTGTCAGGAAAAGAGGCAGGTAACGTTGATATCCCCTTTTGGGAGGGGCAGGGGTGGGTATGCCTTTTACAAACCTACTTAGCTAAGCAAATACAAGTATCAAAATTATTATACACGCTTTTACAGAAGCTGCTGCATGGCCATGAAGCTGATTTTGTATAACAGGAATATTATGTCCGGTAATACTCAACGTCTTAAAATCATTACAATCTAAGCTTAAATTATGAAAAAAATTATACTTATGGCTGTAGCGGGCATGCTCGCTACCCAGGCTTCTTTTGCCCAAAATTTGGCACCCAAGCCTGCTACTACAACCAATGCACCAGCCGTTTCTCAGCCTGCACTTAAAGGCGATGGCAAAATAAGCGGCATCATTCAGGATGGGCAGTCTAAGGCACCAGTAGAGTTTGCCTCAATTGCACTGGTAAACAAAAGTATAGGCAAAGTGGTAGATGGCGCTACAACGGATAGCAAAGGCAGGTTTACCATCTCCGGTATTGCCCCTGGGCAGTATAAACTTACCATTAGCTTTGTAGGCTATGAAAGTATGACTGTTGATCCGGTGGCTGTGGAGCAGGGTAAAGCTGATGTAACCGTAGGTGTTGTTTCTCTCAAGTATAGCAGTAAGGCATTAAGCGAGGTAACAGTTACCGGAGAAAAGCCTTTAATAGAAGATAAAGTAGACCGCATGGTTTATAATGCAGAAAAAGATATCGCCCCCGGGGCTACAGCAGCCGATGTAATGCGCAAAGTTCCCGGTTTAAATGTAGACTTGGAAGGCAACCTGCAACTAAGAGGCAGTTCAAACATCAGGGTACTGATCAATAACAAGCCCTCTGCCGTAGTAGCCAGCAGTGTAGCAGATGCTCTGCAACAAATTCCAGCAAATCAGATCAAATCCGTGGAGGTGGTTACCAGCCCATCTGCCAAGTATGATGCCGAAGGCACAGCAGGTATCATCAATATTATAACTAAGAAAGACAGTGGTTTACAAGGTTTAACCGGTAATGTTTCCGCTAACTTGGGCACGATCAACAGCAACACCAGTGTTGGCTTGAACTACCGGAAGGGTAAGGTTGGGTTAAGCACTACATTGGGTTACGCCCTCGCCGACATGCACGGCAAAAACATCATTGTTTCGGTTTTTGGTCCGGGCACGCCTGTTTCTGGTAGTTCGCAATTTGTAGATGCTAACAGGCAGGCAACCTCTAAACTATTGCAGTTTGGCGCAGATTACGGCCTTAGCAAATCAAGCTACCTGGCGGCTGGCATCCGCATGACGGTTCCTGATGTTGCATTCAAAACTATCCAAGTATCCGACAGCAGATTTGGTGATGGTTCGGAGAATACGAATACCCGAATAGGTAGCAATGCGTTTGACGGAATTAACTACGACATCAACTTAGACTATACTAAGACTTTTAAAAAGCCGGGGCAAGAGCTTTCGGTGCTGGGGTTGCTAAGCAGAAACACCCGCAACAACGAGAACTTCATGGACCTTTACTTGGACAACCAGTTGGCCCAGAAAGAGCAGAACTACAACGATGCCTACAATGAAGAAATTACCGTTCAGACAGACTACACACATCCGTTAAGTAAAGCCCAAACTTTAGAGATAGGCACCAAAGCGATCTGGCGTTATGCAGAAAGCGATTATCGTTTTCTTGTGGCAAGCCCTGCCTCTTCGCCTTTTGTGCTGCAGCCGGAAAGAACAGATGTGTTTTCCTATAACCAAGATGTGCTTTCTTCTTATGCTATTTATGGCCTTAAACTGAAAGAGTATAATCTGAAAATGGGATTGCGATTTGAGCATACTCAGGTAGATGGGGATTTTATTTCGAACGGCACAAGAGTGGAGCAGGAGTATCACAATCTCTTCCCTAACCTGTCAATTTCGAGAAACCTGAAGCAAAACCAGACAATCAAGTTTAACTACTCTAAACGCATCCAGCGGCCGCAGCTATCGCTCTTAAACCCTTACGAGAATGTGAGCAATCCTAAGAATGTGATACGTGGCAATCCGGACCTGGAAGCAGAACTGACAGACTCCTATGAAGTTGGCTACAGCACTTTCTTCAAGTCTGGGGCAACAATAAACGCATCCCTGTACTGGCGCCAAACCAACAATGCTATTCAGTCGCTCAGCTCTCCATACAGCGGCACAAACCCTGACTCGGTGGGTAGGGTAACAACTACTTTCGGTAATGTGGGGCAGGAGAGTTTCTATGGGCTTAGTTTGTCTGGCAGCACCAAGTTTTTAGAGAAGGCAAAGATTAGCAGCAACGTAAACCTGTTTTATGCTTCTATAAAAGGTGGCGGTCAGCAGCAGTCTAATTCAGGAATCGTTTACAATGCCAACCTAAACGTATCTTACAACTTCAATAAAGGTTTTAGCGCACAAATGGCTGGCGATTATAACTCTGAGCAGGTAACGCTGCAGGGTAAAGTATTACCCTATGCCACCTACAATTTTGCAGTAAGAAAGGAAATCCTGAACAAGAAAGGAAGTATAACCTTAGGCTTTAATAACCCTTTTAATAAATACGTAACCCGGGAGCGTATCATCAATACATACAATTCTGAAAATGTACTTGTGCTGAACCAGACTAACGCTTTAAGCTTAAATATGCGACAGGTAAGGCTAGGCTTTAACTATCAGTTTGGCAAGCAGGATGCCAAGGCCAAACCACGCCGCACCAAAAAAGTATCCAACGACGATGCCAAGGAAGGCGATGAGAATGGAATGAAGTAGGCAAGCATTTTTGTAGGGCTGCAGGCAACGTGCCAGTATACATCATGCCGGAACATGTTGTATATTGGCACGTTTTGCTATAGTCTAAAACTGAAATTTTTCCGATGATCGAACGCCAGGTATACCGCATTCATAAAGCAGGCGCTATAAAAGACCTGAAACTACAAACCGAAACACTAGAGCAGCCCAACCCAGACGAAGTATGCGTGGAGGTAAGAGCAGTCGGACTTAACTTTGCCGATATTTTTGCCATTCAGGGGCTTTACAGCGCTACACCCAAAGGTTCGTTTATTCCTGGGTTGGAGTTTTCTGGTGTAGTAATGGCAGTAGGCGAAGAAGTTACCGATTGGAAGGTTGGTGACAGGGTAATGGGAGCCACTAAGTTTGGCGGCTATGTGTCGCACATCAACATCAACCACCGCTATATTATTCCGTTACCTGATAGCTGGAGCTTTGAAGAAGGTGCCGGCTTTTTGGTGCAGGGCTTAACAGCCTACTACGCTTTAACAGAGCTTGGAAACCTGAAAGTAGGCATGTCGGTGCTGATACACAGTGCGGCAGGTGGTGTGGGCATACTGGCGAACCGCATCTGTAAAAAGTATGGCGCCTATACTATAGGCACTGTAGGGCAGGGGAACAAAGTGGATTTTCTCAAACAAGAAGAGGCTTATGATGCCGTTATACTTCGTGGTGCAGATTTTCCGGCAAAGCTACAGCAGGCATTGCATGGCCGTCCGCTAAACCTGATTATGGAGTGTATTGGTGGCAGCATACTGAAACAGGGTTGGAATGCGATGGCACCGATGGGTAGAATGGTAGTTTATGGCAACGCCAGCTTCACCAGCCACGGCAACAAACCCAATTACCCCAAGCTTATCTGGAAGTTTTTAAGGCGCCCTAAAATAGACCCGCTGCGCCTGCCCACTGAAAATAAGTCGCTGATGGGCTTTAACCTGATTTATTTATACGAGCAGACCGATATGATGCATCAGTTGCTTCATAGTTTGCAGGCGCTGCAGCTTAAGCCACAGCATATAGGTCATGTTTATACTTTTGATCAAATGCACCAGGCGATCCATCTTTTCCAGCAAGGCAAAACAGTAGGGAAGGTAGTAGTGAAAGTCGGGTAAAGTATAAATGTATACTTTTGAAAACAGAAGAGCCTTTAGTTTATGCTAAAGGCTCTTCTGTTTTATCATTTAAAGGCTTACCACCCAATTCCATAATCTTCGCCGTGGTTGCTGGAGCCGCCCCACAAACTATTATGTTTCCAGTCGAAATAAATAGCATTGATAGGCCCGCTGGTGCGGTCACTAAAGCTTAGCGTATAGCCCATTTTCTTCAGTTCGTTGCGTACGGCTTCCGGTGTGCTGCTGTGCAATAGTATATGTCCCGGCTTTGGTTTGCGGTCATCGGTTTTAGTGCCACCCAGCGATAGCCATAGCTGGTTTGTATTGATGTTGGCCGCCTCTGCAGCTTGTTGTGCTGTCATGTTAAACTCCACCATGTTCAAAAAGAACTGCAGCAGATTCTGCTCCTGCGTATCGCCGCCCTGCACGGCAAAAGATACAAACGGTTTACCATCTTTCAGAGCCATAGAAGGCGTTAACGTTACACGGGGTCTTTTGCCAGGCTCTACTACATTAAACGGATTAAGCGCTGGGTCTAGCACGAAGCTCTGCATGCGCTGGCTCATTCCTATTCCGGTGTTTCCTGCAATAACAGCTGGCAGCCAACCACCACTCGGTGTAATCGAGACTACCCACCCTTCTTTATCAGCAGCCTCTACCGTGGTGGTGCCTCTCCAAAGCCTGTCCTGGTACTCTTCATCCACAGAAGAGGAGCCAGTGCGTTGGTCGTGTGTAGGGGCAAAGTTACGGCGGGTGGTATCTGGTTCGTAGCCACGTTGCTTTAGTAGTTTTAAGTATGGGTTCTTCTTGCCTTCAAAAGGATATGGATCACCGGGGCCAATGTTCGGATCGTTTTTGTCGTAGCCGATCAGGCTGGCACGTTGCCTTGCGTATTCCTTGCTCAGCAGTCCTTTCATAGGCTCTTCAGGTGCAACGTATGAATCGCCGTAATAAAAATCGCGGTCGGCAAAGGCAAGACTCATGGCCTGGTAAACAGTATGGATATAGCGTGTGCTGTTGTAGCCCATCCCTTTTAGGTCAAAGTTTTCCAGGATGTTCAGCGCCTGCAACATACTTGGCCCCTGCGTCCATTGCTGCAATTTGTATACGTCTACGCCTTTGTAATTTACCTTAAGCGGTTCCTCTTCAATCGGTTTCCAGTTAGCCAGGTCCTTCATCGTAATTAAGCCACCTTGTTCTTTGGAGCCACGCACAAACTCTTCAGCAATATCACCTTTATAGAAGCGATCATAGGCAGCCATGATGGCATCTTTGCGGCTTTTGCCTTGCTTTAAAGCTGCTCTTTCGGCCTCTACCATTTTGGTTAATGTCTGCAGCAGGTCTTTCTGCACAAATATCTCACCTGCATTGGGGGCCTCCCGTTCTTCGCCGAGGTGTGTCAGGAACACCTTTTTGCTGTAAGGCCACTGCTTTATCAGCTCTTTGTTTCTTTCGATGCTATTTGCTGTCTGAGCCTCCATTGGGTAACCGGCTGCCATTTCCATAGCAGGTGCCAGTACCTCTTCCAGGCTCAGGGTACCGTAGTTTGCCAGCATGTACATAATTCCACCGGGAGTGCCGGGAGTGGTAGCTGCCAGTGGGCCATTTTCTGGCGGGAAGTTGTAGCCTTTGTTTTTAAAGAACTTAGCTGTTGCTCCAGTTGGGGCTACGCCCATTGCATTTATGGCAATTACCTTTTTCGTTTTAGGATTGTAGATAAGCGCCTGTGTTTCGCCGCCCCAGCTTAGCACGTCCCACATGGTGCAGGTAGCAGCCAGCATGGCACAGGCTGCATCCACGGCATTACCGCCTTTCTGGAAGGTTATGGCGCCGGCTGTGGCTGCCAGTGGTTTTCCGGTAATGGCCATCCAGTTTTTACCGTGCAGAGGTGGCTTCTGCGTTTGTTGTGCCGAGGCAGACAGCGTTGTAGCTGCAAGTATAAGTACTGCGAATATTCGTTTCATAGAAGTATGGTTTGCTTTACTAATTTAAATAAAAATCAGAACAGATACCTGCATTAAACTACATATCTCTGAAGACAAGAAAACAAAAGTATACTTTATACTTTGAGTGGGTATGGTAACATATCTGAGCATCTTCTGATAAATCTCCCTAAATTGATGCTCCGTTTCATACTCCTTTTCAAAACTTATGAGATACCTTTTCAGATACCCTATTCGACTGCTGCTGTTCGTAACACTGCTGTTTTCCTGCACACAGCAGGCAAAAGTTGCCTCTAACTCTGAGGTTACCCGCTGGGAAGTGCAGGCGGCACGCGTAACAATTATCCGTGATGATTTTGGCGTGCCGCATGTATACGGTAAAACAGATGCAGATGCTGTTTTCGGACTATTGTACGCACAATGTGAAGACGATTTTAACCGTGTGGAGCGAAACTATACATGGGCTATTGGCCGATTGGCAGAAGTAGAAGGGGAGGAGATGCTCTACAGCGATTTGCGCGCCAGGCTGTACATGACCAAAGAAGAGGCCATTGCTCAATATGAAAGCAGCCCACAGTGGTTAAAGGAGCTCTGCCAGGCCTTTGCAGATGGCATTAACTATTACCTGCATACGCACCCGGAGGTGAAGCCAAAACTCCTGACACGCTTTGAACCTTGGATGCCGATGTACTTCAGTGAAGGCTCTATTGGTGGCGATATCGAAAGCGTTTCAGCAGAGCGTATCAAGGCATTTTATGAGCACGATAAATCGCTTGGATTGAACAGCTACGGCAGCGGCCTGGTTAGGCCTGGACTGCTGGAAGAACCAAAAGGCTCGAACGGTTTTTCAATATCTGGTAAGCGCACGGCTTCTGGTAATGCCATGCTCCTGATCAACCCGCATACTTCGTTCTTCTTCCGGGGTGAGGTGCATGCTGTGAGCGAGGAGGGGCTGAATGCCTATGGTGCCGTTACCTGGGGACAGTTCTTCATATACCAGGGCTTTAATGAGAAAACCGGCTGGATGCATACTTCAGCTTATGCCGATGTGATAGATGAGTTTGAAGAAACCATTGTGAAGCAGGGTGGCAAACTATACTATAAGTATGGCTCTGAATTGCGCCCTGTAGAAACTGCAGAAGTAAAGCTGGCTTACAAAGTTGGCGATGAGCTGAAGGAAAAAACTTTTACTACCTATCGCACCCATCACGGCCCTATCACTCACAAAAATGGCGACAAGTGGGTAGCCACTGCTCTGATGTGGAAGCCGGTTGATGCATTGATCCAGTCATATACCCGTACCAAGAAAAGCAACCTCAAGGAGTTTAACGAGATGATGAAGATCCGCACCAACTCCTCTAACGGTACTGTATATGCTGATGCCGACGGAAATATTGCCTACTACCACGGCAACTTCTTTCCGGTGCGCGACAACTCCTTAGACTATAGCAAACCAGTTGATGGCAGCGACCCAAAAACAGACTGGAACGGACTTCATCCGCTGGAGGAGACAATCAGAATTATAAACCCACCAACCGGCTGGATTCAGAACTGTAACTCTACACCATACACAGCTGCCGGCGAGTATAGCCCTAAGCCAGAAGATTATCCAAAGTATATGGCGCCATCCCCTGAAAACTACAGAGGAGTTCATGCCATTCGTTTGCTCGAAAAAGCTGAGAATTTAACTTTAGATAAGCTCATAGAACTAGCCTATGATCCATACTTACCGGGTTTTGAGGTGCTGATACCAGGGCTGGTGAAAGCCTACGACAAGCAAAAACCAACAGATCCTAAACTTAAGGCTGCCATAGAGGTGATGCGTAACTGGAATTATGCTGTTTCTAAAGAATCTGTGGCTATGTCTCTGGCGCATTTTTATGCTACTAACCTGCTGCGTAAAGGCAGCGCTCCAAAAGGTCTTAACCTGATGGAACGCTTTGAGTACTACACCAAGCAGGCACCGGAGCAGGAGCGTTTAGATATCTTCAGCCAGACGGTTGCCCAGTTGGAGCAGGACTTTGGAAAGTGGAACACACCGTGGGGCGAGATCAACCGTTTCCAGCGAATCAACGGCGAGATAAAGCAGCCTTTCAACGATAACCTGCCTAGTCTGCCAATTGGTATGGCCTCTGGTAACTGGGGAGCACTGGCCTCTTATGGTGCCAATAGCTACAACACCAAGCGCCTTTACGGCACCTCTGGCAACAGCTTTGTAGCCGTAGTAGAGTTCGGAGATAAGGTAAAGGCCAAAAGTATACTTGCCGGTGGCCAGAGCGGCGACCCTAATTCTCCGCACTTCGATGATCAGGCACAGCGCTATGCTGACGTAAAATTTAAGGATGTGGCTTACTACCGCGAGGATGTGGAAAAACGTGCCAAAGCTACTTACCACCCGGGACAGCAGGTAAATAAATAGTTTTACCTTTGAGTATAAACATGGAAAGGGGCTGAGTTAAAACTCAGCCCCTTTTATTTAAAGAACTTAATCCTGCTTTATAAAGCAATGAAGCCACAATCAACAAACCACTTAATTTATACTTTGGGAATAAATTTACAGTTTATTAAGAGTCTTAACTGAAGTCACCACCACTGTGTTTCTTTTCTGTCCTCGTACAAGTGAGTTATCCTCAATTTTATTTTCTCCTAATCCAGGCATAATAATAACTTTTAATCCTTTTTTTACCTGACCACTTATATTAAATACGTCGTTCCCGCATAGTCCGTGTAGTGTAATTTCATGTGTCTCCCCTCTATAAAATGTTCTCCTAAAAGTTACATTGCCATCAGTTGCACTGCGAACAGTTACCTCTGTATAATTGTCGTTTAGGCGTTTGACCTCAAAAATTTCTTCTTTGTCTGTACCAATAATCAGTGGCTTTTTTGCCAGCACTTCATAAAATTTTCTGGCAGCCTTATGTAGCTCATTTCTTCTACTTCTAAGGTCATTTTCCAGCCGCTCTCCCTGCTGCGCGTATAATGTTGGTGGCAGTTTCTGTACTGCCTGCTGTATCACCTCATCGCTTATCTCTTTTTGCATTAACTGAGCAATGGAATCATATTGCTGTGCTGTTACTCCAGCTAAAATCCGTGTATCTAAAAACTCCGACTTGATCATCAGTGCCTTTATATCTGTAAAATCTTCGTCAAAGGTTTTGAACTTGCGGTTTGCCCACTTACGGCTCAGCAACCAGGAAAGCAGGCCATCATCAAACCGAAAAAATGCGTTGTCTCTGTCTTTAGGTATGGGATAGTATAAATAGTGGCCAGAGGTTTTAAATACAGCCCAGTTCCATTGGCCCTCATGTCGGTCGCGATCACCTATTAACAGGTCTAGGAGCCTGGCTTTGGAATAAGCTGTTTTGTCTATAAAATGGTTGTGGTGGGTAAAGCGGTTGGTGAGCATTTTTTTAGTACTGATAATATCATGGCCTTCTGAAAGATCACCGATCAGACCTCTTTCGTCTGTAAATTTTTCTTCCAGCATGTAAAGCCTGTCGCTAAGTAATTCTTTGTGTTTCCCTAATTGCTCTTCGTTAGGCTTTATATACACAAGCCACGGTGTGGGCGTAGGCACATTTGCCGCCTTGGCTAGGGGAGCCACCACCAGTGGCGCATAAGGGTGCAGCGCAGATGTCTGGTCGCGTACCAAATCTGCAAGTAGAGTTTTGCGAGCTAATGCCGGTAGTTTTATTTCGGGTCGTTTATCTACTGTTCGAAGTGAGTATACAAGTCCGTTTCCTGCTCCCATGGTAGCATTTATAGTTTGCATGCCTCCACCTATCTTTTCTACTGTTAGTCCACCATGTGTTGTATCCAGATCTAAAACCGGCACGTGTATGGGTGTTGTCCAGGCATCGCGGTGGCGCCTACCCCAGAAAAAGCGGTAAATAGGGCCACGCTTGTAATGTGCACCAGCCTGTACTGTCACACTATCTATAGTCACAGGTGTTTGTTTTAACTGTTTGTAAGTAACTGGATCGGTAACGGGAGTTTCGTTGTAAAAGCTTTTTCTTGCACAGCCAAGAGTTAGCAGGAGCAAATATAATAGGCCAATGCCTTTAAATAGGAGGTGGCGAAGGGTGTACATTTCCTCTTTAAACGTGGGTGCGCAGAAAAGTATTCAGCGAGGACTTTTGTATCAGAGCCATGTTCTGGAATCAGAGTTTAATTTAGATTAACGTAACCACAAATATCACTTTCATAACACTTGAACTTATCTAGACTGAACGAACCAGCACCACAACTGAATTTATACTTTAACAGGTGTGAGAGATTAAGATGAACTGCTAAAATTTGTAATCTATCAGTAAATCATGTTATTATACTACCAGAATTTGGTGAATGGCTATATTACCGTGTAATTTTTCCTTAACTTAAAGACTAAGTCAGGGTAAAGACAGTTATTCTGAATACGTGGGAACAAACAGGAAAGGACTAAAGTATGGCACAGCAGATTTGGAAATACGTGTGGGTAACGGTAATTATTTTAATTGCGATGCAGCTTTGCAGCCAGCAGCAGGCGCAGTTCGGAACTGATATGGCTGATGGAAACACTGAGAGAAGATCCGATAGTAAAGTTTTTGCGCCACCACCTCTCCCAACAGCCATGAGTTTTGCCGGAGAGCCTGTGCCGCTGCATGTGCCCGATGTGGCTGAGCGCTTAGACCGTGAATTGCTCGTAAACTCTTATTTGCATGCAACCACCTTGCTAGGGCTAAAGCGAATGCAGCGTTATGTGCCTGAAATTAAGGCGATGCTAAAGGAGCATGATATACCAGAAGATTTTGTGTACTTAGCATTGGCCGAAAGCCTTTTCGGGCATGTTACATCACCAGCTGGCGCAGCAGGCTTCTGGCAACTTATGCCGGATACTGCCCGTGGCTATGGGCTGGTTGTAAACGGAGAGGTAGACGAACGCTTTCATGTGCAGAAGTCTACGCTGGCAGCTATCAGATATCTTAAATCAGCTAAGAAACGCTTTGGCTCCTGGACTAATGCAGCGGCCTCTTATAACCGTGGCATGGGAGGTTTGGCGCGTGCACTGGAGAGGCAAGGGGTAAGCTCATTCTATGACCTTTACATGAACGACGAAACCTCTCGTTATATCTTCCGAATTCTGGCACTGAAAGAGGTGCTGGGCAACCCGCAAAAGTATGGCTTTGAACTTGCAGAAGAGCATGGTTACAAGCCGCTGCCTTCCAAGCCTTTAGTCGTTACCGAAAGTATAAAAGATCTGCCGGCGTTTGCACTGGAGCAGGGTACTAATTATAAGACTTTACGCCTTTATAACCCCTGGATCAAAGATTATAAGCTTACTGTGCCGCAGGGCAAGGAGTATGTAATAGAATTACCTCAGTAGCCTAATCTTAACACAATATAAAGTATAAGGGCTATACTACATCTGTAGTGTGGCCCTTATACTTTTTTTACTCTGCTACCTGCTCAATCACTGTTACTGAAGAGGCTAAAAAATACCCAATTGCCCCGCCTGAAATATTACCTGGTGCATTGGCGGGTGTACTTTCAAAAGGTCCGCCGCTGGAATTTTGCTGGTTCATTAGGGCAAATCAGAAATTGTAGACTGGTTTATCCAAAGAGAACATTTCCACCTGCAGGCGGTCTCCTTTATTTAAAGTAAACTGCATGTTGGCATTGCCATAACTTCGGTCATACTTTAGGATTTAAATCTGAGTAAAGTAAATAACTTGATAGCTCTGTAAACTACTGGCTAAAGCTGCTTAGGTTAATTTCTAAGTTAATAAAGAAGCCGCTAGCTTTTAAAAACTAGCGGCTTCTACTGTTTAATGAATCTTGTGATAATCCTCTGGATTTTAGGAACACTTAGGTAGCATTTACCTTTCTTGCTTCAATACTTTAAAAGATGTTACGCCAGTTTCAGTTTCCAGCAGTATATAAAACAGTTGACCGGCATATTTGCCAACTTCAAATGAAAAATCTAAGTCTCCGCTCTTTTTTAGCTGTTTTTTCTGAAGCACCTTTCCGTTACTGTTAACAAGAGAAGCAGTTATTTTGCCTACATATGGCCCGCCTGCCTGAACGTTAACTTTTGAGGCCGTTGGGTTTGGAAATACCTGTGTATGCTTTACAATTATCTCTTCCTGCAAGGCTGTAAGGGTGATGGCGTAGCTTTGAGACAGGGCGCTACAGCCGGCAGCATTTGAAACTTCTACCTTGTAATTTCCAGGAACTGTTGGTGTATAAGTTCTTGCCGTGTGGTTTAGCAAAACCTCATCTTTATACCATTTGTAAGATGTCCCCTCACTTGCAGTTAAAAGATTGCCTGATTGCGAAATTGTTGCAACTGGTAAAGCAGCAGTAACTACGGTGGCAGCAAGGCTGGTTATACTTGGGTAATCGAGGTTTTTAGTTACAACCTGGTATTTGCCTGGGGCAGTTACTTTGTAACTTGATGTGGTTGCATTCTCAATCGGTTGATCATCTTTAAGCCAGGTATAAGTGTAGTTGGGGTTACTTGTTGTACTTAGCAAAGGACCATCGGTAGATCCCTCACAGAGGTTAATTGTACCAAGTATGTTTAACGGTGCAGTAGATAAGGCTAGTGGTTGAACGTTCTCAGCTACATAAGCTGTATTTCCAGCTACAGATACCAGATCCTGATCGCCGTCACCATCTACATCTGTAGCCCTTAAAGGGCCATCAGAAGGTGGCAGCATGATAGGAGCCTGCTTGAAGCGTGCGTTGCCAACACCAATAAAAATACTGTTGTTGGTGCCCCCATTGCTGCTTAGTACCAGGTCCAGAATGCCATCATTGTTCAGGTCAGTAGCATCTACCCATTTTACCCAGCCTTCTGAAGAGAATTGCTGTGTAATCCGATCGGAGGCGTCGGTAAAGTTTCCCTTGCCATCGTTCAGCAACAACTGCAGGAAAGCACCTTTATAGAAAGGCTCGCCCGGAGTATTGGACGTGATAACATCCAGGTCACCGTCACCGTCAAAGTCCGCTACAGATAAGGCAATTGTGATCCAATTTGCTGCGAGTAATTTTTTATCGGCAGCATGCTGCTTTATAGTAAAAATGCCGCTGCCATTGTTCAGCAATACCAAGTTACTGGGGGTTCGTTCATCGCCTCCCAAAAAAAGGTCCAGGTCACCGTCACCATCCAGGTCAGCTAGTGCGCTGGAAGTATAAACACCATTGCTTTTATCTGATACTTGAGCTGGCAAGTTATTTGTGCCAACAGTAAATACACCACTGCCATTGTTTAAGTAAAAGCGTGGACTATTGTGGCCTCCTCCAATGTTAGCCATGTAAATGTCTATGTCGCCGTCGCCATCAATATCTCCTATAGAAACATGGTGCGTAAAATCAATCGCCTGTGGCAGGTTGGTAGCCGTTACATTTTTAAGTGAGCCGTCAGCTTGCCCGAATAGCAATAGGCTTTGCTCACCCGGAAATGGGTGAACATCAGTCCCATGTCCGATGGCGATAATGTCCATTTTGCCATTGTTATCAAAATCAGCCATAGCCATATGCCTTGGATGCACCATCTGCACTGCCTCTTTAAAATAGGTTGAGGTTTGGTTTGATACAGTTAAATCAGCATTAGTGCCAAGTACCTGAAATGGTCTGAAAGTACCAGGGTAAGGAGTTGGAGGCCAGGAAATTGAAACAGTTATAAACTCAACTCTTCCATCCTGGTTGATGTCAAATGGATACATATCTTCCAGAGCATGCGGAAGAGCTGGCGATATGGTAGTAGCCTTCACGTTAAAGAAAGGCTCATTTGAGAAATAAAAATTATCAACCCAAACAGGATCGTTGTTATCGGTAGTAGGTGCAGTGCCCAGGGTAGCATGTAATTGGTTATTGGATAAATCTTGGGCAACCTGACCACTACCTTCGTCTAACTTCCAGAAGGCAACCAGACCTGTAGCGCTGGGTGCTGGTATTGCTTGTGCCACTCCTGCTATTTCTGTAGCGGTTAAGACTTTGTTCCATACGCCAGCCTGTTTAATGTACGCGTTGGAGCCACAGCAGTAGTTGCCTTTATCTACACCGCCACCAATACCAAAAGGCACGTTGTTAACCTGTGGTGCTCCTGGGCTTGCCATGCTCCCAACCAGCTGGCCATTTACATACAGGCGCATAGTACCATTACCCAATGTTGCTGCTACGTGTGTCCAGCTATTTAATGGTATCGCTTCTGGAGACATTATAGCATTGTAAGTACCAGCAGCACCAGTGGTTTGCACAAATTCCACCTTATCTCCGTTACTATCCCAACCGAGCATGTAAGTCATATAAGGATCAGCACTACGATCTGTGTTAGGTTTACCCATAATAAAACCATAAGGCTGCCGTGCTGTAGGGTATACCCAAGCCGCCATAGTAAACTCTGACCCAAGGTTTAGCTTTGGATCGATTGGCGCAAATACGGCACTGTTACTGAATCGAAGGATGTGATCTTGGCTAGGAGCAGTTAGCTGCGCTTGTACCGCAAGTCCCAGGAAACAGAGCACAAGGGTGAGTAGATTTTTTTGCATAAAGCTTAATTAGGGTGAAGATTGGGTTAGAGTTTTGTTTTCAAAGCCTACAAATACTAGTTGTAAGTTTTGAATCTGAAGAATTAACTATCAAAGTTAGAGTAATACGATGATCACTCCAATACCCCAAAATAGGTATTCATAAATCCCTGTTAAGTAAGAGTTAACTCGATAACAAATCCAGTGGGAAAACTCAGAGCCTGTGCCGGTTGTACTAACTGAATTTAGTTGAGCAGTCTGTTTTTTTGTTCTTACTGTAGCTTTCCACAGCTATAATGAATTGTATATTGTAAATCGCCGGACTCTGCTTATCCCATCATCAAACATATGTATTGGCAATTATCTAAAAGTATAAACTGTACATTCTTGCCGGTTAAGTGTGGCTTATGGATAAAATGCTAATGCAGGCGTACGGTAAAATTGAAAGTCTCCTTTTTTTTGTGCTTTGCGTAAATGCAGAATCTTAACTGTACAAGTCAGTAATATTCTGACACAATTCTGAAACAAACCTATGAGTTTAACAAAATACCCTGGCAACCCTTTTCCGCTAGGAGCCACTTGGGATGGTAAAGGAGTTAATTTTGCACTGTATGCAGAAAACGCTAATGAGGTTATACTTTGCCTTTTTGACTCTAAAGAGAGCAAAGAGGCTTCGGAGCAGGTAAAACTGCAGGAGCGGACCCATCATGTATGGCATGCTTACCTACCTGATGTAAAGCCAGGGCAGCTTTACGGCTACCGCGTTCACGGACCTTATGATCCTGAGAATGGACATCGCTTTAACCCCAATAAACTACTCATAGACCCATATGCCAAAGCCATTGCAGGTACCATCTCCTGGGACGATTCGCTGTTTGGTTATGCGATGGGAGACTCCGATGAAGACCTGAGCTACAGCGAAGCAGATAGCGGCCCTTACTTACCTAAATGCGTGGTCATCGATTCTGCTTTTGATTGGGAAGGTGTACAGGGGCCGAAAATACCGTATCACCAGTCCATTATTTATGAGGCGCATGTAAAAGGACTAACCCAGACGCACCCTGATATACCGGAGGAAATACGAGGTACTTATGCTGGCATTGCACATCCCGTAACTATAAAATACCTGCAGGAGCTTGGTATCACTGCCATAGAACTGATGCCCGTGCACCACTTTGTTACAGACCGACATTTACAGGATATAGGGTTAACCAACTATTGGGGTTATAATACTATTGGGTATTTCGCGCCCGATGTACGCTACTCCGCAAATGGGGTACAGGGGCAGCAGGTAACAGAATTTAAGAACATGGTAAAAGAGCTGCACAAAGCGGGTATTGAAGTTATACTTGATGTAGTTTATAACCATACGGCAGAGGGTAACCACATGGGGCCAACCATATCATTCCGGGGTATCGATAATGCATCTTACTACAGGCTGGTAGAAGAAGAAAAACGCTATTATATGGATTACACTGGCACAGGCAACACCCTGAACGCCATGATGCCAAGCGTGCTTCGCCTGATCATGGATAGTTTACGCTACTGGATAACTGAAATGCACATCGATGGCTTCAGGTTTGACTTGGCTTCTGCGTTGGCCAGAGAGTTACATGAAGTAGATCATCTAGGCTCTTTCTTCGATATCATCCATCAGGACCCGGTTATCTCCCAGGTAAAGTTGATTGCGGAACCTTGGGATGTAGGTGAAGGCGGCTATCAGGTAGGTAATTTTCCTCCGGGTTGGGCCGAGTGGAATGGTAAATATCGTGACTGCGTGCGTGATTACTGGCGCGGAGAACACAGTATGCTAGGAGAGTTTGCAGAGCGTTTTACCGGCAGCTCAGACCTGTACCGCGACGACTCCCGTAACCCCACGGCAAGTATAAATTTTGTAACGGCCCATGACGGCTTTACCCTGCACGACCTGGTTAGCTATAATGAGAAGCATAACGAAGAAAACGGCGAGGATAACAACGACGGTGAAAGCCATAACCGCTCCTGGAACTGTGGGGAAGAGGGGCCAACCGATGATGATTCAATTATTGCCCTGCGAAACAGACAAAAGAGAAATTTCCTGACAACTTTATTTTTATCGCAGGGGGTGCCGATGCTGGTGGCCGGAGACGAGTTAAGCCGCACACAGCATGGTAACAATAATGCCTACTGCCAGGATAACGAAATTTCGTGGATAGACTGGAATAAAGCTGATAATGAGCTTTTGAATTTTACTAAAAGCCTTATCGACTTTAGAAAAAAGCATCCTGTGTTTTGCCGCCGCCGCTGGTTTCAAGGACAGCCGATCAAAGGTGTAGGGCTAGAGGATATTGCTTGGTTTTTGCCCAGCGGTAACGAAATGACCGAAGAGAACTGGAATCATGATTATGCAAAGTCGCTGGCAGTGTTCCTGAACGGCCGTGGTATAAGGTCGCTAAACCAAGTGGGGAAGCAAATTGTAGATGATAATTTCTATGTGATGTTTAATGCACACTCAGAGCCATTATCCTTTAAACTACCACCTAAAAAGTATGGCGACCAATGGACTAAAGTACTAGATACAAACGAAAGCAGAATAGAGGAAGAGGGTAAAGTATATACCGCCGGTAAAACTATACAAGTACAAGCCAGAGCAGTGATAATAATGCATCATCCTCAGCACTAGATGTTTAGTGTGTTTATACTTATAAATCTATCAGAATATCTGGCAATGGTGTGGTTGTATTTCAGGAGATCAGAATTGATATTGACCTTTAACAAAACGCTTACAAAATCAAATAACTGTTATAGCAGTACAGATAATGTCATCTTACATTGCTTTATTAGTTATTTGATTTTGTTCATCAGGAAGTTTCGATACCAAAGTCCGGAGTTTTTAATGGTACGTTGCTGCGTCTCATAGTCTACATGTACCAAACCAAAGCGGGGATCGTAGCCTTCTGCCCATTCAAAGTTGTCCAGGAAAGACCACACGAAATAGCCATGCACGTTGGCACCTTCCTGTTTGGCACGCAGTACCTGTTGCAGGTAGCGCTGCAAAAAAACTACACGCTCCTGGTCATTTACCTGCCCGTCTTTTAGCTCATCAGCAAAGGCGGCACCATTCTCTGTAATGAGCAGCTTTTTGATGTTTTTATATTGGCTGTACTTGTGCAGCAGGTGGTAGATGCCCTTCGGGTATACTTCCCAGTTCATGAGGGTATAAGGCACGTTTCTCTTTTTTGCCGGCACCAGGTTGGCCTGCAGAAATGGTGTCCAGAACGAGTACTTAACTATTTCGCGGGTATAGTTCTGTATACCTATAAAATCGAAGTCAAACTGCAGCAGTGCTTCATCGTTGGGTTTCATGTACTTTTCAATGCGGCGCATAAATTTCAGGTCGTCCAGGGGGTAACCTAGGCCAAGAGCAGGCTCCAGAAATAAGCGGTTAAGCAGTGCATCAACTCGTTGTGCTGCCTTTATGTCCTTTTCGCATTGGCGCAGGGGTTCTACATGAGAGCAGGAAATGGTGGTGCCTACCTCTGCATTGGGGAGTATACTTTTTAAAATGCGGCCACCCTCGGCCTGGCAAAGGGCGGTGTGGTGCACCGCAGGAATAAACGAACCAAAGCCTCTGCGGCCCGGTGCATGAACACCCAAAAAGTAACCGGCACCGGTAAACACCATCGGCTCGTTCAGCACCATCCAATGGTTTACCCGATCGCCGAAGGAGTTGGCACACAGCGCAGCATATTCACTGAACCAGCTGACGATGTCGCGGTTTGGCCAGCCGCCTATTTTCTCCAGCTCATGCGGTAAATCCCAATGGTACAAGGTTACCCAGGGCGTTATACCCAACTCCAGGCAATGGTCTATCAGGCGGTTGTAATAGTCTATCCCTTGCTGACTGACTTTACCTGTACCGGCAGGCATCAGGCGTGACCATGAAAGCGAGAAGCGAAAGTTCGGGATGCCCATTTCCTGCATCAGCATCAGGTCGTCGGGGTAGCGGTTAAAAAAGTCGCAGGCAATTTTACCGTGGTGGTTTTGCTTTACCTTACCTCTTTTGTCCGTGAAAACATCCCAGATAGAGGCGCCTTTGTCTGCTGTGTCGTGTGCCCCTTCTATCTGGTAAGCTGCTGTGGCAACTCCCCACGCAAAGTTCTCACCGAAGTCCGATCTGTTCAATACAGGCTGATCCTGTACTTTTGCTGTGCTATTGTGTGTCATATGAAAAGCAGCAGAAGCGGCTCCTGCTGCACGAAAGCTATACTTTATACTTATATGTTTTCCTGCACTATACGTGCTACAATGGCATCTGTCTCATCAGGGTAATGCACCCGTATCGGCTCGCCATGTACCAGCCACTCATGTATCTTGGGCAGGTGTTTTTTCTTAAGGCTTTTAATTGTTGCTACTCCCATGTGCTTTAAAGCGGCTGCGTTGCAAACCTGCTCATACTGGTTTTTCATAGGCACTACCAGCAGCTTCTTTTGCAAGTATAAAACTTCTGACGGCGTGCCGAATCCTGCAGCGCAAAGCACCCCTGCCGATGAGGCCATACTTTGCAGGAAAGCATCATTGTGAATGGGTTGTACCGAAATGTTCTCATGCCGGAACGGCTGCTTGTTGTGTTTGGAGAAAACCTGCCACTCCACGCTTTTGAAGCGGGAGAGTTTGTTTATGATTTTATGATCGTCGTGCGCGGGTAAGTATACGGTGTAGTGCCCTTGGTTGCTTACCTCCAGTTCCCGCACCTGCTTGCGTATGATCGGGGTAAAGATGGTGTCGTCAAACCTATCAAAGTGGAAACCATACTGTGCTGTGGTAGGGGCGTAATTCTTAAGTATAAACTTACCCATGTGGTCTGTCTCTTTTGGCTTGGGCACGTTTTGGTTTAGCACCGCCACCTGGTTGCTCAGCCCCACGCAGTGTTTTTTTGCACGCATACAGGCCCAGGCCGTTACAGGCTCAAAGTCAGATATCACCAGGTCATACTCGTTTACCGGGAGCTGGCATGTTTCTTTGTAAAAGGCCCGTGAGTTTGCCTTTACAAATGTCCTGTAAAAGTCTACGCCGCCGTTCTTCCCAAAAACAAAACCAAGTCCTTTCAATCTATACTTTACAGGATAGGGCAAACTCAGGTCTACCTGGCTGCCGCTTACCACTATGTCCACTTCTCCGCGCTTTTGTAGGGCAGGCAAAATGTCCAGGGCACGGGTAAGGTGACCATTACCGGTGCCCTGAATGGCGTATAATATTCTCAAGCTGATTTCAGGTTAAATTCGACCATCAGGCTCTGGAACAGCTGTATATTGGTCGGCACAAGTTCCTCTTCCATATCCATTACCACTGCATCCAGGTTCTCCCGGAATTTGTAGAGTCTCCAGGCACCTTTGTCATACTCTAAAGCCGTTAGGTTTTCGATCCAGTCGCCGGAGTTAAGGTAGGTAACGCTGCCTTCGTTATTCGTGATTTCGCGAAGTTCCGGCTGATGAATATGGCCGCAAACTACGTAGTCGTAACCGTTGGAGATGGCGATGTCGGAGGCTGTTTTCTCAAAGTTATTGATGAACTTCACAGCACTCTTTACCCGATTCTTGATGTTGCGCGATAAGTATACTTTCTCTCGGTTAAGTTTCAGGCAGAAGAAGTTTACCATGCGGTTGAGCAGGATAAGCAAGTCATAGCCATGTGCGCCTAGCTTCGCCAACCACTTAGAATGCTGCATGGTTACATCAAATACATCGCCATGGAACATCCAGGCGCGTTTGCCATCCAGCTCCATCACCAGTTTGTTTACGATCTGGAACGAGCCAAGCTTGAAGCCTACGAACTTACGTAGCATTTCATCGTGGTTGCCGGTGATGTAGTATACTTTGGTGCCCTTGGCAATGAGCCCCATCAGGTGTTTTACAACCCGCATATGAGAGGCAGGCCAATAGCTTTTACTAAACTGCCAGATGTCGATGATGTCGCCGTTAAGTATAATAGTTTCCGGCTTTATACTTTTGAGGTAAGCCAGCAGTTCTTTTGCGTGGCAGCCATAGGTGCCGAGGTGCACATCAGATATGACAACAACCTCTACTTTTCTTTTTCTTGCCATATATCAGGCGTGGGTGAGTATAATTTTAGTCTCCGTTAAATTTAAATGGCGAGTAGAAGGAGTGTAGCCTGTACAGGAGAATGTCTAGAAGCTTACTTGTAATAATGTCTGCAAGTGTTTTTGCCTTTTTCATTTTCATATGATTTTAGGTTCTGACTCCCCTGGCTAAAGGTTATTCCGAACTACGCTACTAAATTACGTCTGTGGTGTTAGCTGCAGGTTATGAGGTGGTTATGCTTTCGTTAAGTTTAGTTTAGCGGTACAGGTAATCGGGAATACCAGTAATGTTTTTGCTATTATATGAAATATTGTTCATGTGAAGTTTTTGTGAATTTATCCTGCTGTGCAATCTCAAATGATTAATATAAACATAGTATAGCATTAATATTCGCGTAATCCCTTCAGCATAGTTTTGTGGCAAAATCAACCAAAAAACTATGCGGATGAGAACCTTTACAATTTGTAGGTACAGCATAATCTGGGGCCTCGCCTTGCTATGCTGCTTTAGTGCCTTTGCGCAAACACGCGCGGTTAAGGGTACGGTTAAAGATGAGAAAGGGCTTGGACTACCCGGTGCCAGCATTGCGGTAAAGGGTACTGCTAACGGTACTGTTACCGACATGAACGGTAACTACAGCCTGAATGTGAAAGATGAAACAGCGGTGCTGGTGTTTAGCTTTATTGGCTACCTAAGCCAGGAGACAAGCATTGGGAACCGCGATGTAATCAACATCCAGCTGCAGCCGAATACGAAGCAACTGAACGAGGTGGTGGTAACAGCCCTGGGTATTGAGCGTGATGAAAAAGCACTTGGCTATGCAGTAACAAAAGTAAGTGGCGAGCAACTAATGGAGGCACGCCCGAATAACTTTGCCAGTGCTTTATCTGGAAAGGTGGCCGGCTTAAGCCTTATTTCTGCGGGTTCTGGTCCTATTAACACTACAACTATTAAATTAAGAGGCGACAACTCACTTAACCCCGCCAACAACCAGGCGCTGATTGTATTGGATGGTGTACCGATGAACACTGGTCTTACCACAGCGGGCGTAAACGATGCTTACGGTGCAGGATCTGGTAACGATGTACCGGTTGATTTTGGTAACGGTATCGCTAACATCAACCCAGATGATATTGAAAGTATAACGGTACTAAAAGGAGCCAGCGCCGCTGCACTTTATGGGCATCTGGCTGCTAATGGAGCCCTTATTATTACTACTAAATCCGGCTCGCGCAACAAAAAGGGACTGGGTGTAACAGTAAACACCAACATCAGCTTTGATGATGTACTTAAATGGCCGGATTATCAGTATGAATATGGTCAGGGTACAGGCAAGCAGTTGAACAAGGATAAAGAGCTGTACTACTCTTATGGTCCATCAGAAGACGGAAATAGCACAGGTGGTACAAGTAGCGCATACGGTCCTAAGTTCGACGGCCAGCTATACTACCAGTATGATCCTGCTACAGAAGGGCAGTCGCCGGAGCGTAGACCTTGGAGACCTTATAAAGACAACATCAAGGGCTTCTGGAGAACAGGGCAGACCATTTCCAACAACGTAGCCATAGAAGGCGGCAACGAAAAGGGTTCTGCCAGAGCATCCATCACGCACACTAAAAATGAGTGGATGATGCCGAACACAGGTTTTGAGCGCCTGAACACCGCACTTAGCCTGAACTACAAAGTAGCAGACAAGCTGCGCCTTAACTCCAAAGTAAACTTTGCGCATAAGCAAAGCGATAATTTGCCTGCCACAGGTTACAACAACCAGTCCATCGCATACTTCATGATTTTCCAAAACCCAAGTATAGACTTGGCCTGGTACGAGCCAAGATGGAGGCAGGGGCAGAACCAAGTTGAGCAGCTACACCCGTTCAGCCCTTTTATTGATAACCCCTATGTAATTGCCTACGATATGACAAACAGCGTGGACAACTACAGCACCGTGGGTAACATTTCGGCCACTTACGAAATCACGCCCAAACTGGACCTGATGATACGCTCCGGCATTGACATGAGCACCGAAGACAGAGCCATGCAGCGCCCTTTCAGCTCAGCCAACTTTCAGAAAGGTTACTTTAAGGAGCAGACAATATTTGACCTGCAGCAGAACACCGACGCAATGCTGACTTACAAAGACAAGATCACAAGCAGAATTGATGTACGAGCGATGTTGGGCGGTAACATCATGTCTTCGCAGTACAAGCGCACAGAAGGTTATGTAGATGCCTTAGTAGTACCTGGTGTTTACAGGCTTTCGAATGGCGTAAATAACCCGATGATGCGCACTGTCGAGCGTAACAGCGAAGTTCACAGCGTGTTTGGCTTAATGACTTTCTCTTATGACGACAAGATTTTTGTAGATGTAACAGCACGTAACGACTGGTCGAGTAAACTGCCGGTAAAGAACAGTTCTTTCTTCTATCCGTCTATTAACACCAGCTTTATACTTACGGACCTGTTCCGATTGCCAACGGCTGTTTCTTATGCCAAGCTTAGACTTTCAGTTGCGGAAGTGGGTAACGGTGGTGATCCTTACCAGACAAACAGATACTACATTCCAAGTGAATTTGCCGGTTCTGCCGTTGCGGATTATACCTTGTTCAACGCAGACCTGAAGCCGGAAATGGCTACCAACTATGAGGCAGGTTTAGAGTACAAGCTTTTCGGTGGACGCTTCGGTATGGACATCAACTTCTACAGAAATATTACCCGTAACCAGATTGTAGCCGTTCCGCTTGACCCAACTACAGGTTATAAGCAAGCTTTCCTTAACTCAGGGAAGGTGCAGAATCAGGGTATAGAGGTGGCAGTAACTGGTAAACTGCTGGATAACAACAACCTGAAGTGGAATTCTACGCTTACTTGGTCTAAGAACTACAACGAGGTGCTGGAGTTGGCAGAAGATATGGATGGTAGCCAGATCATCGGGTATGGCGGAAACGCGACTATCATTGCTAAAGTGGGCGGTACTACAGGAGATATCTACGGCTATGGCTTTGTTCGCAATCCTGAAGGCAAGATAGTTTATAACAAAAATGGTCTGCCAGAGAGACCTGATGAAATCCAGTACATCGGCAACGCCTATGCCGACTGGAAAGGTGGTTTACACAATGAGGTGTCTTATAAGAACCTGCGTTTCAGTATGTTGTTGGATGGCCAGTACGGCGGTATCGTTTACTCTCAAACGCACCACAAAATGAGCGAAATGGGTAAGCTGGAGCACACGCTCATGGGCCGCGAGAAAGGCTTCATCATAGGTGATGGTGTAGTAGACAACGGTGACGGAACTTATTCTCCTAATACAGAGGATGTGCTTCCTGTGGATTACTACAGAGAGTACTACCGCCGTGCCAACGTAGAGTCTAACTCCTTTGATGCCTCTTACCTGAAGCTGCGTGAGATGAGACTGGAGTATAGCCTGCCAAAGCAATTGCTCGCGAGAACGAAGTTCATCCAGGGTGCAAGTGTAGCCGTGTATGGCCGTAACCTTGCCATGATCACCGACTTCCCAATCTTCGACCCGGAGACAGCCGCATTGAACGGTTCTCAAGCACTTCCAGGTATAGAGATGGGCCAGTTGCCTACGCCAAGAACCTATGGCATGAACGTAACCCTAAAATTCTAATCCAGACTCAGAAAGGTATGCAGGACCACCGCAATCTATCAGTGGCGGCTCTGCTAAAAGCTAAATTATATGACAACGATAAAGAAATACCTGTTTGTATTAATGGCCGCACTTGGCACTATCAGTATCTCTTGTACCGATGACTTCGAGGAGCTGAATGTAGACCCGAATAAAATCGACAAGATTAGCCCGGGCACTTTGCTCAACCCGATCATCTACGAGATGGCCAGCTTCAATACCTCGCGTGCCGATGCGTTTACCTTTGAGATTATGCAGGTAGGTTTGCCTTACCCAAGCCCATCAGGAGGAGAGCACCGCTACGACATCAGCGAAGCAGCCGGTAACTCTACCTGGAATAACTACTACCGCTGGATCAAGAACATTAAAGAAATGGAAACTACTGCGGTGGCAGTAGAGGACAAGAACTATCAAGCCATAGCCCTTACGCTTAACGCCTGGGTTTACTCTTTATTAACCGACAGCTTTGGCGATGTGCCGATGACTGAGGCTGCACGCGGTGATGAGAAAATTTTGCACCCTGCCTTCAATACCCAGAAGGAAGTATACACCAGAATTCTGGCTGACCTGGAGCGGGCAAACACGCTTTATGATACCTCAAAGCCAATGATCTATGGCAAAGATATTTTGTTTGATAACAGCGTTGCCAACTGGAGAAAATTCAACAATTCTTTGCGCCTGCGGCTGTTGCTGCGTGTATCAAAGCGTACGGAGATGAACGCTTATGCAAAGATGGCGGAGATCATCAACAACCCTGCTGCCAACCCAATCTTTACTAAAAACGAAGAGGCAGCTATACTTAAGATTACAGGTGTAACGCCGCTTGTTTCGCCATGGGGCCGCGCCATTGACTTCACGACCTTTCGCTCCATGTCAGAGTTCTTTGTGAACAACCTGAACGAACTGAAAGATCCGCGCCGTGAGAAGTTCATGATCCAGGCTAAGTCTAAAGACGGAAAGACTTCTATCGGATACAAAGGTATACCAAGTGCTTATGCCGGCAGCGACTCGCAATTCGATTTTATACCTTCTAATCACAACATAGCATTAGTTACGGCCCCAATGGTTTCTGTGATAATGGGATATGCTGAGGTGGAGTTTATAAAAGCAGAATTGGCCATGCAGGGCCACATTGCTGGCGTTGCCAAAAGCTTCTACGAAAAAGGCGTGAAGGCTGCAGTTGAGCAATGGGGTGCCACGCTTCCTACTGACTATTTCGCCAATCCGAAAGCGGCTTATGATGGTACGCTGGAGCGCATCATGCTGCAGAAGTACTATGCTTTGTACTTTAATGACTACCAACAGTGGTTTGAGTACCGCCGCACTGGTTTTCCGGTTTTGCCAAAGACTGCTGCCATGCTAAACAACCAGCAGGTGCCGGTGCGCTTTAAATACCCTGACTTAGTGCAGATCTATAACAAAGCCAATTACGATAAAGTGGTAGCTGCCATGGGTGGCGACGAGATCAACGTGAAAGGCTGGTGGGAGAAATAAAAAGCATTTAGAATACACTTTTCAATTATTGAGGCGGGTGCTTTAAGTGCCCGCTTCTTTTCATGTTCAACTTCACATCTTTTTATACTTACTAAATCCATGTCACAGAAAAGAAGAACCTTTCTTAAGTCCTTAGGCCTTGCAGGGGTAGGCTTTACACTTTCGCCGAGCATATTGCAGGCAAAAACGAAAGCACTAGCAAAAGGCAAAGACCTTTCTATAGTTACAATGAGCGGCAAAGTGTACGCAAACGGCAAAGGGCTTGCAGGTGTAGCTGTTACGGATGGTATTAATGTGGTGCTTACTGATGCTAGCGGAAAGTATGAGTTTGAAAGCAACGCAACCGCTGAGTTCGTTTACATCTCTATACCGCGCGGCTACGAGTTCAATAACGAGAAGAGTATCACCCGTTTCTATAGAAAAATTAATGCCAGTAAGGGCCGCTTTAAAGCAGATTTTGAACTGAAGAAGCTGGCGCAGGACGATACCAAACACAACTTTGTAGTATGGGCCGATCCGCAGATTATTTCAGAGGCAGATGCTGCACAGCTAAAGAAGGAATCGGCACCGGACTTGAAGCAGCTGGTGGCGAGCTACCCGAAAGATACATTGTTTCATGGCATCGGCTGTGGCGATTTGGTATGGGATAAGTTTGAGCTGTTTGATGATTACCAGGAGGCACTAGCCATTACGGGTGTTCCTTTTTTCCAAGTAATCGGAAACCACGACATGAACTTGGATGCCCGCACCGACGAAGGCTCGGCAGAGAAGTTTAAGGAGTTATTCGGCCCAACCTACTACTCATTTAACCGTGGTGATATACATTATGTGGTGCTGGATGACGTGTTCTTTATCGGTACCGCTAAGAAGTATATCGGCTATTTAACAGAGAGGCAACTGGCATGGCTGGAGCAGGATATGGCTCATGTAAAACCTGGTTCTACAGTGGTTGTAAATGTTCACATTCCGGTTTACACAAAGCAACACATCCGCAACAAAGAGAAAGAGGAATCTATCGGTGGTGTGGTTTCTAACAGGAAAGAACTGTACCGCATCCTGAAACCATACAAAACACACATCATGTCGGGGCACACGCATTTTAACGAGAAGATTGTAGACAAAGAGAACATCAAAGAGCACGTACACGGCACCGTTTGTGGTGCTTGGTGGACCGGCCCGATTTGTTACGACGGTACGCCAAGCGGCTACGGGGTATACGAAGTAAACGGCTCTGATGTGCAATGGTATTACAAGGCTACAGGTCTGCCGAAAGAGCACCAGCTACGCATTTACCCTGTGGGTGCTGTGGCAGAAAAGCCGGAGCACGTAGCAGCCAATGTCTGGAACTGGGACCCGGAGTGGAAAGTGGAGTGGCTGGAGGATGGCAAGCTGATGGGAGAGATGCAGCGTGAAACTGCCAAAGACCCATTGTCTGTACAACTACACGAAGGAGCTGCCAAACCAGCCAAACATAAATGGGTAGAGCCTCTGCTAACAGACCATATGTTTTTTGCCAAGCCGTCGGCGGCTGAGTCAAGTATAACGGTAGTTGCTACTGATCGCTTTGGTACAAAGTATAAAGAAGAGCTGAAACTGCAGGCTGTGCAAAGTATGGCAAAGTAAACTAATCCTATTTTTAAGTATAAAAAGCTGCTTTATTAGTTTAGAGCAGCTTTTTCTTTTGCTATTGCTCTGTGTAAATCAATAGTAACATAACGGTTACAGTAGCTTTACCATCAGTACACACTAAGTTCCTACCTTCTCAAAGAATAATACTTGTTGTATTAATTAACTTCTATTTTATGAATTAACGTCATGTCAAAGTCTATTAATTTTAAAACCCTGGCATCGGGTACGCACTTAGAAACCCCTTCAGGAGCAGGCATATTTGTAGCTTATAAACCTGGTAACTTCAGAAATCAGAATGTGTTAGTAGAGCATCCTTTTGGTAAACTGGTTTGGTATAATGAAAGCGTGCTATCAAAGCAAAGCAGAAGCGACTGTGGTAAGTTGTATCCACAATTGCAATCTTAAACTTATAAATTTCAGGCTAAAGTATGGAGTTATCGAACAGTCGCAAGAATGTAGTAGCGCTAAAATTAGTATGTATTTAAAATAATATATAAGTCATTCTAGGTCAGGCCTCTCAACTTCTTGTAAAAGTTCTCACTATAGGTTTCACTTATTGGTATAACTTGCTCTGCTATCCAAATTCTGTTCTTTTCAATATGGTCTATTTTATCAATGGCTACCATAAAAGAACGGTGTACACGAGCAAAGTCCTGCGTAGGTAACAGTTCTTCCAGTTTAGCAAAACTCAACAGTATCATTACTTTTTCTTTAGGGGTATGTATGCGCAGGTAATCCTTCATGCCTTCTACATACAGTATATCCTGGGTAGCTAGCTTCTGAATGCGATGACCTACCTTCAGAAAAATGTATCCTTGCTCACTTTTCGGCTCTGCTTTAGCTTCGGTCTTTTTTGGTAGCTGCCGGTCACTTTGTTCTTGGTACAAGCGAAATACACCTTTATAGAATCTCTCAAACGAAAAAGGTTTTACCAGGTAATCTTTCACCTCCAGTTCAAAGGCTTTTAAGGCATATTGGTCATAAGCAGTTGTCAGGATAATCATCGGTTTAGGATTCAGCATTGGTATAAAGCTAAGTCCATTCAGGTCAGGCATATTAATGTCCAGGAAAAGCAGGTCGGGCTTATCTTTGTCCATTTGGGCGGCTGCTTCAAGTGGGCTTATAAAGGTGCCTTTCAGCTCCAGAAAAGGAACCTTTGCTATATATTCTTCCAGTATTTCCTGGGCCAGATGCTCGTCATCAATTATATAGCAACTGAGTTTCTCTTTCATGAGTCTGAGGTTGGAGACCGTAAATTTTTAAAGTAACTGTAAATACCTCGCCCGAGTTATTAATCTCCAGGTGATGCTTCCCCGGATACAATAAGGTTAGCCTTTTCCGAACATTCGGCAGGCCAATGCCGCCCGGTTCTTCCAAAGTATTGCGCACGTTGTTGCCTATCGGGTTCTGAATACAAAAGGTAAGGGTATTTTCTTTTATCTCTACACTAACTTTTACATCACCTGGTTCTAATCGGGCTGGACTATGCTTATAGGCATTCTCTAGGAGGTGTATAAACAGCAGTGGGGCAATGTGGCAGGATTCCGTGTCTCCTTCTATTTTCAGGTCTACAACTGGGCTCTTTTTATAACGAAGCTGCTGCAAGCTCACATAATCTTGCAGGTAGTTCATTTCCCTGGAAAGTGGAACTGTAGAGGAGTTTGATTCATAGATCATGTAGCGCATCAGGGAAGATAGACGGAGCACAGCTTCCGGTGCTGCCGGCGCCTGTTTGTATACTAAAGTATGAATGTTATTAAGTGTATTAAATAGAAAGTGCGGATTGATCTGTGACTTCAAGTAATACAGTTCTGACTCCACCGCCTGTTTCTCCAGTTGCTCTTTCTTGATTGTATTGAACACCAAGTTCTCTGTAATCCTGGCCAGCCAACTTAAGAAAATGAAGGGAATTATAATGGAGATCAGGGAGATGGTATAATACTCTGCAAAAAGGTCTAAAGTATTAAACCTTTTGTAATGTAAAAACATGTAAAGAAGCGGACCAGTAAGTATAACTCCCACAAGCCGGGGAAAATAAGCTCTCTTTTGTCTTTTATCTAAATAGCGGGTTAAAAGAATAAAATGGCTATAAAAGACATACAAAGCTGTCAGCAAAACTGCTAAGGTTAACTTAGGCCACTGAACTGTATCCTGGCTTAGTTGAAGGGCTAGCAGCAGACTAAACAGGATCCAGAGACCAATATGGATCTGCGTGAATACCTTTTTTATTCGATTCATACTACAAAGATATCTTTTACTGCTACTCCCTAATTACCAACTCGGCGGTTGCCTGATACCAGTCTGCCAAACGGCATTCTGATCCTGCAAGTGTCTTGGCGGAAGCAATGCAGCTATTGGTAGATTACTTTACAGCAGTAGCATATTACTTTTTGCTTCCTAACACGACATAGCTTCCTTTATTCTAAAATCAGCGGAAAAGTTCTGCAAAGATCTCTCACTTTCTTCCTGATAAAACCAAAAGAAGTTAAGCAGAAACTATGAAAAATCATCAAGTTAATCTCTCTATCCGCAACGTTTCTAAAACCTACTCAAATGGCGTTCGGGCGCTGGACAATGTTTCACTGGACATACCTGCAGGTATGTATGGCCTGCTCGGTCCAAACGGTGCCGGTAAGTCCACGTTAATGCGTACGCTGGTCACATTGCAGGAACCCGATGAAGGCAGCATACACTTGGGTGAAATAGATGTACTGCGCCAGCAGGAGGAAGTGCGCCAGACGCTAGGGTACCTGCCGCAGGAGTTTGGACTTTATCCTAAAGCCAAAGCGGAAGATCTGCTCGACTACTTCGCTGTACTCAAAGGCATTACCAATCGGGCTTCCAGAAGAGAAGTGGTAGAAGCCTTGCTTAAACAAACTAACCTTTGGGACGTGCGCAGGCAGAAACTTGGTGGTTTTTCGGGTGGTATGAAGCAGCGTTTTGGCGTTGCAGTGGCGTTACTAGGTAATCCTAAACTAATGATTGTGGATGAGCCTACAGCAGGTCTAGACCCAGCCGAACGGGTACGTTTTCTCAATCTTTTGAGTGAGTTAGGCGAGAACAGTATTGTTATACTTTCCACGCACATTGTAGAAGACGTGTCGGAGCTGTGCACCAATATGGCTATCATTAATAAAGGTAAAATATTGAAGGAAGCAGAGCCTTTAAAAGCCGTGGAGGAACTGCAAGGAATGATCTGGCGCTGCATTGTACATAAAAGTAAGTTGCCAGCTTTGGAGTTGGAGCATAAGGTAGTCTCTACCAAACTGCTAAGCGGACGAACAGTAGTACATATCTACAGCGAAGAACACCCCGGCAATGGCTTTGAACTAGTGTCCCCAAATCTGGAAGATGTCTATTTCACCACCATGGCAGGATATAACCAAAAGCAGTCAGTGCAGCAGGAGAGGGAGGTGCAGCTATGATACTTTGGACTATCTTTCGTGCTGAGTTTGCCTACCAATTAGGGCGTGTCGCTACCTGGCTCTATTTAGTAGTCCTGCTTGCATTTACATTTGTCATGAATCTAGTCATCGCACGTGGCGATGGAGTATATCCAAACAATACATTTCACATTACGGCTATCACCGTTATTGGTGGCCTTATATGGCTTGTAATGTGCGCGAACATAGCTGGCGAAGCAGCAGCCAGGGACGTACAGAAACGCATACACCCACTAATTTATACTACTCCGGTTTCGAAGCATAATTATTTGGGTGGTAAATTTTTAGCAGCCTTTGCAGTAAATGTGCTGCTGGTACTTTCGTTCCCGCTAGGCGTGCTACTTTCCTTCTACCTACCAAGTATGAATCAGGGCGAGTTATTGCCCTTCAGACCGTCAGCTTATCTGAGTGCTTTCTTCCTGATCTCATTACCTACAGCTTTTACTGCAACTGCTTTGCAGTTCACGTTTGCAGCGCTTAGTAGGCAGGTGATGGCAAGTTATATGGCTAGTCTGTTATTAGCTTTTTTTGCTCAGATTTTAGCTATAACGGTGGCAAAGCTGCTCGGAAACTGGGACGTGGTAAAATTACTGGATCCGGTTGGTGTTACAGGTATCGTTGGCAACGAGTTGCAAACATGGACGGCAACAGAAAAAAATACGCGACTAGTTAAGTTAGAAGGTATGTTTCTTCTGAATCGTATTGTGTGGGGTAGTGTTGCTGTAGGGTTATTGTGGTATACCTATATCTGCTTCAGTTTTTCTGCTCCTGTTACAAACAACTGGTGGCGTCGTTTTCAATGGCGTCCAAAAGCACAACCCAAAGCGTCTGCTGAGTCCGTAATAATTAGGGAAATTACTATTAGTGTTCCGCAGGTTCAGCGAAGTTTTGGCTTTGCAACCTGGTTCCGTCAGGCGCTTACAATCGCCTGGGTATCTTTTGGTAAAATAGCTAAACACCCTATCGGACTTACACTGGTTGGTGCTATTGCCTTGGTCTCCACTGTATTCAGCGACAGCATCCTAAATGAATTTGGAATTCCGCTGCTCCCAACCACTCAGCAGGTGCTAGATTATCTGGCTGCTCCTGTAGGCAATGTCAATTCCCCTTGGGTAGTTATTCCACTACTCATTATGTATTACGTTGGCGAGCTCGTATGGCGGGAACGGGATGCAGGTTTAAGTGATATAGCTGATGCAGCACCGGTGCCTGATTGGGTGCTCTTCGCAGGCAAGTATCTGGGCTTAGGTCTAATCATCTTAGTTTGGATGGTATTACTTATGACCGGAGGTATAGGGATGCAGCTAATCATGGGCTACGATAAATTAGAAATAGGCCTGTACATGCAGACGCTCTTCGGAATTCAGTTAACAGACTATCTACTCTTTGCCCTGCTTGCTTTTGTTGTCCACGTAGTTGTGAATAATAAATATATAAGTTATTTGGTGGTGCTGTTGGTCTTCAGCTTTATGGCCTTTCCTTCAACATTTGGCATCGAGCACAGAATGCTCGTCTTTGGAGCTGACCCGGGATGGTGGTATACTGATATGCGTGGCTTTGGACCTACTCTTGGGCCATGGCTGTGGTTTAAGCTATATTGGAGTGCCTGGGCTTTGCTATTGGCAGTGGCAGCTAAATTGCTTTGGGTACGGGGAAAAGAACAAAGTTTAAAAGGCCGTCTGAAAATGGCTCAGCGCCATTTCACATACTCCACAACTTGGGTTGCCATGCTCGGTGCTGGGCTTCTCCTTACCATGGGGAGCTTTGTTTTCTATAACACGAATGTACTTAATAATTACATGACTGCCTCCGACATTATGGAACAGAAGGCAGTGTATGAGCGGCGCTACGGGCAGTACAGAAACACGCCGCAACCACAACTGACAGCTACAAAGCTGCAGGTCGAGCTCTATCCTGACAAACAAGAAACGAGCATTCGTGGTACCTTCACACTCGTAAATAAGGATACAGTACCAATAGATTCCATACATATCGGGGGTGCATGGGGGATAGAATTTGGTGAAGTAAACTTTACTATGCCAGCTGCAGGTGTACTTATAGACAAAGACCTCAGCTACCATATTTATGTATTAAAGCAACCACTACAGCCAAGAGATTCACTACAAGTAAGTTTTGTTGTGTACTATAAACAGCAGGGTTTCCAGCATAGCGCCACTAAACAGTTGGTAGTGGAGAACGGCACCTATTTTACAAATTACGACCTGCTCCCAGCTATTGGGTACCAACACTACAGGGAAATAAATGATGCGGTTACTAGAAAAAAGTATAAGCTTGCTGCACGCCCTGCATTACCTTCTCTTTATAATCAGGAAGCACGTAAAAAGCCATTCAGTAAAGACCAAACCACCTTAGAAGCAATTATAAGCACGGCAAAAAATGAAGTAGCCGTTGCGCCGGGTAAACTGCAACAAACCTGGACAGAGAAAAACCGACGTTACTTTCACTATAAAACGAATGTTCCCATCGGTGGCGAATACTCTATCCTGTCGGCTAACTACAAAGTAAAGGAAAGCAAATGGAATGATGTTGTGGTCAGGATCTATTATCATCCCGACCATACCCAAAATATAGACCGCATGCTTCGGAGCGTAAAAGAGTCGCTGGCTTACTATACCGAGCAGTTTGGCGCTTATCCTTTTGAATACTTTACGCTGGTAGAGGGTGCTGGCCCTGGAAGTGGAGCGAGTGCGGATGCGGGTATCGTGTATTATGGAGAACAATATCCTCTTATGAAACCCGATGATAGTCCCAGTGGCTTTGATTTACCTTATTATATTTTGGCGCATGAAGTGGCGCACCAGTGGTGGGGAATGGCTAGGCTAACACCTGCTTATGTGGAAGGAGCTGGTGTCCTGATTGAAGCTCTTTCTGTATACTCTGGTATGCAGGTGCTAGAGAAAAATTATGGCGAGAGCCATCTACAAAAGTATGTGAGCTACTTGCATAACTCCTATGCAATGCCACGCTCACTGGCATCAGCATCCTTAATCAGAGCAAATGAACAATTTTTATACTATCGGAAGGGTGGACTTGCCATGCATGCCTTGAGTAAGTACATAGGCAAAGAAATGGTTAACGGTGCGTTACGAAATCTTCTCCAAAAACAAAGTTCAGGAGAGGTGCCGTTACCATCAACCCTTGATCTTTATCAAGAGCTACAACACGTTACTCCTGATTCATTAAATTACCTGTTACACGACCTATTTGAGCAAAACACATATTGGCGCCTTAAAACAAAACAATTTGCGGCCGCACAAACGAAAGCAGGCGATTGGCAGGTAACCCTAAAGGTGCAGGCTCAAAAAATTGTAGTTGACAGCACGGGTTATGAAAACGAAGTGCCGATGCATGATTGGCTGGAAGTAGGCATTTATGAAGAAGGTAAGGGATTAAACGAGCCACTCTATCTTCGGACGCACCGCATCCGGTCTGGTGTGCAAACTATAAAAGTGACAGTGCCGCGAAAGCCTGAGCGCGGCGGTATTGATCCCAACCACCTGATGATTGACCTGAGACTTGACGATAATGTACTGCAGCAAAACTGATCTCACTAAATAGTTATATGTGTTTAGCTGATCTTCGATTTATTGATGAGAGTTTTTGAGCACATAGGCTTAGCCTGCATAAGTCGCTTCCACAAATTGGAATTACAATGCGCAGAATATCGAGCTAAGAATAAACTGTAAGTATAAGAAGCCTTTTATCAACCTGTTTCTGTATAGTTGTACTTGCTTTTCCTATGTTATTCAGTTATGGTGGGTTTGAAGCAGTCGGTTGCGCTGTTACTGGTATCTCCTTTGGCAATCCTGCCATTCAAAACAAAGCGGTGTAGGGAGGCCCTACACCGCTTTAAGTACCCCGCAACTAAAGTTCAGGATGACCTATGTTTTGTATACCTCAAGGTGGCTTATTTCTGAGCGCTTCCCTGTGCTTCGATGTCTTTCAGCAGCTCTTTCACGGCTGCCTCCAGTTGTTGGTCTTTGCCTTTGCTCACCAGTTCATACTCGTTGGCTACCAGCACGTCCGGCTCGGTCTGCAGGTTCTCCAGGTACTGGCCCTGAATATCCTTTACACCCAGCGGCGGAACACCCCAGCGCACATTCCCGTTCTGAAGCATTTCCCAGCCGGCGAAGGTACAGGTGCCCGGCACCGGCATACCTACCAACTTGCCCAGTTTAAGATCCATGTAACTGAAGGCGAAGCAGTGGCCGTCGCTGTAATTAGCTTCGTTAGCGAGCGCGATGCTCGGCTTGGTCCAGCGGAAAGACGGCTCGAAACCTGCAGAACGGGTGTCTGTGGTATAGTCCAGGAACTTCTTGCCGCTCAGGAACATGGCCAGATCGGCTACCAGGTCGCCACCGCCGTTGTTGCGGGTATCTACTACCATACCTTTGCGGTTGGCGTATTTGCCCATTACCTCTTCGTACACAGTACGGTAGCTTGGGTCATTCATGCCCGGGATGTGCACGTAGCCCAGCTGTCCGTTGCTTAAACGGTCCACCTCGTCCGCATTGCGACGGACCCAGCGCTTGTAAAGCAGGGCGTTTTCCTCACCTTGCGAAATCGGTTTCACAGTAATGTCTCTTCTGTTTTTCCCGTTAGTATCTGTTACAGTCAGCAGCGTGTTCTTGCCGGCTTTGCGGTTTAGGAATTGCGCTAAGTCCCTGTCCAGGGTGATTGTTTCGCCATCAATCTTCTCGATGATCATACCTGCCTTCAGGTCCAGACCGGCTTTGTTCAGCGGACCACCCACGATTACTTCGTCCAGCTTGATGCCGTTGCCGGTATAGGTCTGGTCATAGAAAATGCCCAGCGAAGCGGTGGCGTCGCCGTTCGGGTCGTTTTTGCTGTAGCTGGATCCAGAGTGCGATACATTCAGCTCGCCTAGTAATTCACTCAGCATTTCAGAGAATTCGTGGTCGTTGCTGATGTGCGGCAAATAGGCTTCATAATCAGCTTTCAGCTCATCCCATTTAGCTCCGTGATAACCGGCGGTATAGAAAGTCTGCTTGGTACGGCGCCACACATGTTCAAACATGAAGGCACGCTCCGCGGCGGCATCCAGATTCATCTCACCGTCTATTTTTACTGTCTCCTGCTTGCTGTTGCTTGGGTCCAGTTTCACAATCTTACCATCAGACTCCAAGAAAATATTCTTCTGCTCTTTGTCCCACACCATGCGGGCACGGTTAGCGTTCAGGGTCACCAGCATTTTGGTTTCCTTAGAGCGCAAGCTCGTTGACCACAGGTTAAAGCCTTTCTCAAACTTAGCAAGGTAATACAGCGTTTCGCCGTCTTTTGACATCAGCGCATCCGACAGGGTGGAGGAGTGTAAAGTCAGTTTGGCTTTGCGGTAAGGCATGCCCTCCCAATCGATCGCTACACCGCTTTTCTGAGTAACCTCGTCTTTCTTGGCTTTCTTCTTTCTGTTTTTATCCTGCTCTTTTTCCTTATCTTCTTTGGCCGCTTTTTCTTCCTGCTCTTTCAGAAGCGCATAATCTTCCTTGCTGAGTCTATACTTGTCGAAAGCATCCTGTGTGAAGAAGAGAGCATATACGTCAGCCTGTGCACCGCCGCTGTTAGCTTGGGCACGCATACCGTCGCGGGTACTGTTCCAGATCATCATTTTGCCGTCCATCATCCACTTCGGGGCAAAATCGTTGTAGCCGCTCTCGGTCAGGTTCATTTTCTTGCCTTTGCCGTCGGAAGCGATTATACCTACCTCGCCATTAGCAAATCCCGGCTCAGAGTACTCAAACAACAGCCATTTTCCATCCGGGCTCCAAGTATAATACTGGTCGTTGTCGCGCATGGAGAACAGTTCGTTCGTGTTGAGAATGGTGCGTACCTGCTTGCTGGCCAAGTTGAGCACTTTCAAGGTCATGCGGTTTTCCAGAAAGGCGATCTCCTTACCGTCAGGTGAGTACTGCGGATCGTAGTTTTCTTTGTCGTTCTCGACCAAGGCTGTTTCCTCGAGCAGGGTAGAGGCGTAGAAGTAAGGCTCCTCGGTACGCACGATGTCTGTCTTGTAAATCTTCCAGCTCTTGCCGCGTTCGCTGGCGTAGAGCAGCGATTTGCCATCTGGTGAGAAACTTACGCTGCGCTCCTGCTCCGGCGTGTTGGTGATGCGCTTGGTCACGGAGCCTTCCACGGCGCTCACGAACACCTCGCCACGGTAAATAAAGGCTACCTCTTTGCCATTAGGTGACACCGCCAGGTTGCTGATGCCGTTTCCGACTTTCAGTATGCTTTCGTTATTTGTTTTAGCGTCGGTAGCGATGCGGATGTTTACTTTCTGCGCCTGTCCGTTTGCCTTTTGGGTGTACAGTTCGCCGTTCTGACTAAAGCTTAAAGTACCGTCATTGGCGGCCGTCAGGAAACGTACAGGGTGCTTCTCAAAGTTGGTCACCTGCTCTGGTTTAGCAGGGCCCTGCGTCGCCATTTTATACACGTTAAACGTACCGCTGGCCTCGCTCAGGAAGTAGATGGTCTTGTCGTTATCGGCAAAAACCGGATTGCGGTCCTCGCCTTCGTAGGTCGTGAGTTTGCTATGCTTGCCGGTTTTGGTGTCGTATACCCAGATGTCGCGTGTCACAGACGATACATGGTGCTTACGCCACTGGTTTTCACCGCCTTTTTTATCCTGATAGAGCATTTTGCTGCCATCGCGGCTAAGTTTCACCTCCTCGGCCGGGGTGGTAAGCATTTGTGTTACGCGTCCGCCAGAGGCAGCTACCTGGTACAACTCCGGCTGAGAAGCTGTCGGAAACTGGCGGTTGGTGGCCGCGTCCAGTCGGTTCGAACCAAAATAAACGGTTTTGTTGTCGTGGCTAAACTCGTACGGAAACTCGTTAGCCGAGTGATAGGTAATGCGCTGCGCCGCTCCGCCTGTGGCTGGCATCACAAAGATGTCGAAGTTGCCATAGCGGTCACTGGCAAAGGCAATTGATTTGCCATCGTGGCTCCACACCGGCATAAAGTCGTGGGCTTCGTGGAGGGTAAGCGGAGTGGCCACACCGCCGGCTGCTGGCACGGTATAAAGATCGTTCTTATAGGTGAACACAATAGTTTTGCCATCCGGAGAAATAGCCGGATAACGCATCCAGGAGGGTGCATCTTGGGCGGCGACCGACAAAGTTGATCCGGCTGCCAGTAGTGCTGATAGTGCTAATTTTTTAATCATAGGTTCTGCTTGAGAACCCTAATTTAAGGAAGATATGGAGATTTCTTAGTGCTTGAGGAAAAGTGTTTAAATTTATCTTATAAGAGTTTGCACCATGAGCGAATGCAGGAGCTGGTAAAAACTAAAACAGGATAACCTACTTCCAGTTTAATCAATCTATAATTCTAAATTATATCCTCGATTCTTTTAGATGTAGCATCTCTACCTAAAAGGTCTGCTGGTTTAGAAGGGGATTCGAGACATGGAACGTAGGTGAAACCTGCAGCGCAGCCGAACTGTGGTGAAAACGGTAACGGGTAAGGGGGGTACTGCTCCCCAATATAAGAGAAATACGTAAATATTTGATAATATGTAAAGTATGGTTTATACTGAAAAAGCTTAATAAGTACATCCCAAAGTAAATTTGCTAAACAAGAAGCCGCTCTATTTAAGTTGGAGCGGCCTTTTTACTATTGTAGACTGAAGGATGGGGTTATCAAACCATTTCCACCGGGATTTGAAAGCTTTTGTAGAATGTTTTGGCCTGAGAGAGTTACGGGTTTAAGCGCATTATTATTTAAAAATGCCCTTTGGTCTATACCCCTATCATTCTATCTTAACCTAAATTGTTAACTCATCTTATAACCTTTGATAAACTGGAGCAATAGCTAACAACTATCAACAGGCATAGATAAAAGACAAAAACAGAAGCTATAATGAGGCCTTCTTTCGCAGCCGCCTCTAAAATTATTATAACCTTATTTATACTTTAGGCTTGGTTCGTCACATAAAATGCTGGTTTAGTCACTTGTGTTTTACCGGAAGAGAGCCACCCACTACATTAGTCCCAGCATAGAAGACCTTACAATATATTTGAATACATATTTTATGAAAAACCACCTATTCAAATTAGCAGCTTTGCTCTTGCTGTGTCCAGTCCGTGTGATGAAAGTATAAAAAGGAGAAGCTAGGGAAGAAAAATAATCAAAGCAGAAATCACCCAGGGCGAAAAACACCAGTACAAAATAAAGTTAGGCACAAGGACACCTTTCTTAAGTTGCTGCCCATCAAACCTTTCAGGAGTCAGGCAAAAGCAATTACGCACTTAGTGCAGATATGCCAAATAGGTTTTCGATTAGCTACAAGTTAGGTGCAATTAGAAATATGATGGTATGTGTAACATTCCAAAAAAGACTAGGCTTTATCTAAAACAAAAACAATGAAAAAAATCTTCGCAGTCTTATTTGTCTCTTTACTTATTTTATCGTGTAAACAAGACCAAAACGGTGAGGCTATTTCTTATTCAATCACATTTGATAAGGACAATATCAAAGTCGCTAAAGTGAAGGTTGAGTTTACACCAAAAGACAGTATCCTGTTTATGGATCATGGAGCCACCAATTTTGACAAAGGATGGGCGACATTCATTTATAACATAAAGGCTGTGAACGATGAAGGGGAACCAGTTGAATTAGAAGAAATTCCCGGTGCCAAATGGAAAATAAACGCACCACTTCACGAGAAGATTGTCTTGACCTATGATGTGCATCTGGACCATGAAGACTACGAATGGGACGGAGGTATAGATGGCGTAGCATATACAACTGACAGGGGCGTATTTTATACGGGAAGAACGCTGTTTATCATGAACGGAGAACAACGAAAAAATATTACAGTTGATTTTAAGCTACCCCCAAACTGGAGAGTCACCACACCATGGAAAAATATCAAGGCTGTTGCTTCTTCCTATCTGGTAAGGGATAACACCGATCTGGCAAACGCAATGATATTTGCAGGAACACACAAAGAAATTTCTCTAAAAAGGGATGATTTTGAATTTGTCTTTGCGCTTGGTACTACTGAAATTATTAATGAGGAAGCCATTTTTCAAAGCCTGGCAGAAGGTGTTTTAGATTATTACATAGAGCTTATGGGCGGTATCCCCAGACCTTCGCCAGATAGCCCATTCAAAAAAATGGTTGTAGTCATTAGTTCCCATCCGTCCATTACAGATGGCGAGGTAATTGGAAACAACATCAGTATATTGATTCAAAAAGATGCCGATCAATTCTCAAAGACGATCTCCAGGTTCATTTTTGCTCACGAGTTCTTCCACCTATGGAACGGCAAATCTTTTAGACCGGACAGTGAAAACGGCGAGTGGTTTAAGGAAGGCCTTACAAACTATTATACCTTAAAGGCACTGCATCATATCGGTTTTTTGACGGATGAAACCTATTTAGACTTCTTAAGCAACTTTTTCTATAAACGATACCATGATGATAACGGGCTCGGGAGACTGGCAATGGCAAATGGAGAAGAGAAGCATGAGCATTGGGGGCTGGTGTACGGAGGTGGCATGTTGGCGGGAATTGCGCAAGATATGCTTATCCGGGATGCCACGAACAATGCAAAAAGCATGGATGATTTAATGAGAAGTTTATTCAATAAATATGGGAATAGCAATGATGACTATACACTTGAAGAACTTAAAATAATGATGTCTGAGTTAAGCGGAATAGAGCAAACCGAGTTCTTTAATTCCTATGTTTCGGGCACCGAAAAAATTCCAATCGACAGCTATTTAACGTTGGCCGGACTGGATGCTAACATTGATAATGGAAATTTAATAATATCGAAAAAGGAGCATCAAACCCAACAGCAGCGAAAAATAATGGAGGGGTTATTTGGTCAATTAAAAAGTGAAAGATAAAACAAACTGCCCCTACCATTTGAGGTATAGCTCACTGGCGGGATGATGGGTTGAGATCTACTGTATTTCAAGTTGCCTTACCTGACGACCTGAAAAGGCTGGCTGTGAGATCGCCGAAGAAGCTATACTCTACAAATTTTTGCGCCGTACCAAGAATTCATGAAAAAGATTCAGTTTGGCATTTGACGGGTAGTTCTTTTAGTGTTGCCTTGCTCGACAGCGCGAGAGAAGAAGTCTGGGATTCTCTGGGGAATTCCTTTAAATCACGGAAAGAAACCTTTTGTTTTTGGGGCAATGATAGATAGGCTGTTCAGTACCTTCAGCGAAGCTTGTAGCATGAATTCTCAATGGCTAGGAGTGATATTTCCTCTGTCATACAGAGTTTGGTTAAGCTGATTCAAGTGCCTTTACCTTATGCAATGTTCTCAATCAACCGGAGGGGAAGTTTACCCAACAAAAAAGCCGCTTCAGTTTTAGCTGAAGCGGCTTTTAGTAGGCCAAAGGATAGAATTATCGAACCATTTCCACAGAGATTTGGTGGCTTTAGAAAATTTGTAGCTACCCAGTAATTATCGAATTACGACAACCTGATAACAATCAGGATCATTTATTAACTTTTGCTTGCCATACTGTTATTTAAACTATTTCTAAATCTTTAGCTTTGCCAGAAATAGCTTTAACTTCTATGCAAAACCAAACCACGCTTCTGCTCATCGATGATGAGAACAACCTGCGCCAAGTGCTGGCACGCGTGCTGGAACTGGAAGGGTATCAGGTGCTGCAGGCCAAGAATGCCCGCGAGGGCTTTGAGCTGCTGGAGAACCATGCCGAGGAAGTGGAGGTGGTGCTGAGCGACGTGAAGCTGCCCGACGACCATGGACTCAACATCCTGCGCAAAATAAAGGAGAAGTACCCGCTGCCGGAGGTGATCCTGATGACGGCTTTCGGCACGATACAGGATGGAGTGAGCGCCATGAAGCAAGGCGCTTTCGACTACCTGACCAAGGGGGACAGCGATGAGCAGTTGATTGTTACCGTAGCCAGGGCTGCTGATAAAGCACGGCTGCGCAAGCGGGTGGCCGAACTTGAAAAGCAGGTAGAAGCGAAGTTTACCTTAGACACCATCATCGGCCATACAGCTGCCTTAAAACAGGCTAAAGAACTTACAATAAGAGTGGCGGCAACAGACTCTACTGTATTGCTGGAGGGCGAAACGGGCGTGGGAAAGGAGCTTTTCGCGCAGGCCATTCACAGCGCCAGCCCGAGGCGCAGCAAGCCTTTTGTGGCCGTTAACTGCAGCGCCTTTCCAAAGGACTTGCTCGAGTCGGAAATCTTCGGCTATAAAAAAGGTGCCTTTACCGGGGCTATGGCCGATAAGAAGGGCCTGTTTGAGGAGGCCAACGGAGGCACCATTTTCCTGGACGAGATCGGGGAGATGCCGCCGGAGCTGCAGGCCAAGTTCCTGCGCGTGCTGGAGACGCAGACCTTCACCAAACTCGGCGATACCAAACCCATTAAGGTGAACGTACGCATTGTGGCGGCCACCAACCGGGACCTGCAGGCCGAAGCAGAGGCCGATCATTTCCGGCCGGACCTGTACTACCGCTTGTCGGTGTTTAAGATCCGAGTGCCCACGCTGCGGGAGCGCCAGGAGGATATTCCGCTGCTGGCCCAGCACTTCCTGCAGCAGTATAATGCAAAGATGAACCGCCGCCTGCAGGGTATGAGCGAGGAGTTTATTCAGAAGCTGAAGAGCTACCCTTGGAAGGGCAACATCCGGGAGCTGAAGAACGTGATGGAGCGCGCTGTTATACTTGCGGACACAGACACGCTCACGCCGGAGCACCTGCCCTCTGAGTTCTGGTCCGCCGCCCCTTCTTTGGAGGCCGCTGAAAGCGATACGGCTCTAAGTACCGTGGAGCGGGGCCATATCCTGAAGGTGCTCGAGCAAAGCGGCGGCAACAAAACCGAAGCTGCCCGCCGCCTGCATATCGGCCTGACGACCCTCTACCGTAAGCTGCAGGAGTATGGTTTAAATTAAGCCTTTACCCTACCAATATGAAAAGCCGACCCTACCATTTTGGTAGGGTCGGCTTTTTTCTTTCATCCCGCCTAAAAATTTACTTCAATATAACTAATTGATAATCAATAATTATAATAAAGTTACATCTTTGTTTTCCCTTCTGGCACTTCTATTGGCAATAGGTCTGGCATAACAAAACATTTACTATCATGAACGAAGTGCTGATGACGATTTTACTGCTGGGAGCCGGGGTAGCCTGCTTCTGGCTCTTTTACAAATCCATTGACTTTTTCGACAACGTTTAACCAATTCTTAGGAACGCTATGATACAGCATCATGAAATTTCGAAGGAGCTCTGCCAGGAGTTCCCCGAGCTGGAGCCTGAGCTGAAGCAGGAGGGAAACAAACGCAACCTGCACCGCCAATTGGCCTGCTTTGCCACTTACACCAACCGCTTTCTAGATACGCTGAACCTGGACGGCGCCCGCCGCTGCTTCCGGGAGGCAAACAAACTCTTGCAGGAGGGGGATCAGCAGGTGCGGCACGCGCTGCAGGTGTCTTACCTGTATACCCTGCACCTTTACAGCGGGGGCAATTCCCTGCAGTGGCGCCTGCTGATGGGGCCTGCACTGGTGCGTTGCTCGCAGCAAATGACGCATAACCAGCTACCATAACGCTTTTCCAGACTATGAAACTCATCTATTTAACTAAAGATATGATCGCACTATTCATCTTAAGCATCTTCACGTTCGGCTACCTGTTTTACGTGCTGCTGCGGCCCGAGAAATTCTAAGTTCACAACCACAAAAAAATAGAAATGTCAACTGATATATTAGGAATTATCGCTATGTTCCTGCTCACGGTGGCCATTGGGCTGCCGCTGGGCAAGTACATCGCGAAAGTATACAAAGGAGAGCGCACTTGGCTCGATTTTATGGCGCCGGTAGAGCGGCTCTTATTCCGCGTAAGCGGCATCGATGCAAACCGCGAGATGACTTGGAAACAAAGCATGGTCGCGCTGCTGAGCATCAACCTGATCTGGTTCTTTTGGGCCATGTTCCTGCTGATGACGCAAAGTGTTCACCCTTTCTGGAACCCCGACGGCAACCCCTCCATGTCGCCGGACCTGGCTTTTAACACCGCCATTAGCTTTTTGGTGAACTGTAACCTGCAGCACTACTCCGGCGAAACCGGGCTTTCTTACCTGTCGCAGCTGGGCGTGATGTGCTTTCTGCAGTTCGTGACGGCGGGCACGGGTATGGCCGCTTGCGCCGTGGTGTTCAACGGATTGCGCAACCGCAGCACCGAGCACTTGGGCAACTTCTTCGACTACTTTCTGAAGAGCTGTACCCGCATTCTTTTGCCGATAAGTATAGTCGTGGCGGTGATCATCGCCATGGAAGGCACGCCAATGACCTTTGCCGGAAAGGAGACCGTCACCACGCTGCAGGGAACAGAGCAGCAGGTATCGCGCGGACCAGCCGCAGCCATGATCGCTATTAAGCAGGTTGGCACGAACGGCGGCGGTTTCTTCGGCGTGAACTCGGCGCACCCGCTCGAAAACCCGACATACCTCTCCAACATGGTCGAGAACATTGTAATTATCCTTATCCCGATCGCACTGGCCTTTGCCCTTGGTTTTTACCTGGAGCGCAGGCGCCTGGGCTGGATGGTGTTCGGTGCGATGACGGCCGGTTTCCTGATGCTGCTGATCACTACGGTATACTTTGAGATGAACGGTAACCCTGCCATCACCAACATGGGCATCAATCAGGAACTTGGTTCATTGGAGGGTAAAGAAATGCGCTTAGGTGCCGCTGCCTCCGGTATGTGGGCCACCAGCACCACGGTTACCTCCAACGGGTCGGTGAACGCCATGCATGACTCGCTCACGCCGCTCTCGGGCATGAACACCATGCTGGGCATGATGATCAACTCCTTTTACGGCGGTGTGGGCGTAGGCTTCCTGAACTTCTTTGTCTTTGTCATCATCGCCGTGTTCATTTCCGGTTTGATGGTGGGACGCACGCCCGAGTTCCTGGGTAAGAAGGTAGAGGCCCGGGAGGTGAAGATCGCCATCATGATCGCGCTGCTGCACCCTCTGCTCATCCTCTCCGGTACTGCGCTGGCCGCTTATGTGTATGTGCAGGACCCGTCGGTAGGCTGGCTGAATAACCCCGGCTTCCACGGCTTCTCCGAAATGCTCTATGAGTATACTTCTTCGGCGGCTAACAACGGCTCCGGCTTCGAGGGCCTCGGCGACAACACACCTTTCTGGAACATCACCACCGGATTTGTGCTTATACTGAGCCGCTACCTGCCGATCATCGGACCTGTGGCCATCGCCGGCATCATGGCCCGCAAGCGCTATATCCCGGAATCTGCCGGTACGCTTAAAACCGACACGGCCACCTTCGGCCTAATGGTCTTCTTCGTGATCTGGGTGGTGGCGGCCCTGGCTTTCTTCCCATCGCTAGTGCTTGGCCCTATTGCAGAATACTTTACCATCTACTAAAAAACTACTGATGAAAGAGATGACACGGCATTTGAATGAGGTAGAGATAAATTCTTATTGGAGTTCCTCTTCGGCTAATATGTGGCAATACATTTTGTGTCTGCGTCTTAAATACTAAAGAAATGACAACTAAAAATAAAGAAACCGGATTGTTTGAAGGGCCGCTGGTTAAACAGGCGCTGGCGGAGTCCTTCGTGAAACTCGATCCAAGGCAAATGATCAAAAATCCCGTGATGTTCACGGTGGAGCTGGGTACCTTCGTAATGCTATTGGTCACGCTCTACCTGCTCTTCTCTGGGGATACCTCACAGGGAGGTTTGGGCTACAACATCACCATCTTCCTGATCCTTTTGGTGACCTTGGTATTCGCTAACTTCGCCGAGGCTATCGCCGAGGCGCGTGGCAAGGCACAGGCCGACTCGCTGCGCAAGACCCGCGAGGAAACGCCTGCCAACATGATCGACGCGAAAGGAAACGTGAAGCAGATCAGCTCTTCCCAACTCAAGAAAGGCGATGTGTTCGTTGTGACGGCCGGAGAGGTGATCCCGACAGACGGAGAGATTGTGGAAGGATTAGCTTCTATTGATGAGTCAGCCATCACAGGCGAGTCGGCCCCGGTGATCCGGGAGGCAGGCGGCGATCGCTCTTCCGTGACGGGCGGTACTAAAGCACTCTCGGACCAGATCAAGGTATTGGTGACCACGGCCCCAGGTGAATCCTTTCTGGACAAGATGATTGCCCTGGTGGAGGGCGCCAGCCGCCAGAAGACACCCAACGAAATTGCCCTGACTATCCTGCTGGCAGGCTTTACCATGACGTTCCTGCTGGTATGCGTGACGCTGAAGCCCTTTGCGGACTATGCGAACGCACCGCTGACGATTGCCGCCCTTATAGCGCTGTTTGTGTGCCTTATCCCGACGACGATCGGGGGCTTGCTGTCGGCGATCGGTATAGCGGGGATGGACCGGGCCCTTCGCGCCAACGTGATCACTAAATCCGGTAAGGCCGTGGAAACCGCCGGCGACATCGACGTGCTGCTGCTCGACAAGACAGGCACCATCACCATCGGTAATCGTAAAGCTACTAAATTTCACCCTGCACCGGGTGTGGATAAGGACGCTTTTATCCAGAAGGCTGTATTAAGTTCTCTGGCTGACGAAACACCTGAGGGCAAGTCGATTGTTGAGCTGGCGCAGGAACTGAAGGTGAGTGTGCCGCAGCCGGATATGCGCCAGGTAAGCTTCATCAAGTTTACGGCCGAAACCCGCTCCAGCGGCATTGATCTGCCAAACGGTACCCGCATCCGCAAAGGAGCTTTCGACGCCATCCGAAAAATGACGGAAAATGCAGGGTACATGATGCATCCTTCTGTAACCGAAACGATTGAGAAGATTGCAGCCAACGGTGGTACGCCGCTGGTGGTGGCCGAGAATGAAGAAGTGCAGGGCGTGATCCAGCTGGAGGACATCATTAAACCAGGCATACAGGAGCGTTTTGAGCGCCTGCGCAAGATGGGTGTGAAGACGGTGATGGTGACGGGAGACAACCCGCTGACGGCGAAGTTTATCGCTGAGCAAGCCGGGGTGGATGACTTCATCGCCGAGGCCACGCCGGAGGACAAACTCAACTACATCCGCAAGGAGCAGGCCAGCGGTAAGCTAGTGGCCATGATGGGTGACGGCACGAACGATGCCCCGGCCCTGGCGCAGGCGGATGTGGGCGTGGCCATGAACTCGGGTACGCAGGCGGCCAAGGAGGCTGGCAACATGGTGGACCTGGACAATGACCCGACCAAGCTGATAGAGGTCGTGGAGATTGGCAAGCAGCTGCTCATCACCCGCGGCACGCTCACCACCTTCTCCATTGCCAACGACGTGGCCAAGTATTTTGCCATCGTGCCGGCTCTGTTCATCGCCTTTATCCCTGCCTTGCAGGGGCTTAACATCATGAACCTAGGAAGTCCGCAGTCGGCCATACTTTCGGCCGTGATCTTTAACGCCATCATCATCCCGATCCTGATCCCGCTGGCGCTGCGTGGTGTGGCCTATAAGCCGATCGGGGCCAGCGCCCTGTTGCGCCGTAATCTGCTCATCTACGGATTGGGCGGTGTGCTCGTGCCTTTCGTCGGCATCAAGGCTATTGATATGCTGCTGGTAGTCATGGGACTGGGGTAGTGTTTTGATCAAAAATAAACAGAAGGAGCCGGGGTTTTCAGCCGGCTCTCTTTCAAGACAAAGTAGAAGTACAAAAATTGAAAATATCCATCATGGAAACTAAAGTAAAAGAAAACCGCATTCAAGAAAGACAGGTTCAGCGCCCTAAGCCTGAAAAAAAGGGAACAGGTGGCATTTTGAAGCAGAGCCTGGTCCTGACGGTGCTGTGCATTGGCTTCTTCGTGTTCCTGTACCCGCTTTCGATCTGGGCTATAGCCAAAGTGGCGGCTCCGAACGGCGGAGAGGGAAAGCAAGTGGTCGTGAACGACCGCGTGGTAGGATTTGAGAACGTGGGGCAGTCCTTTACAGAAGATCGCTATTTTTACTCCCGCCCATCGGCGGTGGACTATAACGGCGGCGGCTCCGGAGGATCTAACAAAGGTCCGTCCAACCCAGATTACCTGGCAGAAGTACAGGATAGAATAGATGCTTTTCTGGAGAAGAACCCGACAGTAAAGCGTGAGGAGGTACCGGCGGAGCTGGTAACTGCTTCCGGTAGCGGGTTGGACCCGCACCTGTCGCCGCAGGGCGCGCTGGTGCAGGTTGAGCGTGTTGCCCGTGAGCGCAATCTGCCGGTAGATCAGGTACGCGCATTGGTGCAGGCGCAGATAGAGGCACCGTTTTTAGGTGTGCTCGGGCCGGAGAAAGTAAATGTGCTAAAGCTGAATGTGGCGCTGGATAAGTTGAGCGCACAGCCATAGATAAGTTAATTTATAAAATAAGTATTTATATAGTTTAAGCTGCGACAAAGTCATCATACCGTTTGGCTACCGTTGAGAACTCAACTTACCCCTTCTAAGAGGGGACTTTTAAAAATTGAAAAAGATTCCCCTCCTTGGAGGGGGGAGGGGTGGGTTCTTTGCAGTTAAAATATTGATCGCAACTTGAGTTAGAACATATCGCCGTAACCATGCGGCTCACAACAAGATCATAAATCAAATGAAATATCTATTCGGAATACTTTTAGCCCTTTACCTTTTTATCAATTTTGCAGCCAATGCACAAACTATTGACTCGCTGGGCATGCAAGAAGAGGAAAAGCCATTTAAAATTAGCGGCGGTGTAGACGTGTACTATGCCTATGATTTTTCTGAGCCTTTTGGCAAAGACCGCCTCTACACCACGCAGGCCTTCCGCCACAACGAGTTTAACCTGAACTGGGGCTTCCTGCAGGCAGATTATGCCACGGACAAAGTACGGGCTACGCTGGCGCTGCACACGGGTACCTACGTGCAGTCCAACTACGCTGCCGAGCCCAACGAACTGACTCGCCTTATCGCCCAGGCCAACGCCGGTGTAAAATTAGCTGAGGGTGTATGGCTGGACGCAGGAATCCTGCCTTCGCACATCGGCTACGAGAGCACTTTCTCCATCAATAACGAGATATATACCCGCGCCTTGATGGCCGAGAACTCCCCATACTTTGAAACTGGCGCCCAGCTGACGGCCGAGGTGTCGGACAAGGTGACGATGAAGTTCCTGGTGCTCAACGGTTGGCAGAACATCCGGGAGACGAACGACGCCAAGTCGCTGGGCTTCGGCATCAGCTATACGCCGACGGATAAGCTGACGCTGAGCTACAACAACTACTATGGCAACGAGGCGCCGGAAGACGATGAATTAGTTGAGGTGGACGCCAAGCGCCGCTACTTCCACAACTTTTACGCCGCCTATACTTTCTCCGACAGGTTTAACATAGCTGGCAGCGTAGACTACGGCCGTCAGGAGCTGTGGGACAGCAGCGAGAAGGGAAGCTGGTACGCAGGATTGCTGTTGGCGCGCTACCGTCTGAGCGAGCGGTTTGCCGTGGCGGGCCGCGTGGAGCACTACAACGACGAAAACCAGATCATCATCGCTACCGGCACCCCCAACGGCTTCCAAACCTCCAGCGCCTCGCTTAACTTTGACTACATTCCCGCACCGAACTTCCTGTGGCGCTTCGAGGCCAGAGGCTACGACTCCGAATACAGGATATTCGTGGGAGAGGAGGGAGTAAAGGACAACAACCTGTTGCTGGTTACCTCATTCGCCCTAAAATTCTAAAGTTGATGTATAGGCAGGTATACTTACCTGCCTGTACTCATATAGTAAAAGCATGGTAATGATACATGAGCAGCGAGGAGCTTAGTAACAGCAGATCAGCGGAGCGCTTCCTGCGCCTTCTGCAGGAGTCGAAGAAGGGGCGCTTTAAGTTGTATATTGGCTTGGCAGCGGGAGTAGGCAAAACCTACCGCATGCTGCAGGAAGCGCGGGAACTGCTGGAGCATGGAGTGGATGTGGTCATCGGCTACGTGGAGACGCATGGAAGGGTAGAGACCGTAGCGCAGTTGGAGGGACTGCCGGTGATGAAGCGCAAGTCCATCTTCTACAAAGGGCGGATGCTGGAGGAGCTGGACCTGCAGGCCGTGCTGCAGCGCAGGCCTGAGGTGGTGATCGTGGATGAGCTGGCCCATACCAATGTGCCGGGCTCGGTGAATGAAAAGCGCTGGCAGGACGTGGAGCAGCTCATTAAAGCCGGCATCAGCGTGATTAGTGCCGTGAACATCCAGCACATCGAAAGCCTGAACTACCAGATCGAGAAGATAACGGGGGTGGAGGTAACGGAGCGGGTGCCGGACAAAGTAGTGAAAGCCGCCGACGAGATCGTGAACATCGACCTGACGATACAGGAGCTGCTCGACAGGCTGAAAGAAGGCAAGATCTACGATAAATTAAAAGTGGAAGCGGCCCTGAAGAACTTCTTTCAGAAGGATAACCTCCTGCAGCTGCGTGAGATGGCCCTGCGGGAAGTGTCTAACCACCTGATGCAGCGGATTGATTCTGAGGTGGAAACGGCCTCGCGTAAAAACCTGGACAAGCTCGTGGCCTGCATCAACACGAACGAAAAGGCGGCGAAGGAGATTATCCGCAAGTCCTCGCGCCTGGCTGACCGCTTCCGGGCCAAGTGGTATGTGGTGTATGTGCAGACGCCGGAGGAAAATACAGACACGATTGGGCTGGCCAAGCAACGGCACCTGATCAACAACCTGCAGCTGGCTACGCAACTGGGCGCCCAGATCATTCGGCTGAAAGGAAAGAACGTGGCCCAGGAGATACTGCAGGTGGCCCGGGAGAAACAGGCTACCCTGCTCATCTGCGGCGTGACGGGGCGCAAAAGCTTCGGCGACTGGTTTAAGGTGAGCCAGACCCGCCGCATCATCCGTAAGGTTGCGGGTTCGGAACTGGACCTGGATATTTTTCTGATAAGTGTAGAGGCATAAGTGAAAAAATACATCAGCTCCGGCTGCACATGGAAATAACGTCATGAAATTAAAAACAAAAATTACCCTCGGATACCTGACCATTCTGGTGGTGCTTTTAGCGATTGGGGTATATTCGGTGGTAAATGTAAACAAGCTGGATAAAGCGGCCAGCAACATCCTGAAAGACAACCTTTATACCCTGCAGGTGGGGAAGCACATGATTTCCTCGCTCGATAAGATGCAGACTGCCCAGCAGCAGCTGCTTTTCTCTGATGTAACGCCTGAGGTGAACACTATTGTCATCCGCGAAAATATCGCTGTGTTTAAAGATAACCTTCGCAAGGAGCAGGGCAACGTAACCGAACCGGGTGAGGGAGAGCTGGTGAACGACATGACAGAAGGTTTCCAGAGCTACAGCGCGCTACTAAATGGTGACGTGGATGAAAATACCTATTACGTGGAGCTGTTGCCGCGTTACCGTTTGCTGCGCGACCAATTGGACCAGATGCTCAGCATGAACATGGATGCCATGATCTCCAAAAGCGACCAGGCGCAGCAGATCGCACAGCAGACAAGAATCTATACTTTGATTGCGCTGACAGTGGCCCTGCTGCTCACCCTTGGTTTTTTGCTCACTGTGCCAGCCGCCATCACTAAACCCATCAACAGAATCGTGGACTCCATTCAGGCTGCCTCACAGAAGGATTTCTCGAGACAGCTGCCTACTAAGGGACGCGATGAGTTTAGTAAAGTTGCTAAAGTATACAACAGCATGCTCAAGAAGCTAAAAGAATTTGAATTCTCGAACCTGAATGAGCTGCTGACGGAGAAAAAGCGCATGGAACTACTGGTGCAGCACCTGGACGAGGGCATTCTGCTACTGGACCACAACCTGTTGGTTATCGAAGCAAATCCTGTGGCCTGTGAACTGCTGGGCTTGGAGCGTAAGAAGCTAGTTGGGCGCCAGTCGCAGGAGTTGGAGAATGAAAACAATCTTTACCGGGAGTTGGTGAAAGACATTATGATTGGCAGAACCGCCGATGACCACGTGCTGGCCGTAACGCAAGGCAATGAGGAAGCCTACTACCGCAAAAGCACCTTGGAAATTGTGACTTACAACGAGCTGAAGGAGCAAAGCGAGCTTACAGGCTATATCGTATCGTTGCGCAATGTGAGTGATTTCAAACGCTTGGACCAGGCAAAATCGAACTTTCTGGCCACCGTGTCGCACGAGCTTAAGACTCCACTGGCCTCTATGGGTTATAGCTTAAAACTGCTGCAGGACCAGCGAGTGGGAGAGACGAACACTGAGCAACGATACCTTATCCAGACGCTAAAGCAAGAAACTACCAGGCTACAGAAAATAGTGGGAGAGCTTATTGATGTATCGCGGTTGGAATCAGGCAATATTCAGCTAAAAGTACAGCAGGCAAAGGTGGCTGACATCATTCATTACGCAGAGGAGGTTATAAGCCTTCAGCTATTGCCCAAGCAACTGCGGCTGGAGGTAAGTATAGAAAACCAGCTGACAGACGTGGTAGCCGATGTAGAGAAAACTACGTGGGTGCTCATCAACCTTCTCAGCAATGCCGTGCGCTACTCACCGGAAGGCGATGTTATTACCATTTCTACAGAAGACAAAGAGCATGAGGTGCTGATAAAAGTACACGACAACGGACCGGGTATTGATCCATCAAACCACAATAAGATATTCCAGAAGTTTGTGCAGATACCCGGCAAGGAGCAGTATAAGGGAGGTTCCGGCCTTGGGCTTTCCATTTCACAAGAATTCATTCAGTCGCAGGGCGGCAGCATTTGGGTGGAGAGCGAGCTGGGTGCCGGGAGTACGTTTATAGTTTCGTTACCTATGTATGCGGAGGCTCATCAAAAGGTTAGCAAATGATTTGACAGTACATGCTGATTCCCTTAACAGGAGTTGATTACCGGATTATAACAAGGTAATGTATCACTAAAAGTCTCCTGAACTACCACGACCTATTTTTCCTGCCAAGAGAATGAATATGTGCATCATAAAGGGTAACAGGTGCTTTTGATGTGATGGTTTAGCTTATCCAATAAATAAACCACACCACAATAAAATAAAGACCAAGAAATGTGTAAAAGAGCTTTTCTTTTGCAATAGGTTTTGTTTGTGTGTCTGTAGTTGATGTGCAGAGCCAAGGAAAGGAAATTAAGAGGATGATATGGCCTGGCCTTCTAGGAATGGCGGGGGCTCCTGTAATACAAATAAAAACTTTTGGGAGAAAAGAACTGAAGCGTATAAGTAACAACCTTTAAAATCTTTTTTGTTACTCTGAAAACCAAAAAAGCCGCCCCATTTGACGTGGAGCGGCTTTATACTGTGGTAGCCCGTAGGGGAATCGAACCCCTGTTACCAGAATGAAAATCTGGCGTCCTAACCCCTAGACGAACGGGCCGTTCTGTCTAATTGTGGTGCAAATATACGGCGCTTTTAATTCATGCAAAACTTTAACGCATATTTTTTTTCAGATATTACGTAAGGGGCTAGGAACCAGAGTGGAAAAAAATATTGGTTTTACACTAGGGTAATCGTAACTTCGCACCATCAAATAAAAAACTCTCAAACTTAGATACCATGTCTAAAATAAAAGTTGCAATTAACGGTTTTGGCCGTATCGGCAGACTTACATTTAAGGCCCTGCTTCAGAAAGAGAATGTTGAAGTAGTAGCTATCAATGACCTTACAGATACTAAAACGCTGGCTCACCTGCTGAAGTATGACTCAGTGCACGGCCGTTTTGACGGTACTGTAGAAGCATCTGCTAATGGAATTATTGTAAACGGACAGGAAATTATGATCACAGCTGAGCGCGAGCCAAAGAACCTGCCTTGGGGCAAACTTGGCGTTGACGTTGTGCTGGAGTCTACTGGTCGTTTCGTAGATGAAAAAGGTGCTGGTGGCCACTTGGAGGCTGGCGCTAAAAAAGTAGTAATTTCTGCTCCTGCCAAAGGAGATATTAAAACAGTTGTATTAGGTGTAAACGAAGATGTACTGACAGGCGAAGAGACAATAGTTTCGAACGCATCATGCACTACAAACTGCCTTGCGCCTATGGCTAAAGTACTTGACGATACATTTGGTATCGAGAAAGGCTATATCACTACTGTACACGCTTACACTGCTGACCAAAACCTGCAGGATGCACCGCACAGCGACCTGAGAAGAGCGCGTGCTGCTGCTTACTCTATCGTTCCTACATCAACTGGCGCTGCTAAAGCAGTCGGTCTTGTATTGCCTCACCTGAAAGGTAAACTGGATGGCGTGGCAATGCGCGTTCCAATTCCTTCCGGCTCACTTACAGACCTTACTTGCGTTCTGAAAAGAGCTGCTACGAAAGAGGAGATCAATGCTGCCATGAAGAAGGCTGCTGAAGGCCAAATGAAAGGTATCCTTGAGTATACTGAAGATCCGATCGTTTCTATCGATATCATCGGCAACCCACACTCTTGCATTTTCGATGCGGAGATGACATCAGCTAACGAGACACTTGTAAAAGTGGTAGGCTGGTACGATAACGAGGCTGGTTACTCTAACAGAGCTGCTGACCTTATTGCCAGAATTGGCTAAGCTTAGCTTGAAAGTATAAATTACAAGGCCTGCCCTGAAAGGGGTGGGCCTTTGTATTTTAAGGGATATAGCAACTGGTTAAAGCTGTATAAAGTATAAACTGATAATAATCAGCCTTAGAACTAATACATGTCATAAATTACATTAAAGTATGAAGATACTTTTGTAACTTAATATTCCACTAAAACCTAAGCCAATGATTCAAAGAATATTAGTGCCCACCGATTTTTCGGAACAAGCCAGAAATGCCTATGAAATAGCCATAGCCATTGCGCGTAAAACAGGTGCCGGAATCAAACTTTTGCATGCAGTAGAGGTGCCGTATGGTTCTGGTTTCAGTGCAACCGGTGATCTTACCATGCAGCCTAACAACATGGAGCATGTTTATGTGTTGCAGCTTCTGGAAAAAACAAAAGCGGATTTGGCTAAACTGGCTGATTCTTTTGACCATAGCGGTGTAAATGTGGTGCAGCAGGTAGAGGTGAACAGGCCAATCAACCAAATTAAGAGAACCATAAGAGAAGATGCTGTTGATCTGGTGGTAATGGGCTCTAAAGGATCAAGTGGGTTAGATGAGTTTTTGGTGGGTTCTAATACAGAGAAAGTAGTGCGTACTGCAGAGTGCCCCGTACTAACCGTTAAACAGCGAGACACTGATTTTGTAGTAAATGAAATAGTGCTGGCCTCTGACTTTAAACGTGAGATCAGGCATGCAGTAGATAAATTCAAGGCTTTTCAGGAGCTATTCGGAGCCAGAATTCATCTTGTTTATATTAACACACCCGGCGCTTTTGAGTCGAGCAGCAACATTAGAGAAAAGCTGGAGCATACAGCTCAAAAGTACAGCCTACAGAACTATACTATAAATGTATACAACGATGTAATGGAAGAAGATGGAATTCTGCACTTTGCCGAGGATATCCGTGCCGATATGATCATGATGGCCACACATGGCAGAACCGGACTGGCGCACCTGCTAAGCGGAAGTATAGCTGAGGATTTGGTAAATCACACCAATATACCTGTGCTTACATTCAGCCTGAAGTAAGGTACAACCAGCCCTTTCCTGAAAGTATAAAGTATAGCCTGCTGCATTGTTTGCGGCAGGCTTTTTTGTTTGTAGCCCAGAAAAGGTAATTTTACAGCATTGCCCATAAATGCAAATTATGCCTACACCTTCTCACATCCGGTTTATTATCAACCCTACATCAGGCACTAAAAGCCGGGTAAATGTTGCTGACCGAATAGAAATTTTGCTGGACTCCAAAAAGTATAAGCATGAGGTAGTATATACCGAGTTTGCAGGCCATGCCCCACAACTAGCTAAAGAGGCTGCTGACAAGGGTTACGGTCTGGTAGTGGCGGTGGGCGGCGACGGTACAGTAAACGAGGTGGCACGAGGACTTTTACATTCTGAGACGGCTTTGGGCATATTACCGAAAGGCTCCGGCAATGGCCTGGCACGGCACCTGAAGATACCCATGAGCCTCGATGCCGCTATCAGAACCCTGAACACAGGCCATGTGGTAAACATAGACAGCGGAAGTATAAACAACCACCCATTTTTCACAACGGCAGGCATCGGGTTTGATGCTTACATCAGTTCTGTTTTTGCCGGCAATAAAAAGCGTGGACTGCAAACTTATGTAGAACTGGTGATGAAGGAGGTGTTGAAGTATAAACACATGCCTGTTAAGGCCATCATCAACGATAACACCTTGGAGACAGACTGCTATGTAATGGCCTTTGCCAATGCCGCCCAGTACGGCAACAACGCCTACATTGCACCCCTCGCCGATATAGAAGATGGCTTGCTGGATGTGTGCCTGGTGCGTACGTTAGACTTAGTTAAAGCCCTAAACCTGAGCTACTGCATGCTTACCAAGCAATTAGCCAATGCTGACAGCGCCGAATACTTTAAAACAACTCACGTAAAAGTAAGTGCCGAAAGGCCTATGATGTATCACGCGGACGGTGATTTTATGGGAGAAGCATCGGAATTTGAGGTGCACATGAACCCGCTTTCGCTGAAAGTGTTGGTGCCGAAAAGTATAAATTGATGAGCAAGGAGAAATTTGATTCAGGTAAAATAGGAGTTTCTCATTTTGACTAAACAATAAGAAGATGAAAGACAAAAATAAAAAAGGCCGCCAGGGAGTAGTATACTCTACCAACTCTGACTTTAACTACGAATATGAAAACGAGCAGGAGCAGGAAACGCTGCCGCCACAGCAGCAGAACCTGAAAGTGATGCTCGACAAAAAGTCGAGAGGAGGTAAGCAGGTAACACTGGTAGAAGGTTTTATAGGCACCGATGATGACCTGAAAGAGCTGGGTAAAATGCTTAAAAACAAATGCGGTGTAGGTGGCTCAGCTAAAGATGGTGAGATTTTGATACAAGGCGACTTTAGAGACAAGGTTATGCAAACGCTCCAGGCAGCTGGCTATAAAGCCAAACGTGTAGGAGGATAATTTGAGTTAGGGATTTTGAGGGTTTGGGAGTTAGAGAGGTAGGAACTGTATAGACGCAATACTTTGCGGCAGGCGATAAAGTAAGAACATGCCATGCCGCAAGTTTAGCTTCAGCGCAACTTGGCTGTACATGAGGCCAGTTTGCAACTGGCTTTCTGCGCGAGCAGAAATTATACTTTGTTAGATAGTGGGGACGTATCTTTTTCTCATTTCTGGCGCGGAAATTATTTCCGAGTCTTCCTATAATGTTGAATCTGCGATTCGACTGGGCCAGAGGCCCACACTATAGCTAGTCACGAGGGTGGACCCTCGCACCATGGACTGTTGTTTTACAGCATGAAACAACCCTACCTCTTGAGAGGAGTTGCCATACCACAAGTTTCTCTATCGTTGAACTCACGGCAGAAAAAGACGCAAAATATTGCTTCTCTACATTTCCCACCACTCCAACTCTTTAACTCCCAAACCCTTTAACTTTCTCCAGATCTTCAGGAGTGTCTATGCCAATCGTTTCGAACTCTGTGATGGCAGTGGCTATTTTATACCCGTTTTCTAACCAGCGCAGCTGCTCCAGCGACTCGGCAAGCTCCAGTGCTGATGGTGGAAGCTGTGTAATTTGCTCCAGGATGTCTGCACGATAACCGTAAATACCGATGTGCTTGTAATAGGTGTGCTGGCGGTGCCAGATATCGTTGGGTACGTTGCGGCAGTAGGGGATAGGCTGACGGCTAAAGTATAAGGCGTCTCCTGTATTGCTGATGACTACTTTCGGAGAATTTATATTGAACAGCTCTTCCGGAGACTCGATCTCCTTTATCAGAGTAGCCAATTGGGTTTGTGGATTGCGGAAGCAGTTAGCTACCAGGTTTATCTGCTCTGGTTTGATAAAAGGCTCATCGCCCTGTATGTTTATCACGTACTCGAAAGGCTGGTTGTACCGCTGGTAAGCTTCAAAGCAACGATCAGTGCCACTTTGGTGGTGTTCTGCCGTCATGACGGCCTTGCCCCCGAAGCTTTGCACGTGCTCAAAAATACGCTGATCGTCGGTGGCAACAAGCACCTCTGCCAGGTTTGCGCTTTTAGCCTGCTCGTATACCCTCTGTATCATACTTTTGCCGTTAATATCGGTTAGCGGTTTGCCAGGGAAACGCGTGCTGGCGTAGCGGGCGGGTATAATTCCGAGTACTTCCATAGTTTGTAGTGGTTAAGTTTATACTTGCCAAAGGTACGCAAGTGCAGGAATTTTAGCAGCGGGCCATTTTCTTTTTCTTGCCGTGGCGGCCCATCTTTTCTACTTTCTCGATGTATGGCAAGGCAACAGGCACTTTGCAGGAGGTTTCACCCATGTATACTTCTACTTTACCTATGGCTGCTGCTACTGCCTTTGCTTTGTCTGTTAAGGCTGGAACAAAGGCGCCCATAGCAATCACAAAACTGTTCATGGTATAACGCACTCTGTTCGGGCTGTTATGTATGTTTTGCTGCACATGGTCCAGTAGCTGGCTCAGGTAATCCAGGTCCAGTTCGTTATCCGGCTTAATGCCTCCCAGGTTGGATAAGGTGGCCCAACCGGCAGTAGCAAGCCTTTCGTTATCAGACTGTATCCATTCCTTGGCCAGCTCAAAACCATAAGGACTTTCTGCTGCCACCCAGGCTACAGTATACTCACTGATCATATACCAGTAAGCCTGTTCAGCCCATAGCTGCAGATCTTCTTTGGTCATGGCTTTCTCGTCGGCAATTAGGCCAGCCAGGTACATAGCATCAGAATTTCCAGTGGCAAACAGTTCCATAGCCAAAGTATGGTTCTTTTTTAGCTTCTTTTGGATGGGTTTTAGGTCACCTACTTTTACGCCGAAGAAAGGCTCTCTGGCACCATGTTTCAGAAATGTATTCTTGGTGGTTTCGCTGCCAAGGCTAGCAAGCTGCTGCATAATATCTGCTGTGGTCATACACAAAAATTAAGGGCCGAAGTATTGTCCCAATATACTTCGGCCCGGCTGCTTACACAAATAAACAGTTATTACTTTTTACGTATCTCCAGAATTTTGGCAGAGTTTACCTCAACAGGAACCTGGCAACCTGCCATTATCTTTTTATTGTAGTTTATCATTTTAACTTCTACTGCAGTACCGTCCCAGCCACTTTCTTTATAGGTTTCAGGTATAGTGGTTTCGTTAACGAATTTATACTGCTGCTCCCCAACCACAAGAAAAAAGCCGCAGCCATCCACGGCATAGTTGCCCGACCACTTTAAAACGGCGTCAACTGTTTCAGTAGTATAGCTTTCGTCTTCTTTCTCGCACGAGCTGAACACAAATAAAGAAATCAGCAACAGGCACAGGGCGTTTAATTTTCTCATGTAGGGGTAAAGCTGTTTATATTTTATAAAGAAGATTCCTTAAAAACAGCTTTGGTTGCAAGGTGTTACAGAAATTTTTAGAGCGCTGTAACCGAGATAACCTTTACTGCATCCATCACACGTGGCTGCGGCAGCATACCACAACGGCGGTCGATTTGGTTCTCCAGGGGCAAGTAAGTTAATTTTACCTCTGATGTTTCGTTTTCTTTAAAGGCTGCTGGTATGGCATCTTCGTTTTCCGGCAGGTATTTTTTACCGTCTATTTCAATCTCAAAGCCGCAGCCATCCGCAGCAATCTCACCGCTCCATAGCAAGGTGGCAGTGGTAGTGATGCCCTCGTTTTCAGGCTGATTCGTGTTCTGGCAAGCTGACATAGTAAAGGCTGCTAGTAAGGTTAGAAAAATGGGTGCTAGTTTCATGTATGGTTTTTAGTTAGACGCTTTAGGTGTACTATTATTTACTAACCGCAAAGTGCGCTATGTTTATCTGAAAAAAACGCCAGGGCAACTGCAGCTTTTAATTCATAATTTCCAATTCATCATTCATAATTATTTAACCCACCTTCTTCACCCGTAGCGAGAATGTACTTTGATCTATTACCTGCACTGGCTCACCCTTTTCAATAAATCCATCGCGGGCCTGTGCATCATATAATATGTCATCAATCATTACGCGTCCGTTTGGCATCATGCGGGTGTGGGCGATACCGGTTTTACCGATAAGCTGCTCTGCAAAATTGGCAGAACGGTAGCCCTCGTTGCTTTGGAAAGTAGTGTTTAGCACCAGGCGCTGCATAGCCTTACTTCCTACTAACCTGTTCCAGGAGAGGGCTATAAAAACGGCGGCACCCACCATGCCAATCACTACAGAGATCAGGCTTTTCATTAACTGTTCGGAAGGCACAAAGGTAAAGTCGAAGTTCTGGTTATTTACCATGATCAGCACCAGCGACACCAGCACCATCACAATGCCGCCAATGCCCGGCACGCCAAATCCAGGTATTACAAAAATCTCTAGCAGGATAAGTATAATGCCTACCCCAAAAAGCAGAATCTCCCAATTCTCGGCAAGGCCGTTGAGGTAATAAGGCACTAAGTATAAAATACCAGCCACCACAGCTGCTGCCAACGGAAAACCAATTCCTGGGGTTTGCAGCTCAAAGTATAATCCACCTATGATGATCAGCAGAAGTATACCGCTGAGAAACGGGTTCAGGAAGAAAGAAATCACCTTATCAGTGGTGCTTAGTTGGTAACGTATAATTTCGGCATCAGCCAGGTTTAGTTTTGCCAGAACCTCCTGCTCTGTGTTGGCCACACCTTCGCAAAAGCCATACTTTATAGCCTCTGATGTGGTTAAACTGAGCACTTGACCAGCAGATAGGGTGCTGTCTACGCTTGGTTCTACCATGGCCTCTGCCATACGCGGGTTGCGGCCGTTGGCCTCTGCTGTAGAGCGCATAATAGAACGCATGTAGCTCTGGTACTTACCCGGTGCCGCCTGACCGTCGGCACCTACAACTGTGGCAGCACCAATGTTGGCACCAGGAGCCATGTAAATGCTATCGCAGGCAAGCGAGATGAGGGCACCAGCCGAGGCTGCATCTTTGTTGATGAACACATACACCGGCTTCGGGTACTCTAGTATGCGCGTGCGTATTTCGTCGGCATCGTTCAGGGCGCCTCCAAAAGTATCCAGTACCAGCAACACATGATCTGCCTCCATAGCCGTAGCCTCATTAAATGCTAGTTCGGTGTAGCGGTTGGTGCGTGGGTCAATTTCAGACTTGATCTCCATTATAAATACCTTTTGCTTTTTGTTCTGGGCCAGCAGCAGCAGGGGGCTAAGCAGCAGGCAGAGCATGCAAAAGAATACTGTATGTAAATGCTTTGGATAGGTTTTCATAATTTAGGGGGCCGGTTGAGGTTCAATCTGGCAATAAGATAACAAAAAAACACAAGCTTATACTTTCTTTACTCTATTCATACGATTTTAAGGCGCCGGTGTGGCGTATCCGCATAGATACTGCTAACAATCAATTGGCCCTGGAGGTACGTGACCCGGACCTGCTCATGGCGTATTTTTATACTTTGGATGCAGCTGACCTGAAGTTAAGTAGCCTGAATCTTAATCCTTCTAAAGCCTGGTGGCAGGGGCTGGAGGATGCATTGTACGGCCTGGTGTACCTGCATGGCTACGGCGACCGCAAAACAGGGCAGCACAAAGGGATAACCGCAGTGGCACCTGAAACAGGACAAGTGCAGTGGGAGCTGCAGAAAGAGGCTTTCTATGGCTTCTCAGAAAATGGCTTGCTGGTTTATAAAGCCGATGCCCCTGAGGATGCGCTTACTGTTGTAGATGCCAGAACTGGAAGTATATTGGGTACAGGTATAAGCCAACAGGAGGCGGCGAAGAACGTTACCTTGTTCAGCCGCAGCAGGTACGCTGGTTGTGTGTACCCGGTGCAGTATAAGGAAGGGGAGCCATACTTTGAAGATGTGTGCAATTTTCTAAAGGCACAGTCTGGAGCGGCACCAGTAAAAGCAGTAGAATACACCGAAACAAGCTCTTGTATTGTAATAAGCTACTATGAATATACAAACACAGGTGAATTAGATAATTTTGCGGTTGTATATGATTTAGATGGCGGTTTATCGTTAAAAGTTAAACTTGGCAGCGGATTAAGTGGCATAGGTTCAGATACTTTTTTTATCTTTAACCTCAATTTATACTTGCTGCTAGATAAGCAGATATTACAGGTATACAGAATTTAGCATAGTACAATTTTTAGCCATGGTTCGATCTTTACTAGTTACTCTTGTAGTAGCACCCTTGCTTTCTTTTTCAGCTAATGCCTTTGGGGTAACAGCTGTACGTGATTCGGTTGGTGTGGAGCGCAAAAACGGAAAGCTGTTTGTACAGCACAAGGTAGAGCCGAAGGAAACGTTATACGCACTTTCCAGGAAATATAGCACACCGATTGCGCAGATAGTGGAGGCAAACCCGCATGTGCAGTCTTCTATAAGAGTAGGCGAAATTGTACTGATACCGCGTAAGTATAAAACAATATCTACAGCTGTGGCAACTACGGCCAAAACGGTACAGGCTGCTCCGGCTGCCAGTAATCGTACTTACACTGTAAATACTGCCGGCAATAAGCTGCACACTGTAGAGCCAAAGCAAACACTTTTCTCAATTTCGCGGCAGCACAACATTAGTGTAGAGGATATTAAGCGTTGGAACAACCTGAAGGACAATGATATTAGTGTAGGAGCTGAGCTTATTGTAGGCAAAGGTATAGCAACCCCAACCAAGAAACCTGTTTATACGCCAGAGCCTGATGATGAAATGACGAAGGCAAAACCTACTGAAACGGTAACGGCATCTGCTAGCACCACTGCCACACCAACTGCCACTACTGCTGCCGTACCTGCCGCCACTACTGCTCCTACAACTGCTCCTGTAGCAGCCAACGAGCGTGTTGAAGAAGAGGAAACAGAGAGCACAGCCTCAGGCGTAAAAAAGATTATCGAAAGTGGCATGGCCGAGATGCTTGATCCCAAGGCGGACACAAACAAGTACCTTGCTTTACATAAAACAGCCCCTGTTGGTACCATTATGCAGGTGAAAAATGCCATGAACAACAACGTGGTTTACGTGCGTGTAATTGGTAAACTGCCTGACACAGGTGCCAATGATAAAGTGATTGTGCGTATCTCTAAAAAGGCATACCAGAAGTTGGGAGCAGTAGATCAAAAATTTAGAGTAGAAGTATCTTATATGCCTTAAGGGCTTCTAAAGTATAAAGTTATAAAGAGGCGCCTGGGCAGTAATGTTCAGGCGCTTTTTTTACCTCCTCCTGCTCCCTCATGTTTTTAGGAGGAAGGTAAACAATTCTCCAAATCCCCGTATTTTACCACATGAAACAAGATTACGCTGCCATAAAAGCTTTGCTCGACGATAGAGTTGAAAAGTATAACCAGCCCAACTTTATTCCAAACGACCCTGTTTCTATACCGCACCGTTTCACTAAAAAGCAGGACGTAGAGATAAGTGGTTTTTTCGCTTCGATACTGGCGTGGGGGCAGCGCAAAACCATCATCAACAACTGCCTAAAGCTGATGAACCTGATGGATAATGCACCGCACGACTTTATATTGAACCACCAGGAGCAAGACCTGACGCGTTTTCTAGGTTTTAAGCACCGCACTTTTAACGATACCGACCTACTATACCTGCTGCACTTTTTCAGGTGGTACTACAGCCAGCACGAGAGCCTGGAAACGGCTTTTACCGGAGTGCACAATGAGATAAAAGCACAGAAAGACAGATTATCATACTTCCACGACTTGGTGTTTAGCCTGGAGGATGCACCGCACCGAACTAAAAAGCACATTTCCACGCCTGCACGTAAATCGGCTTGTAAGCGCATTAATATGTACCTGCGCTGGATGGTGCGCAAAGACAACAACGGCGTAGATTTCGGTATCTGGAACATCATGCAGCCTGCCGACCTTGTGTGCCCCTGCGATGTGCACGTAGAACGCGTGGCACGTAAGTTGGGCCTGATTACCCGCAAAGGCATGGATTGGCAAACTGCCGAGGAGTTAACAGAACACCTCAGGGTATTCGACCCAACTGATCCTGTAAAGTATGATTATGCTCTTTTCGGACTGGGGATAGAAGAGAAGTTTTAAGCTGGCAAACCACCAAGCACCTCCAACTCTAGCCCTTTTTCTGGTTTGCTTGCCAGCAATGGGATAGCCTGAGAAATAAGGGATCCAACACCGTCAAGTTGCAGCGAGTTGTCGTGGTCTTCTTTGCTGTCCCATACTTCTGTTATCCAGATACTGTCAGAGTTTTGCGCATCCTTACTAACTAAGTATAAGTGACAGCCCTTTGCTGTTGATACAAGCTTTGATGCCTGCAGCAGTATAGAGGCCAACTCATTGCCTTTGCCTTCCTGAGCCTGAAGCTTTCCATGTAAACCGTATTTTTGCATGTATAAAGTATAGGTTTAGAATTATTTACCAGACCTGAATATATTTAAATTAAATCGTGCTGCAAATAAGCAAACCCAAGTTGTAGAGGAAAAAAAAGAATTATATGCTTAGTGTGTTTATTATGTTAAATATAGTGGACTGATTTAAGCTCTTCAAAAGTATAGCAACCTATTATTTTATACTTTAGCAAAAAGTATAAGCACCACCACATGGCAAACTCACTTGCACAGGCACTAGACGCTCATCTAAACACCTGCTACTCCGATAACCAACCCGGAGCAGCCATACTTGTAGCCAAAGCAGGAGAGGTGCTGTATGAAAACTGCATAGGGCTAGCCAATCTTTTAAAAGGAGAACGCATTATTCCGGCTACTAATTTCCGATTGGCATCTGTGTCTAAACAATTTACAGCCATGTGTGTGCAGCTACTGCAGCAACAGGGCTTGCTAAAGTATGAAGATAAACTGAGCGATTTCTTTCCTGAGCTGGCGCATTTGAGTGGCAACATAAGTATAAAACAGCTGATCAATCATACTTCCGGCTTACCAGACTATGAGAATTTTGTGCCAGAAAACCGGACGGAACAGGTACGGGATTTGGAGGTACTGGCAATAACAGACGCGCAACCTAAATTGCTTTTTACCCCTGGCTCGCAGTACCGCTACAGTAATACAGGTTATGTGCTGCTGGCACTGCTGGTAGAGAAAGTTGCCGGTCTGCCATACAAGGAATTTCTGCAGAAGTACATTTTCGGTCCGGCAGGAATGGAACATACGGTGCTTTATGAGGCAGGCGCAAGTATACCTAACAGAGCCATGGGTTACGCCTTAAATGCAGCAGGAGAGGTAGTTTTCTCAGACCAAAGCACCTGCAGCGCCACCAAGGGCGATGGTTGCATTTATACTTCGCTGCGCGACTACCTGAAGTGGCACGAGGCGTTGCTAAAATATGATGGCTTTAACTTAGAAAATACGCTACAAAGTATAAGCACGACCATTGACGATAACAGGAACTGGCACTACAGTATGGGTTGGTTCTATGCCAGGCGCAGCAACGGCAGCCTTGAAATGTACCACACCGGCAATACCTGTGGCTTTAGTAACCTGGTAATTCGGGTGCCGGAGAACCAGCTGTTGGTAGTATACTTCTCAAATCTGGCCTATAACCCCTACCTGCTCACCAGCTTTCTGGATGTGCTGCAGCAGTACCCGGAAACGCAACTTGAGTCTGATCTGGTAAGGCAGCTGCTGGAATTAACGAGGTAATTATACTTTGGGGCTCTGGCAAAATGCTACACTTTATACTTTACCGGTACCCAAACCTCTTCTTCAGAATCAGGGTGGGTATGGCCCAGGTACTTTTCTCCCATCACTTCGAAGTGCGGCCGGTTGTCCAGCTGGTACCCCGAAGCAGGTAGCCAGGTGCCAAAAATGTGTTGTGCTGTTTTGTGAAAGTTGCTGGCCTGGCCTTTGTGTATAAACACTGCATACATACCGCCCTTTAAAGTATACTGCTCCATTCCCTCCGGCACATGCTCAATTTCCGTTACCTCAACTGCTGCCCATTTCTCGAAAGGTGTGGCTGGGGTAAAGTTCTCCATACTTATACTTTCGGAGTACACCTGAACCGAATATAAAGCAGGTTCTACTTTGTTTGTAATCTCCTTCCTCCGAGGCATAAAGCTGCTCCACAGCGATGCTGCGTTGTTAGCCGAAAGGGTAGTAGTGGTGCGTATGCCAATTAGCTGCTTGGGTGGTATTGTGAGGATCTGGGGTTGTTGCATAAAGGGTAGCGTATTAAGTTATTTTAGACCAACAAAGCTTTTTACATCTTCTGCAAACCTCTCTGTTTCTTCAATATCAGGAAAATGAGCACTGTTCTCGTAAATTCTGATCGTAGCATTACCCAAGCTTTGCTTTAAGGCAAGACCGGTATGTAAGCCACCGTTTTTATCATATGCCCCGCTAATGATTAGGGCAGGTGTTTGTAAACCTGCAGACTTTTCTATCAAATCTCCTTTGTTGTTCTTTAGGTATACCTTAGCCATTAAACCGGTATTAACCAGCTTGCTTTCGCTCCACATCTGTCTGTTTTTGATGGCATTCTCAGGATTAAGAAACAAAAACTTATCTACTGTAGGTGTAGAAACTATACCCCATACGCTGGAATATTTTGCTTCTAGAGAAGTTGTGTCTTGCATAATGTTCTCTATTCCTGATTTTACTTTGCTGTCTCCGATGGAGTAGAAGCCCTGAATCTGTACCAGCATATTAGATTTTGATAGTTCGGCAGGAGCTGATAATATTAGTTTCTCAACCCTGTCAGGATGTGTTGCTGCGTAACGCAACGAAAGCTCTGCACCAAAAGAGTAACCAAGCAATGTCATCTTTTGCACTCCCAAAGAATCCCTAAGTACATCAAGGTCACTTATTAATGTTTGCAGTGCGTAATCTTCCGGGTCTTTTGGTGCTTCGCTTCTGCCACCCCCTCTTTGCTCATAGTATACAACAGTTGCAAACTCTTCTAGTTTAGGACCTGCAGTTCGCTCAAAAGTATAATTATTGCCTCCTGGGCCGCCATGTACAATTACAATGGGAGTAGTTTGATTCGTACTACCTTTAATGCTAACCCAATGCTTTACACCATTTAAAGTATAGTAGCGCGCTCCATCATGTAGGTTTGTACTGCTCTCTAAGGTTTTGCTTACTTCTCCTGGTTTGCTGCAGGAAAAAAGTATGGCTAAAACAAAGACACTATATAAATACCGCATCTGTTTAATTTTTTGTGTCACAATTGAAACTACTTCTTCAAATCAGCTTATACTTTTGCAAAAGCGTTGTACTTAGCCCTCCACCGCAATCTTAAGCACCACTTTTCTTACCACATCCGAACCGGTAACCATGGCAGCGTGGGCATCGTCGGGGTAAAAATCGTGAAGGAGCCAGCCGGCACGTAGAACCAGCTGTCGGTTTTATCGGGGAAGAAGGCTGCATCGCGTTCATCGTTGTAAGGATCATTTGGAGCCTCGCACTGCGCCAGGTCTTTCCAACCCATGTGGTCAGTACCTGAAATTACGTACTGTATGTCGATGTACTTACGGTGCACCTCCAGCTTATAATCTTCCTCTGTTACTCCTGCGCCCTCCGATACAATGGCAAATAGCTTTTTACCCTCAATCTCGTGTACACCGGTTGGCTCATTTGCCAGATCTGTGTCGCGCAGGTAAGCAAAAGCTTTTTCAAAAAGCGGGTGCAACGTGTAATAGCGTTGTGCGTTTGCAAGTTTATCAAGAACCATGGTTGGAGAATTATGAATTACGAATGATTAATTAAAATATAGTGCGGACATCTTTTGTCCTTTGTCACCTAATCTTTTGTCAAAAACAGTGTTGCCAAAACGAACAAAACACCTGCTTATACTTGTTATTAAATGCTAAATTTGCCTTAAATTAAAAGATTAACATTGATCTATCCAGATAATTTCGAAATAAAAATTGGGTTTGCGCAGGTACGTGAAATGCTGTCCGAGTTGTGCCTGAGCCCGCTGGGGCGCCAGTTCGTAAACCGCATGCAATTTATTAACCGCCACGACCTGGTAGACCGACTGCTGCAGCAAACCGAAGAGTTTAAACAACTGCTGGAGTCTGACGCAGAAATTCCGCTGCAGCACTACTTCGACGTAAATGCCTACCTTGATAGAGCAACCCTGGAGGGTGCATATTTAGACGTGGTGCATTTCTTTGAGATCAAAATGTCGTTGCGTACGATCCGCGACTCACAGCGCTTTATATCCGGTTCCGAAGAAGGAAAGTATGAAGCCCTGAAAGCCTTGGGTGCAAACGTAATGGTGGAGCGTTCGCTGATCGCTGCTTTGGATAAAGTAGTAGACGATGCCGGTGCCGTGCGCGACGATGCCACACCAGAGTTGCAGCGTCTAAAACGTGACCTGATCTCGCAGCAAGCCATACTTCGCAAGCAGATACAGTCTATTATCCGTCACGCCAAAAACGAAGGCTGGACACCCTCTGACGTAGAGCCAACCATCCGTGGCGGCCGTCTGGTGATACCTGTTATCGCTGAGCACAAGCGCCGTATCAAAGGCTTGATTCACGACGAGTCTGCCACAGGCCAGACAGTTTACATTGAGCCGGAATCTATCTTCGAACTCAACAACGATATCAAAGACCTCGAGAATGCTTACCACCGCGAACTGATCCGTATACTTATAGGCTTAACCAACACGCTGCGCCACCACATTCCGGAGCTGCGCAAAGCCTACCAATACTTGGGACTGCTGGACTTTATTCGTGCCAAGGCTGCTTTTGCGCGTAGGGTAGAGGCTACCAGGCCAATACTACATAAATACCCGCACATAAACTGGAAGCAGGCTACACACCCTTTACTGTTCCTGGCACACCGGCAGGTAGGCAAACCTACCGTGCCCATGGACCTGGAGCTGAACCGCGACCAGCGCGTCTTGCTTATCTCAGGACCAAACGCAGGTGGTAAATCGGTAAGCTTAAAAACGGTGGGCTTGCTGCAGTACATGGTACAATGCGGTATGCTTATTCCGGTGGAGGATGGCTCGGAAGCTGGTATCTTCCATGATATTTTTATCGACATCGGGGATGAACAGTCCATCGAAAATGACCTGAGTACCTACAGCTCGCACCTCACCAACATGAAAAAGTTTGTGACGGTGGCCGACCATAAAAGCCTGGTATTAATAGACGAGTTTGGTACTGGTACAGAGCCTGTATTGGGTGGTGCCATTGCCGAAGCTGTGCTGCAGACGCTGAACAACAGCAAAGTATACGGTGTGATTACCACGCACTATACCAACCTGAAGAACTTTGCAGAGAAAACTCCGGGAATTATAAACGGTGCCATGCGCTACGACCATAAAAACCTGCAGCCGCTCTACCAGCTGGAGATCGGTAAGCCAGGGTCGTCGTTCGCCATCGAGATTGCCCGTAAAATTGGTTTGCCAAAAGCAATTGTAGATAAAGCCAGCAGCCTGGTAGGTAAAGACAAGATACGTTACGACAGGTTACTCGAAGAGCTCGAAACAGAGAAGCAGGAGCTGGAGAAAAAGGTAATGGAGGCCACCAAACTGGAGCAGAAGCTGAAGCGCAACGTGAAAGAGTATAATGACCTGAAAAACTACCTGGAGGAAAGTAAGCAGGACATTATGCGCGAAGCTAAAGGCAAAGCCAAACTGTTGCTGAAAGATGCCAACCAGAAAATTGAAGCAACCATACAGCAGATAAAGCAGAGCCAGGCCGAAAAAGAGCAAACCAAAGAGGCACGCCGCGAACTGGAGACATTTGCCAACGAGCAGGTGCGTAAAGAAGAGCCGCGCCCTGCGCACAAACGCTTTGCCAACGCAACTATAAAAGAAGGCGATAACGTTGCCCTGATAGGGCAGGAGTCGGTAGGCCAGGTGGTAAGTATAAAAGGCAAAACTGCCGAAGTACTTTTTGGCGGTTTAAAAACGATTGTAAAAGTTGATAACCTGGAGAAGATAGAAGGACAAGTTGCCAAGCAGAAAAAAGCGGCTTCCAAAGCCGAAGAAGGCTATACCCGTGGCATGAACATTACGCAACGTATGGCCGACTTTGGATCTACACTTGATATTCGGGGTGAATATGCAGAGAATGCTTTAAATAAGGTGATGAACTTTACCGATGAGGCTATCATGCTGGGCATACCTGAAATTAAGATTGTGCATGGCCGTGGCAATGGTGTGCTGCGCCAGGTGGTGCGCGATTATTTATACTCTTTACCTGAAGTGGCAAGTGTGGCCAACGAAGCTGAAGAACGTGGCGGTAACGGTGCTACCTTGGCGGTACTGAAATAAAATCTATACCAAAAACAGAAGGGCTCCTGATTCAGGAGCCCTTCTGTTTTTGGTATAGATTTTTATGTTAAATAAGCTTTAGTTCTACCTCCTGAACCTGAATTCAGCACCTCCCTGAACATAAAATAACTCATCTTCATCGAGCTTGGAAATCACTACAGTATACTCTTCATCTGTACCTCTGTCGAAAACGATAATTCTTTCATTATTATCATATTCCCATTACCCTCTCAAACTACATTGCTGCTGGTGTCATACCAATCCGTATAGGTGCCATCGCGCCGGAAAGTAGAGTTATACTTAGTAATATCAATCTGAGTTTGTTGCTGAAAAAACGAGGTTTGATTCTGCCCGTCTACATATACTACATTTCCAGTTCAGGTGCCATTTGTAAGTAGCGATACGTTCGGGGAAACATCCTCGTCATCGTCTTTGTCGCAGCTGCTTAATGTGGTGAGCAGGAGTAAAGAGGCAAAGCGGTATATAATAAGCCTGTGTTCTCTAATAATGCTATAAGTTTAATATTAGCAGTAGTTGTAAGTGCTCCATAAATGGAGCACACAGGTAACATAGGCGTAGGTTACTTTATAAATTTAATCTCAGCATCAAACGTCATGTTTTGGAAAGGGATCTTAGTTGCCAGATCAAGGCTGTCCTCTGTTAGTTTTTCGACTTCTACGTTGCCAACTAAATCGAAGGTAAGTCTGGTTTCGTCTTCGTTAAAGCTCCACTGCCCAGACTCCGATTGCTCTCCCATGCCTGAAGTATAGGTAGCGTTGTAGGTGCCATCCTCGTTAAACTTAAGGCGAACAGTTTTTATCTGGCCAATCTGCCCTGTTATCTCTGGCCTGTTAGATACATCAATGCCGGCAGCCAATACTTTATCTCCCCGCCACTCATGTGCTACCAGAAGGTCTGTGTTGGTAATAGGATCCGGATCATCATCTTTGCTGCAAGCGGTAAAGACAGTAAGGGTTAAAAGTGCGAATAGTAAAGTATATAGTTCTTTTCTCATGATAGTTACAAGTTTTTAATATCCTAGTATATCGTAGCTATGCAGATAAAGTTGAGACTATATACCCTGTTTTTTATACTTTATTTTGAGATTAAAGTATGTTTACCTCTGGGTGTAGCTTTATTCCAAATTTATCTTCTACAGAGGCAATAATGTCAAATGCTAACTGGCGCACCTGCTCACCTTTGGCTCCGCCATAGTTTACCAGCACCAGTGCCTGATTTTTATGCACGCCGTAGTTCTCGATAACTTTTCCTTTCCAGCCACACTGCTCAATTAGCCAGCCAGCTGGTACTTTAACTGTAGATTCAGATACTGGGTAAGAAGGGATATCTGAAAATTGCGCCTTTAGTTGCTCGTACTGTGAGAGCGGTATTTCCGGGTTTTTAAAGAAACTGCCTGCGTTGCCGATCTCTTTAGGGTTTGGCAATTTGGTGCTGCGGATGTGGCAGACGGCAGCACTTATATCCTGAATGGTTGGTTGCTGCACCTGCATTTCCTGTAGCGTAGTTTGAATAGCGCCGTAACTTGTGTTGATACGGTGTTCTTTATGTAGTTTAAACGTAACAGCTGTTACAATGTAGCGGCCCTTGAGCTTGTTTTTGAAAACGCTTTCACGGTACCCGAACTGGCAGGTGTTGTTGTCAAAAGTATAAACTTCTCCGGTTTCAATCTCTACCGCTTCTAGCTCATGAAATACATCTTTCAACTCTACGCCATAAGCACCAATATTCTGTAAGGGTGCCGCTCCCACAGAACCCGGTATCAGCGAAAGGTTTTCAAGGCCGCCCAGGTTATGCTCCAAAGTATAAATTACAAACTCATGCCATACTTCACCGCTTCCTGCCTTAATGTACACATATTCATCGTCCTGGCGAAGTACTTCAATTCCCATTATCTCGTTGCGCAGCACCACACCGTCAAAATCTTTGGTAAAGAGCACGTTACTGCCGCCGCCCAGTACCAGCTTCTCTTCCTGCTTTAGTTCCGGCATTCGTAACAGCTCCTGCAACTCCTGCACAGTACTAAACTGCACAAATAGCTTTGCTTTTACATCAATGCCAAATGTATTATAAGCCTTAAGAGAATAATCGGACTGCAGTTTCATAAGCGGTAACTTTATAGCGCAAAGGTAAGGATTGGAGTTAGAAAGTTAAAGAGTTTGGGAGCTAGAGAGTGAGAATGGACAAGTAAGTGAGCAAAATTCCTCTCCTAGGAGGGGTGAGGTGGGTTATACTTTTAGCAAATCAATTTCATAAAAAAAGTATGAGCAGAGGCAAATGCTCCACTCATACTTTCAACTCTGTAACTCACAAACTCTTTAACTTTCTAACTCAAAATTAGTCCTGGAAGAAGTTAATGCGCTTGGAAGTATAAACCATTGTAAAACCTGCTACTAATGCAAAAACTAACCACATGGCAAAGCGGGCATAGTTCTGGAAGATCAGGTCGCCGATTAGGAACAGGGTAGAGTATACCATCACCGCTGCCGATATCCAGCCGATAAGCAGGTGAAATACCTTTGTTTTAGGCTTAGGCAGGTCCAGTGACTTACGTACTGGTGCCCAGGCGCCGTCTGGCTGAATTTTTTCGTAGAAAGCCTGCAGTTTAGCAATGGGCGCCGGGCGTGTAACAAATGTTGCCACCAGCCAGGCTACGGTTGTAAAGCCCACCGTCAGGAAGAAGCTGTTCGGGAACTCCCAACCAAGTATAAACTTTGAAACGCCAAAGGCAATGAATGGTGCAAGGGTAGCCACAATCTCACTCCAGGCGTTGATGCGCCACCAGTACCAACGGAGTATGAGCACCAGGCCAAGACCGGCACCAGCCTCCATAATAAAGGCCCAAACTGCAGAGATTGAGGTAATCTGAGTGGTTACGGCTAGTGATACAACCATCAGAATTACCGTTGTGATACGCGATGCCGTTACCAGCTGCTTCTGGCTTGCCTCTTTGTTAATAAAGCGGCCGTAAAAGTCGTTGATGATGTAGCTGGCGCCCCAGTTAAGCTGCGTAGAGATGGTACTCATGTAAGCGGCAAAGAAAGCCACCAGCAACAGGCCTTTTAAACCGGCAGGCAGGAAGTCTTTCATAGCCATTACATAGCCAAGTTTTTTATCAGCAGCAGAAAGATCAGGGTATAAAACAACTGCACAAAGCGCTACTATAATCCACGGCCACGGACGGATGCAGTAATGACCGATCTGGAAGAAAAGGGTAGCGTAAAGGGCGTGCTTCTCATCTTTTGTACTCATCATACGCTGGGCAATGTAACCGCCGCCGCCAGGCTCGTTTCCTGGATACCAGCTAGCCCACCATTGCACAGTTGTAAAGGCCAGGAAAGCACCCAACGAAAGCGTAAGCGATTTAGCAACTCCTGTGGCCGTGGCTTCACCGGAACCTATACTTGGAAAGTAATCCAAAGACCAGCTTGGCAGCTTTTCCTTTAAACCAGTAATACCACCAATTTTCTCGGAAGTAACTACCAGGTAAGCAAGTATAATACAACCTGCCATGGCAATTACAAATTGTACCACATCGGTAATAGCAACACCCAATAAACCGGAAAGAGAAGAATAAGTAACAACTACCAGCATGGCAATGGCTACATACATTAGCTGCTCCGATTTTGGCACCTCGAAAAATACTTCAATGATTGACATCAGGGCTACGTTTACCCAACCGATGATCAAGCTGTTCATGAAAATGCCTAGGTAAATTGCTCTGAAACCACGCAGGAAAGAGGCTGGTTTTCCGGCATAGCGCATCTCTATAAATTCAAGGTCGGTGATGATGCCGGCGCGGCGCCAGAGTTTCGCGAAGAAGAAGGTTGTAAGCAAACCACCAAGCAGCATGTTCCACCAGAGCCAGTTACCAGATATACCGCTTTGGGCTACAAGTTCTGTAACGGCAAGCGGCGTGTCGGCGGCAAAAGTGGTAGCTACCATTGATGTGCCCGCTACCCACCAGGTTAAGTTACGCCCTCCGAGAAAGTAATTAGCCAAACTACCGCTTGCTTTGCCAGTATAACTAATGCCAATGCCTAAAATTAAGATGCCGAAGACGGCCATTACGATCCAATCGATTACGTCGAGGTGCATATTGGGTGTTTATAGGGTGAAATCTGCCAGACTCTGCCGGTTTTATAATCAAAGTCGGCATTAAAAAGCGTAAATTAAGAAAAGGTGATATAAATTACGAATTACAAATTACAAATTATGAGTGATGGAACCCTGTTATGGTGCAATAAGCCTGACAGTACCTGCACGTTATTAGACCAGGTTAGCCTTTATACTGCTATACTTTAGTAGCTGACTCAGGAAAATCATAAGTCATAATTCATACTTCGTAATTTCATTAGTGCTATTTTTGCAGACAGATTAAAGTATAAAGTATGGCGAAGCAGAAACAGAACGAGAATTTTAACATCATCGCAACCACACTTTCAGGTTTGGAAGAAGTATTGGCAGCAGAACTCCGCGACCTGGACATGGAATTCATTAAGGTGGGCAACCGTGCTGTAACCTGCTCGGGTAACCTGCGCCAGCTATACGAGGCCAACCTGTGGTGCCGTACTGCTATTCGTATACTTAAGCCCATCCGTAACTTTAAAGCCCGCGACGAGAAAGACCTGTACGAGCAGGTGCAGAAAACCAACTGGTCGGAGTACCTGGATGTGGACCAGACATTTGCTATTGATGCTGTTGTGAGCCACTCTACGTTTGAGCACTCGCTGTATGTAGCCCAGCTTACTAAAGATGCCATTGTAGACCAGTTTCGCAAAAAAACTGGCGAACGACCATCTGTAGATAGAATAAGACCAGACTTGCGTATTAACCTGCACATGCATGAGAACATGGTAACCCTGTCGCTTGATTCGTCAGGGGATTCGTTGCACCGCCGTGGCTACCGCCTGCAAACCAACGTGGCTCCGCTAAACGAGGTGCTGGCAGCTGGTATCATTGCGTTATCCGGCTGGGACAAAAAGTCTACATTTATAGACCCCATGTGCGGTTCTGGTACCTTTTTGATTGAGGCTGCCTTGATGGCCCAGAATATTGCGCCAGGCCTATTCCGCCGCGACCCGTTTGGCTTTGAAAAGTGGAAAGACTATAATGAGCAGTTGTTTGAGATGGTGTGGAACACCGCTGAGGCTAAAGAAAGAAAAACAGCACAGACAGAAATTGTAGGTTATGATATAGACCCTGATTATATTGAGGCAACCAAGACTAACGTTGCAAACGTAGGGCTGCAGCACGTAATTAAAGTTCAGGAAGCCGATTTCTTCGAAACTACAGCGCCTGCTGATCATGGCGTTCTAGTGATGAACCCACCTTACAATGAGCGTATCCAATCTGACGACATCAACCTGCTGTACAAGAACATAGGCGATACGCTGAAGAACAATTACCAGGGCTTTGACGCTTTTGTGTTTACCGGCAACCTTGATGCTGCCAAAAGTATAGGCTTGCGTGCTTCACGCCGTACCCCGCTTTATAATGGCCCGATAGATTGCCGTTTGCTGAAGTATGAGTTGTATAGCGGCTCACGCAGGAGCGGGGGAGAGGAATAGCAATTCCGGGGCTAACAACTACCCAACAGTCCATAAAGTATAAAATAAAGGCCTGCTGCAGTAAATGCAGCAGGCCTTTATTTTATACTTTATGCTTCTATTACGAAATCCAAGGAATGTTTTTGAAGTTTGGCTTACGCTTCTCCAGGAAGGCATTTCTACCTTCTTTGGCTTCCTCAGTCATGTAAGCAAGGCGGGTTGCTTCGCCGGCAAATACCTGTTGGCCTACCATACCATCGTCGGTAGCATTAAAGGCAAACTTAAGCATTTTAATAGAGGTCGGCGACTTTGCCAGTATCTCCTGCGCCCACTCGTAAGCGGTATCTTCCAGCTCGTTGTGCGGGATAACGGCGTTTACCATGCCCATGTCGTAAGCCTCTTGTGCCGAGTAGTTTCTACCCAGGAAGAAGATCTCACGGGCACGTTTCTGACCTACCATTTTAGCCAGGTAAGCAGAACCATATCCACCGTCGAAGCTGGTCACATCGGCATCGGTTTGTTTAAAGATCGCGTGCTCTTTGCTGGCTAGCGTCAAGTCGCATACTACGTGTAAGCTATGCCCGCCTCCAACTGCCCAACCCGGCACTACAGCTATTACCACCTTCGGCATGAAGCGGATCAAACGCTGTACTTCCAGGATGTTCAGGCGCGGTATTCCAGACTCATCCACATAGCCCTGAAAGCCGCGTGCATTTTGGTCGCCGCCACTGCAGAAAGAGTAAACGCCATCTTTGGTAGAAGGACCCTCTGCAGAAAGTAGTACTACGCCAATAGAAGTATCCTCACGGGCATCCAGAAAGGCATCGAACAGCTCAAATACTGTTTTTGGCCTGAAGGCGTTACGTACGTTTGGTCGATTGAAAGCAATACGGGCTACGCCGTCTGCTTTTTTATAGGTTATATCCTCGTATTCCTTTACGGTAATCCAATTTGCTTTGCTCATAACTTCATATTTGAATTCAAAGTTAGCCTTTTCTATACTTTGGCTCAAATGGTTTTTAAGTAAAGGTTGATCAGGTAATAGGGTTAAGGTGTTAGAGTGGCTGGGCTGCTTGTAGTTCCGGGTCCAACCATCCTATGTCACCGTCTGGGTGCTGGCTCCGGTAATAACTTACCTCCTCCTGTTTTTAGTGGGGGTAAGGGAAGGTTACAACACTAGCTGGCTGTGCAAATGATCCAACATCTCCTGCGCATTTGAGCAGAGACCAGGATGTACCGCTGAAGTTTGTACAACCGTGCTACGTGCAGCAGTAAGCCAGCGGAAACGCTCCGCAATTGACAGTTGTCCGATTTGCCCGCCTTCGGAGCGGCCTTTGCAAATACGTTCAAATGCCTGTAGTCTTTCCTGTAGTTCTTCTATTTCCAGATCTTTAGAAAATGCCTTTAGCCTTTCCTCGTTTAAGGTATAAACGGTTTGCAGAAAGCCCAGGCCACGGCAGTAAAGTATAACACCCACATTTACGAACTCCTCTCGCTCTACCCGCGGCACTACCCGTATAACGGCATACTCAAATAAGTGCTTATATTGCATCCTGCGCTCCTTTCACAAATATGCCTGAGTTAGCGATTCTTATATTCAGGAAATTGGCGTATGCCTGCCGGTGTTCTTCGGCTGTGGTAAATGGTGACTCAACGCCGGCAAGCCATGAATCCGGGATCAGCGCAACGATAGCCTGTATGCGTTCAGGTGTAAGTATGATACTAAACTCTTTGTCAACAGTTTGCAAATCAGTGGCTTTAGGCAGCAGTACATGGTCTTTTATCTGGACAAAAGGGCGTTTGGCCTGCTCTTCTGAGTTACCCCAGTTGTGATGAAAGTATAAAGATGCTCCATGGTCAATCAGCCACAGTTCTTTTTTCCACATCAGCATATTGGTGTTGCGGCAGGTGCGGTCCACATTCACGATCAGGCCATCCAGCCATACTATTTGGGAAGCTAATTTCGCATCTACCTCGTTCACTAAAGCATCAAAGGTAATGGCACCAGTCAGGTAGTGCAGCGCCAGGTTCAGGCCTTCGCTGGCACGTAGCAGGTCTTGTATTTCTTCGTCGGGTTCGGTGCGGCCAAAGGCTTCATCTAAATTAACGAATACAATTTCCGGCACCTGAAAGCCCAGCAAACGGGCTATTTCGCCGGAGATAAGTTCTGCGATCAAAGCTTTCACACCCTGGCCGGCACCTCTGAACTTTAGTACATACAGAAACTCATCGTCGGCCTCTACGATGGCTGGCAGCGAACCGCCTTCGCGCAGCGGCGTTACGTACCGAACCACATCAACGGTTCTTATTTCAGGAGGAGTATATTTCATAAAGGGGTAATACGGGATTTATACTTGCAGATGCAAAAGTATAAACTGTTTTCTGAAGTAGCAGGGGAGGCTGTAACTTACTTTTAGCTGTGTTCAGGAATGTGGTGTTTACCACCGTACCGCCATTCAAGCGATAACGGCGACTCAGTTATTCAATTGCAGTTTCATCATAATGTCTGTCTGCTCGTCATCGCCTAACCTGAAAATATGCTTGTCAAAAGCAACAAACCCGTTTTTCTTATAAAAGCTTATGGCTCTCGGATTTTCTTCCCAAACTCCCAGCCAAACATATTCCGCATTTTTCTGCCGGGCTATCTGGATTGCTTTATCATAGAGTAGTTGTCCCACTTTTTTGCCGTGATATTCTCTCAACACATAAATTCGTTCAATCTCAAGAGCTTTGCTGTCTTTCAATTCAGTCTGAGACTGTCCAAAGTTTAGTTTCAGGTAGCCAATTACCTTGTTCTCAAGGGTGGCAAAGTAGAATGCAGTATTTGGGTCATTTAGCTCAGTAGCCAATTTTTCATGCGAGAACCCTTCTTCCAAATACTTTCTCATATTCGCTTTGGTGTTTCCTCCTGAAAAAGTTTCGTGAAAAGTTCGCCTTCCAATTTCTTGGAGTTGATCAATATCTTTGGGCGTTACTTCTTTGATCTCAATATCTGACATTTTGGTTTGTGGGTTGTTCTTGAAGGCAGCAACTAACGTTTAGTACAGGCTAAGACAAGGCATTAGCCGAATCTTAAGCCTGAGCAGGGTTAACAGAATTCATTTTCTTAACGTCTTGCAAACATTGTAATTTGAACGGCGCTATCTGCGGTCATCTCCGTACCACCTTGATAGTATGTTCGGATGGAGCTAATCTGCAACCAAGTCATCCTTGCTTCTGAAATATCAGATATCTCAACAGTAACTCCGTTCTCGACGAAACTGTAGTAATCTTTGCCGTTTACCTGTTCTACAGTATATTTTCCTGAAAAAGCCTCAGTGTATGTGGCAGGCTGCTGTCCCTTTACAGGGGGAACGCTTATACTGTATTTTATCCCGTCAAAGTCGTAGTACCACCCGCTGTCCTCTACTTTCTGATGAATTAAAGTTCCAGACTCATCATAGTATTTTCGCATGATACTGGTGCTTGTCCATTTTCCTTTGATTAGTTCATTAGCGGTCGGTGCAGGTGAAGGTTCTTTTGTATTACAGGCAGTTATAAGAATGAAAAGAAGAAGTGGGAGCAGGTGGGCTTTTTTCATTTTGAATCGTTTGTTTTCGTTTTTAATTTTTGATTACTGCTAACGGTTGGTACAGGCAGCGGGCGAGGCAAAGCCGAGAATGAAGCCTGTGCAGGGTTAGGCAAAGCTATTTATTTGTTTTCTTTAAGAGTCTTTGAAATATCTATTATGCCAGTTAAATAGTCTGATATTAAGTATTCCACAGCAAGGAAGTCCTGTGGTTCAATATTTTTTTCAATAGGCACTAGAGCACGAATCGCATCAGGTTCATATTTCAGGCCATCAATTAAATCTAATTTGAATGGGCTAATGCAAACTTCTTCCAGTGATTTGAGGAAATAGTATGTATCCCTACTTCGCATGGTGGAGAATGCTTTTAGGGTATTTATTTTATCTATTTTCTCAATATAGAAGCCGTTTCTGTCAAATGGAAAAGATTCGCTGGAAACATTAATTCTTAAGTACGGCTCTTCATATTTAATCTGTAATGATTGCTCGGTAAGGCCACACTTTTGCAAGAATATAGCTTTTACATCTTGAACAATATTATCAAAACCTATAGTGCTACTCATATATTTTAGTGTTGCCTAACTAGCGTAAAGCAGGAGTACCTACTCCCACTATCTGCACTATGAATGGAGTACGATATTTTAACCATACATTCCACACATTAATATATAGATTAAAAACAAAAAGAGCACCCTTAGCAGGTGCTCTTTCTTATCTTCAAAGTATAAATTTATACGTTATATTCTTCTGATCTGTGCACCAATGGCATTTAGGCGGCCATCAATGTTTTGGTAGCCACGGTCAATCTGCTCTACATTATCGATAATGCTGGTACCTTCGGCAGAGAGCGCAGCAATAAGCAGCGCCACACCGGCACGAATATCGGGAGAGGCCATGCGGATGCCGCGTAACGGCATCTGATTATCAAGACCAATTACAGTGGCACGGTGCGGATCGCAAAGTATGATCTGGGCACCCATGTCTATCAGCTTATCCACGAAGAACAAGCGGCTTTCGAACATTTTCTGGTGTACCAGTACTGTACCTTTTGCTTGAGTAGCTACAACCAGTGCTACGCTTAGCAAGTCTGGGGTTAGGCCTGGCCAGGTATGGTCGGCAATGTTAAGTATACTTCCGTCAATATAAGTAGCTACTTCGTAGTTGTCCTGAGCCGGAATGTGAATATCATCGCCACGGAACTCCATTTTAATGCCTAGGCTCTTGAAAGTATCCGGTATCAGACCCAATTCTGCAATCTGGCAATCTTTGATGGTGATTTCTGATCCCGTCATGGCAGCTAAGCCGATGAAAGAGCCAATCTCGATCATATCGGGTAGCATGCGGTGCTCTGTTCCGCCTAATTTTTCTACCCCCTCAATTACCAGCAGGTTAGAACCTACCCCGCTAATTTTAGCACCCATGCGGTTAAGCATGCGGCACAGCTGCTGCACGTAAGGCTCGCAGGCTGCGTTGTAAATAGTGGTGGTGCCTTCGGCAAGTACGGCTGCCATTAGTATGTTGGCGGTACCGGTTACTGATGCTTCGTCTAAGAGCATGTAAGCGCCCTTAAGACGATCGGCATGCACGCCGTAGAAGCTTTCTTCAGAGCTGTACTCAAATTGTGCACCTAGTTTCTCGAAGCCGATAAAGTGGGTATCCAGTCTGCGGCGGCCAATTTTGTCGCCACCCGGCTTTGGCATTTTGGCTTTGCCGAAGCGGGCCAGCATCGGGCCAACGATCATTACAGAACCTCGAATAGCACGGCCTTGCTCTACAAAAGCTTCCGTATCCAGGTAGTCAAGGTTTACATCGTCTGCCTGAAAAGTATAAGTATCTGGCGCATTGCGCTCCACTTTTACGCCTAAGCCTTTCAGCAGCTCAATTAGTTTATTTACATCCCGGATGTCCGGAATATTAGAGATTTTAACAGGTTCTGCGGTAAGCAATACAGCACACAGTATCTGCAATGCCTCGTTTTTTGCACCCTGTGGGTAAATATCGCCCTTTAGTTTATTGCCGCCTTTTACTTCAAATGAAGCCATTTATACTATTTATTTCTTTGATTGGAAGAGGATCTTTGGTTTTTTCTGTTGCGGTTGTCGCCGCCACGGTTTTGCTGTTGGCTACGCTGCTGGTTATCCTGCTGCCTGCTGCCGCCTCCACTAACATTAGACTCAAACAAGTTGTTGCTCTCAATGTAGCGCAGGTCCATGTTCAGTTGGCCTTTAGACAGTTGGCGGATATCGTTCAGTATAACATCATCCGTTATACTATCTTTGTTATAAGACCTGTACAGCGTTTTCATCAGTTTACCGATGGATACAATAGCAGCTTCACGCTCTTTCTCGTCCTCCAGCTCCGTTGCCTTTTGTATCAGCAACTCCACGTTGGTGCCATAATGTTTAAATGCCGGAGTCTCGGTTGCATATTCCATTGGCTGTGGCTTATCGTTCAGATATTCCATAGCGCTTAGCGGGTAAGGAGCATCCACATCCAGGGTAGAGCCTGACATCACGAACAGGTGGTTCCAGAGCTTCTGCTGGTAGTCCTGGGTATCGCGCAGCTGTGGGTTCAGCTTGGCCATCAGGTTTATAAGTAACTGCGACAGGCGTGTACGTTCGGCACGGTCTTCTACTTTAGAAATGTAGTTTACCAGGTCCTGTACATTGCGGCCATACTCGCGCAGCAAAAGGTCTTGTTTAAATGAGGTACTCGCTTCCATTATATATTGAGAATTACGAATTACGAATTACGAACTAAAAATTAAGAATTACGAATTTTGATTAGTATAACTGCTTTAACGGGCATCACAAGAAAAACGATATTAGAATTAATAACTCGTAATTCTTAAATCGTAATTCCTTATTCATGGATGCGCAGTTTAGCAAAGCTTAGCAGCAACGTTTTTTCGCCTACCTCATCAAAGTTAATGATGGCTTTTACGCTGTTACCCTGGGTATCCATTTTTGCTACTACGCCAAAACCGAACTTCGGGTGCTCTACTTTCATGCCGGCTGCCAGCTTGGATGTATCGCTTGGTTTAAAATCAGCTGGTGCTGTGTAGGCCGTTGCAACCTGCTTGCGTGCCGGTGGCTGTACCAGGCTGCTGATGCTGCTCTTGCGCTGCAACACCCTATCGAAAACATTGCCTCCACTGGCTGTGCCCGCGTCGCCATACTTAAAGTTAAGGTACTTAGGATCTATTTCATCTAAAAAGCGACTCTTTTCGCAGGCTCTCAGGTTACCCCACTGGTAACGGCTGGTAGCGTAGGTTAAGTATAACTTTTTCTCGGCGCGGGTAATAGCCACGTAAAACAGGCGGCGTTCTTCCTCCAGGTCGGCACGTGAGTTCAGCATCATCTGGCTCGGGAAAAGGTTTTCTTCCATGCCCACAATAAATACATTCTTAAACTCAAGTCCTTTGGCCGAGTGAATTGTCATCAGGGTAACAAACTCGCCGTCGTCGTCTGCTTTGGTATCGGCATCGGTGATCAGGGCGATGTCCTGCAGGAAAGCATCCAGGCTCTTGTCTTCTTTCTCCGGATCATCTACATACTCTTTTATACCGTTCAGGAGCTCCTGGATGTTTTCGTAACGGGCCAGGCCTTCTACGGTTTTATCCTGGTACAGGTCTTCTACAATGCCGGAGCGCTTGGCTACGTGTTTGGCTACCTCAAAGGCATCGTTCTGCTCGGCCATGATGGCAAACTCCCGGATCATGAGCGAGAAGTTCTCGATGGCTGTGCCCACGCGGTTTCCTAAGAACTGGCTGGCGTTCTGCACCACCTCCCACACTGTATGGTTGGTTTCATCAGCCGTTACAAAGATTTTAGATTCTGTCGTTTCGCCAATACCACGTTTCGGGTAGTTTATGACACGGCGTAAAGCCTGCTCGTCGTTCGGGTTCACCGTCAGGCGCAGGTAAGCAATCAAATCCTTGATCTCTTTGCGCTGGTAGAACGACAGGCCGCCCACAATTTTATACTTTATGTTCATGCGGCGCAGGGCTTCTTCCATGGCCCTCGACTGTGCATTGGTACGGTAAAGTATGGCAAAGTCGTCGTAGGAGAGGTGGTTGTTCATTTTCTCCTCGAAAATAGTGGTCGCCACCAGTTTGCCCTCCTCGTTATCAGAATTGGCTTTAATTACCTCAATCAGCGGCCCCTGCTCGTTATCAGTGTAAACATCTTTTTTAAGTTGAGCCGAGTTGTTTTTGATAACCGAGTTGGCTGCGTTCACGATGTTTTTGGTAGAGCGGTAGTTCTGCTCCAGCTTAAACACCTGCAGTTCCGGGTAGTCGCGCTCAAAGTTTAGGATGTTCTGTATATCGGCGCCACGGAACGCATAAATAGACTGCGCGTCGTCGCCTACTACTACAATGTTACGGTTCTGGGCAGCCAGTTTTCGCGTGATCAGGTATTGCGAGTAGTTCGTATCTTGGTACTCGTCCACCATCACAAACTTAAAGATGTTCTGGTATTTGTTTAGCGCGTCCGGGTGGTCGCGGAAAAGCACGTTGGTCTGGAACAGCAGGTCATCGAAGTCCATGGCGCCGGCCTTAAAGCAGCGGTTCTGGTACTGTTCGTAGATCTTACCGATCTTCGGACGCATAGCAGCCTCGTCGTCGGCTTGAATAACCGGGTCGTTGTTGTATTGCTTGTGCGAGATCAGCTTATTTTTTGCAGAAGATATTCTTCCCAATACCACATTGGGTTTGTACAGCTTATCATCCAGGTTCATCTCCTTCACAATATTGCGAATGAGCGTCTTGGAATCGTCGGTGTCGTAAATGGTAAAACTTTTCGGGTAGCCAATTTTATCGGCCTCGGCGCGAAGTATGCGCGAGAACACGGAGTGGAACGTACCCATCCAGATATTCTTGGCCTCGTTGCCGATCACCTTTTCGATACGGTGGCGCATTTCTTTGGCAGCCTTGTTTGTAAAGGTAAGGGCCAGTATGTTAAATGGATCTACGTTCTGGCTGATCAGATGCGCTATCCTATAAGTTAAAACTCGTGTTTTTCCAGAGCCTGCACCCGCAATAATCATGGCTGGTCCGTCGGTGTGAAGTACCGCCGCGCGTTGCGACTCATTTAATAAGCTGATATAATCCATTTCTTCTCTTCCGCGTGCGTCTTAAAATCTATGCAAGTTACGAATACTAATCCTTTTTCTGAACCGGGACTCGACATTTGGCACGGCTCGTGCTGTAAGTGTTTCAGAAAGATGTTATAAGATGAACAGGAAGTTGATCCAAAGCGTTTAACATAGAAGGTAAAACAGTGCAATTTTGTGACTAAAAAGCCCGTTTTTGATTTAAACAAAGGATAGCTGTACTTTTGCAGTTGTTCATAAAGAATTAACAAAGAAGAATTGATACACAGCATCTATAGGAATACAGGCATCAAAGCCAGAGAATTAATACTTGCGGCGGCACTTATACTTGCCGGCAATATCGGTTTTGCTCAGACCAAAGCACCCGCAAAGGCGCCAGCTGCTAAGGCAAAAACAACAACTACTGCATCTGCTAAAAAGCCTGCTGCCGGCACCTCCACCACGACAAAAAAAGCAGCTCCTAAGCAGGCGGCTGCAAAACCGGCTGCTCAGAAACCTGCCGCTGCAACGGCTAATCAAAAGCCTGCGGCCACTGCCAAACCTTCTTTGTTAGTTAAGAAAATATGGCGCAGCCCTGCTATGGATACAGCCATGGTATACTATACTTCGCTTAAGTTTCAGGAAGCACACCAAAAGTTTAGTCAGGCTGTAAATGAAGGCGATAACGATGCCTTATACTTTTTAGGCCGCATGCACCAGTACCGTGAGCTGAAGTATGATTCGGTGCAGATTGATACGGTAAAGCAGGTGCAGAACGCAGAAAAGTACTTCTCGGCTAACAAGGACTCGGCGACATTTTATTACCAGCGTGCCGTAGACGAAGGTAGTTTATTGGGGCACCTGGGCCTGGCTGAGCAAACTATACTTAGAACGCAAGATGACAAGCAGCGCTTTATGCAGCACATGCGCACGGCTGCCATTGTTATCCGTGAAAAGGCTGTAGAGGGCGATGCGTTCGCGAACCGTATTCTGGGAAGTATGTATTACACCGGTTTCGGTGAGCTGAAAGACCATAGCCTTGCCTTTAACTACCTGAACCGTGCGGCCAACGCCAATGATGTGGTGGCCTATACTTCGCTGGCAAACCTGTACCTGAACGGCGAAGGGGTGAAGAAGGATTTTGAAAAGGCGGTATACTGGCTGCAGAAAGGTGTAGAGGCCGGTGAGCGTGAAGCACTGTACACGTTGGGCTTGCTTTATGAAGAAGGCACATTGGGTGAGATTAAGACCGATGAAGCACGTAAACTATACCGCCAGGCTATCTCTAAAGGCAGTGTGATGGCATACGAACAGTTGCTTTACATTAACCAGACACCCGACCAGAAAGTGGTAATTGCCGCTGTAAACCGCGACCCTGAAATGCTGAAGCGTGCTTTGGCTGCAGGTGGCAATGCCAATACACTGGCTATTCCGGATGATTTTGTGGCAGAGTTTAATGGTCGTACGCCTATAATGCATGCTGTTTATATCCCGATGCTGCTGGAGGATTATGGTGCCATTTACGAACCCGAAGTGCGCCTGAAAGCTGTAAGCCAGTTACTTCAGAAAGGTGCCGATATCAATGCCCAGGACGATGATGGCAAAACTGCAATGCACTATGCTGTAAGCAGCTCCAGAGTACGCTCTGAATTATACGAGCAGGAGCAGGTAGATCTTTTGGATACGCTGATTGCCAGAGGTGCAAACCCAAACATCAAAGATAAAAATGGAAATACAGTGCTAGCTGAGGCTTTGCAGGCCACTATTGGCCAGCATATTGGTATTATGGAGCTGGAGAAGCTGCTGAAAGCCGGCGCTGATCCTAATATGACCAATAATGAGTCTAAAACACCGCTGATGCTGGCCTGCGAAATGGATGCAAACTTTGAGATTATACTTACGCTGCTACAGTCCGGTGCTGATGCTAAAGCTGTTGATAGCAACGGAAAAGCTGCTATTGACTACACAAAGCATGAGAATGTGCAGAATATCCTGATGGCTGCCGGCTCTCCGGAAAAGCAAAAGTAAAGATAAAGTATAAAATGAGATGGAAGCCCTCTTCAGGAAACGGAAGAGGGCTTTTGTTTTATTAGATTGCCTGCTTTGATGAGGTAACGTATCCAACCACCCCTGCCTCTCCTTATCCAAGGAGGGGAGTTCTGTTCTTGCTCAAACTTAAGTATAAGCTCTGTAGCTTCTGCTTAACCACCATTCTACCAATATACTTCCAGGATGACAAAAGAGAAACAACAGTTACTATTATGGTGGCAGAGGACAAGGTAAGTAAAAACTTCCCTCCAAGGTTAAGGAGAGGCAGTAGTGGTTGGCCACATGCTGCTGAAATCTGATGTGTTACTGTCCAGAACTTAACAAAACACTGCTACCTCTCATCAACACTTAACTGCGGTGGCTGGTGGAGTCGGTACATATCATCCCTAAACTGCACTAGCCCAAGCGTATCAACCCAAGCGGTAATGTACACAATACGTAGCGGAAGCGGATTTTTTACCCTAATGTAGTGATTCGGTTTGTCCTGGTTCCAGAGGTTATTTACTTGTTCTGGTGTGTAGCCTGAGCCTTTCTCAAGAATGTAATCTGCGAGTTTAAACGGTTTTTCTAGGCGGATGCAGCCGTGGCTGAAGGTGCGGTTGGGGTAGGAGAACAGTTGTTTGTTAGGTGTGTCGTGCATATACTGCGGCAGCCGGTTAGGGTACAGAAACTTAACCTGCCCAAGCTCATTTTCTTTGCCAGCCAGCTGGTAGATGCGGTACGTGTAGTTAGAGGCATTTATACTTTTCCAGTTCACGCCCCAAGGGTTCACGCGCACCCAACCGTTCGGCCCCTGTTTTTCCACAACCATTTTCTTTTTAGCCAAGTACCCCGGGTTTTTGCGCAGCAGCGGCACTATCTCGTTAACAGCGATCGAAGTAGGTATATACCAGTAAGGGTAAAGCACCAGCATATCCAGTTCGCTTAGAATAGGGTATGTTCTCAGTTCTGGCTTACCAATTATCACCCGCATTTGCAGCACTGTTTTATTGCTGTCTACTACCTGCAAAGTATAATCAGGAAGATTTACAACTACGTATGGTTGCTGTACGGCGAAAAAAGCGGAATCCCAGAGCGAGAGATTGTGTTTTAACTGCCATAAGCGTTGTGCCAGCGGCACATTCATGGCGGCTAGTGTATTTGGTCCTGCCACGCCATCAGTTAGAAGTCCGTGCCTGGCCTGAAAATTCTGTACTGCTTTTTTCAGTGCTGCTGTATAAAGTGCCGGAACCCTTGCAGAATCTAGTGGCATATCGCCGGTAAGTATAAGGTTTTCCTGCAGGGCGGCTACTTGTAGGGTAGTGTCGCCGGGTTTTAACATCAGTCCTTCCGGAAACGTATTCCAGTTACCAGCATCAACCATACTTTCATAAGCACTGATTGCATTGGTTAGTCTCGCCTTATCATAAGGCAGGGCCTGCTGCTGTGTCTGCTGCTGTGCTATTACTGCTGTGGCAATAATAGTATAAAGCAGCGTGAACAGGAGGCGTAGCATGATGATGAACTCTAAAGTATAGACTTATTTATCTTTACGTGATTATACAACAATTGACGCTAAGGTTGGTTTATTTATGCCTCCTTTTGATATGCTACTAAAAGTACTTCTAAAATAAATTATCTTTAACCGATACGCCTACTTCTGCGTTTCTCTTTAAATTAAAAGTAAAACCAAAAGCAATGTCTGCTACTATAGCTAAAAGTACCCTCCAGTTTTTAACCGATCTTACGCAGAACAATAACCGGGAATGGTTTAACCTGAACAAAAAACGCTACGAGGAGGCCCGTAAAAATTATACTAGCTTCTTGGATGAGATGCTGGAAGAAATGTCCGCTTTCGAGCCAATAGCGCTAGACCAGAAAGGCAAAGATTTAGTGTTCAGAATTTACCGAGATGTAAGATTCTCCAATGACAAGCGACCTTACAAAGACCACTTCGGAGCTTATGTAGCAGAGGGCGGACGAAAATCTATACTTCCGGGGTATTACCTGCACCTGGCTGGCAATAACAACTCCTTTGTAGCCGGCGGGCTCTGGATGCCACCGGCAGCTTACCTGAAAGCCGTGCGCCAGGAAATAGACTATAGTCTGGATGAGTTTAAAAGTATAGTTGAGACTCCGGATTTTAAGAAACGCTTCGGAAATATAAGCGGCGAGCAGCTTAAAACCACACCCAAAGGCTACGATAAAGAAAATCCGGCCATTGAGTACCTACGCTTTAAAAGCTGGAATGCTGTAATGCCAATCGATGATAAAACTGTTTTAAGTGCTGATTTTATGAGTGTGGTGCTGGATGCCATGCGTGCCTTAAAACCTTTTAACAACTTCCTGATGGAGCCGCTGAAGGAAATAGGGCAGGAGTAGGCATATTGTTAATTATTAAATGCTGAAGTCTTTTCTGGCCCAGACGCTTGCTTGTGCTATTGTTACATTCCGCAAGGCTAGTGTAGTAGCCGTTGAGCTAGTGATGAAAAGGTGCCATAGCCGCAGGTCTCCTAACCCAGAAGCATGGTCTGATAAATGCCTAACGGTAACAGGATTTGTTTTTTGCCAAAGATTATCAAACGGTATATTTGGTAATTTATTAGACTCAAAACTTCTGACAAGAAGCGAATCTTGGGCAGCTGTCTCAACAGTAATAATACTGACTAAACCCATCAAAAGTAAAAGTCTTTACATGTTACCTTGTTAGATTAAGGATATGCTCTAAATATTTTTCAAAATTTAAAATAGCAGCTAAAGTTACCCGTGCAGCCAATAGGCGAAGCAAAGCTGAGCATATGAACTACATTTTACTGTGTGACTTATACCTCAAATTTCACTAATTCTTCTGTCCTTCTGGACCACCAAGTAGTTGTATCAGCACTACAGTAAAAGCCTTCAATTTGAAACTCTTCTTTTAACTTTTCTATAACTTCCCTTTCTGAACAGATAAAAGATACGTGCATATCAAAAGGAGAAGTAAACAATATCTTCTTATCTGCTGGGTAAATGTTACTGCTGTTCCATAAGTTGCTCCTGTTCGTGTTTATGTCGTACACTTCTTCTTCATCAATCTCAGGATGTTCTGCTCCAATTACAAGTTCTTTGTAACCTAAGTATTTCAGGGAATTTTGTATCGTGTCTACTTGAAAGGGAGAAAAGAAGTCTTCGTAAGGATATAGGAGTTCCAGTTCATCCGTAATTGCTTCGAGTTTTTTTTTGTTATCAATGAAGTCGGGGTTTATATTTAAACCGTCATCAATTTGCCAATATTCGGCAAAGCCACCTTTTTCTTTAACTTCTTGCCATTTGATTGGCTCACATTCGTTCTGTATGATAGAATGCCATTTACTTCTCTCTTTATTGATCCTATCAATGTTGTATTTAGAATGAGACCTGAATCTGAAGAACGGCTTATGCATCAGGAATACTGATTCATAGCAATCACCCCAATAGTCATAGACCTGTACATTATATGATGGCGAAGTTACAGCTCTATAATCTTTGGGTGGTTTCTTCATATTTGTAATTTCTGCCAAAGTTTTTCCAAGAGCCCGTTGGCTGCTGCCTTTCCTATTAGTTTGTTATTTATATTTCAATACGCTTTCTACCGGCGAATTCTTTTGCTGCTTGGTTATATAAGTCAACTCTATCCTTTTCATTAAGTGGCCCTGGTATGCAGTGTAGCATGCCTTTCACCTCTTTATGTATGGTTGGAACTTTTGCCGCGGTTAATTTCTTTGCGTAATCCCGTCCTGTGTCTCTCAAAGGATCAAATTCGCTGGTTATTACAAAGGCCGGGGGCAGGTTTGATAAATTGTCTACATAGTATGGCATCGCTAACGGATTTGTATGATCAGCCTTGTTTGGCAAATAACTTCCTATACCGAAAAGCATTTCAGTCTCTTCTAAAAAGTACCCGCGCTTAAACTTTTGATATGCAACCGTTTTGAAAGGCACATAGGTAACCGGGCAATCTAAAAGTTGATACTTGATATTTGTAAGCTTCTCGTCCTTGGCTTTTATTGCTACTGTTGTTGCCAAAGTTGCCCCTGCACTCTCGCCAGCTACTATTATCTGATTGGGGTTTCCTTTCCATCTTTCTATATTATCTATTGTCCAAAGCAGTGTTTCATAGCAGTCATTGTTAGGTGTGGGGAAGGGGTGTTCCGGGGCAACCCTATAATCGACACCAACCACAATTGCATTGAACGTATGCGCCAGGCGCGTGGCATAAGTTACCGACAAGTTTGTCCAGGGTAAAACAAATGCCCCACCGTGGAAATAAACAATTACAGGGCTGTTTTCAGGTAGATGTTGCGGTTTGAATACAAAGACTGTAAGGCTATCCTCCGTAATTTTAAGGGTATCAATAGTTAAACCTGTAGTATTAAAAGGCAATGCATCTATAAAATGGCTACGTTCCTGAACTGTCATTTTTTTAAGTGACTTTACTTGTTCATCATTGTCACCAATCAATTTTAAAAATAAAGCTTGCCCCCAATCCAAACGCCCTTCCGGTTGGAATGTCAATGCGTAAACATACCCAACAGAAATTAAAACTGCTGTCAGTATTAAAATTAAGATGGTCTTTAAAATTTTCATATTTCCTACCAAACGGTGTTCAGATTGTCATAAAGTAAATTTTCATAATGTTGCAGCCAACGGACTGGGCCATAAGGCGGCGTAGCTGGCTTATGGGTGTGGTTGGGTACTGTTTTTTTCTTACTGTAAGTATGTTTTTCTATACTGCTCTGTTATAGGGCCTTTATTCTTTTCCCTATCATACATATTCTTATCATCATGCCCAAACCAGCCAACTCCATCTGGAACAAAGGCTGAAGGATTAGCTCCTTCAACTAATTGATTCCTGTAATAGACGTTATCTTTGTCCTTTATGTAGTAGGGGCTAAGAATCATGGCGGAAGTGTAATCTAGTGAGTCTATTCCTAATTCATGCCAGTAGAAGAAGTTGTTGTCCTTACCCCAATCTTCATCTATGACTTCAAATTCATTTGGGGCTACGCCATCTAATTTTTCAAATTTATGATAAACATGGTTTTTATCTTTTGCCCAAAGATTGTCTATTACTTCAAAGGTGTTTACATCGGCTAGTTTTATCTTACTGTCATTCACTCCGAACTGCAATAAGTAGACGTGGTTTTTATCTTTCCAGTAGTACTTTTTGATTTGTTCGAAAGTTGATGGATCAGCGTTAGCTAAGATTGAAGTTCCGACAAATACATGGTTCTTATCTTTAGCAAGGTCTAAGTTTGTATTATGATTGATAACTTTAAATGAGCTGTAATCAGCATTTTCTACTTCCAAATATCTTACACCAATCCTTGCTTCATTAGAACTTCTTAGATAAACCTTACCATCTTTTTTAGTATAGCCTGAACAGCCTGTGAGAACTATAGTAATTAGCCCAAGAAGAAACTGCTTATAGTTCATTGATTCTTTTGCTCAAAATTTATAATTCAAATACTACCTAACTATCAGCTAAACGGAACTCTATTCGGCTTATCTACCAAAATTAACAGATAAGGCAAATAGAGTTAATGATAAATATAAAGAATTCTATATAAGCAGCAAATGTGTTTATATTAATTACTCCTTCAAGTTGGCATGCTTGCGGCGCTGGCGGTACAGGTATAATTCTACAGCAAGCCATAGGAAAACAAGGGCATACTCCAGGGATACAAGACTAAGATCTTCGCGGTAGGGGGTGTGGCGGTAAGCGGCGTAAGTAAGAATAGCTAAACCCGACCATACCACAGCATACCTGAAGCGGCTAACAACGGTAAGGGCAAGTATTGTGCAGATGTACCAAGGGTGCACGGTTGTTGCCAGAAAGAAGTATAAGGTAAGCGCCACCGCCATATAACCAGCAAGCCTGCGCACAGACCCAAGCCTTTTAACAGAAGCCAGCGAAAAAATAGCAATCATGGTAATCATGGAAAGTACAGGCCCCAATACAGCAATTTGGTTATAGCCGGTAAGCTTAAAACCGATCCAGCGCAGCAGGTAATATATGCTGGCATTAAACTCGAACCGATGGAAGTATAAGTCAACGCTTTGCCACATGTTTATCAGTTGCTCATAGGTTACAAGCGGATAAAACAGGAAGAATAGCGTAACTCCCATGGCAGCAGTAAAAACTATAAACCGGAGGCTACCCAGCTTTCGGAGAAGGAAAGGTAGAAACATGAGCGGCAAAAGCTTCGTGCCTACTGCCATCCCGATGGCCACACCTGATACCAGTATGCGTTGGTAAAAAAGCTGGTGCAGGGCCAGTAGCACAAAAAAGATCATCAGTGCTTCAAAGTGCAGGTTACCTGTAAGCTCTATAATTACCAGCGGGTTTAGGGCGTACAGCAGCAGGTGTTTTTCGGGCAGGCCCATTTTACGTAGCAGGCGCAGGAGCAGCAGTATACTCCCAAGTTCAGCAAGTATAAGTACAAACCGGATTACTACAACGCTGCCCATTATACTTTCCGGAGAGAGTTTTGCCGCCAGCCAGAATACCCCCTGCGACACCGGCGGATACACGCTAAAGTACTGCTGTGAGTTAAGTTGTTTGTATACTTCAGTGGTGATACCGGCTACTTGTAGGGCACCAGGTTGTATAAAGTAAGTGGGAATGTGTGCATATGGGTTTATACCTGCTGCCAATAAACGGCCATCCCAGATAAATCGGAAGTAGTCATCAGAAAGGGCAGGCTCCGCAACTATAAAAATCAGCCTGAATACCATAGCTGCCGCTATACTATGCCAGATGTTGAGCTTGTAATTGGCTACATATAAGTAAGCCGCAAACGCAAATGTATAAAGCAGGAGCAGCTGAGTGAAGTCGGTGCGCGGGGTTTTATAGGCCAGCAGAAAATACACTCCCGCCGACAATACCAGCAGTGTATAAGCAGCAATCCGGCTTTTGGTTAAAAGATGTTTCACGCACGCCTGTTATGGGATAGCGAATATAAGAAAACTGCTCCAAACCCAAACATCAGCATCACATGGAAAGGCAGCAAACCATAGTCGCCGAGGCGGAATGCAAGCACAATGCCCGCAGCAAAGTATAGCGCAAGTATGCCTTCTACTACCGTTACAGGACTTATACTTTGCATAAAGTATGCTTGTTTCTTCCAGGTGCCCCGGGTTTGCAGCAGGTTATACTTTGGCGTCCGGATAAAAGGTGTTTTGATACCCAATAGCCCCTCTGCCACCGCCATACTGTTGTGCAGCGACAACCCCATGGAAATACACAGGAAAAGGAAAAATTCGGGAATAAATCGCTTGGTAGTTTTCCAGGCATGGTAGCTTTGTTGGTAAAGGGCCGTCCAGTAAAAAGCGACCAGGGCCATCAGGCTAAATATAAGCACCGATCCGAGTTTAAAAAGTATTGCCAACTGGGGATTGTTGTCTTTTATGAATAGTATAGGCACACTTAGAACCGCCGTTAACAACACACAGATAAACACCATACTATTGAGCAGGTGAAACGTAGCGTGCAGTTTGGTAGACAGCGGCACTTCTGATTGCAGTACCCTGGCAAGATGTTTACGTGCAGTTTCGGCGGCACCTTTTGTCCAGCGGAACTGCTGCGATTTTAAGGCGCCCATGGCAGCCGGTAACTCAGCTGGCGCTTCTACGTCCTCTAAAAAAATAAATTGCCAGCCCTTTAGCTGTGCCCGGTAACTTAGGTCCAAATCTTCGGTGAGGGTATCGGCCTGCCAGCCTCCGGCATCTTCTATACATGCTTTGCGCCACACACCGGCTGTACCATTAAAGTTAATAAAATGCCCCCCACTGTACCTTCCGCTTTGCTCCACAGTAAAATGCGCATTTAGCCCGAAAGCCTGTAGTTTGGTAAGCAGTGAGTAGTTTTCGTTTAGGTGGCCCCAGCGGGTTTGCACAACTCCGGTTCTGGCATTGTCGAATCTGGAGATGGTGCTCTTCAGGAAGTCTGGGGCAGGTAAGAAATCAGCGTCGAAAATGGCAATAAACTCGCCTGTGGCTGTTTGCAGGCCATATTGCAGGGCACCGGCCTTAAAGCCTTCGCGGTTGGGCCTCCGGATGTGCTGGATATTCAGTTCAGGATACTGCTTTAGTTTCTCTTGTACAATGGCTGTGGTTTCATCATTAGAGTCGTCTAGAATCTGGACCTGCAGTTGCTCGTGCGGGTAATCTAATGCGGTTATGGCTTCTATCAGGCGCTCTGCTACATAACGTTCATTGTAAAGGGGCAACTGCACTGTAACTTTAGGCCATACAAGTGTGGCTGGATTTATACTTGGAGTTTGTTCCCTGCGTCGCTTTTTATGAAGCCAGTAAAGTATAGTAAGGTGCAGTTGGGCTATACTATAGCAAAAGATAAAAGCCAGGCAGAGGCCATAAAGTGCTATTACCGATACTTCCAGTATGCTCATAGTAGTATTTTTGTGCCCGTTGCCTTATACTTTGTGTGCATTGCGGTTCAAATTTAACGCTAAGAAAGCAAGGTTTAATGCAGAGAATTCCAAGGTTTAATAAATTAAAACAACACCTTAAATATCGTTAATATTATCTTATACCCTGCCATTACGCTTCCTTTAACTGTACCCGATACTTTAGAATAACCAATGCGTTTGCGGTAAGTTACAGGCACCTCAGTGTAGCGCACTTTTTGTTTGGCGGCCCGGGCCTGCATTTCTACTGTCCAGCCATAGTTGCGGTCGCGCATGTTCAGGTCTAGCAGCGTTTGCAATTTAATAGCTCTGAAAGGTCCCAGGTCAGTGTATTTAACACCATACAGCCAGCGCAGCAGCGTAGTAGCCAGCCAGTTCCCGAATATCTGCTGCGGCATCATGGCACCTGCCTCTCTGTTACCCAGTGCTCTTGAGCCAATCACCATGTCGGCCTGGCCTTCTAGTATAGGTTGTACCAATTTGGTTATTTCCTCTGGGTAATCGGAGTAATCGCCATCCACGAAAACAATGATATCTGGGCGTATACTTTGTGGTTTTGCAGCGGCGTAAGCTATTCCTTTCAGGCAGGCGTTACCATAGCCGGGGTTTGGTTCGTGTAGTACCGTTGCTCTAGCTGCTTTGGCTACCGCAGCAGTTTCGTCAGTAGAGTTATTGTTCACCACAATCACCTCGTCTACAAACCCTTCGGGAATATCCTGCACTACCTTAGCAATTGACTTCTCTTCGTTGTAGGCGGGTATGATAACGTTTATGATGGGCATGCTGCGTGTAAGGGTATGTGCAAAGATGCTTAAATTCTTTTTTCTAAGCTAAAACTGCCTTTTTTCTTTGGTTGGTAGCCTTAATTAAATCTAACTTGCAAGCGAACTTTTTACAGCAGGTTTGGTTATTAATAGTGGTGAATTGGTTTATGAATTATGAGTAAAGAAGAGATAAAGGTAGGCGATAAAGCTCCTGACTTTGAATTGACCAGGCAGGATGGAGGTTTTTTTCGCTTAAAAGACCTGTTGCAAGAAAAGAATGTGGTGCTATACTTTTACCCGAAAGACAGCACCCCCGGCTGCACCAAGCAAGCCTGTGAGTTCCGCGACCAGTACGAGGCTTTTAAAGAGCATGGCGCTGAAGTAGTAGGTATCAGCTCAGATAGTGTAGACTCGCATAAACGCTTTGAGCGTGTGCACCATTTGCCTTTTATACTTTTAAGTGATAAAGGCGGACGTGTGCGTAAGTTGTATGGAGTGCCTCGCAAACTAGGGATATTACCTGGTCGTGTAACTTACATTATTGATAAAGAGGGTGTTGTGCAGTATATTTTTAATTCCATGACGAAGCCGCTGGAGCATGTGAAAACTGCGATTGAGGTACTTGAAAATCTGAACAAAGAACATCAGCACGCATAAAAACAAAAGGCGACTTAATTAGGTCGCCTTTTGTTTTTATTGCTTTAGCTGCAGAAACTTGCCTCCATAAAACTCTATTCTTATAAAGCCTTTGTCTTTGTTAAAGTAGAGTTTCTTTAGCTTGCCGGCATTATAAGTGTCGTTTCCGGCTACGTTTATTTCATATACATTTTGGTAAGTTTTACCATCAATATCAATTGTAGCATGTGTAGGAGCCGCTGTATTGATGTCGTACGTGCCCAGGTTCTCTACCAGCACCTGTACCTTAAAATCATTCGGGCGTTTTAACAAATAAGTAGCCATACCCGGCATTTTTCTGGCAACATCTACAATAACAGCGCTTGCTTGGGTATCTAGTTGCTCAATACACTTATCATCAAAAGAGTATCCTTCGCCTGGTACCGAGTTCGAATACAGTTGAGAGCGAATATACTTTACCTCGGCTTCAACTTCGTTCTCGAATCGAATGGTGTCTGGTTTTCCGTTGGTTGGTACAGGATCGGTGTATGATAGCCAGTCTATGTCTGCTTCTGTTAGTTCTGTCGTGGTAGCGGTGTCGCATTTTTCACATGAGCTAAGCAAAACGGCTCCAAACAAAAGTGCCAGGCTGGTTTTTAGGGTGGTTTTCATGAAGGGTGATGTAAAAGTGTAATAGGTGTAAATTTAACAATTAAAGATTACTGTTTATCTACTGACCCCGAACCAGGGGTAAGCGTTGCAACAACAGAATTATTTTTAAACCAGTCTGCTACCATCCTGAAATGATCCCGAGGTGCATCGTGGTGCGTTAGGATATCGATGTGACCGTAGTCGTGCAGGTTGCCATTAGCTTTGCTTAAAACTTTAAATTGACAGTTCCGGCATCCAGTCTCCTGCATCAGTTTCTCTACATCAACGGGGTGGCCCAGTACATCGTCTTTTGCTCCGGTTAAATATAAAGTAGGTGGCAGGTTCATTTGCTGCAGTTTAGTAGCGTAGTTAAAGCCATCGTGCCAGTGCAGCCATTCTTTTTGTACTACCCAATCGTGGGTTTGAGAGTGGGTAAGGCGGGTTTCGCTGTCGGAGCCGATGCGCATTTGTTTGGCAGGCAACCAACCTTTCGCAGCCACTACCACTTTCGAAGTCCAGTTCCAGACTACATCCACCATCATAAACTTTTTAAAGCTTTTAATGCTGATGCGCCTTTTACTGCCGAGAAAGGCCATGGCCTGCACTTGTACCGGCTCTACAGGCCGTGCCAGATAAGCGAGCATCAGTACACCACCCCAAGAGTGGGCAGCCCAATACTGCGGCACATCGCCTTTCAGCTCTTTTATCTTCCGGACAATGGCCGGAAAGTCCTTATCTAATGTATGGCTCAATCCGAAATCAGAGAACCTTGAAATGGCCGGCGTACTTTTGCCGCGACCGCGCAGGTCTGCCACAAAAACATCGTAACCTAAGTTGGCCAAGTATGGCGCAAAACCTTTACCCGATCTAGTATAAAAGATCTTCCCGTTTTCGATAGAACCGTGCACCAGCAGCACCGGCGGACCTTGGTGGTGTTTGCTTATACGGCGCAGGTGCAGCTTATCAGTGGTAGTAACCTGTACAAAAAGCGATTCCTGCTGTATATCTTGGTGTTTAGTCATGGATAGTTGCCTGCGCTCTGTTTATAAATGCCTGCACACCTTTGCGCCCACTAACCAATAAAGTGCTTTTTTCTGTTTCGCTGAGCTTGCGTACCCGTGAGCCAAAACCAGCAGTACTGATAGATACTGTCCTGTCCCAGTCGTGCGGTGTCAGGTTCTGGCGGTTCAGGCTTTCTTTTACAATGGTGTAAAATGCACTCATGTAGTCGCTAAACTTATTGATGTTGTAAGGTGCTAACCCTGCCTGCTGCTCGTCATAAGCTATCTGCTCGTCGCGGTCGAGCCTCAGCCCAAGTGTTTGTGGGTTATGAAAGATGCCTTGTGTGTCGTAGTTCTTTTGCTCCGGCAAAACCTGATCGAGATACTTTGGATCGTCGAAGAGTGTTAACGGGAAGTTTGCCAGAATACCGCCATCAACTAAAACATCTAACTGCTGCCCCTTCTCGGGTTTGGTTACAATATTGCCTTGCTGGTCCAGGAGCACGGCGCGGTAATACAATGGGATAGACATCGAAATTCGAACCGCGTGTTTTACCTGCATGTTCGGGTAAGTTTCATGAGAGAAAACCATTACGCATTGGTCGGTCAGGTTTGTGCCTGTAACGTAAAGATCTCTTGCCTTATTTTGAACTGCCAGTGCATGCAGCTCTGCAAAAGTAATGTCGGCTTCTCCAGTTTTCGCCTCTAGTTGCTTGCCTAGCCAATCTGTAAATTTATCGCCGCGATACCAGCCATACTGTTTAAACAGCCTGTTGGTGCCACCAAAAAATATAAAACGGCCATCGTTAAACTGTTGTACCGGAGTAGTAAAAGTGATGTCAGTAATCTCGTTGGGGGTATAGCCTACGGCGAGTAAAGCGGCCTGTATAGCGCCTGCCGATGTACCACCCACCCGCTTAATTTGAGGTAAAATACCAAGTGAGTCAAGTTCTGCTAAAGCGCCACCGTAAGCAATGCCGCGAACACCACCGCCCTCCAACACCAGGTTTTTGTAAGCCTGCTGTTGCGCAAGGCCATGTATACTTACAAGGAGGCAAATCCCTAGTAAGAGCTTTTTCATGTTTATGTCCTTTTATTCTTTTCAAATATAATCACTTTAAAACACTTCCTGCGGCTACCGTAAAAGTATAAAACCCACAAAAAAAAACAGCTGACAACAAAGATTGCTGTCAGCTGCTACATTAAAACTAGAAAATTATCAATCTACTACTTATCAAATAAGTTAGCTTCGGATAGGCACCGGCTGCGGCTCAAGTTTAGGCCTCAACATTAACCATAAAACCGTTCCGAATAAAGTACCGGAGAAAAATGTCAGGGCTACAATAAGCCATCCATTCATTCCGCGTAATTCTGCATCGTGGTACACCCAAGCCAGTATAAATACCAGCAATAGCAGGTATAAACCTACGATGGTAAATAAAATTATATTTGGTATAAACTCCATGAGTCTTAATTTAAATTGTACAAAATTGCCTGCTATGGGCAACTACTATACTTATTAAACAGGGAAACTACATGTTTTGTTATGGATTAAATAAAGAATGTAATTGTAATATGGGTTAAATATGGCGTATTGAATTGTACTGATACTTGAGTTTGAATTTGCCTGATGGAATCGTTGATTATACTTGTTTTGCCTGGGAATTGTAGTGAGGCTAGGTTAAAATATTTATATAATAAACATTTCGTTTGCTGGTGCACCCTTATCAATAATAGGGTAGGAGAACCACCAAAGCTTTCGAACTTGTACTTGTTAGCAATGAATTCAAAGGCAGTAGAAGCAGTACAGCAGTAAGTAGAATCTTAGAACTGCATTAGCAGCAGCTGCTGGAGTAAATAGGTAAGGTAGCTGCCAGCTGTGGGACCATAAAAATTCATGGCTCTGGCCTCATACTTCTTAAGGTTATAGTGTGTGTCTGGTACAATGTAACCCAGGTAGCTGCCATTGAAGCCGGTAAGTATAACATGCTTGTTTTGTGCAGCAGCCGTGGCCTCCAGCGAAGGCATAAACTCACCTGAATAATCAGCTGGCACACCAAGTAAAGTAGTATTCCCTATTTGCAGCCTATTAACGTAAGCGTCATATTTTCCAAAGAAAGTATAAAACAACCCGGGTGCAAAGCGTTTATTCTCGCCCAGACGCCAGTGCGGTTCCGGCATGTGGAGTGGCAGGCGGCGAGACTGAAGCTCAGAAGTATAAACTGTTTCTGTTTCAGAAGCTGCAGTAAGTATACTTTGTGCTATACTTCGGCCCACATCTTGGGTGCTTTCGAAGCTGTCGCCGTGCGAGTAAATGCTGGAGTGGCTTCCAACTGCCCCTGCCGAAAAAGCTGCGAAGCTAACTTCCTGTTCCAGTTTATGCACCAACACGTTTGGGTAATCGCCGGAGAGTATAGGCTGTATAGATGGAAGTATGGTCGGGTGCGCCGAAAAGGTGCAAAGTATAGCCTGTTCCCCGTTTTGATTCTCAAATTTTAGAAACCGAATAGTTGTGTCTCTTTCGACTATTGATCCGGTAAGCCGGTTTTTAACAAAGGCGGCTCCGTTTGCCGTGCCATAGCCCACTTTTGATGTTTGCGCATTTGCCTGGGCCAGTTTTATACTTTGGATGACATGCGCTGCCGTTTGCCGGACAACTTTCTTTTTATACTTGCCAGCCATAATACGGCCAGCCAGCTTTCTGCCCCATCCGCCAAAGCTGCTGTGGGTGTGGGTAGCGGCAAAGTATACTTGGTCAGAACTTAAACCTATACTTTTATACTTTTCCTCCAGCTCAGCTGCAACACTCATGGGCGTTATCAGCATGTCCAGCGTCACAAAATATGCCTGATTCGTGCCGTTATCGAAAGCGAAAGTGCGTACCCAAACAGAGTCGTGCACAGTTGTATACTTCATGCCTTTCCGTTTTCCGTAACCAGCCAGCGGTGTGCCTACGGGAGGCGTAATGTTTACTTTAGCCCATCCTACTTTTAAGGTGTCGCCGGTTGCGGTAAGATTGGCTAAAGTATCCAGTCCGGCTAAGGTTTTGCGGTAGTAATCGGTTTGGGCGTAAGGGGTATGGTCCAGCTTCTGCACAACACAGCTCTGGCAAAGCAGCAGTAGTGCAAGCAGTAAATAGAACGGGTAACTATGGCGTTTATACTTTCTCAACATGACCAAGTTAGGAAAAAGGAGGCAAAAGCATGGTGTAGGGTAGCTGATAATAAGAGAATCTTGTTTCAGATTAAGGCAATATCCCTTAAATTTGACGTTCCGGTATTTCAACTATACTACTAAAAAATGCAAACAGAGGCGAAGGAAACTGCAGGGAATCACATCAAAAGCACAGCTGCTGCCAGAGCGCCTCTTGCTCACTAATCCGACTATTGTCTTACATCAATATATGGAACCTAATTTAGAACACTTATTAAAGATCGCCTCTGAGCTTTCTATTACCATTAAACAGGTAGAGGCCACAGCCACTTTGCTCGACGAGGGTGCTACCGTACCATTTATCTCGCGTTACCGAAAAGAAGTTACCGGCTCCCTGGACGAAGTGCAGATTGCTGCCATCCGTGACAGAATAGAGCAGCTACGTGAACTCGACAAACGCCGCGAAAGTATACTGAAGTCTATTAAAGACCAGGAGAAGCTTACGCCGGAACTGGAGGCCCAGATCATGGCTGCCGAAACCATGGCTGTGCTCGAAGATATTTACCTGCCTTACAAGCCGAAGCGCAGAACCAAGGCAACCATCGCCCGCGAAAAAGGCTTGGAGCCGTTGGCAGAACGTATTTTTGCCCAGGACAATTTTGATGTAGAAGCCGAGGCCGCCAACTTTATCTCAGAAGAAAAAGAGGTGAAGGATGTGAACGAGGCCCTTGCTGGTGCCCGCGACATTATGGCCGAGTGGATGAACGAAAATGCCGAAGCTCGTGCTGCCATGCGCCAGTTGTTCGAGAAGCAGGGCGTGTTCAAGAGCCGCGTGATGATGGGCAAGGAAGAAGAAGGCCAGAAGTTCAAGGATTACTTTGAGTGGGAAGAGGCAATTGAGAAAGCGCCATCGCACCGTATACTTGCCATGCGCCGCGGTGAAACCGAAATGGTGCTGATGCTAACTGCCCAGCCGGATGAAGAAGCTGCACTAGCGAAGCTGGAAAATATGTTTGTGGAGGGCAATAACGCTGCTTCAGAGCAAGTAAAGTTGGCTGCCAAAGATTGCTACAAGCGTCTGCTCAAGCTAAGTATGGAAACCGAAGTACGCCTGAGTTCTAAAAAGCGTGCCGACGAAGAAGCCATCCGTGTATTTGCAGATAACCTGCGCCAGTTATTGCTTTCTTCGCCGCTTGGTCAGAAAACCGTTTTGGCCCTGGACCCTGGTTTCAGAACTGGCGTAAAATCGGTGGTTTTAGATAAACAAGGCAAACTGCTGCACAACGAAACAATTTACCCACATACTGGCCAGCACAAAGAGCAGGAGGCAGCGCAGGCAGTGCGCTACATGGTTACCCGCTTCGAGGTAGAGGCCATTGCCATTGGTAACGGTACTGCCAGCCGCGAAACCGAAGCCTTTGTAAAAAGCCTGAAACTACCTGCCTCTGTCATGGTGGTGATGGTTAACGAAAGTGGTGCTTCTATTTATTCTGCCTCTGATGTTGCACGTGAGGAGTTCCCAGACCAGGACGTAACCGTCCGTGGCGCAGTATCTATTGGCCGCCGCCTGATGGACCCATTGGCTGAACTGGTAAAGATCGATCCTAAAAGTATAGGCGTTGGCCAGTACCAGCACGATGTGGACCAGTCTGCGTTGAAGCATTCTTTGGATGATGTGGTAATGAGTTGTGTGAATGCCGTGGGTGTGGAAGTAAACACCGCCAGCAAGCAGCTGCTTACTTACGTTTCCGGTTTAGGGCCTGCGTTGGCGCAAAATATAGTAGAGTACCGTAACCAGAACGGACCATTCAAAACCCGTACAGAATTAAAGAAAGTTGCCCGTTTAGGTGATAAAGCATTTGAGCAGGCCGCAGGTTTCTTAAGAATACGTGATGCAAAGAACCCATTAGATGCCTCAGCTGTACACCCTGAAAGTTACCCGATTGTAGAGCAGATGGCAAAAGACCTGGGTGTAACGGTTCAGGATTTAATGCAGAAGGATGAACTGCGCAAGCAGATCAACCTAAAAAACTACGTAACGGACACCGTTGGTTTGCCAACCCTGCAGGACATCGTAAGCGAACTGGCCAAACCAGGCCGCGACCCACGGCAGACTTTTGAAGCTTTTAGCTTTACAGAGGGCGTGAACGAGATAAAAGACCTGCGCGAAGGCATGAAATTGCCAGGGATTGTAACCAACATTACTGCCTTCGGTGCCTTTGTGGATATCGGGGTGCACCAGGATGGCCTTGTTCACGTAAGCCACCTGTCAGACCGTTTTGTGAGCAACCCGCACGATGTGGTAAAGGTAGGGCAGAAGGTAGAGGTAACGGTGCTGGAAGTGGATGCCAACCGCAAGCGCATTTCCCTAAGCATGAAAGGCGACCCTGCTGCACCTAAACCAGCCGGTGGCGGTAACCGCAGCAAAGGCGGCAACAACAAGCGCGAAGAAGAGCCAATGGATGATTTCCAGGCGAAGCTTGCTAAACTGAAAGGTATGTTTAAGTAAAAGCTAAATTTTGAAGTATAAATTACAAACACCCTGGCTTATAATGTGTCAGGGTGTTTTTTTTATGGCGCACATAAGTATTTTATAAATTATATATAGTTGTTATAGGATGTTATTAATAAAATATACTGATATTTGAACCGAACATTTATCAACTTAACCTTTTTATGAAAAACAAATTTTTACTAGCATTGCTTTTCGTAGTATGCTTTGCTGCTACATCAATGGCACAATCAATTTCAGTTGGTCCACGTGTAGGAGCAACATTCTCCAAAGTAGCCTTATCTGATGATGGTGATGAGGAAGTAACTAATGATGATATTAAGTCCACTCCTGGTATACAGTTTGGTGCTGTAGCGAACTTCATGATCAGTGACATGTTCTCTATTCAGCCTGAGCTACTGTATGTACAAAAGGGCTATAAAATTGGAGAAGATGACGCTTACCTTAAAGGTAAGTTAAATTACATTGAGGTTCCGGTATTAGCTAAAATAACATTTGGTGGCGAGCAGGTTCGTGGTTTCGTAACAGGCGGTCCTACTCTTGGATACTGGACAGGTGGTAAATCTACTGCTAAATTTGGTAGCATGGAGGCATCTGAAGATTATGAATTCGATGATTCGGATAATCGCTTAGAACTTGGTGCAAGCTTTGGTGTTGGTACAGCTTTCAAAGTTGGTCCTGGTGAATTGAACTTAGATGTACGCTATGGTTTAGGCTTCACAGGTCTTAGCGAAACAGAAGGTAATGATCCAAAAACCAGAAACCGCGTGTTTGGTGTTTCTCTAGCTTACCTTTTCAACCTGTAATAAAAAATACGAGATCAGCTTTAGCGAAGACTAAAGCAGTTTGCGTTGAAAAAATAAAAGCGCTCTGACGAATTAAAAGTCGGGGCGCTTTTTTTGTGTGCTAGCTAATAAAGTATAGGTAAATAAGTGGTTGTTAATCTGGATGATATCTTATTCTCGTATAGAGTTTATCACCTGCCACTTTATACTTTTACTCCTATGAAAACATTATTACAAGAGATCTTTTTCATTCTTTTACTTACCTCATCTTTTAAACCAGCATTAGCACAGGAATACACGTTGCGCGAAGCCTATCCTGCTGCTCCATTTACTAACCAATTGGAGGCAGTTGTGGGCAATAATGACAGTCGTTTATATGTGGTAGAGCAGGGAGGAAGCATATACTGGCTTCCAACTGAAAGCAAAGCTACCGCTCAGCCTACTCTTTTCCTGGATATTTCTGGTAGGGTAGTGGCAGGAGGAGAAGCAGGTTTACTGGGGCTGGCATTGCATCCGGATTACGAGACAAACGGTTATTTCTATGTTAACTACACAACTGGCAACCCTCTCCAGACCAGGATATCCAGATTTACAGCTACTGCAGCCAACACTGCCGACCCTGGCAGTGAGGTTGTGTTGCTAACTTATGAACAACCATTTGCGAACCACAACGGCGGTAAGATTGCTTTCGGGCCCGATGGATACCTCTATATTTCTTCCGGAGACGGTGGTAGTGCCGGAGATCCACAGAACAATGCCCAGAATTTGGCAAGCCTGCTTGGTAAAATTCTGCGAATTGATATAAATGCTGCCACAGAGGGCCGAAGCTACGGTATACCTGCCGACAACCCTTTCGCGAATAACACCTCAGGCTATAGAGAAGAAATTTATGCTTATGGGTTCCGTAACGTCTGGAAGTTTAGTTTTGATGAGACAACCGACTTATTGTTAGCTGCCGATGTAGGGCAAGGCACAAGAGAAGAAATAAATAAAGTGAACAATGGTGGCAATTATGGCTGGCGCATTATGGAAGGGAGCGCCTGCTATACACCGTCCAGCAATTGTAATACAAGCGGGCTTATACTTCCTGTTTTCGATTATACACACGCCAGTGGGGCAGGTCGCTCCATAACTGGGGGGTATATTTACAGAGGCAATTTGCTACCCGAGCTGCAAGGCAAATACATTTACGGAGATTATGTAAGCGGCAATATTTGGGCTCTTACTCTTAACCCGGACGGAACTGCAGGCGCTAACACATTGCTACTAAATGCAGGCTTTTTAGTATCATCGTTTGCTGTTGATGAGGAAAACGAACTGTTGGTGCTCAGTTATGGCACCGGCAGAAAAATCTTCAGGCTTAGCAGCGATGCAGTAACGGGTATAGCCGATGAGTTAAGTGCATACTTGGAAGTATACCCAAACCCGGCAACCACGCGCTTGCACATAAAATTAGATCCCTCGGTTGCTAATGGCCTGCCTCAGTACCTGTACCTATACAACGCTACAGGACAGCTAACACAAACTAAGATTCTAAACAGAATAGCATCTGAAGCAGAACTGGAAGTAGGGCACCTACCAAAAGGAATTTACCACTTGCGCCTGCAAACTGACAAAGGAAGCACCTTTAAGAAAATTGTTTTACAATGAGTAATGCATGATAATATCAAAAATAAGCTAAAATATATAGGGGTATTTTTATAAAAAATTTATATTTGAAAGGTAATGGTTAAATAATAAATAGTATATTTGCTATATATCCTAACGTTTTATGAAAACTCGTCTGCTTATTTTAATGGTGGTGGCTATTGTTATGGCTTTTTCAGCAATGAGTTAGCTATAGTCGTAAAAATTGGTGATATTGTATACCATAAAAGGTATTAATTTAGTTACCTAAAGAGATTTAGTAAGTTTAGTTGAAGTTGAAAGCGGCAGCTGTTCCTGAAACAGTTTGCCGTTTTTTCTTTTTACCGCTTATACTAATAATCACGGTATGGAGGTCTGCTGTACCTACCTCATTTGGTTTGAAGCCGATAATGGGAAGTATACTTTGGTGCACGATTTGCAGTATAACCGAGGTTATAAAACAGTAGAAGTATGAAGAGAAGTATGGCGATAATGTTGGTCCTGATCAGTTTGATTAGCTTTAGTTGCAAGCAGGCCAGTGATTTAAAAGCATTTACTGAGGCAAAGTATAGTTTACAGGAAGTACAGGACCTGAAGCTGAACGGTATTGATGTAATGCAAAAGCGCAACCCGACTGATTTTACAACCCGTGAAGGGGACAGCATACTGGCCTCTATATCTGAAAATAACCTGCAGGCATCCACCATCTTATACTTAAATGTTTCAATGCCGGACCCGGAGGTATCACGGCAAATGACGATAACACAGCTAAAATGGCAGCTATTGGTAGATGGCAAACAAACTTTAGATGGGGTAATAGCCCTGCCAATAGAGTTGCAGAATGGTTTAAATGAGCTGCCCATTAAAACAGTAGTGAAAATGGCTGAGCAGGAGGGGGTACGCAATTACGAAGGCCTGTCTAAATTAATGACGCTGCTATCTCTGAAAAAAGACCTGCGCCAGAATCTTACACTTCAGATAAAACCCACAGTTGAAACTCCCGTTGGGGCAGTTGAGGTACCGCAATACATTACAGTGACTGAGCCTTAATCAAGAGCTTTTTCAGAAGTTTAGGTTGCTGTCTTCCCGTAACCAGGTACGGGCATTCTTTTCTTTCTCAAAAAACTGGATGTCTGTTTCCGAAATACTACTGAGCGCATCAAATAGAGCCATTAAGTTGAATCGGTCTACATGTTCAGGAGATTCAACTATTGCAATTCTTTGAAGCTCAAGCTCCTTTACAACTCTAGGAACAACCTCATCTTCTGTCCAATGAATGTCGTCAGTGGTAAAGCAGCAACGCTTGCCACAAAATATTAACCAGTTGCTAATACTGTATTTTTTTGATTGCTCCAGGAGCAGGTGCATGGATTTGCGAAATGCATCTGGTGTGGTTTCGCTGTGGAAAAGTAAAATAGCTAAATGATTAGCGGGCTCTTTAAGTAAACTATAATACTGCGATTCTACAACAACCTGCTCTTCCGTGTGGTCTGCCATGGTTAAATGGTTTAGCTATGGCCTTTTGATGATGTAAATTCTGTATGTCATTTTATCGTAAAATGTAAGTATATCTACTTTTGGATACGCGGTTACTTAAGCTAAGTTTATACTTTTTGCTCACGGCATTGATGTCGGCTATTTCTCATTTTTTTGAATCCTGCTATATATCCCAAAGTCAAACCTGCCATACTTCCTGCCAGGCCATACAACATTGGGCTTATTTCGGTTTTGAGGTAAAGAGCTATTAGCCATACTCCCATACCCGTAAGCATAGAGGCAATGGCTGAGGCCGGATTGGCTTTACTCCAAAACATGCCTGCCACTAAGGGTACGAACAAGCTCACCAAACTCAGTGCCGACGACTCACTCACCAACTCATAAATGTTCTGCCGCATTAATGCCATACTTAGCGAAATAACGGCAACCACTAATACGCTTATGCGCGACAGGCGGAGCATCTGTTTGTCTGTAGGTGATTTGAGTAGCGGTTTAAGCATGTTTTCGCTTAAGATAGAGGCAGGAGCCAAAATACCTCCACTGGCCGTGCTTATAATGGCAGAAATCAGTGCCCCAAAGAAAAGTGCTTTAATGGCCAGAGAACCAGAGTTAATAATGAGTCCCGGCACAAGTAGTTGGGAATCTGAGGATTGAAGCTCAGGATACAGGTACTTTGAATACAGTGCCAGCAATAAAGGTATAAAAGCTACAGTTAAGTATAAAAAGCCTGCACCTATAGAAGAAGCCACTGCCACACCAGCCGACCTTGCAGACATAACCCGCTGAAATACATCCTGCTGTGGAATGGATCCAAGGCCAATAGTTATCCAGAGGGCAACATAATTCAGCCAGGAGGTGAGGCTTCTTTCGCGCGGGGTAAAATGGAAAAAGTCGGGTGGCAGATCGGCTGTAACTTGTGCTACAGGTACGCGCTGCATCATCTCTGCAACAATAAAAATCAAGCCTCCAATAATCATAGTGGTCTGTATAAAATCAGTTACCGACACTGACCACATACCGCCCATGTAAGTATAGCCTACCACGATCAGGCTTCCGGCTAACATACCTACCGTTGTAGAAAGTCCGAGCACCTGGTTTAGCACAATGCCTAATGCCACCATTTGCGCTGCTATCCAGCCAAAGTATGAAATCACCATAAAAAATGCAGCGATCTGTTCAGTGATTCTGTTATAGCGAATGCGGTAATAGTCGCCGATGGTGAGCAGGTTCATGTTGTAAAGGCGTCTGGCGAAAAAAATGCCTACCAGCACCAGGCAAAGCGCTGCTCCAAAGGGGTCTTCGATCACGCCAACCAGCCCATGCTGTGCAAACTCAGAGGAGGCACCTAACAAAGTTTCGGAACCAAACCATGTTGCAAAAACCACAGCCGTAGACATGTAAAAAGGCAAACTGCGCCCGGCCAGCATAAAGTCGGTAGTGTTATGCACGCGCCTTGATGCCCAGTAGCCGATAGCTATGGTAAACAGCAGGTAAAGCAGTACAAAAAGTATGAGCATGAGCCTTCGGTTTATGAGGGCTAAAGTTAACAAAGCAGCTAAAATATCTGAGGGTGCTGCTAAAGTATAACTTTAAAGTATGAGCTGATGCAAAATAAATTTGATGGAGATGGATGCTAGCCATTTTTTGGCAAAGAAGTTGCTTTTATACAATTGCCCACAGTTTTTACGTTTTAGCTGTATGGCCTGAAGTATAAAATTCCAGCTATGAAATATATAAGAAAGTTTACACTTGCATTGGGGCTTTTAGTGGCATCTGTGATAGGGACAGAGGTTACTGCAGCTACTGTTGCGGCTCCGGTACCTGCTGTTGCGCCTGCTGTTGCCGGCACACGCGATATTGTGCAGGAAATTATTAATGTGATTGGCCTTAAGCCACGCTTCGAACTGATACCTGCTGACATTGACAATGCCGCCGCTGTCATACACAATGGCAAACGTTACATACTTTACAACGAGCGTTTTCTGGCTGCCATTAACAATGCGGTACACACCGACTGGGGCGGTGTTAGTATAATTGCACACGAGATTGGCCACCACCTGAACGGACACACCTTGAGCAGAAGCGGCAGCAACCCTGCTGATGAACTGGAGGCAGATGAGTTCTCAGGGTTTGTGCTACGCAAAATGGGAGCCAGTTTGGCAGAGGCACAGGCAGCTATTAATCTGCTTTCGGAAGAAAGAACATCGCGTACGCACCCCGGCAGACCATATCGACTTGAAGCCATCAATAAAGGCTGGAGAAGCGCTAATGAACAATTGGTTGCCAGTGCTAAGTCTCCGCAGCCGGACCAACGTGCCATTGCCCGTAACCAGCCAACGCAACGCCAGTTACAGCAGCTGCAGAACGAACAGCGGCAGTCCACTGCTCAGAACACTTCAACTTTAGATGGCCGTTACGTGCTAACCCGCGTGCATTTCTCCAAAGCTCCAAGAGAAGAGTTTTACATTACTACAAAACTACACTTAGTACATGTAACCGACAACGGAATCAAAGTTATTGGGAAACTGGCTAAGACCAACGATCCTGATTATCCTTACTACTTTGAAAGCAATGTGCTGCAGCCCGTTTTTGTTACGGAGCGTGGGCTGCTGGTAAACAGAAAAGGACAAAAAGTTGGCTATTTAGCTTAAGTATAAATCTTATATACAACAAGCCGCAGTAGTATTGCCTACTGCGGCTTGTTGCTTTCTTATGCATCTGATATTTACTATATTGCTGCATCCTCAATATCAACCTAAATCCTTTTACTATGAAATTACTGAAAATCTCCGTTGCCATACTTTTTATACTTAGCCTTAGTAGCTGCGATGAAAGCGGCATGTGCCTAGAGGGCGAAGGCAGTGTGGAAACCCGTACCTTGGACTTGGGCAGAATAGAGGGGGTTAAAGTTGACGGTAATACTAAAGTATACATACAGCGCGGAAACAGGCAGCGCGTGGAAGTAAAGGGGCAGCCAAACATTTTGGATGAACTGGAAAGGAATGTAAACGAAGGTGTGTGGGAGATAGAATTTGACAGGTGCCTTCGGAACCATGAAACGGTAGAAGTATACCTGACGGTGCCAGAACTGCATACCGCAAAAGTGAGCGGTTCAGGTTACATCATGCTGGAAGACAGGTTCAGGAGCAGGGAGTTTAATGCAGGAGTATCAGGCTCTGGAGATATTAAAGGTAAAATTGATGCCGAAGTACTTACCTCCAGCATCAGCGGGTCGGGAACTATAGAACTTACAGGCGCTGCTAAGGAGCAGGATATACGCATTTCTGGTTCTGGTCGCCACTACGCCTACGATCTAAGGTCGGATAGAGCTACGGTACGGATATCTGGATCTGGCAAAGTGCAGGTAGATGCCGACGAAGAGCTTGATGTAAGTATAAGCGGAAGCGGCCGCGTATACTACAAAGGAAACCCAACAACCAATCTGGATGTTTCAGGGTCTGGAAAAGTGATTAAAGAATAAAATGACGATAAAATTAAGAAATTATTTACTGGTGCTGCTGCTTTTACTGGCCGGCGCTGCCTGCAAAACGAAAGATGATTTTGAGGCATTTAAAGAAGCAGACTATAGTCTTAAAAGCGTAGATGAAGTTCGGGTGAACGGCATCAACCTGCTTGAGAAAAAACGTGCAGAAGATTTTTCCTTTGGTGAGGCTGCTGTACTTTTTTCGGCCTTCTCTGAAAATAAATTGAACGCCACCTCCATCCTAAACCTAAACGTAGACCTCGGCGAAGAGCACAAAGACAGAACTATGACGGTAACACAGCTGAAATGGCAGATGCTGGTAAACAATGAAAAAGCCGTAAGCGGCGTGATACAGGAAGCTATCCAATTGAAGAACGGACTGAACACGATCAAAGTAAGTTCTCCGGTGGCCTTTGCCCAAGAGAACGGAAGCAGCAGCCTGAACAGTCTTTTACGAATAGCTACCATGCTTCACGAAGACAGAAGCAAGGCACAGGTACAACTGCAGATAAAACCAACAGTTCAAACATCTGTGGGACCTATAGAGTTGCCCGCTTTTATAAATGTGATAAAATAATAAATCGTTTGTAACTAACATAAAGCCAGGTGTGTACCTGGCTTTTTTGTTTTGTTTACCTTGTAAAAGTAATAACTTACAAATAAGAGGAAACTTTTGTATTCTTCTAACGTAGTGGCACCTTCTTTGCATCAGGTGGGTTAAGGAATTGAACAAAATTTAAATCCAGATATGATGACTATGCCAAAGGGATATGATCTGTTTTTAAGCAGAGTACAAGATGTAAAAGCAAGCGCTGCCCAAACTTACATGCGCAGCAGCGGCTGGGTTCCAAGAACTGATTCACCGGCCTATAAAGAGAACAGCGAGCAGGAAGCAGACCGCCAGCCAGTTAAAGCTGAGAAAAAAAGCAAGTCTACAAGCCGCCAGAAAAGCTGGGTGCCTTGGCCTAAAGCATAAAGTATAACGGTATTTGGCTGGTATTGCCAGTTGTGCTATCTTCATATTTTATTTATATGCTATAATGAAGAAGATACTACTACTGGCGTGCCTGGCCGCTATACCATACTTCGGAAACGCTCAGAAGCTTCCACTTGATAAAGAGCAACTCTTAAAAGACATAAAGGTATTATCTGCAGACTCTATGCAGGGCCGCTTGTCTGGTACAGAAGGCAACCTGATGGCGCAGGAGTATATACTGAAGCGTTTTAAAGAAGCTGGTCTTAAGTCTTTTAACGGCAGTTATAAGCAACATTTCAGGCTGGAGAGTAAAAGGGTTACTGTTGATCAGGCTACAAATTTGATCGGTTATATTCCGGGTAAATCTGGTAACGCTATTGTTGTAAGCGCCCATTATGACCACGTAGGAGTACGAAACGGGGAGATCTATAACGGCACCGACGATAATGCTTCGGGGGTAGGTGCTATGCTGGCAGCTGCCTCATACTTCAAAAAAAATCCTCCTAAACACACTATCATTTTTGCTGCTTTCGATGGCGAAGAGCTAGGCCTGCAGGGAGCCAACGCTTTCCTGGATAACCCTCCGGTTGCGCTGGAGCAGATCATGCTAAACGTGAACATGGATATGCTCAGCATTAACAGCAAAGGCGAGCTTTATGCCAGCGGCACACACCACTACCCACAGCTGAAGCCCATTGTGGAGCAGGTGGCGGCAAGGCCAAAAGCAAAAATCCTTATCGGCCACGATAAGCCCGAGCAAGGCCACAATGACTGGACGGGACAATCAGACCATTACCAGTTCCATAAGCGCCAGATTCCTTTTTTATACTTTGGCGTAGAAGACCATCCACATTATCACAAACCTACCGACGATTTTGTCAACATCAATCCTGAGTTCTATACTGAGGCAGCCGCTTTGGTTATTGATTTTATAAAGGCAGCAGATGTAAGCCTGGGCAAAAATCAGTAACGGCTATTGAGATTCGCACCAGTCACTAAATAGCGATCTACACTTAAGTTAGGTAGCTAACCTGCCATAATGAGCATTAATTTATTAGCGATTGTATTATTTTAATATAATGATATAAGTATGCTTTAATCATCATCTTTTTGTTAGATAAAACGTAGAGAGAACAATAACGGAAGATGTTTAATACAGCTAACTTAAGTACGTAAAGTATACTTTAAGTATGATAGCGCCAGTTAGTTAAAGGAAGGCATCTACCCATGTAAATATTGTGTACTTTAGCTCTTGGTGTATGAACAGAAGCTTTAACTGTTTCATCATTTTAATAACTATACTTATACTTGTGCCGCTTGCAGCAGATGCACAAAGCGAATTTATTAAGCGGGTTGGCAGAAGCAAATTGCCTGAGCGTGGCTTGGTGATTGTGGCCGGAGGCGGTGTTTCCGGTGTTAAAAGCGATATCTGTGGTAGCCCAGGTTGCAACGATTTTGGGCCTAATGCCAACGTAGGCGCATGGTACAAAATCTCTCCTTACGTCAGCCTTGCCGGAGGTATAGATTACGTTCGTTTGGGTGCAACTGAAAGAGATCCTAGACGGCCGCTTAATGTCGCATTTCAAACAGAGGTAATAGGAGTAACAGGAACGTTTGTGTTAAACTTGTTGGATAGCTATGCCGGGTCCGGTAAATACAGATCATCACGTAAGCGTTTTGTAGTGCCTTACATCAGGGGTGGCGGTGGTTTTATTTACTACACGGCTACCTCATTTCCGGCTGATGCAGGTAACTTAGAAGATTCTCAGGTAACATACGATCCTGAACGTGAATACCCAGCGATTGCTGCTGTTATCCCGTTTGGTGGCGGACTGCGCTTCCGGTTCTCAGATGAGATTGCCGTTGCCGGAGAAGCTATGTACCATATTACCACAACCGACTATTTAGATAATGTAGGCCCACGACTTGGTGTCGATGGCGGCTCAGATCACTATGGCCTGATAGCTATAAAATTAATGTATACGCCTATCACTAAGAACAAGATCTTCAGCAAAAACTACCAGGCAAAGAAATAGCCAACCCATCAAATTACCTCTATACCAACTCCTGCCTCTTTGTAGCCGTAGTGGTAAGCAATACTTATATCCAAAAGCTATTGCATACCTATGAAAGCAGACAATAAAAATAATCTTTGGTGGCTAGCGGCCGGAGCAGGCGCTATACTTAGTGCCCGCGCTATTTACCGTAGCCTGACAGCTTACAATTTTTCAGGAAAAACTGTGCTGATTACCGGCGGCTCCAGAGGCCTTGGGCTGGTAATGGCACGCCAACTGGCAAAAGAAGGAGCCAGACTAGTATTATGCGCCCGCGACGAAATTGAACTGGAGGATGCTCGCATGGAACTGGCAGGCAAAGGTGCCGAGGTGCTGGTGCAGAAGTGCGACGTAACAGTAGAGCAGCAGGTAAACGACATGATTACCAATGTACTGAACGAGTTCGGACCAATAGATGTGCTCATCAACAATGCTGGTATCATAAGTGCAGGGCCTGTAGCAGAGATGACCCTTCAGGAGTTTGAGGAAGCCATGAACACACATTTCTGGGGACCGCTGTACACAATTATGGCTTTGTTGCCAAGTATGAAAGCCAGGGAGGAAGGCCGCATTTTAAATATTGCCTCTATCGGCGGTAAAATAAGTGTGCCGCATCTGGTGCCCTACAGTGCCAGTAAGTTTGCGTTGGTTGGTTTATCAGAAGGCTTGCGTGCCGAACTTAAGAAATATAACATACTTGTTACTACAGCCAATCCTGGTTTAGTAAGAACCGGCAGTCCACGCCATGCTATCGTAAAAGGCCACCATAAAGAAGAGTATGCGCTCTTTAAAATTCTGGACTCTAGTACACTAACTTCTAAAAGTGCCGAAGCAACTGCTAAAAAGATACTGGATGCCCTGCGCTACGGAGAGGCTGAGATCACCACCACTTTACCGGCTAAGCTTGGGGCGCGCCTGCATGGGTTGGCTCCGTCTGTAACTACCGGTATTTTTGAGCTGGTAAATAAAGTACTACCCGGCGAGGGAGGCATTGGCAAGCAGCGGGCAAAAGGTTACGAAAGCGAGTCTAAACTATCCATGTCGAGCCTAACAGAAAAAACGCAGCAGGCGGCCATGCGCAATAACGAATTGTAATTTACTTTATACTTTCATTATACTTTATACCTTTGCCTGAGCCATACTTTTGGCTTTTGACAGAACCCTTATGAAAATTAAAAACAGAGAAACGGCCTACAACGGCTACTTCAAGATCTATAAATTGACAGTTGAGCAGGAAGGGCAAACTTTTACCCGAGAGCAGTTTGACCGTGGTGATGCCGTGGCAGCACTTATTTACGATACCGAAGAACAGGAGTACATTCTGGCAAAGCAGTTCAGGGTTGGGCCTGAGGCAGAGTTAGTAGAAGTAGTGGCCGGCATGGTGGACAAAGGCGAAACCCCGGAGCAAAGTATAGCCCGCGAAATAGAAGAGGAAACAGGTTACCACGTAGATAAACTGCAGCACCTGCACACGTTCTATTCATCGCCAGGTGGCACCACCGAGAAAGTGATGCTATACTATGCCGAGGTATCAAACCAGCACCATACTGGTGGCGGCAACGACCACGAAAACGAGCATATAGAGCTTGTACGCCTGTCTGCTGAGGAACTAAATAAGTTGGAGGCCCCGGATGCCAAAACCATTATTGCACAGCAATGGGTAAAGCTGCAGCAAGTAAAGTAAGAACAGGTTTAAAAGTATAAAAGCAGGTGTTAAGCCTGCTTTTATACTTTATACTTATCGTCTGGTTCCTCTGATAGCACTCTCTGTATCAGCGGCGCCTTCCAGGGTTAAGTACTCAGCCTGTAAGGTTCTAATCTTTATCTTATCAGTTGTCGGGATTTGGCCTTCCACCTGGCTACGGCGTTCGTTTAACTGCCCGTATACATTATCTACATAGTCCCAGTCATCCTGTGTCCAGTTGCGGCGTTTGGTTCTTACGGTGCCCATAAAGGTTAAATAAGCCTCCCGGATGTTGGCCGCATTTACGTTGTTCAGGTCTTTATACTCGCGCAGCAGCTGGTCTTTAAACTGATTAAGTTTTGCCGGCTCCAGAGGTTGTTGCTGGCGTCTGTCCTGTCTTTCTTCCCAGCGTTCGTACCTTGCCCTCAGGTCTCTATACTCCTGCTTCGATTTTTCTGACAGGCTGTCGACATTTTGTTCCAGCTGGGCATTACGTTGCCTTAACTCTTCCTTTACTTTAGGCCAGTTTCTTCTGATAGCGGTATCACCTTTCTCTGATTGCTGATTCAACCAGCCTCTAAACTCTTCCAGTTGCTGCTCTGCCGTTTTCCCGGACTGTACTACGCGGGCAGTGTCCTGATCATCTGTAGTGTCTATGGTTACAACTTCTGTGTCTTCCGCGTCACGGCGCCCTTCGCAACTCCATAACAAGAAGCAAAGGCAAAGCACAGCAAGCGGTTTTTCTAGTTTCTTAAAGGTATTCATAGTTTTATACGTTCAGGTCGTGTTTATCTGTATTTAGCTATACTTACGGATACAACTTTACTTAGATGCTTTGCTTCATGGGCCAACAATAAGTGGCTTATCTTTGCTGATGCCATCGCCATAGGTAAAGTGTCCGTTTACAGTTACAGGCAGCTTGCCGCGTGCAGGAATCTGGCCGAACAGCAGTTTTGTCGCCGCCTCCTGCGCATGGTAGTGTGACTGGTAGGCTACAACCAAAGCCCGGCTATTCTCTATCTCCGGAAACTGGCTTAAGGCATAGGCATTATCAAATAGTGTGATAACTGTTTTTTTAGAGTTGGCTAGATTTTTAACCAAGGCTGTTGCCTCTTTTGAGTAACCTAATTTGTTGCTCGGGCTGATACTTGGGCCATATAGGGCTACTATAATCACGTCATGCCTCTGCAGTTTTCTCCAAAGCGTGTTTACTTCCTTTTTTGTTGCCTTCCGCGAGATCACATAATCTGTGGTGCGTATCTGCTCTTTTATCAGCTTTTGATAGGCGCCGGGACTTTTCAGGCCGAAGCCAACTGTTGCAACAGAGGTTCTTTTCTTGGTGCGCAGCGGCAGCTTTCTTTTCTCGTTGATCAGTAATGTTACGGCTGCTTCTGCCAGTGCCCGGTTTGTGCTGTCTGCCAGTCTGCTGTTCAGGTCCTCATACAGGTTATCCAGTTCGATAGGTTTATACTTATCCAGCCCCAGCCATTGTTTTGCCTTCAGCACACGCTTACATTTCTCGTCGAGTTCTTTCTGGCTCAATTCGCCGTTTGCTACTGCTTTTTTAATGGCTTTTATAGCTTTGGGTACACTATTAAGCCGCTCTAGTATATCGTTGCCAGCTATAAGCGCTTTGGCTTCGGCCTCACCAGGCGGGAAATACTTGGTAACACCCTTCATCACCATAGCATCGGTAAATACAAGACCTTTAAACTCCAGTTCTCTCCGTAGCAGTCCTTTCACTATAGGGGGAGAAAGCGTGGATGGCAAATTTTGGGTAGAGTCTAGCATCGGGATGTGCATATGCGCCACCATTACACCGCCTACGCCATGCTTTATCAACTCCTGAAAAGGATAAAGCTCCAAAGAGTCCAGCCGTTGTTTGCTGAATGGTATAACAGGCAGGTCGTAGTGTGAGTCAACATCGGTATCACCATGGCCCGGAAAATGCTTAGCCACAGCAATAATACCATGGTCCTGCATGCCCCGCATAAAGGCGAGGCTCTTGCCGGTTACATCCTGCCGGTCTTCGCCAAAGGCCCTGTAACCAATTATGGGATTTCTGGGATTATTGTTGATATCAGCAACCGGCGCAAAGTTAATGTGCATACCTAGCCTCCTAAACTCATCTGCTACCTGTGCGCCCATACTATAGATCAGGCCATTGTCTGCAACAGCGCCCAGCATTTGCTGGTAAGGGTATAGCACGGTACTATCCAGGCGCATTCCTACACCAGTTTCTGCATCCATCGATATAAACAAAGGTATTTCGGAGGCCGCCTGGTACTTGTTCGTTAGCTTTGCCTGCCGCACAGGCCCACCCTGAAAGTATATCAAACCACCTACTTTATAACGCTTTATCAACCGGAGTACATCTGCCTCATACTTTGGGCCCTGGTCCGAGAAAGCTTCTATAATGATCAGTTGGGCAATACGCTCATCCGGTGTTAGGGCATTAAAAACAGAGTCTACCCATTCGCTTTCCGGCTCCTCCAGTGCCTCGATAAGTGAAGATGCTCTTACGTAAGGAGTACGCCCCGAAATATAATCTGCTGCAGGTTGAGCTAATGTTTTCTGCTGTGTATCAGCTCCCTCGCAAGAAGACAAAAACCATACTGAAAGTACAAGAAGCAATGAAAGCGCGTGTTTTTGCAGCGCCGAAATTGGATATGATCGAACTAGGTAAAACATGATTTTATAAACCACCACCTTAAGCAGCCTTTTTGTTGTAAGTTAGATACTTACTGCTTTTTTAATTGGCAGGTTCTGATTTGTATATGTTATCAATACGAAAAAACACGCCTTTTAAGCTAACTTACCGTTAGTGGCTTAGTTAGATTTAAACTATATTGTAATCTAACAGGCAATACTTAAAATCTTTTTACTTAATGGCGCAGGAATTGGCAGGAAAAGAAGTTTATACTTCAGAAAATGATAAAGCACATTTTGCATACAGCTTTTTGCCGGGCATGCTGTTTGTAGCATTGCTCTGCCTGATTAGCCTGCTAAGTTACCTGACAGATGCCGACCTGGCTTGGCTAGGTATTAGGCCCAGAAGCTTTTTCGGATTAATAGGTGTGGTTACTAGTCCGTTAATACACGGAGGGTTGCTGCACCTGCTCTCTAATGCGTTTCCGCTGGTATTGCTTTCCGGTTTTATACTTTTCCTGCACCCAAAGGTGGCTGTACGGGTAATGGTGCTGGTGTATGTGCTGAGCGGTGTGCTTACCTGGTTTATTGGCAGGCCATCTTTTCATATCGGGGCCAGTGGCATTGTGTATGGCTTGGCTGGTTTCCTGTTGTTTAATGGCTTTTTAAGGCAAAACCGCAGTGCTATGGCCGTTTCGTTTGCTATACTTTTTCTGTACAGTGGTTTGTTTTACGGGCTACTGCCTACCGAAGAGCGGGTATCTTGGGAGGCGCATATTGCAGGCTTTGTGGCTGGTTTGGTGGCGGCACTTGTATATGGAGAGGGGTTGATAAGGAAACCTCAGAAACCAACTTACATCGAGCCAAACGTGGTGCAGCGGCACGTAAGCAATACGATGGGCACGCACCACCGCCACCTGCACATAAACTACGAGATGCAGGAACCTGTCCGGGAGAAAAGCCACTTTTATACACTCGATACTACTACTGGTAAAGCTGCCGCCCAAACCAACTATCTACTTGCTTCGTCTAATAAGAAACAGACAGGCAAGTAAAAGTATGAGCAGTAAGTATAAGGAAGATAATAACGAGATAGCTACCAGAAGCCAAAGCTATGATCAGACATTAAAAGAGGATACATCAGCTAAGCAAAGCAAGTGGCCGCTCATCCTGACGGCAATACTTATTGCTGGGCTCGTCGGCTCATACTTTGTATTTCCTGGTTTTCAGAAAGAAATTGATACTGGCTGGAGCGTAATTACCAGCGGCGACAAGCAGCGTACATCTGAGTGGGTAAGCCAGTTCGGTTTCTGGGGACCGTTCTTTATTATATTGGCCATGGTAGCCCAGATGTTTTTGCTGGTAATTAATGTAGTGGCGCTGATGCTGGTAGCCATTATTGCCTACGGACCTGTATGGGGTACGCTGATTGCAATTGCAGCCGTGTTGGTTGCCTCTACAATCGGGTATCTGCTGGGGCGGGGAGTAGGCGAGGCCGGGGCCTCAAAGATTATTGGCCATAAAACAGAGAAAAAGGTAAAAGGATTTGTCGAAAACTACGGTTTGTGGGCTGTGATTATTGCACGTATTTCCCCATTTCTCTCTAACGACGCTATAAGTATAGTTGCCGGCTTAGCCCGTATGAATTACTTTAGATTTATTGGTGCCACACTGGCAGGCATTAGTCCGTTGGCTATACTTCTGGCTTGGCTCGGAGAAAACAACGAACGCCTGAAAACAGGCCTGATCTGGGTGTCTGCTGTTAGTTTGGCCGCTTTTATAGGCTATATCGTTTACGACAAGTATATCAAAAAGTAAGTATAGGGGTATTTGCATTTTGTAGGAGTTTTGGCTTACTTAAATAGCGAAACACAAACCTACAAATGACCAGAAAACATCTACTAGCCTTTTTATTGGGCCTGGGCAGCACTACAGCCTTTGCACAGCAGCAGGAAGTATACTTTGCCACCAATCCAAGTATAAGTCCTGATGCCAAAACCATTGTTTTTAGCTACGAAGGCGACCTTTGGCAGGTAGCCAGCAACGGCGGCAACGCTATGCGCCTTACCGGTATGGCCGGCCATGAAACTCGCCCACGCATCTCCCCAGACGGTAAATGGATCGCTTTTACCTCATCGCAGTACGGAAACCAGGATGTATTTATAATGCCAGTGGGCGGTGGCGAGATAAAGCAACTTACTTTTCATGAAGCCTCCGACGAGGTAGATTCCTGGAGCTGGGACTCTAAAACCGTCTACTTCACCTCCGATCGATATAACCGCTTTTCTGCTTATAAAATTGATTTGAACGGCGGCACACCGCAGCGCATGTTTCAGCACTACTTCCATACGGTGCATAACGTGGCAGAGCACCCCACCACAGGCGAAATATTCTTTGACGAGAGCTGGGAAAGCAAAACGTTTACGCAACGCAAAGGCTACAAAGGAGCCTATAATCCTGACATACAGTCTTACAATGCCAAAACAAAAGAGTATAAGCGCTACACTGAATATGAGGGTAAAGACTTATGGGTAACCATAGATAAGCAGGGCCAGATATACTTTGTGTCGGATGAGGCAAACGGAGAGTATAACCTTTATACTTTTAAAGACGGCAAAAAAACACAGTTAACCAGCTTTGATACTTCCATTAAATCGCCGGCTGTAAGCGCAAACGGAGAAAAGGTGGTATTTGAGAAAGATTACCAGCTGTACGTCTACGATAAAGCCACAGGCAAGGCAAACAAAGTACAGGTAAACGCGCTGCAGAACAGCACTCTGGAAAAAGAAAAGGACTACACGGTTGCAGGTAATATCACCAATTTTGATGTATCGCCGGATAACAAAAAAATGGCCTTTGTGTCAAGAGGCAGGCTGTTTGTATCCGATGTAAAAGGCAAATTTGTGCGTGAAATACCAACCCGCGGCTCTGAAAGAGTAGGCGAGGTGCTGTGGATGGCCGACAGTAAAAGGCTAATTTACACTCAAACAACTAACGGCTACTTTAACCTGTTTGCAACCTCCGCTGACGGCAGCACCAAGGAAGTGCAGCTAACAGATGAGCAGCAGAATAACCGCAACATCGTGTTCAGCAAAGACAGGAGCCAAGGCGTGTACTACAGCGGCCGCAAACACCTCAAACACATCGACCTAAAAACGCTAAAAACAAAAACACTGGTGGAGGACGAGATCTGGGCCATGTATAACTCTGATCCAAGCTTCTCTCCGGATGGGCAATACGTGTTGTTCACGGCCTACCGCAACTTTGAAGAAGACATTTTTGTGCACCAGCTGGCAAATAGCAAAACCTATAACCTGACCAACTCCGGTGTAACCGAAACTTCGCCTTACTGGTCTCCGGATGGCAATTACATCTACTTCTCCTCCGACCGCACTAACCCGAGTTACCCATATGGTATGAAGGACCCGGACCTGTACCGCATAGCCCTTAACAAGCTGGAGAAACCTTACCGTTCTGATAAGTATAACGAGCTGTTTACAGAGGCACCAGTGGTAGCAGGAGAAGTGAAGGATAGTAAAGCGGCCAAGGGCAAGAAATCTGGGAAAGAGGCTAAGCCTGCACCTGTCAATCATTTTGTTACCCTGGACTTGAACAACATACAAGACCGTTGGGAGCGTGTAACAGAGAACTTCGGTGATCAGGGTAGCCCTAAAGTATTGCAAGAGGACGACAAGACAATTGTGCTGTTCACCTCCAATCATGGCGACGGCAAAACCAACATCTGGAAGTATACCACTAGTCCTTTTGAGGAATCTAAAACCGAGAAAGTAGCCGGAGCAGATACCTATGCTGTAACGCTGGTAACTGCTGATAAAACGCACTACCTGTTATCCAAAGGCAACATCCATACGCTGGACCTGAAAGGGAATAAGGTAGAGAAAATCGACGTGAGCCATACTTTCCGCAGGAACCTGAAGGATGAGTTTAACCAGATGTTCTACGAGATGTGGGCTGGCGTGGAAGAAAACTTCTACGATGATGATTTTCATGGTGTGGACTGGAAAAAGAAAAAAGAAACCTATGCCAGGCTACTGCCTTACGTTACCAACCGCTCTTACCTGCGCACGCTGCTGAACGATATGCTGGGTGAGCTGAACTCATCACACATGGGCTTTAATTCCAGCGGCTCCGAAGAACAGGGTTATTACAAAACCCGTTCGCTGGCTACAGGTTTGCTTTTTGAAGATGATAAGCCATACCAGGTAAAGCAAGTAGTGCAGAAAAGCGCTTTAGATGTAAAAGGCAAAGATGTGCAGCCAGGTGATGTGCTGGTAAAGGTAAATGGACAGCCAGTAGATCAGAAACTTAACCGCGAATACTACTTTGTAAAACCATCCCTACTAGATGAAACTGAGCTGACTTTTGCCAGAAGTGGTAAAGAGTTTTCAGTTAAAGTGCATCCGCAAACCTATGGCAGTCAGCGCGAAAACCTGTACGACGAGTGGGTGGCTGCTAACCAGAAGTATGTAGATGAAGCCAGTGGAAATAAGGTAGCATATGTGCACATGAAAAACATGAGTACGCAGGCTTTAGAGCAGTTTCTGATAGAAATGACCACCGAAGGCTACCAGCGCCAAGGACTTATACTTGACTTACGCTACAATACCGGAGGCAATGTACACAACGATGTGCTGCGCTTCCTGGCTCAAAAGCCATACCTGCAGTGGAAGTACCGTGGCGGTGCTTTAACCAACCAGCCAAATTTTACACCGGCAGCCGGCCAGATGGTGCTGCTCATGAACGAGCAAACTTTAAGCGACGGCGAAATGACAGCCACCGGATTTAAGGAGCTTGGTTTGGGTAAAATTATTGGCACTGATACCTATCGCTGGATTATTTTTACATCTGGTAAGCAGTTGGTGGATGGATCATTTTACAGATTACCTGCGTGGGGCTGCTATACCTTAGATGGTAAAAATATTGAACGCGAGGGTGTACAACCAGATATCTACCTAAAAACCAGCTTTAAAGATAGATTAGAGAACAAAGATCCGCAGCTTGAGCGGGCCATACAGGAGTTGCTGAACTCCCCGCAAACTAAAAATTAAAAGCTAATTAGATCAAACAAAAGCCGGCTAAAAACAGCCGGCTTTTGTGCTTTAGTAGATTATAGAAAAACGTAAAAGTATGCACAAGATTTTAGTGACCTTGCTAAAGCTCGTCTTCTGTACCAACTGCTCCTGTTTTTACTGCTAGTCTTTCTGTTTAAGTCATATAATCAGGTAGTTGTGGCCATGTGTGTAGTAAGACAATTAGGAGATGATTCAAGCTCAATTAATTATAAATGTTTATAAAATTATATATGTAATAAAAATAGTTAAATATTACCTTTTTCGATATAATTAAAGCCTTTCGAAAACCATTCCTGTAAAGCGTCGTTTAAGCCTGTTATTATTACCTAAATCGATGTTTCACAAAATGGACTGCTTATGTTTAGGATAAAATTACTGGCTGCAATGCTCTCTATGTTAGTAGCAATGGCCGAAGAATTTTCCTTTTTTAGCGCTGAATCCCACACAGAGAAAGTCGAAGAAAACGTGGCACTAGGCTGGCCACCTGAAGAAGACAGCCCGACAGACTTAGAATTACCCGCTGCCCCTGCTACCATAAACGTAAAAGCCTCTATCTACCACCCGGAGCCAAGCCAAACCGACTCAACCCCTTATATCACAGCAGACGGCTCCCGAATCAACAAAAGAAATCCTAAAAAACACCGCTGGATAGCTGTATCCCGAGACCTGCACCGCAGATGGGGAGGAGAGTATAGCTTTGGAGACTCCCTGTGGATAACCGGGATATCGAGTGAGTTAGATGGGATTTATATTGTAAGAGATATCATGAACAAACGGATGCACAAGCAGATCGATATCTTGGTTGGAAGAAAAGACAAGGTCATGGGCTTTTGGCATAACGTACAGATTGCAAGACTGGATTAGCAAAGCTTTTTCTTATAACCAAACGAACAGGCGCATCTTCCGTACCCTATGCAGTGTAGTATAGCCGCAGCAGGCTATACTTTAGGTGGATATAGCACCAATGGGAAAAAGTAACCTGAGAAATAAAGCTGAGAAACGCCTCCTGACCCGGGAGCGTTACGAATTACTGAACAGATTGCAGGAAGCCCTGGAGGTACCTCTGATAGTACTAGGTTTTGTGTGGCTGGTACTATTAGTGGTAGAGTTTATCTGGAGCCTGAGTTACTACCTGCAGTTGCTAAGCTTTGTTATCTGGGCCATTTTTATACTTGACTTTGTAGTTAAGTTTATACTTGCACCCCATAAGCTTACTTTCATCCGGAGCAATGTGCTTACTACTATCTCCCTGGTGGTGCCGGCATTGCGGGTTTTCCGGCTTACAAGATTATTTAGAGTAATTGGCTCGGTGCGTGCAGTAAGGGGGCTGCGGCTGGTAAAAGTTGTGGGCTCTATAAACAGAGGCATGCGCAGCCTGGGCAAAACCATGAGGCGCCGCGCCTTTGGCTATGTGGTAGCGCTAACGCTGGTTGTTATAACAGCTGGAGCTGCCGGTATGTATGCCTTTGAGCAGGAGCATGGGCTAACAACCTATGGCGAAGCGCTCTGGTGGACCACCATGCTACTTACCTCCATTGGCAGCGACTACTTTCCGGTAACACCAGAAGGGCGTATACTATGCCTGTTGCTGGCCCTTTATGGATTTGCTGTATTTGGTTACGTTACAGCCACACTGGCTACATTTTTTATAGGGCAAGATGCTGACCGAAGCGATGCAGAACTAGCAGGGGCAAAGCAGCTACAAGCACTGCATCGAGAAATAAAGCAGCTGCGCGAAGAACTAAAGCATGCTGCTGCACCGGCTCCCCATCAACCACCTTCCGATCCAAGTGCACCTGATGCTTAGCTTCTGTTGGGCTTGTTTGGTAAATTGGGTAACTTGGAAAGTATAAACATACTTAACTATGACACGCCAGGAAGCACAAGAAATACTTACAGGCATGACCACAAGCGAAAGCCTGCTACGCCATGCGCGCACAGTAGAATTAGTAATGGAGGCCTATGCAATTAAATTAGGAGAAGACACAAACCAATGGGCTATTGCTGGTTTGTTACACGATGCAGATTACCAGGCTCACCCGGACCAGCACCCGAAAGTAATTGTAAGTCTGCTACAGGAAAAAGGAGAAGCAGAGATAGCACATGCCATATCGGCGCATTATACAAAGTGGGGCGTGAGCTACGATACGCTACTGGACAAGGCCCTGATAGCCTGCGATGAGATTACCGGTTTTATTGTGGCATGTGCACAGGTAAGGCCACACCGCCTGGAGGGGCTTGAGGTAAAGTCTGTCGTTAAGAAGTTAGGCCAAAAGAGTTTTGCTGCCTCCGTAGATCGCGATGAAGTATACAAAGGTGCCGAGCTGTTTGGAGTAGACCTGCAAGAGCACATTGGCTTTATTATTCAGGTGTTGCAAAAGCACCAACAGGAGCTGCAACTTGCACCGCAGGTTAGTATAGAGTAATTACTTAAAAAGAGAAGGGCAACCTATTAGCTGCTCTTCTCTTTTTAGTAGTTTATATCCAGCACAGTAGGAGTAACGTGTTTGATAAAGATGGAGTCTATCTTTGTTTCGTACATACCATTTATTTCAGTAACGCGAGTATAGCGTACATACTTGTTGGCAGTAGCGTAGCCGCCTACATTATATCCCTCAATGCCGTTGCCAGTAAACGTTTCGGTCCAGATAGATACAACCCTTTTGCTCACATTCTCAAATCTGACTGTGATTTTATTGGTATTAGGCTGAGGTTGCGTATTACGAATATTCACAACTAAACTACCAACAGGCTCCATATCTAATACAAAATCCTGTTTTTTTGTTAGGCTTTTGAGTACGCGGTAATCTGTTACTACAGAAGGCAGGTTCTCGAAGCGTTCGTTATGTTCTACATGAACAAAAGTATAGTCCGGTTTCGTTACCCTTAGCTTATAGGGGCTTTCCTTCCATTCAAACTTAAAGGCAAACTTTCCTTTTGCATCCGTTTTTTGTTCGGCTATAACACGTGCTCCTCCCAAAAGCACATCATCGTTTTCCGAAAGAGTAACAGTGGCGCCTGCTATAGGCTGTTTCGTGATATGATCAATCACGGTGCCGGTGGCTTCTGTAGTAGGGTCTAATACAGAGTCTTCGCATCCAAATAAAAGCATGGCTACAGCAAGTAGGGGTATTATTTTTTTCATTTCCAGTGTGGGCTTAACTATTGCAGCTTACTTTGGGCGTTTAATTTTTGCTATAGATGCCTACATAAATAAATTGGTTGCACAGGCGCTGCAAATTAAGTAGTGTAGAAGCGTAAAACTTCCATTCCAGCTTTATCGCTTTCAGCTTCCACAACTTCGTCTATTACATACTGTATCTCCTGATCGGTCCAATTTTCCTTTTCTGCGGCTTTTACAAATACATCCAATGCAGTATAACGGGAGCCTTGAGTAGGTATAGTAGTCTTTATTTTTTTTCTGATATTCATGTGCTGACAAATTTAAGATGCAAATGTATCAAACTTACGGGTTTTGTACAGTCCATTAGCTTTTTAGGTGTACAAGTTTGTTGAAACTTAAGCCTTTTTAACTTGTGATAACATGAGTTTTAGCCGCTGATAAGTAATAAACTGATTAACCCTTTACCTGTCTGCCCGTTGATAAAGCTATAAGTAAATACAATAAGCTTACCTGTAATCTATGGAGAAAGAAATTTTTACATTTGATCATTTAGAGAAGTTGGATGAACACAATATTATGCCCTATGCTATTCCGCTGATTATTATATGTTTAGTAGTTGAGTGGGGTTTGGGTATGTACAGGAAACGAAATTATTATGAGAAAAAAGATTTTTTGGCAGCACTGGGCATAGGAGCCGGTAACGCAATAATTGGTGGCGCCCTGAAGATTGTAGTATTCACAATATCTATGGTAATCTACAACGAGGTGCCGTGGGCAATACCAAGAGTATGGTGGGGATTTATAGTATGTTTTATAGCTGTTGACTTTTGCAGGTACTGGGCACACCGTATTTCTCATGAGCAGCGGCTTTGGTGGGCAACCCATGTAACGCACCACTCTTCCGAAAAAATGAATTTTGCTATCTCTTTCCGAACCAGCTGGACTACCCCCATTAAGTTTCTGTTTTTCCTGCCGGTTCCCTTTCTTGGCTTCGACCCATTAACATTTTTCATCTGCCATCAATTGGCGGTGCTGTATCAGTTCTGGGTGCATACCGAAATCATCAAGAAGATGCCTGCGCCTTTTGAGTATTTTTTTGTTACACCGTCGCATCACCGGGTGCACCATGGCTCTGATGTCAAATACCTGGATAAGAACTATGGCTCTACCTTTATAATCTGGGACAGGATGTTTGGTACATTTCAGAAGGAGGAGGAGCATCCAACATATGGCTTAACTACTCCTGTAAAATCTTACAACCCGGTTTACCTGGTATTTCATGAGTGGGTGGATATCTGGCATGATTTAAAGCACGCTAAATCTCCTAAAGAAGTATGGGCAATTCTGTTTAAGCCACCCGGCGCTGTGGTAACCGAGCACCAGCGCAGTAAGCTGGGGCAGCCTGAGCAGGTGTTAGTAGCAGAGAAGGCTGAAAAAATTGAAGTAGAACAAGTGAAGGCGGCTGGCGCTGCTTAGTGCATGAGGTAACCGATAAAAGTATAAAAGCACGGCCTTTACCGTGCTTTTATACTTTTATTAGTTCTCGTACTGGTGACTCATCGGGCTCTGTTGCCTTTGAGCGGGGTTGCTTTTTGCCTCTTTCGGTACCCCCATTTTCTCTTCACGGCGGTCCTGGTACTGTTGGAACTGAGCTGGCGTAAGCACATCTTTTATCTGCGAAAGTCTGGTCTGGCTGATAATGTCTATCTGCTTTACTACCATGCGTGGGTCGTCTTTATACTTTTTCTTAGCCTCTTCAATCTGCTGTAGTCCATCCAGGTTAATGGCTTTTACTTTAGAAGCCTGGGCAGGGGTAAGGCGTAAGTGTTTTGCCATGCCAGCTGTCATATCCTCGGCGCGTTGCTCTGTTGTTTTTTCTGTTTGTGCCTGTGTAGAGGCTTTTTGTGTAGATGCGGTGCTCTGTGCATAGGCAACACTTCCGGCAAGGGCAAAAAATATGGCTACAAAAATTCTTTTCATATTGATTTGTGTATCAGGTATACTTCTGCAATAGCAAGTATCGTTCCTGTTTATACTTTTAATTAGAAGATTATAGTAACACCTGTGGGCAGGCTATAGTTTCTGGTAAACGCTAGCTTTCGCTGTAAAAGTATACTTTGTAAAAGTGCATACCCCGTTCCTGGTCAAAGCCGCGCTCTACGTACTGCTCGCTCTGTTCCGGGTTATAACCACTAAACTTGATCTCGATCTGCGTATCCAGTTTAATAAAGTTACGGAACTTGCGCTTCATGTTCTTTACCGTGTTTTTATTGATGGTAAAGTCTGTAAATCCTTCTATGTCACGCTCTTCGGCATACGACTGGCTGTAGTTCATAAATCGTTCCTTCGTCTCCGGCTCATCTATCACACTGCTGGTAAATTCCTCCAGGTCAAATGTCTCGCTCTTAGAGAAATAATCAACAGACCGGCTAATAAATTCAACCTGTGCCTTTTTACTTTCTTTCTGGGCAAATACCTCCTCCGAGAAATCCTTACAAAGGTTTAACACGGCTTTGGTGTTAAAGTTTGTGTCTTTCAGCTCCGTCACGTTCAGGAAGTCTTCTTTCCAGAAGGCAGCATCGTAGCCGTTGGCATCTACCAGCTTTACCCGGAAACCGTCTTCGGCCTGTGTGTTATAGATCATGCAGCCTTTATCAACGCCTTTCAGGTTCACACCAAAGTGGTAGTTCACGTTCAGTTCGTCGGCCTCATCCTGTATGGTTAAAAAGGTGTCTTTATTCTCCGATTTAAATATACCTACAGCATCTACAATGTCGTCTTCCATCAAGCAGCCTGAGAAGTGCACCACGTATAGTTCACCGCTTTTTACCTTCGGGTGATCAGACTGCTCATAAAGGTGGTTTAAGATGTGTATAGAGTATTCATGAAAGTTCTGTGGCTCTGCAAAAATAAGTGCTGCATAGGCAAACATCTCGTTTAGTGCTAGATCGGAAGTATGGGTAAACCTAAAAAACTCCTCCTGCTTAAACGGCGACAAGAAATAGTTTAGCAACAGATCCGATAACTGCTCATCGCGCAGGTCAACCAGTTCCTTTGAAATAAGTACCCCTTCGTCTTTTGCTTTATTTCCTACCCTGTGCACGGCCAGCTGGTTTAGGCGTACCTGCGTTCTATCCTTCATTTTTCTTTGGCTAATGTTTGCAGTGCAAAGGTATAGAATTGAGGCTTAGCTAAGTATAGCTTCCTGATTTTCTATAGTTGTTCATACTTTTATTTAGTAACATGATTCTGATTATCAATAATATAATGTTTTTAAAATGAACTTTTTTAAATAGTTCAAATCTTTTTGGCATGGTTTTTCCATTGTGCATTTGCAAGCAGCGCGGCTTACATAAACAGGACGGAACATTAAAGATTACTACCATGAAAAAGATATTTTTACTTATTGCGGTTGTGCTAGGCTTTGTAGCCACTAAAGTAAATGCACAGCAGCAAAACCCAGTACGTTTTGGTATAAAAGCCGGCGTTAACCTTGCAGAGTGGCAAGGCGAAACAGTGAACAGTGCACAAGATCTTATAAACCTTTCAGAGGGTGCAGTTAACCGGAAAATGCGCGAGGGTTTCCATGTAGGCGGTTATATAAGTATACCTATAGGCCCTGGATTTGAGATTGAGCCAGGTTTGCAATACTCTCAGAAAGGTACCCGCTTAACAGGTAAAATTCCGATCGAGGAGATTGATTTTTTGAATACTAACCTTACCCTTACAAACAAAGCAGAGTACCTGGACATGCCAATTCTGGCTAAACTGTACTTAGGGGAGGGTTTCCATATCTTCGGCGGACCGCAGGTGTCTTACCTGTTATCTAACAAAGTACAGGCCGAGGCTGGTGCATTAGGATTTAAAGCTCTGAACAGAGAGTGGGATATGAAAGACGGTTTCCGTGAAATTGATTTAGCCTTAACTGGTGGCCTGGGCTACAGGTTTGCAAGCGGTTTTAACGTAAGCGCAGGTTATGACTATGGTGTTAACACCATCGACTCGAACGGCAGCTTCGAGACGTATAACCGCGTAATTAAAGCCTCTGTAGGTTTTACTTTTTAAAAGTATAAAGATTTTGTTTTGGTGATTACGGCAGGCTGTTACCTATATAGTGCAGCCTGTTGTATTTAAAGTATAAAGGGTAGCCGATTTTTACATCGGCTGCCCTTTATACTTTGGTCTTATAGATCTTAAAGCTATCCTGCTTTGGTATTAAGATCTCTTGTAAGGGAATTTCTTAGATGAGTTACGCATCAGAGCGTTAGTAAGCGACTGTCTGCTGCTGCCGATGCTACCGGAAGCTTGGTAGTCATACTTCCACATTAAATCACCTGCGTTACCCTCATGTATGGTAATGGTTGTATTCACAGTGTTTGTCGGTCCCCAGGCACCCACCAGTAAACCTACCGCAATGGCAGCACCATCAGACATAGGCTTAGACATAGTAGCTTTACCAGAAACCACTGCATCCACGCCTAACAGTTGGCATATCTCATCCTTAGATTTCAGGCGCAGGTCGTCGTACGTTATACCATAGCTATTCAGAATAGAGTTAGTTTTGCTTACATCCTGAAAGTTAACAGTATACTTATTCTTGCTCATCTCTTTCAGGAAATAACCATAAACATCGCTCTGTATACCATAACCATAGTCGCGCTGCTGGTCCTGTATCATTTCAGGTGTAACGCCTTTTGGCAGCTTTCTCGATTCGATTGTTACCTCGAATGGCATAACAGCTACAACCTTATGCTTCTCTTTTACTTCTTTAAAAGAAGTAGCCTGATAGATTTCGGGGCCACAGCTTGCAAGCGTAATGCAAATTAGGGCGAATAGTAAAATTTTTTTCATGTGCTAAAAAGTTGGTCTTCTATAAATTATCCGGATAGCTCCACATTTAGAGTACAATTTTTTTCTTTGTTATGAAAGCAATGAAAAAGTATAGCTAACAAAGAAAAATACTAATAAAAACCCGGTAAATATAATAGTTTTTTGAATATATGGTTAAACTAATTAGACAGAAATAAATATTTTATTTTGACATTACATTGCTGTGTCTACAATAGTATACTTCCTGATAATCAGTTAGCTATGATGTCTAGAAAGGTAGCAGATATGGGTGATGCTGTAAATTTTAGAATAGTGTTATAACATCACGCCATTATGCACACAAAGCCTGTAGCCTCTGCCATGTATGTTGATGATTTCTACACTCGGGTCGTGCTTCAGGTATTTGCGGAGTTTGGCGATGTATACATCCATACTACGGGCAGTAAAGTAGGTGTCTTCGTGCCAGATCTGCTCCAGCGCCTGTTCGCGGGGTAGTACATCGTTCAGGTGCTGGCACAGCATTTTAAGCAACTCAGCCTCTTTAGGCGATAATTTTTCTTCGGAACCACTTCTGGAAAGTATGCGCAGGCTCGACTGAAATTTGTATTGGCCTATAGCAAAGTCTGTCTGCTCTTTCTGTTCCGGTGCTGACGGGGATTTGCGGTTGAGTACAGCCTTTATCTTGTAGAGCAGCACTTCGGAGTCAAATGGTTTGGTGATGTAGTCGTCTGCCCCAATTCGGAAACCTTCCAGCATATCTTCTTTCATAGCCTTCGCCGTCAGGAAGATAAGCGGCACATCCGGGTTTAGCTTTTTAATTTCTTTTGCCAGTGTAAAACCATCTTTCTCTGGCATCATCACATCTAATATACACAGATCAAACTTACCCTTCCGGAAAGCGGTGATGCCCAGGCAACCATCTTTGCATAAAGTAACAGTATAGTCGTGCAGCTCCAGGTAGTCGCGCAGCACAATTCCAAAATTCGGGTCATCCTCGGCCAGTAGTATATTCATAGCTTTTTGTTTGCTGGTTGTTAATTGTTAGATGGTTAAATAGCTAGTGGTTGAGTAGCTAGTGGTTGAGTAGCTTATACTTTGTTGCTTTGTAGTTAACAAGACGCAAAATATTGCGTCTCTGCATTTTACCTCTCTAACTCCCAAGCTCTGTAACTTTCTAACTTAAGGGTAGATATATCTCAAACCTGCTGCCTTTGCCGGGTTCGCTTTTAAGGCGTACGTTACCTTTATGGGCCTGTACAATAGCTTTAACATAACTTAACCCAAGGCCAAATCCTTTTACATTGTGCAGGTTGCCCGTCGGAACACGGTAAAACTTATCGAATACACGTTGCTGGGTATCTTTAGTCATGCCCATGCCTTTGTCTTCTACCGCAATTAGCAGTCCACCCTCCACGTTTTGCGTTAGCAGGTTAATTTCCGGAGAGGTAGGAGAATACTTGTTGGCGTTATCAAGCAGGTTGCAGATGACATTAAACAGGTGTACCTCGTCAGAGCGTAGTTCGTGCTTCAATGCATTTAGCTGTACGTTAATCTGCCCCATGCGCTCTTCCACCTGCAGACGGATACTTTCAATGGCTTTGGCAATAAGTATGTGCACATCAACAGGCTTAAAGTTTAGTTTAAAATCGTTCTTCTCCAGCTGGGCAATCTGCAGCACGTTCTCTACCTGGGTGTTCATACGCTTGTTTTCCTGCTTGATAATGCTGGTGTAGTGCTTTACCTTTTCCGGATGCTCATAAATCTTAGGGTTGGCAATGGCATCAGTGGCCAGCGAGATTGTGGCTATCGGTGTCTTAAACTCATGGGTCATGTTATTGATGAAGTCGTTCTTCATCTCCGATAGCTTCTTCTGCTTATAAATGATATGGATGGTGGTGCCAAAGGTGGCGATCATGACCAATGTAAAAAGTGCTGATAAGGATAGCATTCCCCACAATGATTTAATGGCGTAACTTCGGCTGTCAGCAAAGTATAAACCCAGGTAATCCTGCTTTTCAAAAATATCGTTCGGGAAGAGACTTGCTTTGTACGTTGGCAGGTTATTAAGTTTTAGTGGTTTAATATGGTGTGCGGCCACGGTATCATTTTGCCCCGAAACCACGCAGTAACCAAACTCCATGTTAATGCCTTTGTTCTGCAACTCTGTTTGCAGCAGATCAGGTAAGGTTTGCAGGTTAAGTCGGTTTTTAAGCGGCTCGTTTTTTACAACATACTCTACCACCATTTTTTGCACCACATCGTTCAGCAGGTCTTTCTTTACCTCAATTTTGCTGATGGCTGAGGTCTTTGATTTGGGGTTAGGAGCTTTTGCCAGATGGAGGGGCTTAACCACTGCCTGTAGCGTATCTTTTATTTGTTGCTTTTGCTTTTGCTTTTGCTTAGCGGCAGGAGAGGTGGCTTCAGGAATTGTATAGCTGAAAATGTGTGCCTCTGTTGTTATCTCTGCCGGTTTAAGTCCACGTGTGTAAACTCGGGTTCTGTTGTTAGGGTTGCTACCTTGCCTGTGAGGTTTACCATGGCTTAAAGTATAAAGCTTTGCGCCATTGTTACTCTGAATAATGATGATACTATCGTTGTTGATATCAACAGAGGCAACCTCCATTGGCCTAAATTCTCTGTATTGTCGGCTTTTCCTCATCAGGCTGTCTAACTTTAAAGCCATAATGCGCAACGTATCAACTGAGAAATCTACGGAGCCATTCCGAAACCTGACAAAGCGTGCTGTATCAGGCATCTGCTCTAATCTATAAATACTGCCTTTTTTTAGGTGAGCCACACTCAGTGACTCTGCCTTAGAGGGTGCTATGCGCTGGAACTGCGTTGCACTTCCATTAATGGTAGAAGGTACGATGGTTGTTCTGCCGCCGCTTAGCTTATTAATGGCCTGCTTTAACTGAGTAGAGTCGGCTCTGCTAAAGTATAACTGAATTCCTTTAGAGTGATTTACAGAAGCTCTCTGAAGTGTATGGTTTTGGGTAGCAGTAGTACGAGGCTCAACACGGGTTATTGTAATTGCTCCTTTACTGCCAGTGCCCGAGGTTGTTCGCATTTGTTCTGCAGGCTTTTCAGCCTTGGGTGCCTGCTTGGTTGTAACGGTGGCCTTCACTTTAGATGTCGTTTCTGTGGCACTGCTGTCGCGCTTTAAGGTTGCCATCTGGTTTGCTACTACACTAGCCGCTTCCTGGGTTTCGAGTTTCTCTACAACCCGTGCAAGCGCTTCGTTTACGCTACGGTCAAACTCTGCCTGCTTAACCTGTATGGCGTTGTTTATCCAATAGAGTTGCAGCCCTACCACACCTAGTAGGGAGATGCTCATCAGCACCAGCACTCCGATTATTACATGCTTACTCACACTAACAAATGTATACTATTGTAACATGATGTGCTCAACTTTAACTTTTCTTTAACTCAATTTAACCAATCCTATAGTAAAGTATAAGTGTTTGCTCTGTAATTATTTACAATCATACATACTGCGCCGGTTCTTTTGTGGCTACAGCAGGTATTAACTTTAACCTTTCTTTAACATACTTTAACGTTGCCTTAACTATACCCGCTCTTTCTCTGGCGTACCTTTGATTAAACAGAAACTTAATTGGGTACTATGGCAACCATCACTACACTTCAGCACATCGTTAAATTTATACTTAGCCTGCTGCTAGCCCTGCTGCCGCTGCACTATATTGCTGCTCAGGAGGCTCCAAAGACAGAAAAAAAACTCCGCATAAAGTATATAGAACGTATAAATGGAGTCGAAACCTTAAAGGATACTACCGTTACCATAACTGAGATGGCAACCAACCTACAAAGCTTTTCTAAGCTCAAAGTTGATACAGCAGCTCTCAGGAGATTAAACAGCCTGACAGCCACTCTTAGAGATACAACACGCTTTAAAATGCTGGCTAATAAAAACATGAAAGCTTACAGGTTAGATGGTAATTTAACAGACGCTGAGCGTAATGCCCTGATTGATCACTTGAACTTAAAGCAGCGGGATAGTCTCATACAGAACCTACTGAAAAGCGGGAAACTAAAAGAGCTAAAAGGGGATAGCCTACATGCACGTGCTTTTAAAAGAGCAGGAAAAGCCGGAGAGTTCAGGGTTTATACTTTAAGAGGTGCCGGGGCTGATGCCCTTTATCGCTCAACTAGCGACACTCTTAAAGCAGTACGTATTTTTACAGCAGATAGCCTTACCATAGTCAGGCCTTCCAGAGCTGACAACATATACTTCCGAAAGCGCAATCAGTCCGATTCTCTTGTTTTCAAGTTAGATAGGAATTCAACCTATAGAATTATTACGAAAGAAAGCACCGGACATAGGTACATTTACAGCCTAAGCGATAGTGCTAATGTGAAAGAACTTGGACAGAAGGCACTGCAGCCAGCTAGAGTTATGATTGTAGCGGTACGAAAAGTAACGGTTCAGAACTTGAACACAGAAGATGTAGCCACACTAAAGAAAGCCCGAACACCCGTAGAAACCAAGCCAAAAGAGGAACTCGCGCTGGAAGAGATTGAATACTACCCTAACCCGAACGACGGCAAGTTTACCCTCCGATTTAAGCCAGAAAACACTGGTACCACCATAATTCGGGTGCTAGACAGTAAGGGACAGGAGGTTTTTGTAGATACAGTGGAAAAACTCGAGGGAGAGTACAGCCGACAGATAGACCTGACACCGTTTGGTAAAGGGCTATACTTTCTGCAGATCGCGCAGGGCAAACGCTATCATACTAAAAAAATTCTTGTGCAATAAAATCTTAAGGTGAATAGATTAGGAAATGCCTGCAGAAATTCTGTAGGCATTTTTTTATACTTCTCCGCTGGTTGCGTATGCTAGAAAGTATAATCAAAAAGTATAGCTATGCCATCTCAGAAACACCTTCTTATATTAATACTGTTTTTAATAACGCTGGCTGTGCAGGCGCAGGTACCGGCTACGCTAAATGCTACGCTGCAGGGCTATAAATACCCATACGAAGTAAAATACATAAACCTGACTCAAGAAGGGCAGCAGGTGAAAATGGCTTATATGGATGTGGCTGCGGCTAGCGGCAACAGAAATGCCCCAGTGGTTATGCTATTACATGGTAAGAATTTTTTCGGGGCCTATTGGAGGCAAACGATAGAACATCTGAGCAAGAACGGATTCAGAGTAATTGTTCCTGATCAGGTTGGGTTCGGAAAGTCGGATAAGCCGGAAGTGTACTATAATTTTCATCAGTTGGCACTGAACACGCAACAGTTGTTAAAGCAGCTGGGGGTGCAGCAGGTGGCGGTAGTGGGCCACTCTATGGGCGGAATGTTAGCCACAAGGTTTGCTCTGATGTACCCAGAGATGACTACAAAACTGGTTCTGGAAAATCCGATCGGACTGGAAGACTACAGGTTATTTGTTCCTTTTAAAACGATGGAGGAGCTGGTGCAGAACGAACAGAAAACAACGGAAGAGTCTATCAGAAAATACCACCAAACGTATTATACCTCCTGGAAACCAGCCTATAATGAATGGGTAGAAGTGCCCGCTGCCCAAACAAAGCACCCAGATTATGCTAAAGTTGCTAAAGTATCAGCCTTAACTTATGCCATGATCTATCAACAGCCTGTCGTGTATGAATTCGACAAACTTAAAATGCCAACTTTACTCATTATAGGGCAAGAGGACCATACAATTGTAGGGAAAGGGTATATACAGGATAAGCAGAAGCAAAATGAGCACGGGCAGTATACGCAACTAGGGAAGGCTACTGCTAAAGCTATACCTGGAGCAAAACTGGTAGAGCTACCTAACGTAGGGCACATACCGCACTTGGAGGCAACAGACCTGTTTCACAAGCATCTAGTTACCTTTCTAAAATAATTAGCTTCTGTTAATGATGGTGATGATGGTCGCTGCCGGGCTTGCTGTTGTAGTTAACAATGGCGCCGAGTGTAAAAAACACGGCCCAGCAGGCGTAGAGGGCCTGAAAGTTTTCAATGCTCTTACCGATCAGCAGCAGGATCATATGGGCTACTAGTGTCATAACCAACCCTGTAGCTGCCACAAACTGGTAAGAGTTCATTTCGCGTGGGTCGTAAATTTTAGATAATTTCATATGCATGCTGGATTGGTATCTGGCATTTAACGATTTATACTCGCGAGTGGTGCCATAAATCAAAAAATTAAGCAAATATAACAGAACGGTGCAGTTGTTGTTACATATTGCGTACCTAATAATTTTATACAATGCACAAGTTGTTTTTCCTCTTGATTATACTTTGTACTGCTCACGTTACTGTGCCAGGCTATGTAAACAATGCCTATGGCCAGCAGCAGGAACAGAACATGATTTATACTTCTGTAACAACATTGCTGCAACGCCATGTAGCCAACGGGCAGATAAAGTTTAAACAACTACAGAGAGATAGACCCTTACTCAAAGAGCTGGTAAAACAGATAGCCGCCTTCGATCTTAGCAGAACCACTGCTTCCGAGAAAAAAGCTTTCTATATAAATGCTTATAATGTGTTAGTGCTAAAGCAGGTAATAGACCACTATCCTATAAACTCAGTAATGGATATACCAGGCTTTTTTGATAAACAAAAGTATAAAGTGGCAGGGGAGAGCCTTACGCTAAATGAACTTGAGCATAAAAAGCTACGTGAGCCTTACAAAGATGCACGGCTCCATTTTGCTCTTGTTTGCGCTGCTAAATCTTGTCCGCCGCTCTTGAGCACCGCTTATACACCACAGCAGGTAGAAAAGCAACTAGAGGCACAAACACGTAAGGCACTACAAGACAAAACGTTCACTCGGGTACAACCTCAGCAGAAACAGGTACAGGTATCTGAGCTATTTAAATGGTACAAAGACGACTACTTAGCAGAGGCGCCTACCATCATAGCGTACATTAACAAATACAGAGCTAGCCCTATACCGGAAAGTTATAAACTCAGTTACTATACCTATGATTGGCAATTGAATGACGCTGGCAGATAAAGTTATTAGTTGTTTAGTTATGTTAAATAAAGCTATGTGTCCGAACACCAAAGTATGGGTAGCGTATAAACAACAATAACTAAATTAAAATATTATGGCTACTGATAAAGAGAAAAAGGATCGTGAAGATCTTGACAACATAAATAGCGACTACAACAAAAGAGTAACCTTAGGCAATCATCCTGACCCTTCTGCAAAGCGTAATATTGGGCCAGGAGGAATAACGGAAAGACCAGGCCAAAAAGATAAGCTTGAGAATCTAAAAATAGAGGGTAACGAGGCCACAGGTTATGGAGGCAATAATCCTAACAGTGTAGAAGAGTTTGCACAGGGGCCCGGTTTTGAGTACGAAGGCAGCGACACCGGCATGGACGACGATGTGGCCGGTATTCGCAGAGGAGACCAGCCTTTTAATGAAGATAAAGAAAAACCAGATGATGCTGATTACAGCCGTCGCTAATAAAACAAAAAGGGGAGCTGCTTTAGCTCCCCTTTTTGTTGCCTTCCAGTAAAGACCTACTTTTAAGAAGGTCTTTACTATCTGCAGTATGTTATTTTTCTTCAGAGGCTGCGATGTAGCTTACCTCTGCTTTTCTTTTATAATTGGCGTATGCCTGTAGTTGATTTGCATTTAGTATAGCTACAAGCTTATTGTCGAAATCGGTTTCTATTTCCTGTAACTTTTGGTCGAGCACGCTTTGATCAGCAAATGCCTTTTCTTTAACTGCTGTTGTTAAGGCCAATCGCTCTCTGTTTAATGCCTTTAATTTTATATATCCGATTTCATTTAATCTCAGCTCATTAACCATAGTGCGTGTTAGCTCAGTGCATTTTGCTTCCTGATCTGGTGTTAAAGTATAAACCCCGTTTTGTGCAAATGCAGAAACTGAGGTGATAAAAAGTATCGATAGAGAAAGTATTAATTTTTTCATTAGGGTAAAGCTTTATATAGGGTTTTTGGGTTATTAGTACAATCAACTATATAAGTATTTTTATATAGCTGATATCTTGCTTTACGCCTTTGAAAGTATTATGTTATATGTTTAATTAAATTTTAGTTGAGCGATGATAAGATAATGGTCGATATTTATTCCTATAAATATTTATATATAAAGATATTTTATAGGACGAAACGATATTGTATAAAATTGATTATCAAAAAGTTGTGTATGTCTGATTGCTTCTGTGTGCTGCAGGAGGGGAGGTGTATATAAAAAAAATACCTATACAGGCTACTAAAGCCTGTATAGGTATTTTACAAAAAATAGTTAGCAATAACGACTAAACGAAACTAATGTATAGTACTATCTAACAATAAATTCTTCTTTAATGATTGCAAGTATTTCTGGTGAAAGCGGTTTCGAAAAGAAATCTTTAACCTCATGGTGACTTTTTGCGCAGATAATGTCTTTTCTATCTACTGCAGATGATAGCATAAACAGGCAACACTTGCGTGTAACCTCTTCAGGTAGCTTACGATACTCTTGTATAAATGCCCAGCCATCCATGCCTGGCATGTTAATGTCCAGGAAAATTAGATCAGGAAAATTGTCCGGATCGTTTTCATTTGTTTTGTAGAGGTACTCCAGTGCATCCTGTGCCCACTCAAAGCTATAAACCTCATCTGCAAAACACTCACTTTTTATAATGCTTTCACACACAAAGTTGCTAACCTGATCATCATCAATCAATACAACCCTTCTCAACGTACTCATTCTCTACAATTGGTGCTTTAAATATACTTTGAAAATACTGCCTAAATCTGGTTGGCTGTCTACTTCTACCTTACCACCCAGTAATTCGGCCTGCGTTTTAACCAGGTAAAGGCCAACGCCCTTGCCATCTTTGTTGTGGTGGAATCGTTTATACAAACCGAAAATCTTATCTCTTTCCTTTTCAAGATCAATTCCCTGGCCGTTGTCCTGCACCTGAAGGCAAATATAATCAAGTACCTTGAATGTCTTTAGCTTAAGTTCTAATTTTCTGCTACTCGAGCGATATTTTAATGCATTTGTTACTAAGTTTAACATGATGCTATATATATAACCTCTTACAGTCACAACCTCAGGTGCCTCATTAAAGTCACATATAACGTCAGCCTCTTCGGTAGCCAGAGTATCTGCAATGCTTGTCAAAATATGTGCCAGCATTTCATGGAAATTAACTATTTCGTTTCCTTCTGATAGCTGGCTTCTTATAGTAAGTATATCATTCAAGTCACGGATTGTACCATCTAAAAGCTTAGCCGATTGCGACAGGTTATCAATTACACGTAAGTTAAGTGTAGACTCAGGCCTTCTGCGATCATAAATAGAGGTAAGACCAAGTATATTAGCGATCTGAGCCCTTAAGTTATGTGACACAATGTAAGCAAACTGCTGCAGGTGGTTATTCTGCTTTTGCAGTTGTTCATTTAAAACAGCGCCACGAGCTTCTTCCTGCTTTTTGTCTGTTATGTCGGCTGCAGAGCCATCCACTCTAATTATATTGCCTTTTTTATCAATAACAGGGGAGTAACGCAGCACAATCCATTTTATTTCATGGTGCTTGGTAACAATGCGCAATTCGTACTGCAATTTGTTTCCTTTTGGTACTGATGGCATTACAGTAGCTACAAACTGATCAATATCGTCAGGGTGTACCAATTGTCTCCAACTTTTTGCCTCTCCCAGTAGTTCTTCTTCTAAGTAACCAGTTAGCCTGCGTACCTGTGGGCTAACGTATATTATGTTAAAATCCGAGTCAGTCGTAAAAATAACCTCTGGTATGTTCTCCAGTGTAGCCTGCAGCTTTTCTTTTGCATCCCTTAACTCTTGTTCCTTCAGCTTTAGTTCTGATATATCCTGTGTTGCCCCGGCCATTGTTTTAGCATTGCCTTCTTTATCAAAAACTATCTCACCTACTGTGTGCAGGTATTTCACCTTCCCATTCTCAAGCAGTAGCCTGTGGTCGAAAGTCATGCCTGTCTGGTTCTTAATAGCCTCCTGAAAATGAGCTGATGCAATTCCTGCATCTTCAGGGTGAAACAATGCCTCAAAGCTACTGTATATTGTAGCGCCACCCGGTAAGCCGTAAATTTCGCAAAGAGAATCAGAAGTAGTAAGTAAGCTCTTTTCAATATCGTATTCCCAGCTCCCAAGCTTTGTAAGGGCTTGTGCTTTGGTTAACTGGGCCTCACTTTTTCTAATAGCTTCGATAATAGTACGCTGCTCTGTAATATTATGGATATTTAAGGCAACGGCCAGTACTTGGTTGTCTTTACTGATTGCTGGTTTATATCCTATTTCATACCAACTGTCGGCTGAACCAGTTTCAAAGGTAACCTCATGGCCCTGCATGGCTATTGTAAGATCTTCTTTCAGATCAGGCAACAGCGTTTTATCAATATAGTCACAGATGTTCTGGCCGGCTTTAAGCACTTTTTGCCGCAACTGCAACATGAAATCAGAAGCAAGTGTGTTAAAAGACAATACTTTGAATTCACTATCTATCAAAAGTATAGCCTTGTTAGAGCTATCGAGTAAGGCTTTTAGGTTTGCTTCTTTTCTGGATAATTCTTCTTCTGCCTCCTTTTGTAGCGTAATATCAATGAGAGTGCCGTTAAATAAGATAGAACCGTCTTCTTTTTGTGTGGGCAGGCTATGGGCACGCACCCACTTCCACCGATTCTCCATAGGGTTCCACAGCCTCGATTCAACATACCAAGACTTAACTGAAGCTACCGATTCATTGATTGAGCAAAATGCTGATTCTTTATCTTCCGGATGGATTTGCTCAAATATCCTGTTAGGGTCGCTATAAAGTTCGTCGGGGGTAAGGCCGTAAAGCGTAGTTACGCCATCGCTCATAAACGGGAAACTGAAGTTACCTTCCTTATCTACATAAAATTGATAAACAGCACCTGGTATACTGGAACTGATTTCACGCAGCTGCTCTTCGCTACGTTCTATTCTTTCTATTGCATTATACTGGTCGTCCACGTTTACAGCAACAACCAACCTGGGGCGTGTGTCATCTGCCTCTGGTAAAGCATGTGAGTGTATTTCAACACGAAATTCGCTGCCGTCTTTACGCTTGTGCTTTACATTATAATAACTGTTATGAGAGTTAAGCTTGGGAATAACAGTGTTTAAATAATCATCAAGGTCATCAGGCAACTTAATGTCATGAATCTTTTTATCCAGAAATTCCTCTTGGGTGTAGCCGTACTCTTCTGTTGCGGAGGTATTCGCCTTTATTATGGAGAGGGAGTCAGTGTCATAGATCCACATCGGGATCGGGTTGCTATCGAAAAGCGTTTTGTAAATCTGCTGACTTTTGTAAAGCTCACTCTGAAGTTCCTCGCGTTTCTTTATCTCTGTGCTGAGGTCAAAGTTTTCTTTCTTTAACTTTTTAAACAGGTACTGCATCAAAAATACAGCGCAGCCCGATGCCAGTAGAACAAGCACCAGCAGTAACTCCTGGTATTTTACAAATTTGCTTAGTAGTTGGGCAGCCTGTGTATCACGTTGATTTACAAGTTTATGTAAATTGTTGCTTAGCTTGTTAAGATAGTTTTCCTGAACATGGTCTACCGGTGTAAGGTGGGTTTCCTTGTAAAGTGCCGCCCCATTGATTCTACCTTCAAGAGCCAGAGCAGAAATACTGTCTGTATGCTGCAAGTATGATCTACGGTAGTTTATCAGTTGATCGATTATAAGTTTGTTTTCCTTTTGAGAAACAAGACCTTTCAGTTCCTGTAAAAGGTGAGTGTTTTCTGCCTGTGCTACTTTAAATTCATCAACTAAGTATGATTTATCGAAGGGTTGCGGACTTACAATGTTTGCAAGCAACTTGTTAAGATCATCGTTATTATGGTGCAGCTGGTTAAGAAGCTCCAGCTTATGTATGGTTTTAGAAAGGTGCAAGCTATAGTTCTGCTCTATCTCTCGTGCTCCTACAAAGGAAACATAGCCAACGCCAACAAGCAAAGTAGCCAGCACAGTAAACATAACGCCTACTAGTTTTACTACTTGATCACGCGTATTTGAGAAAATAAAATACTTATTCTCCGGAGAAGTTTGCATTACATTTGGCTAAAGTTGTGCATTAGCTGCACTTTAAGCAACAAGTTACCTATTTGGCTTAAAGTATAGCTGATGCAACATAATCATATTTATTTAATTTTAGTTCCTGGTGCTCTACGATCAATGCTATTAGATTCTGCTAAAAATGCCATATTAAATACGTACACAAAGTATAAGCAAGCCTAAAGAAGATGTAAGGCTTTAGCATAATTGTATAACATATAAGCTTGATCGCATCCGTACTTTTGTTGTGTTACAAAGAGCTAAAGAAATGGCAGAAATAAAAGAAAAAAAAACCACTAAAGCCAGCTTTCCGGTGGAGGGGATGACCTGTGCCTCCTGCGCCAGCAGCATCGAAAGTATGCTGAAGGCAACAGAGGGTGTAGAGGAGGCTAACGTAAACTTTGCGGCCAAAACTGTTCAGGTAACTTATGCGTCTGATATCACCTCGCCTGTAAAGCTAAAAGATACAGTGCATGAAATAGGTTTTGAGCTGCTTGTAGAGGATACCACACAGGACGAACTGGAAGAGCGGCAGGCAAAGGCGCTTGCAGACCTGAAACGTAAAACTGTTGGTGCGGGCATACTGGCTACCCCAGTTTTTATACTTGGCATGTTCTTCCACGACACCTTTACCTGGGGCAACTGGGCCATGTTTATACTTACCATACCAGTCCTGTTCTGGGCAGGGCAGCGCTTTTTTGTAGGGGCATGGGCCCAGGCCAAGCATTTCCGGGCGAACATGGATACGCTGGTGGCATTAAGTACAGGCATCGCCTTTGTTTTTAGTGCCTTCAATACCATTTATCCTGAGTTTTTCCTGAGCAGAGGTCTGATGCCGCATGTATACTTTGAGGCTGTAGCTGTGATTATCGCCTTTATACTTTTAGGCAAGTACTTAGAGGAGAACGCTAAGAATCGTAGCTCGGCCGCCATTAAAAAACTGATGGGCATGCAGCCTAAGACGGTGAGAATATTGCGCGATGGCACTGAACTGGAGATCAAGACCGAAGAAGTTCGCATTGGCGATACGGTGCTGTTACTACCCGGCGACAGAGTACCAGTAGACGGCGAAGTGTTGGCAGGAGCTACTTACATAGATGAAAGTATGCTGAGCGGTGAGCCGTTGCCCGTACAAAAACATAAAGGTGACTTAGTGTACGCCGGAACAATAAACCAAAAAGGTAGCTTGCAGCTAATAGCCCAGAAAACCGGCGGACAAACTATGCTGGCACACATAATCAAACTGGTGCAGGAGGCGCAGGGGAGCAAAGCACCGGTACAGAAGCTGGTGGATAAGATTGCAGGTATTTTTGTGCCGATTGTATTAGCAATAGCCATACTTACTTTTGCAGCCTGGCTTGTACTTGGCGGAGAGGCATACTTAACGGAGGCGCTGCTTTCTACTATTTCGGTGCTGGTAATCGCCTGCCCTTGTGCCTTAGGTCTGGCTACGCCAACTGCCATTATGGTAGGTGTAGGGCGTGGTGCAGAGCAGGGCATCCTGATAAAAGACGCTGAAAGCCTGGAGCGTGCGCAGCATGTAAATGCGGTTATACTTGATAAGACTGGTACTATCACCTTAGGCAAACCAACAGTAACCGATGTAATCTGGGGGGATAAGCAGCTAGAAAAGGCGCAGGCAGAGCAGATTTTTTATTCTATGGAGGCGCAATCGGAGCACCCAATTGCCCAGGCCATTTATACTTACTACAAGGAGCAAGGCCAAAAAACACTGGCGTTAAACTACTTCAGCAGCCTTACAGGGCAGGGCATCGAAGCTGATTTTAATGGCACCCGCTACTATGCCGGTAACGAGAAGTTGCTGCAGGAGCATAAAGTTATACTTCCGGAGCACTTGAAAACGGCCGCCGCGCAGCTGCAGGAGGAGGCCAAAACAGTCATATACTTTGCAGATGCGAAGCAGGCCTTGGCCGTATTTGCCGTAAGCGACCCAATAAAGCCTACAGCAGCAGAAGGTATAAAAGCCATGCAGGACGCAGGTATAGAGCTCTACATGCTAACCGGCGACAACAGGCAAACCGCTGCGGCTGTCTCCAAACAAGTAGGTATAACTAATTACAAAGCGGAGCTGTTGCCAACCGATAAAGGTGCGTTTATCAAAAAGCTGCAGCAGGAAGGCAAAACAGTGGCCATGGTAGGTGATGGTATAAACGATGCGCAGGCACTCGCCTTAGCCGACGTAAGTATAGCCATGGGGCATGGTACTGATGTGGCAATGGATGTCGCCGGAATAACGCTGATGCGCTCAGACCTGAAACAGATAGCGAATGCAATCAAGTTGTCAAAATCAACGGTAGCCACTATCCGTCAGAATCTGTTCTGGGCCTTTTTCTACAACGTGATCTGTATACCAATAGCAGCAGGGGTACTTTATCCATTCACTGGTTTTCTGCTTAACCCGATGCTGGCAGGTGCGGCCATGGCGCTAAGTTCCGTATCTGTAGTAAGTAACAGCTTACGTTTGAAAGCAAAGCGACTGGATTAATTATTAGAAATAATTAGTTTGAAAATTATGTTAAATAAGTAAATAAATAGATAAGATGAGCACGTATAAATTTAAAACAACGATAAACTGCGGAAGCTGTGTTAAGGCCGTTACACCTCACCTGAACAAACTGGAGGGAGTAGAGGAGTGGAAGGTAGATACCAACAACCCAGATAAGATTCTGGAAGTTAAATCAGAAAAGCTGGATGCGCAGGAAATTAAAACTGCAGTAGAGAAAGCCGGCTTTAAAGCGGAGCCGGTGCAGTAAGAAGCTAAGATGATGAAAGTATAAAATGGGTTTGGCCGTAGCGGCTAAGCCCATTTTGCTTTTTGTAACTGCTCTGCAGTTTTTCTGGAACGTTGGCTATACTTATCCAAAAGTATAAAGCTAGTGTAAACAACTGCTATCATAAGTAAACCCAATGATTCACGGGCTTCTTCAATGTTTTTAATGTTGCCGCCCCCAACGCTAAGTCCCTCGTATTTCTCTGGCCACATGTATATGCCACCACCTATGCAAAGTATAACTGCTCCCCAAAGTATAAAATGTGAGGCTTTGTTGAAAGCAGCCAAAAAACAAACTAAGGCAGATATGCCGTAAATGACCATCCAAACAGCCGGATCAGGGTCATTATATTGCATGGCTACAAATGACAGAAAGGCTAAACCAAAAAGTATGGCAAGGATTTTCTTCAGCATCATGATAGTAAAGGTTGATACATAGCTATACTTCTATTTTGTTAAAAAGTTATGGCAAAAAGAGAGGCAGCCTTTTGGGCCGCCTCCTTCACATTTACATGTAAAACGATGGTTGGATAAAAGTCTTACCAAGCCCATTCCGGGCACAGTATTTTGCGTGTGTTTCGTAGTTTAAAGCCTAATACAACTTCATGGCTACCAGCGTTTGTGCCTGCCAAAGGCGATGTGCTCGCATCGTAGGAGTAAGCCAAGTCAAGTAACGGACTGATATTTATACCTGCCATAGCAGCCATAGACTCCTTGTGACGATACGTAGCACCTGCCCACAAACGATTACTGTACATCACTTTTACAGATGCATCTACAGAAACAGGACTTGGTTGTGCCATTTTAACCAGTACAGATGGTATAATAGACAAGTAAGATGACACATCCAGGCGGTAGCCTGCCGTAGTAAAGTAGTGCTGCTGCAGTTCTCCGTTGTTGCTTTCTGGTGTGCCTGTATTTAAGAGTTTACGTTTACTAGGTACTAACTGCGCCCCTGCCACACCCACATAAAAGTTCTGCGAATACAGCCAAAGGCCCATGCTCAGGTCAAATTTCACTTCATTAATGCGCCCGTCCATTATGGCAGGGTCGTTTGCGTTGGCAGTTCTTACATAACCCGGATCAAGACTATATTGTATAACACCCGGTGCCACACCAGCCGATACTTTCAGGTCGCGGGTAAGAGGTAGGTGGTAAGCATAGCTAAAACTCAAACTGCCGCGCTTCAACGGACCTGTTCTTGTAGCCATAGCCATAGCGCCAATACCATGGTGCGGTCTTGATCTGCGGTAGCTGCTGCTTCTTTTTGTTGTAGCCTCTTTGGGGCGCTGGCCACTGCGATAAACAGAACCTGCATCCATGCCAAGAGGCATGTGCAGCGTAGCATAGTATGACTCCGGTGCTCCCTCTAAACCGGACCACTGGTGCCTTGTGCCCAGTTTTAGGTCTGCATAAGCCTCTATGCCGGCAATAGCAGGGTTAAGCAGGTAATTGTTTAATGTGTATTGTGTGTACTGTGGTTTTTGCTGTGCCATAGCCTGGCCAGCAAACATAAGACACACAAAACCAAGGGCTAAAAGTTTGTTCATAGATTTCTACTTAACAATGGTAACGCTACCGGATAATGGCTTTTCTGTATTGTCTAATTGAATGATATAGTAATAAGTGGCTATTGGTAATTCTTCACCCTGATGCAGTCCGTTCCACGGCTGTTTATAGCCTTCTGAGATGAACACCTGGTTGCCCCATTGGTTAAACACCTGCACTTTACAGTTAGGATACTTTTCAATATTCTCGATCTCCCAGGTGTCGTTGATGCCGTCGCGGTTAGGTGTAAAGGTGTTTGGCACGGATACAAACGGGAGTACCGTTACGGTTACCTGGTCTGTGAATGTACAGCCGCCTTCTGTCTCCACGGTTACAGTGTAAGTGGTAGTTGCATCCGGATTAGCCGTCGGATTGGCCACATTAGGGTTGCTCAGCGTTACTGCCGGCGACCAAGTATACTTTATGCCACCAGTGGCACGCAGTTCTGCGCTTCGGCCTTTCACCACCGTCACATCTGTGCCAGCGTTTACATTTGGCTCCTGTACTGTTATCTTTACCTCTCTGCGCTCGCTGGCACACGACTGCGATACCTCCTGCACATAATAGGTTGTGTTGTGTTGCAGTGCGGGCGTTGTAAAGCTGTTGCCGGTAGCAATCGGATTGCCGCCTGCTGCGCTGGCATACCACTCCAGTTTGCCGCCTTTGCCTGTGGCCGTTAATGTAGCCTTAGCGCCGGCACATAGTATAGTACCTTTCACTTCAGGAGCCTGAGGCAGCGGTGTAACTGTAATTTTAACTGCTTCACTCACCAGTCTATCACACGATTCAGATGAAACCACTCTGCGTAACCATGTAGTTTGTGTGAGCGGGTTAGTTTTATAATCTTGCCTGTTATTTGCGCCTGGTGCTGTTGTAAAGCCTTTATCTGGTCCTTCAGTACTTATTTCCCACAGATATGTATAGGTTCCGCTGCCACCAGTTGGTAAAGTACCGGTAATCGTAGATGGTGCTGTATTGAAACAAACTGTCTGGCTGGTGCTGATTTTGTTATTGCTCATGGCTTGCTTCACTGTAATCATCACAGGCTCACTGGTGCTTGTGTTAGGGCCAGAGATAACAATGCGGCGGTACCAGGTGTGCTGACTCAGAGTTGGTGGGTTATAGTTTTGGGTATTGCTTACACCTGTAGCCGTAGTCCAGCCGGCATTAGGGCCAATAGTGCTTTGTTGCCATATAAAAGTATAGCCACCCTCGCCACCAGCTGGTGCTGTACCAGTTAAAGCAGCCGGTTTATTACCGAAGCAAATGACCTGATCTGCTTGGATAACGTTGTTCCCGACAGCAGGTGTAACTGTAATTTTTACCGGATCAGATACATGCTCACATCCACCTGAATATACCACCCGTCTAAACCAAGTATCTTTTGTTAAAGCACCCGGTGCATAGTTTTTACCTGTATTAGGGGTGGCGGCTGGTATAAAGTCTTTACCATTTTCGCTGTACTGCCACAGGTAAGTATAAGTGTTATTGCCACCGGCAGGAGCAGAGCCTGTAAGTGGTGCCGGAACCTGACCAGAGTAGATGCTTTGCGAAAGTGTAACAATGTTTTTACTGATAACAGGGTTTACTTCCACCTTTACCACGTTCGATACCATAGAGCAGGCACCGGAAGTAACAACACGCCTGTACCAGGTGGTAGTAGAAAGTATACCCGGCGCATAATTTTTGCCTGTGCCGTTAGGTGCTGCCATAAAATCTGTAGCGTTAGCCCCTGTTGTAGCATATTCCCACCGGAAAGTATAACTACCGTTACCGCCTGTTGGCTGCGAGCCTTGCAATGATAGTGGAGCCGAGTTTGTACAGATAGTCTGGCTTTCAGTAATTTCATTAGAAGCGATCACACCATTAACCGTCACAATAATAGCAGTAGAATAGCTTTCGCAGCTGCCCGAGCTAACTTTTCTGCGGAACCAGCTGGTTTCACTTAAAGCCTGCGGCTGATAACTTGCATTGGTGCGTGTGCCCAGAGCTTCAGTAAAGGTAGTGCCGTCTGTGCTGATCTCCCATGCATATGTATAGACGTTGTTCCCGCCTTTTGGAACAGTGCCCGTTATGCTTGCAGGAGTAGCGCCAGCACAAATCGTCTGATCACCGGAAGTAAGGGTATTGCTTGTAATTGCCGGCTGCACCGTAACTTTAACCGCTGCACTTTCATCCTGCTGGCATGGTGCTGAAATAACAATTCTTCTATACCACGTAGTTTGTGTAAGCGCTTCTGGTGCAGTATAGTTTTGAGCGTTGTTTGTTCCTTCGGCTGCTGTAAAGGTGCTGCCGTTGGTGCTGCTCTGCCACAGGTATATATAAGTACCGTTACCACCAGCCGGAACTGTGCCTATAAAGGCAGCAGGAGTTTCGTCCTCGCAGATGGTTTGTGCAGCATTGATTATATTATTGCTGATAACAGGTACAACTTCAATTTTAATGGCTGGACTTATACTTTCTGCACACGGACCTGATACAACCACTCTTTTAAACCACGTAGATTCACCTAGTGCCTGTGGCTGATAAGACATACTTGTAGCTCCGGGTATAGCTGTAAATCCACTTTCAGGGCCGGATGTGCTACGCTCCCAGCGGTAAGTATAAGTACCATTTCCGTTCTCTGGTTGAGAACCATTAATTAAGCCTGGTATCTGTCCTGCGCATATCGGCTGCTGTTCCGGGGCTGTAATGGTGTTGTTGCTGATGTTTTTGTTAACCGTAACCATTACAGCAGTTCTCTGTGGGCTTCCGCAACCGTTGGTGTTAAACGATTCCACATAAAATATTGTGGTAGCATCCAAGACTGACGTAGTTAATCTTCTACCTGTAAATACTACTTCGGTAGCTGTTACCGATGTATACCACCTGTAATTGCCGCCTGTTTCTTCTACAGTTAAGGTGGCCGTGTTATTCTCGCATATCGTTACCGGATCAACAGTTGGGGCAACCGGTAATTGTATAACTGTAACCTCTACAGCTGCCGATGTGCTGGTACAGGCTCCTGATGTTATCTCCCGCTTATACCATGCTGTCTGGGTTAGAACTCCTGGGTTGTAGCTTGCTGATGTGTTGTTGCCTGGTGCTGCGTCGTAATTACCATTTGCACCAGTTGTGCTCATCAGCCATTTGTAAGTATAGGTATTGTTGCCATCAGTTACCTCAGCTGTTTGGGTAAGTACGGGTGCCGGTTGGCCATTGCAAATAGGGGCAACTGCCGCAATAGTGTTATGTTGGATGCGTGGGTTAACCGTGACCGTAACCGTATTACTGATGTTGGTGTCACACGGTCCCCCGCTAACCACTCGTCTGAAGTGTGTGGTTTTGGTAAGCGGACCTGCATTATAGTTAATACCATTGTTATCGCCGCTTGCGGCCTCAAAGTTGCTGCCATCGTGGCGCATTTCCCAGCGATAGCTATAGTTGCCATTGCCCTCTGCTGGCTGAGAGCCTTGCAGTACAGCCGGTGTCTCTGCCTCGCAAATGGTGGATTCACCTGTAATGCTGTTATTTGCGATCGGTTTGTACACCGTTATCTTAACTGGTTGGCTAAAGTGATTTTGGCAGGTACCGGATATAACTACACGCCTGAACCACGTGGTTGTGGCTAATGCACCGGGGCTGTAGTTTTGTTTATTGTTTGTGCCTGCAGCCTCCTCATAAGGTCCTTCAGCGCCTGCTGTACTAATCTCCCATAGGTAAGTATAATCATTACTGCCACCCTCCGGCTGAGAACCTGTAATCTCATCAGCTATACTGTTTTCGCAGATGGTAGCGTTTGCGCTGGTTTTTACAGTGTTGTTAGAGATTACCGGCGTTACTTTTACCTCTACTACTTCTGATGTATTGGAGCAACTGGCAGATTTAACTGTTCTCTTAAACCAAGTAGGTCTAGCAAGTACACCCGGCGAATAATCTTTTTGGGTCGCTCCATTGATCTTCGTAAAACCTTCAGTTGCGCTTATAATGCTGCTTTCCCACTCGTATGTGTAAGTGTTATTGCCTCCTTCTGGATCTGAACCAATAAGAGGACTAGGTACCTGGCCTGCACAGATGGTTGGAACATTTGTTAAGGTGTTGCTGCTTAACACAGGGTATACTTCTACTTTGGCTTCTGTTCTAGGGCTGATACAGCCATCAATTACAGCCTGTACAAAGTATGATCTGCTACTGTTAATAACGCCTGCATCTAAAGTTCTGTCTGTAGAAATGATCTCAGTGCTGGTAGCCGTTTCGAACCACTGGTAGCTTGTAGCATTGCCTTCTGCCACAAGTATAGCTTTGTTGCCTGTTCCGCAAAGTATAGCTTGTTGCACAACCGGTGCAGGCGTAGCAGGGCGCACCGTTACCTGAACCGCACGGCGTGGGCTGGTACAACCGCCTTCAATAGTTGTCTCTACATAATAAGTTGTGGTTTTATCGAGTTCAGGAGTGGCAAAGCTGGCGCCTTCGCTTACTTTGTTTCCGCCTGTTGCGGCATCAAACCAACGTATAGTGCCTGTAGAGTTTTGCACCTGCAAAGTGGTGCCAAAGCCTGGGCAGATAGTTGCACCTGCAGCCACTGGTGCAGTAGGTAAGGCATTTACTGTTACCCGTATTTGATCTGTAGTGCGGCAGCTTCCGGAGCCAAAAGTATAGGTTATGTTAAAAGTGCCTACTGCTGCAGGCGTAAAGGTGCCAGAGGCTGTAACATACTGGCCAGTCCAGTTACCACCAACTGGTGAGGCTGCCAGACTAAAGCTGCCGGAGTTAAGGCACACCACTTTATCCTCACCTGCATTCGCAACTGGTGCGTCGTCTACGGTAATTACCACTTTGTCGGAGTTGCTACAGCCTAAGGCGTTGGTATAAGTATAAGTTAGTTCATACTCGCCTGTTTCTGAGGTAGGTGTAAAGGTGCCATCGGCAGTTACGTTTGTGCCAGACCAAACACCGCCAGCGGGGCTACCTGTGAGTTTTGTTGGTACTGGGTTGTTGCAAACTATAATATCGTTGCCGGCATTTACCTGTGGCAGTTGGTTTACTGTTACCGTAACCGTTTTAGTAGTGGTACAACCTGTTTGGGTATTATAGCCTGTTACAGTATATGTTGTGGTAGTGGCAGGAGAGGCCGTTACAGATGCTCCAGAAGTACCGCTCAAGCCCGTGGCAGGTGCCCAAGTATAGGTATCGGCACCACTAGCTGTGAGTGTAGCAACATCCTTGCCATTGCAAATGGCTTCCTTATCAGAAGCAACTGTAACAACAGGCAGTGGATTTACCACTATAGTAAAAGTTGTGATACTGGTACAGCCAGTAGCTTCGTTAGTTCCTGTTATAGTATAGGTTGTAGTTTGAGTTGGTTTGGCTATTACTGTGTTGCCTGTTGTAGTGTTCAAACCTGTTGCCGGAGCCCAAGTATATGTGTCAGCACCCGTTACACTAATTGTAGTGCTCTCTCCATCACAGATTTCCTGTTTCGGAGAACTTGCCTTGAGTTCCGGTAATGGGTTGATTGTGATTTTCTGTATCGCAGGGGCAGTTGACTGTCCGCATTCATTTATGGCATAAGCCCAAACTTCGTAAACAGCAGGTGTTTTAAAGCTGATGGTAGGATACGGTGAACTGCTGCTTGTGCCGTTATCGAAGTTATAAATTCCTTGGCCAGTGATTACTTTAACCTCCCAACTATAACCGGTAATAGTGCCGAAGTTCGAATCAAAAGCTGGCTTGTGCTTGGCGTTGTTCTCACTAAAGCTTATTACCTGCGCATCGCAGTATACTTGTTCGGCAGGGAGTGTAGCAATTGGTTTATCTTTTACGGTGATGTTTTCTGTTTTAATACTTGGCGAGCAGCCATTGTCAGCAGTCAGACTGATGGTATAGTCGCCTGGCTTAGTAAAGTTAAATACAGGCTCTTTTGCTGTTGCGCCACCGGAAATCGTGCCCCAGTCGCTAACGGCCTTACCTGCAGCATCTGTTATTACCCAATTATAGCCTACATTTTCTCCTTGCGAGGTATTGCTTACTTTAACTGTATTATTTACACATAAACTGGCAGGATCTGGCGTTAAACTGAAATCAGCAACCGGAGGAGCTATAATGTTAAACTCCATTTCTTTTGTGCTGGCCTGGCAGGTGGTGCCCGGGTCTTCAGGAGATGCGGTAAGTTTAACTGTATAATTTCCAGGCTGATTGAACACAATACGTACATCACCATTCGACTTCACCATCTCCCAACCTGTTGCAGGGATTACTTCCCACTCAGCAATGTGCGGCATATTAGCGCCATAGCCATCGTAACCGCTTGTTGTTTTATCCTGAAGTATGATTTCCTGGCCAACGCAGCTGCTTATTTTCTTCACACCAATCTCTGCCTGTGGCCCTTTGCTTACCCTGATCCCCCTCCAGGTATTTTCAGAAAAGCTACAATCGTTTGATGCCCTACAGGTAACTGAATAACCGCCTACTGGAGATGCCTCGGTGAATGTGTGCTGTATAATTGGGTTCTCCAGAAGCTGTTGGTGTGTACGTGTAAACGAAGGGGTGCCATCGTTGATGGTAAAAGTATAAATAGTGTTATCTGGGTTATTTTCGAAGCGGCTTACAATGATGTCGTATTGGGCAGGCGCACATGAAAAGGAGTTACCGCCAAGGTCTACTAGTACGTTAGGGTTACTGCCAATGTAAACCGTTTTCTGTTCCGTTTTCTCACAGCCATCTGCACCGGTAACTGTTAAGCGTAAAGCATACGATGCGGCTTTATTTGTGACATAGGTGTGGCTGGTCTTATCGAATTCAGGCCCAAAGGTGCTACTAGTGCCATCACCCCAATCAATACTGTAGCCTGTGTTAGTAGCCTTTGTTTTAGACGTATTTTCAAAGTCGAACCTAACAGAGATGCTGTTGCCACTGTTGCTGTAGTTACAGTAAGTAAAACTCTTGTTATAATTTGTGTTGGCAATGCTGGCATCCACATCACAAGCTACAGGTGGTTGCGCACTGTTAGGGGATATACCAGTAAAAGGAATATGTGTGGCCGATGTGGCCGTATTTGCCACACCTTTTGTGTGTACTTTTCCTCCTGTTAAAGTTATAAATGCTTTATCTTCTGTTTTGGAAACAGTGTTAACCCAAAACCCATTTAGGGCAAAGATAAAAGGCAGCAAAAAGCTGGCTAAGATTGGCTTCATGGCTAAAAGCTGAAAAGTTTGCTGTTGCGGTTACCCGTGTATTTTGAGTGTTTGGCTCACTCAGTAGCTGGTTGGCTGTTTTATAGCAGCAATAGTAAGTTGGCGGCTCAGGTTTTTAGAGAAATCGTTTGTCAGCGGAAAAGGCAGAATATTTTCTTTGACAATATTTGCAATCAGCCACCACGGCTTTTAGCGTTAATATGCAATGAAGTGTTAAAGTATAAGTGTGTCATCTAAATTGTAATATTAATAGTGTTTGGTATGTGCTCTAACTTAAGTATATAAACCTGATAGTATAAGTATACTGAAGGCTTTTAAAGTATAATCCAACTATAAGCTGTTAATTACTAGCGTTTTCATAGAATTGTAATCTTTTTAAATAAGTTCACTGACTGTTTATAAATTTTAAAAAAAAATTATCAGGTGCTTGATTTAAGATATAAAATTGCACTTTGTCAATAATAAACTTGTCTTTAGGTAATTGTGTGCCTCTTTATAAACTACCACCTTGCCGAATCGTCAATGCCTATTCCAAGTATAGTGTTTTAAATATGTTTTATCTGTGATGAGCTTTTGCTTGTGATAATAAAGTTTTAATTGGGCTTAGCTTTTGAGTAGTGCAATTTTAAAATTTCACTGGTTAGCCATGTTTTTGAAAAAGTACAAGAATGTATAGTGGGGTGTAAGTAGTGGTAAGTAATTGGTTTTTTGTGCTGTATATTGGTTTGTAGCCTTATTTGCAACTAATATTAATATATAAGTATGGTTATTCTTTAATATTTTAAAATTAAGTTTTTTTAATGATTATAAGCAAAATCATAAACTTTAGCTAGTTATCAGTCGTAATTTAAGATGTCGATTATCTGGACTGACATTGACCTGGAGTTCTGGTGAATCAGAATAAATATATACTTATTCTAATACTAAAGACTTGTTAATTAAAAGGTGATCTTTTAATCTGGCCAGGATGGAGAAAAGGAGTGTTGGCAAAGACAGGTAAAAAATAAGTTCTACAAGTATGATTACAAAATTACGCCTTCAACTATGAATAAATATCGTCACTACTATAGCTTTAATAGAGTACTTCTTTTAATTCTTGATATTACCCTTATCGCATTTGCATTTAAGCTGTCCAACTTATTTAGGTATGGTACAGTAGAATTTGCCCACCAGTACAGTGTGTTTTTTGTGCTATTCGCATTGGTTTGGTGGATAGTATCAGGGTTCTCAAATTTTATTTTCCGAATAGATGGCTTGTTTCCGATCAGTAAGAAAGTAGCTAACCTTATAAACGCTTTTATACTGCACGCATTTATACTAGCCACCTGTATTGTAATATTTAATCTTGAGCAACTTTCTCGTTTGCTGCTACTTTATACTTATCTATCTACGGCGTTGCTAATTACCGTTAGTAGGCTGCTGATGCAACAGGTGTTTGGTTACTTTACTAAATCTGACATGGCGCATACCCGTTATGTGATTGTTGGTACAGGGCAAACAGGTATATCGCTGCACCAGACCTTAAACAGCAACGATCATTTGGGCACCAAGTTTATGGGATTCTTTGATGACAACCCAGACGAGCTTAGCCCATACTCCAGCCAGGTTAGAGGCAGTGTTGCTGATTTAAAAGATTACTGCCTGCAGCACAGCATAGACGAGGTGTACTACACCTTGCCCCTAAACGACCGTGAGCAGTTAGATGACTTGTCAAGTTTTGCAGACGACAATTTTGTGTACTTCCGTATAGTGCCAGACTTTAGCGCCATTGTGCAGCGTGATGTGAACATGTACTTTTATCACAACGTGCCTATGCTGAGCATTCGTAAGGAGCCACTTGAGCTTGCATCAAACAGAGTTATCAAGCGTGCTTTTGATGTGGCGTTCTCTCTGGCTGTGTCACTGCTCATCTTCCCGTGGTTACTTCCCCTGATCGCACTTGCAATTAAAATTGAGTCTAGAGGACCAATTTTCTTTAAGCAACTGAGACCAGGTAAAAAGAACAGGTTATTTGTGTGCTACAAGTTTAGAACTATGCGCGTGAACAACCAAACTGAGCTGCAAGCAACAAAAAATGACCCGAGAATTACCCGAGTTGGCCGTTTCTTACGTAAGACTAACCTCGATGAGCTGCCGCAGTTCTTTAATGTGCTGCTCGGCGATATGTCGGTAGTTGGTCCGCGCCCTAACTTGGTATCGCAGTTAGACCACTACTCAAAAGTTATCTCAAAATATAAAATGCGTCACTTTGTTACCCCGGGCATTACCGGTTACGCACAAGTAAGCGGTTACAGAGGTGAGACAAAAGAGCTTCGATTGATGGAAAAGCGTGTTGAATACGATGTACAGTATATGGAGAACTGGAGTTTTATGATGGATATGAAAATAATTTTTCTGACAGTCTGGAACATGATTAAAGGCGAGAAAAATGCTTATTAAGAATACAGAACTAAAAACCTATACAGCTGAACCACCCTTAAAAGAGAAACGCAGACTAATTACCTCTCTTATTTCAGCTGGATCTTTTAACGACTTTATTAACCATATTTTTTGGTTAACAGATACCAAGGCTTCTTCTTATGTATGTTTTGCCAATGCGCACATGCTGGTAGAAGCGTATCAGGACAAGGAGTTTAATAAGATTTTAAATAACGCCGACGTAGCTACTCCCGACGGAGGGCCCCTTTCCAAGCTTATGAAACTATTGTATGGCCAGAAGCAAGACCGTGTGGCAGGTATGGATGTACTGCCCCGGTTACTGCGAGAGGCTGCCATACGTGGGAAATCGGTATATTTTTACGGCTCTACAGACCAGGTGCTGGAGGCTGTGGTAAATAAGGCGAAGCAGGAGCACCCTAACCTTAAGATCGCCGGTTACTACTCACCGCCTTTCCGAAAGTTATCGGCTGAGGAAGATGCCAGTATCACCGAAATGATTAACCAAACTAAACCGGACCTGATGTTTGTAGCCCTTGGCTGCCCAAAGCAGGAACGTTGGATGGCAGAGCACAAAGGCAAAGTAAATGCCTGTATGCTAGGGGTAGGGCAGGCCTATATGACTTATGCCAACCTAGAAAAACGCCTTCCAAAATGGGCCAGAGACTGGTCTTTAGAATGGACATACAGGTTGTGGCAGGAGCCGAGACGCTTGTGGAAGCGTTATCTTGTAACTAATAGTATGTTTGTTGTATTGGCTCTTAAGTTGCTTTTCCAAAGAGAAACCCAAAAATCTCTATAGAACAGTTGTTAGTAAAAAGCGCCTAATACTTTTAGGCGCTTACTACCCTCCCTTCCCTGACTTACAAACTGAGGTATTACACAAAAATAGATCAGTAACAAAGGCTTAGGCGTGTTCATAAAATCGCAGATCGAGCGGGAGCAGGCATTTCCGGAAAATTTAGTTAAAAAATTTCCTTAATAAACATCAAAATATAGCAATTACCGTATCAATCAAAAAGCACTTGAAAAAATGAGTGCAATTATGCACTAGTCAAGTAGTTATACATCAACCCTTTAACCCTTTAAAAGATGAAAGCAGTTATACTAGCAGGTGGCTACGGAACAAGAATAAGTGAAGAAAGCGGAGTGCGTCCAAAGCCAATGGTAGAAATAGGCGGTAAGCCAATCCTGTGGCACATCATGAAAATATATTCTCACCACGGCATTAACGACTTTGTGATCTGCTGCGGTTATAAGAGCCACATCATCAAAGAATATTTCGCAAACTATTGCCTTTATAACTCTGATGTAACCTTCGATATGCGCAAAAACAGCATGGAGGTGCACCAGAACAATACCGAATCTTGGAAAGTTACGCTAGTTGATACCGGAGAGGGAACCATGACAGGCGGACGCTTGAAGCGCGTACGCGAATACATCGGAGACGACACATTCTGCCTGACATATGGTGACGGCGTTAGCGATGTAGATGTTACTGAGTTGGTTAACTTCCATAAGCAGCAGGGCACTTTGGCCACACTAACCGCTGTGCAGCAACCAGGCCGATTCGGTGCTTTTAACCTTGCCTCAGGTGTTACCCGCATCAACCAGTTTAAAGAAAAGCCAACCGGTGGCGATATGCCTTGGATCAACGGTGGTTTCTTCGTGCTGGAGCCTCAGGTGATTGATTACATCGAGAATGACAGCACGATCTGGGAAAGAGACCCGATGGAAAAACTGGCAGAAGAAGGAGAACTGTCTGCCTACCGCCATACCGGTTTCTGGCAGCCGATGGATACGCTGCGAGACAAGAACGTGCTGGAAGAACTGTGGCAGAAAGGCGAAGCCCCATGGAATGTATGGTGCAAAATGCTCTCAAAAGCCATCAACTAATCACTTCTGAACACAAACCCAACCCTTTAACATATAAAATCAACCATGAAGATTCTGATTACTGGAAATATGGGATATGTAGGGCCCGGTGTGGTAGACCAGCTGCGCAAGGCATATCCTAACGCTACACTTATTGGCTACGACATGGCCTACTTTGCCTCTTGCCTTACTAACGCTACGGTGCTGCCAGAAAGTAAACTAGACATGCAACTGTTTGGCGATGTAAGAGATATATCTGCCGAAACGCTGAAAGGCATTGATGCTGTTGTGCACCTGGCTGCTATCTCTAACGACCCGATGGGTACTCGTTTTGAAGAAATTACCCTAGACGTAAACTATAAATCAAGTATTAGAATTGCGGAGCTGGCAAAAGAGGCAGGCGTAAGAAATTATGTATTTGCATCAAGCTGCAGCATGTACGGTGCGGCATCTGAGCAAGCTAAAACAGAAGATTCTGAGCTGAACCCGCTTACAGCCTATGCGCGCTCTAAGGTTTTTACAGAAAAAGAACTGGAGCCATTAGCAGGTGATGGATTTACCATTACTTGTTTGCGTTTTGCGACGGCCTGTGGCATGAGCGACAGATTGCGCCTTGACCTGGTGCTGAACGACTTCGTGGCAGGTGCTGTGGCAACCGGCAAAATCAATATCTTAAGTGATGGAACCCCTTGGAGACCATTGATCCACGTTCGAGATATGGCACGCGCTATTGAGTGGGCTGTAACCAGAGAAGCCAGCAATGGCGGCGAGTTCCTGGCTGTAAACACAGGCTCTAACGAGTGGAACTACCAGGTGCATGAATTGGCTAACGCTGTGGCTGATGTTATTCCGGGCACTGAGGTAAGTATAAACTTAGATGCCGCTCCGGATAAGCGTTCTTACCGTGTAAACTTTGATCTGTACAAGCAGTTAGCACCAAACCACCAACCTCAGTATACTTTAAAAGAGGCTATACAGGAACTGCGCGACGGCTTGATGGGTATGGAGTTTAAAGATGGTGATTTCCGTAATTCCCTGTTGATGCGCCTGAAAGTACTTACAAGTCTGCAAGAGTCTGAGCGAATTAACGGGCAACTGCAGTGGGCACACCAAACAGCCCGATCAACAAACAAGGAATCTGAATTGCAAACTGCATAAATCGGTAGCATGATATTTACAGAGACAAAATTGAAAGGCGCATACATTATAGATGTAAAGCGTTTAGAGGATGAGCGTGGCTTTTTTGGCCGTTCTTACTGCGAAAACGAGTTCGCTGAGCTTGGCATGACTACAGGCATTAAGCAAACCAATGTATCCTACAATAAAAAGAAGGGCACACTGCGTGGCATGCACATGCAAAACTCGCCCTACGAAGAAACAAAGCTGGTGCGTTGCACACGCGGTGCCATTCACGATGTGATCATCGACATGCGCGAAGATTCTGAAACGTACAAGCAATGGATAGGAGTAGAGCTAACCGCCGACAACTACCGTATGCTGTTTGTGCCGGAAGGCTTTGCGCACGGCTTTATCACACTAGAGGATAACACCGACGTAACCTATCAGGTAACGCAGTTCTATACTCCTGGCTCTGAGCGCGGCATCCGTTGGAATGACCCTGCTTTTAATATTGAGTGGCCGATAGAGCCTGTTGTTATCTCAGAAAAAGACCAGGCACACCCTGATTTTGAGAAAGCGCTGACAGAAGCATAAAAAGTATAAAAGAAAGCTGCTGGCAACCCGCCGGCAGCTTTCTTTCCTTAATCCTTTAACACAAAGTATAAAATGATATTAGTTGATAACGCCCTTGCTAAACGCCATGCCGAAGGTAACCCTGTACGAGTAGCCATGGTAGGCGCTGGTTTTATGGGTCGCGGCATTGCACTACAGATCTGCAAGTATGTGCAGGGCATGGAATTGGTGGCCATCGCTAACCGCAAAATTGATAAAGCAAAACAAGCCTATACCGAGGCCGATGTAACCGATGTGCAGGAGGTAAGCTCTGTAGCCCAGCTGGAAGAGAACATCCGCCAGGGCAAGTATAGCATTACTGACGATGCCATGCTGCTTTGCGAAGCCGAAGGCATTGATGCCATTATTGAAGTAACAGGCGCCGTTGAGTTCGGTACAAATGTAGCCATGCGTGCCATCGAAAACCGCAAGCACATCATTATGATGAATGCTGAGGTTGACGGTACAGTAGGCCCGATCCTGAAAGTATATGCTGACAAAGCCGGTGTAATTTTCACGAATGCCGACGGCGACCAGCCAGGCGTGATCATGAACTTGGTTCGTTTTGTAAAAGGCCTGGGCGTAAAACCAGTAGTATGCGGCAACATCAAAGGTTTGCACGACCCGTATCGCAACCCAACAACGCAGGAAGGTTTTGCCAAAAAATGGGGCCAGAACCCAGCCATGGTAACCTCGTTTGCTGATGGCAGCAAGATCTCGTTTGAGCAGGCAATTGTAGCCAACGGAACCGGAATGAGAGTAGCTAAACGCGGTATGCACGGGCCAACTGTATTAGGCGGCACTTCGCTAAAAGAATGCGTAAATGATCTGTATCCGCTGGAGGATGTGCTGGAGGGCCCGGGTATTGTAGATTACGTAGTAGGAGCAGAGCCAGGACCAGGCGTATTTGTGCTGGGTACGCACGACCATCCAACGCAGCAGCACTACCTTAACCTTTACAAGCTAGGCGAAGGTCCGTTATACTTGTTCTACACACCTTACCACCTGTGCCATTTTGAGGTGCCAAGTACCGTAGCCAGAGCCGTATTGTTTAATGATGCAGCCCTTACGCCAATCGGGAAGCCTTACGTAGAGGTAGTAGCCACCGCTAAAACCGACTTAAAGGCTGGTCAGGTAATTGATGGAATCGGCCACTACATGACTTACGGCCTGTGCGAAAACGCTGACACTACAGCAGCTGAGAACCTGTTGCCAATTGGCGTGGCCGAAGGCTGTGTACTGAAGCGTGACATTCCAAAAGACCAAGTAATTACGTATGATGACGTGATTTTGCCAGAAGGAAGACTGGTAGACAAATTGCGTCAGGAGCAGGCTGAGTACTTTGGTATGAACGCCACACTAAAGTCGAACCAGTCTGAAGTGGCGGCGGCTCCATCTGTATAAAGAGTATAAGCACAAAGTATAAAAGTCGCGCATCGTAGCTTTAGGGTTGCGGTGCGCGCTTATTTTAAGATGGATACACCCTTGCCAATCGTAGGTATTATACCTGCCGCCGGTCTTGCTACCAGGCTGCAGCCTCTTCCCTTCAGCAAAGAGCTGTACCCCATTGGCTTTGAATATTCTGCCGAAAGTATAAAATCACCAAAGGTTGTATCAGCTTACTTGATAGAGCAAATGGCAGCCGGTGGTGCAGCGCAACAATACTTTATACTTCGCAAAGGCAAATGGGACATACCAGCTTACTTTGGCGATGGCAGCAAGTATAACCTACGTATAGCTTACCTGATGATGGGCTTACCCTATGGAGCTCCATACTCTGCAGACCAGGCTTATACTTTTGTGAAAGATAAACTGGTGCTGTTTGGCTTCCCGGATATACTTATTTCCAAACCAGGTGCTTTTTCAAGGCTTGTAGTAAAACAAAAGGAAACAAATGCTGATGTTGTGCTGGGCATATTTGAAGCGGATTTTCCTGATAAATGGGATGTAGTTGATCTACTCCCTGACGGAAGTATAAAAAGCGTTTTTCCCAAACCACATGAAGCGAATTTAATCTACGCCTGGGCTTTTGCCTGCTGGTCGCCGGCATTCACAGCCTTTATGCACCAATACCTGCAGCAAATGCAGGAAAATATAAGCCCAAGCAGTCACGAACTAAGTATAGGCAACGTAATACAGGCAGCCATCACAAACGGTTTAAGGGTGCAGAGCGTACTATTGGAGAAAGGCACTTGCCTGGACGTAGGCACACCCGAAGACCTCAGAAAAGCAATTTTACAATACACTTAACCCCATACATGCGCATCCTTATCATTCATAACCACTATAAAGAGGCAGGCGGCGAAGACACTGTTTTTTTTGCAGAATCAAACCTTTTAGAAGAGCATGGGCATGACGTGCGTCGGCTGACTGTTTCGAACAAAGATGTGAACAGCACAAGCCAAAAGCTGGAGGCTGCTCTTGGGGTGGTTTATAACCCTAAAAGTGCAAAAATTGTGGAAACTGAGCTACAGGCATTTAAGCCTGATGTAGTACATGTGCATAATTTCTTTCCGCTGTTGTCGCCGGCAGTGTTCTACGTGTGCCAAAAGTATAAAGTGCCCGTGGTAATGACACTGCACAATTACCGACTCATTTGCCCAAGTGCTTACCTGCATTATAACGGAGAAGTACATTTAGAGCATGTGCAGCAGGTTTTCCCGCTAAAGGCTATACTAGATAAAGCGTACCGTAATTCTGCATTAGAAACGGCATCGGCAGTGCTGGCTACTGGGGTGCATAAGTTACTAGGTACCTGGCGCAACAAGGTTTCTAAATTTATTGTGCTTACTCCGGGTGCCCAAGAGCTCTTCCTTAATTCATCGCTGCGCCCAAAGCCAGAGCAAATAGCCATAAAACCGAATTTCACCGAAGATCCAGGTATGGGCGATGAAAACCGCGAAGACTATTTTCTGTACATGGGACGCTTATCACCTGAAAAAGGCATAGAAACCCTGCTGAAGGCTCAGAAAAGTAAATCTTTTAAACTTAAGATAATAGGTGAGGGATCTGTGCGAAGTCTTGTGGAGGAACATGCAGCTCAGCACCCTGAGGTTGAGTATTTGGGTTTTATGCCGCGTGAAGAGGCCTTAGAGGTACTTAAAAAAGCTAAGGCGCTTATTTTTCCATCAGAGTGGTTGGAAACTTTTGGTATGACAATAGTTGAGGCCTTTGCCACCGGCACCCCAGTTATTGCTGCCAAAATTGGTGGAGCAGCGCATCTGGTGCATCACAAATATAATGGCCTGCATTATACGCCTCAATCAGCACATGAGCTAGCCGAGCAGATAGAAGTGCTGGAGCAAAATCCGGTGTTAGCTTATGAGTTGGGTAGAAACGGCCGCACAACCTTTGAGAAACATTATACATCGGAGGTTAATTACAACCTGTTGCTTGATGTGTACCACGCTGCCATAGGACAAAAAGAAAGGCTTGCCTCCAGTGCCATGGCAGCAGAGGCAAGCCTTTAATTGGCTGCTATTGCTATATAATTTATGCTACCTCGGCCTGCTTTGCAGGCCGTTCATTTTCTTGCTCTATTCTCTCCAATACCTCTAGTACCTTATCTGTTTCTACAAATAAATGCTCACGCTGCCCTTGGGTTGCGTTCTTTACTTTTCGCCTGTTCTTGCAGATCATGTACTCGTAATCCAAGCCAAGTTTGGTTGCAATGTCGTAAAAAGGCTCTATCACAAAGCCCTCGTTAAAGATCTCCACCATCTTAGTGCCTGGCTTACAAAAGAACATGCTGATCAGTCCAGCTCCTGTTGCACCCATCACCACTTTAGCTTTAGAGAACAGCTTTATCTTTTCGCGTATAGTTAGCTTACTAGATACAACCGTATTGAAACCATAAGGCTCCAGTGCCTCCAGCAGTTCTTTTTCGTTAATGACGTTTCGGATACTTGAGTCGCTGCGGCTAACGTACAGGTATGGTGTTTCTGGCGTAATAAGGTCGTTTTCCTCTTCAGCGTATGGCATAAACGACTCCTGGATATACGTGCATAGCCAATCAGGCACCAGGGTATGGTTGCCTCTTGGTGCTGTAGAGGCAACAATACAATCTGCAGCTATGTGCGGGTGTTTATCGCCTTCAATTATTTTAGATGTAGGTATGCCAAGCAGTTCAAGGGTTTCTACCTGGTAATCGTATTGCAGGCTAGGCACCAGAAACCAATCTACTTTATCGTATAAGCCGCTCTTGCGTAGCAGGTGCAGGCGTGGCAGCACATCTATAAACCAGTGGCCGATGTTGTTAATGCCAGCTCCACCGGTAAGTAACGAGAATACTGTACCATTATACTTTTCAGGTAGCGTGAAATAGCGCTGCTCAAATATGTTGTTCAGGTTTGGTTCGGTAACTTTTCCATTAACCAAGCTAAGGGATACGTTCTCAATTACCCTGTTGTAGCGTGATATAATGGCAACGCTGCTTTCGTTGTCGGTATACACTCGTCCGTTTGGTACTTCTACCACCATATAATCGGTGCATACTTGGCGTTTAGGCTTCCAGTACTCAGAGCACGCATGATACAAGTCCTCAGATATTTTAAGCTTGGTCTCATACTTCGGGTACACATTGTGTACAGTAATTTCGCTGGAGTTATTTCGGTTAGGGTGGTCAAGGTTTATGTTGCAAACACCGCCAGGTTTATACTGGGTGTTGTATGGAATAAAGCGGCCAAAGATCTTCTTTGTGCGTTTTACTCCTTTGTGGTAAAAGGTCGTTATATTCATGAGAACGAATCTGTGTTGTCGAATAATTTATATATACAATGCTTAATAGCTTATATTATTTCTGCATACGTTTTTGATCAGAATACTTTACAAAAAAGTTTGCATCTTTTTTTGGAGGTGCGTCTCCCTGCAACTGCGAGCTAACAAGATCTGCTGCAACTTCTACTGCTACATGGTTCCAATGGGCATCGTCGGCAGGGTAAAGCGATACATTCTTGTTCTGATAAAGCTCCTCAAAATTGCTTTGCAGGTCTACTACTTTTACCTCGCGCTCATGCAGTTCAGCCATCAGCCTCGGTAAAAAATCAGGTTTCTTTTTAGATGGCAGCAGCTGGTAATAGATATTTTCTTTGTTTGGGATAGGCATGAATATAAACTCAATTCCACGCTCTTCCAGTGCCTTTTTGTAGCCTTCCAGTACATCGGCCAAATAATTGATTTCTTCTTCGCTATAAGCGCGGTTAGCTACTTCTCCCTCAATAAAAAACTCGTTGCTGTAGCTGATGTACTCTTTTTTGCCAAAGCTGCGCTCTATGTTGGCCAGCGTTTTACGGTAAAGCCCTAATTTAGAAATACGATCAGCGGTAACAGCCATCCAGGTAAGGGCAGGAGAGGAGTTTATGATATTGCCGGTTAAGTTTCGGACTTTAGAGCCAATGCCATTAGCACCAACCGGTTGCAGTTCCGGAATTCTACGCTCTATGCTCGATACAATTACCAGTTCAGGCGGGGCCTCCTGAAAACGATCTGTGGCCAGAAAGCGGTTAATAGTGGCCGGCGCAAAAGAGTATACATCTTTGCCAATCTGTCGTTCCAGCACCTCTGCCAGCGTCTCTTCCTGCGATAGCTTGGCACCTGTAATGTTAGAGTCTCCTATCAATAGTACATCGCACTTGGAGTCGCGGTTACGGTAGCCATACTCATCGGTGTACCACTCTACTACACGCTTCTCGGCGAAAGGAGTATGGGGGGCAAGCTCTCCCTCTTCTTCCATCTTCATGTGCATGTTCGGGTAAAAAGGCCCAGACATAACACGCATTTTGTTTACAGATATAGTTTCCCAGATTCTGAACGTGAAGAAGTTCATCGGAAGAACCAATACCTCAATTAAAGGCCATAGCAGGAATGGTAATGCCAGCAGGAATATCTTACGGATCAGCTTTTCTACATCTCTGTTCTTCATATTGTTTATACGCTAAAACTGAAAGTAAATAAACTCTTGGTTACCAAACTGCCCAAATAGCAGCACAGCAATGATGGCCATGTAGTATAAGCTCCAGCGTATCCAGGCCGGCCGCTGCATAATAAGCTGCGATACGCTGCCGTTGCGCTGTATCAGGTGCACAGTTTCCATTAGTATTATCGCCAGCACAGAAACGGTAAATACTTTTAGCCCCTGGTCCATGAACAAGGTATGATTTACATTGGCAAAAGCCTCTCCTAAATTACCCAGCCCGCTAAACATATAGCCTATAATATAAAGCGCATCTGCCAGCGAATTAGCCCGGAAAAAGATCCAGGAAAAGCATACCAGAGCGAATACAGTTAGTACCTGAGTCCATTTAAGCAATTGCGGATGTCTGTTAAGACCAGTACTACTAGCCAGTGCGTCGCGTTGCTTGGCTGTAACGATGGCAAAAACCAAGTATACTCCATGCAGTGCACCCCAAATCACAAAGGTCCAGTTGGCGCCATGCCAGAGCCCGCTTACCATAAAGGTAATGAACAGATTATAGTACCAGCGCCATTTTACTACACGGTTTCCGCCCAGCGGAATGTAGAGGTAATCCCGGAACCAGGTAGAAAGTGAGATGTGCCAGCGACTCCAGAACTCTGAAATGGACTTGGAGAAGTAGGGGCTGCGGAAGTTCTCCATCAACTTAAAACCCATTACCTGGGCCGCGCCAATGGCAATATCAGAATATCCTGAAAAGTCGCAGTAGATCTGGAAAGCAAAGAAAACCGTGGCAATGGCAAGCGATATACCCTCAAAATCTGTAGGGTTATTGTATACCTGGTTTACCATCAGAGCCAAGTTATCAGCAATTACCAGCTTCTTAAAAAAGCCCCAGGCCATGCGCCTAAGGCCAGCAACCACACGTTCGTAGCTAAACTCGTGGTGCTTGTGCAGTTGGCCCAACAGGTTGCCGGCACGCTCGATAGGCCCTGCCACCAGCTGTGGGAAAAACGTAACAAACAAGGCAAAAATACCTAGGTGCCTTTCCGGCTTTATTCTGCCGTGGTACACATCTATACTATAACTCATGGTCTGGAAAGTATAGAACGAAATACCCATAGGCAGCAGCATCTCAAAAGCTGGCATGGCATACCCCATGTTTAATGCGTTGGCTATGCCAGCGGCACTGTCGTTAAAAAAATTATAGTATTTAAACAGGAGCAGGATGCCCAAGTTAGAAAGCAGGCTGATGTACAGGAATGGCTTTCTTTTCTGTTTTTCCTCATCGGTATACCTGCCCATGGCTTTGCTGCAGAAGTAGTCTACCAGTGTAGATACCATCAAAATGATAGTATAAGCCGGTTTCCAGGAGGCGTAGAAGTAATAGCTGGCCAATAAAAGTATAAGCCACCTGCGGTTGGGTGATGTAAGAAAGTAGAGTGTAACTACTACCGGAAAGAATATAAAAAATTCAGTAGAGTTAAATAGCATATAGATTAATTAAGGGCTGATAAAACAAGAATTTTACTGCAAATACATTAACTGTCTTTTACAATTATGGTATGCATGTAGCCATTTTGAAACCAGAGTAGTATCCTCTGTTGATATTCAGTTATATAGGAATTGGGTAAAAAAGTTTAATGTTTTTATAAATATTTTTTTTAAGAAATATATAATCCCATTTATAAAGAATATACGGACATGTATAGGTAATAGATTATACTTATATATGGTGTTATAGCACTTTTAGATGTTTCGTGTTTGCATTTCTTTATAACCTTATAATTCGATAATCGTTAAGGAGTAAGTTTACGAGTGAAAAACAAACTCTAAGTATGCGAAATATCTACTTACAGAAGCAATTGCACCCATTTCTTCTGTTTTTGATTATAGTTTGCCTTTCTGCTGATGCCAAAGCTATTTCGGGGGCATCATTCAAATATTATATTTCTAGTTACAGAATTGAAGTCCCTCAGCTGCAGGCAAAACCATCATTGGTAGGAGCTAACCGACTAACATGGTCAGCTGTGGATGGAGCTACTGGATATGTACTGGAGATGTCGAATACAGGAAATTCTGGAACATTTGTACCGCTCAAAACCTTCGGAGCAACTGAAAACAACTACCGCCACACAGGCTTATACTATAGCCAGAAAGTATACTACAGGCTTCAGGTTACCGGCAGCAATGGCGAGATAGCGTATAGTGCAGTCGTAAACACCACCACCCATGCGCAAAGCAAAGTTTTTAATATAATGCCTCTTGGCGACTCTAACACAGAAGGAGGTACAGGTGCTCAAAGTGAAGACATTAAAATATCCTACCGAGCTAGACTGGCTCAACTGTTAGACGGAACTGTATCGAAAGGCAAGTACGACTTTGTGGGCAGTAAGCGCACTGGTGGAGCTTTAGCAACAGATATTGATCATGCAGGCTTTGGAGGTGCCACGATTCAGAATATAACTGCCCTGCTACGCGACAGAAGCTATGGCAATACTTCTAACACTCAGGGCCTGACTTACCTGCAGGAGTTTCAGCCGGATATTATACTGTTGCACATCGGCACTAACGCCGTAGACCGCACCGATGCGGCGATGGAAAATCTGGAAGCCTTGTTAAATGAGGTTGACAAGTATGAAAGTACTTCCGGAAAAGACGTAACCGTAGTTCTGGCAAAAATCATAAAGCGTGTATGTTATGATAAAGGCTGCCCCACCTCGTTTGAGGCAGAATCCACGCTTATCTACAACAGCAAAATGGAAACACTGGCGCAAAAACGACAGGCAGCCGGAGACAACCTTTTGCTGGTAAATATGCAGGATGGCGCTGGAATCGACTACAGGTGGGGCGATGACGGGGGAGATATGCAGGACCATTTGCACCCAGCCCAGAGAGGCTACGACAAAATGGCTCCGGTGTGGTTTGCGGAGCTGGATAAGCTGCTGAATGTACAGCCGGTGAGTCCTCCGGATACGCAGGCACCTGAAACAACCATTGCCACCAAGCCGGCAACACTTACAAATACCAACACAGCTACCTTTAGCTTTACAAGCAACGAAAGCGATGTAATTTACCTGGTAAGTATAAATGGTGCTGCCTTTACAGAGGTATCGAACCCCTACACGATAAATAATGTAGCAGATGGCACACATACGCTTGCCGTAAAAGCCAGAGATGCCGCCGGGAACATTGATGAAACGCCAGCCTCTTTTACCTGGACCATTGATACCAAAGCCCCAGCCGCTCCTGTTGTACTTACCCCAGCTGAGGATGCAGTACTAAGTAACAGCAGACCAGCTATCTCAGGAACTGCCGAAGCAAATGCAACTGTATCCCTATTTTCTGGTGATACGCAACTAGGAACTGCCAATGCAGGCACCAGCGGCAGTTGGAGTTTTACGCCAGTCACAGCACTTGCAGATGGAGAGCAACAAATTACAGCAAAAGCCACTGATGCAGCTGGTAATACAGGAAACGTAAGCAATGTACGCCGCTTCACTATTGATGCTAAAGCACCGGAAACCACCATTGCCACCAAGCCAGATGCTATTACAAACCAATCTACGGCAACATTCACGTTCAGCAGCAATGAGGAGGGTGTAACTTACGAGGTAAGTTTGAATGGAGGCGCTTACGAAGAAGAAGCCAACCCTTTTACGTTGCAGAACCTGCAGGATGGAGCTTATACGTTGGCTGTAAAAGCCACCGATAAGGCCGGCAACACAGATAATAGCCCAGCCACCTACACCTGGACAATAGATACACAGGCACCAGAAGCGCCGGCACTACTAAGTATCAGCGAAGACCGCGGCCCAGAAGCAGATGATAAAATTACGTCTGATAACACGCTGATCGTAAAAGGAACGGCCGAGGTAAATACGCAGGTACAACTCTACAATAACGGAAGCGCCATTGGTCAAGTAAAAGCTACTGCCACCGGAGCATGGGAGTTTGATTATACATCAGAAGAGCTTTCAGCCGGCAGCCATACTTTTACTGCCACCACCACCGATGCTGCAGGAAACACCAGCCAGCAAAGTGTCGTCCTCAAAGTAACCATAGACTTATCTACACCGGAGGCAACTATCACCACCGCTCAAAAATCGCCGGTTAAAGAGGCTTTTGAGGTAGAGATTAGCTTTACAGAGCAGGTTTTTGGCTTGGCACTGTCAGACTTCAGCGTAACTAACGGCACCATCAGCCAACTGGAAAGTATAAACAGCAGCACCTACAAGGCCATTATTTCGCCTGTAGCTGATGGTGAAATAAAGCTAAGTTTAGGAGCAGGCAAAGTAACTGACCTAGCCGGAAATCAGAATAAGGCATCTGAAATACTGGAAATATTATATGATGGTACAAAGCCACAGCTAAGTATAAATACCAATGCTCCTGCAATTACCAAAGAGGCATTTACCGTAACTTTTACTTTTTCGGAGGATGTAACAGAATTTGAAGCAGGAGATGTTGCTGTTGTTAATGCTTCAGTTTCAGGTTTCAGAGCCCAGAGTGCAAAGATTTATACTTTACTGCTTACTCCTGAAGCTGATGGAGAGGTAAGTATAAAAGTGGAGGCTGATAAGGCTTTTGATGCAGCTGGCAACGGCAACATGGCCTCCGCCGTGCTAAAGCGGATTTACGATATACAACAGCCAGGTGTGGTACTAAGTACAACGGCTCCTAACCCGACTAATGCGCCGTTTACCGTAAAAGTTGAATTTACAGAAAACGTTACTGGTTTAGAGCTGGCAGATCTGACTTTCGTGAACGGTGCAGCATCGCAATTAAGTAAAGTAAATGACAAAGCTTATACTTTGCTTGTTACACCAGCAGCAAGCGGTGAGGTGAAAATTTTGCTTGCAGCCGATAAAGTTGAGGACATTGCAACTAACGGTAATGCTGCCTCAAATGAGTTGAAGTTAGTTTTTGACGCTACCCTTCCGGAGGTAGTTCTAAGTACAGATGCCCCTTCTCCCACGAATAAGCCTTTTGCAGTAACTGTTAAACTAAGTGAACCTGTAACAGCTTTTAACGCCGCAGCACTGGCACTTACAAACGCTACGGCTGGCAACCTGCAAAAAGTATCTGACCTGGAGTATAAATTACTCATAACTCCACAAACTAATGGAGCCGTAACGGTGCAGCTACCAGAGAACAGTGTACAGGATGCTGCCACAAACGGCAATATTGTCTCAAATGAGTTAAGTATACTTTATGATGTCGCAGCCCCGGCAAACTATAGAATGCAATTTGCTGTAGAGCTTGTAACAGTTGAGAATCAGGGAGCTGTAGCTTTAAAAGTAGAAGAGGCAGAGCTCGGAGCCACTTACTTTTACACTATCACAAGCAGTAATGGCGGCGAAGAGATAAAAGGTACGGCAACTGTAAACACAACCGCCTTTAACATTTCTGGTTTAGATGTCTCAGCACTTCAGGATGGTATACTCACTGCTTCGCTATACCTCGTAGATAAGGCCGGAAACAAAGGAGCAACAGTAACAGACCAAGTCGAGAAAATAACTAAAAACATTATAGCCGTTGAGCAACCTGCAAGTATAAAAGTACCTTTTAGGACGGCCTTTAACAGATTGCCGTTACCAGAGCGGGTTAAGGTTACCTATGCTACAAATGAGCAGGAAAGTATAAAAGTAAACTGGCAACAAGGAAATTATTCGGCCACTACACCGGGGGTGTATGTGCTGGAGGGAACATTAGATCTTGCACCAAAAACGTACAATACCGAAAACAGAAAGGCAACCTTAACGGTGGAGGTAGAGCCAAACAAAGTTCCAACGGCACTCAACATCAGTACAAGTTCGTTTAGGCCTGATGTAGATCCAACCGAAACTATAGGAACATTCTCTACCACCGACCCAGACGACAATGAGTTTACCTATGCCCTAGTGGCCGGACAGGGTGACACAGATAATAATCTGTTTGAGCTACTGAACAACAACCAGCTGCACCTGAAAACCAACAGCGGACTCTCAGGCAAAACTAAATTTAGCATCCGGGTTCAAAGCATGGATCCATTCCAGAATGTGATTACGAAGGAGTTTATACTTACGAAAACTCCATTTAATAAACCTGATATCAAGCTGGTAAATGCTTTCTCCCCGGACGGAGACGGCATAAATGACACCTGGACTGTCCCTGAGCTCAGATTCTATGATAACATTGAAATCGAAGTATTCAACCGTGCCGGCGAAAGAGTGTTTCACACCCAAAACCCGGAAGAAGGCTGGGACGGCAAAGGCACAGACGGAAATATAATCCAAGGCTCATACTTCTATATCATACAAGTAAAAGACCTGGGGCATGTGCAGAAAGGGGTAGTGACAGTACTAAAATAGAGTTTTATGAATAGAATTATACTTGTTGCCAGTTGTTTAGTAGCGCTGTGTCTTGGCGCTCAGGCACAAAGCCAGAAGCAGATGGTCAACTTCTCGCAGTTTCAGCAGTATTTTAACCCTTCGTTAACTGGCTTTGAGGGATCTGCCTTAAAAACGCTGTACCGTAACCAATGGACAGGCTTTGAGGATGCCCCTAAAACCATACTTGCTACAGCAGAACTTGATATAAACAGTGTAGGGGTTGAGAAAGGCTATCGCTACAAAAAAAATGGCAACAATTATTTAAATGGCATAAGTGCAAAGCAGGCTTTGGGCTTAACGGTGCTGCACGATCAGTTCGGACCTTCTAAAGAAACACAGCTATTTTTAAGCTATGGCTCTGGCATACGGCTTTCAGAAACGCTTAGCCTGCGTTGGGGAACGGCTTTAACTTACCATAGCCAACGCCTGGACGGCAACAGCCTGACAGTGGATCAGCAAAACGACCCGAGGTATGCAAACATACTCGGAAACACCAACCGGATGAGCAAGGCAGATCTTAACCTGGGTATTTCAGTTTCTTCTGCCAAATTTTATGCTGGATATGCAATGCAGGATATTACAAAAGGCAAGTTGATAAGAACCGGGGATGATTACCTCCAGGATTTCTACACGCAGAAGCATATTGTACAGGCAGGGTACCGTACTCCTGTTACCGAGCAACTGGGTTTAATATTTAATGGTATCTATCAATATGACACTCGCCAGGATAACTTTTTAGAGGGCCAACTGAAAGCAGTGTATAAAAGCTTACTATGGGCAGGTGTGGGCTACCGCAATAATACCGCTTATAGTTTTACCGGGGGCGTGAGGGTTAACCAGTTACGTATACATTATGCTTACGAAACCCCTATACAAGATTCCAGATATATCAGTAAACCCACCAACGAGATTGCACTTACTTATAGTTTTTTTAACCTGAAAAGTGAGGGTGCAAACAAACAAATTCTTTTCTGGTAAGCCACCCATTCTAAAATCTACTAGGTTATATAATGTTTAAACACATTGTAAATCTGATGTTTAGGTGTTTTAGGTAGCAAACAAGAGGAATACAGCGGAAGTATAAATTGCTTTAGCCAAAGCTTGGAACATCCGTTTTTATTTGACGTAATATAACTAAATTCTAATAATCTAATTTCTGCTTACCAGTTAGGCATGTACTGCGATGGTGCAGGTTTCTAAGCTAATCTTTTTTATCCGGTATTTACCGCAGAGAGAATTGGCAGCTTTCTTTAACTGGCTTTATACTTCAACAAGACTTTTTTTACCCATGATATATAATTACAATGCGTTCAGAAAGGGTAATAAGTATAGCAATTCAAATTTAAGTAGTGACTATACGCTAGTACATCAATCCGTAGCCGCCCTTTTAAAGGCTACACTTCTCTTTCTGCTGCTGATGGGCAGCTACAGGGCCGCTGCGCAAACAGCTGGAGAGTGTCCTCCGGGTTTGGTGCATTACTTCGGATTCGATGAAACCACCGCTACTACTTACAAAGACTACGTTTCGCCTGTCACAGCTGGCTGCGCTAACTGTCCGTCGCCAACTGAGGGTATGTTTGCCGGTGCGCAGCAATTTGATGGCAAAGACGATGGGTTGGACATAAACTCTCTGGCTAATTTTGAATGGGGCCCCAACAGCGATTTTACTATAGAGATGTGGGTTCAGGTGTCAGGTAACTCTTCTACAAACAGGGTTATTATGGGGCGCAGTGCAACAGACTCCAGAATGATCTGGTGGATAGGCGTAGATACAAATGGCTATGCAGTTTTCGAACTACGCGACAGAGACTTTAATGGCTTCGTAATGGGCGGTGACGCTAACGGAGTGAAAGTAAACGATGGTAAATGGCATCACATTGCTGTTGTAAGAGATGGCCGCGTAAGAAGAAACAAGCTTTATGTGGACGGCTTTGCAGTTGCCAACTTCGAGTTCGACTATAAAAACAATTTCGAGAGCATATCTCCGGTTAATATTGGCTATCTGAACCTCGATACCAAATACCGCTACAATGGCAAGCTGGATGAGTTAATGGTATACAACCGTGTGCTGGAAGAGCCAGAAATGCGAAGCCGTTATAACAAAGGTGCCGGCAATTATTGCGGTCCTGAACTTGTAAAGCCTGCTATTGTTTCTGAGCCGGTTACTTTCGGTGTGGTTGGCCAAACATACCTGTACGATGTGAACGCATCAGGTAAACCTAATCCAAGCTATAGTATAGTTTCCGGTCCTGGCGGCTTAACTATAAATGCCACTACAGGCGAAATTCAATGGGCTCCTACAGCTGCAGGTACGTTTGATGTAACTGTTAAAGCCGCTAATAGCAGCGGCGAGGCTTCTCAAAGCTTTAAAATAGAAGTTAAAAAAGATATAGGAGAATCAGCGGGCCTTATGCACCACTGGATGCTAAATGAGACAACAGGCCAACGTTACAAAGATTTTTATACGCCATTTGATGCCACAACAGACGGCGACGCTAAACCTAAACCGGTAAACGGCGCAGTGTCCGGCGGACAGTGGTTTGACGGAAAAGACGATAAACTGGAAGTGGAGGAGGGCCAGAATTTCGATTGGGCGCCTAACGCCAGTTTCAGTATAGAGCTTTGGATGAGAACAACAGGCAGCACTTCGGGTAACAGGGTTTTATTAGGCAGGCAGGCCTTGGAGTCTAATGTGCAGTGGTGGGTTGGTGTAGACGGGAATGGGCAGGCCGCCTTTCAGTTGCTGGACATCATGTTTGAAGGCACCTTTGTAGGCAACAGCGGTCCTGTACTCAACGATGGCAAGTGGCACCAGATTGTAGCTGTACGAAATGGCGCTAACGGTACAACGCTGCTTTATGTTGATGGTGAACAGCGAGCAAGCGGTACATTCAACCATCGATACGGTTTCGAAAGCGTGTCTCCTGTAACCATGGGTTACCTTCAGTCAGGGCAAGGATATCATTACGAAGGCGACCTGGATGAGGTGAAATTGTTTGGTCGGGTATTATCGCCAGACGAAATAGCAAGACGCTACCGCGAAGTATATGATGCCATTACAGAACTTATCAGCTTTACAGGTGAGTATCGCAATGGCAGTGTATACCTGGATTGGGCAACAGCTGCTGAAGCCGATATGAAGAACTTTGAAATAGAGCGATCTGCAGACGGAGAGTTTTTTGAACCAATCGGTGAGGTAGAGGCAGCAGGTAACAGCAATGTGCGTGTAGACTACAAGTATACTGACACAGAGCCTCTTCCGGATAAGTCTTACTACCGCTTGAAAATTAATAAAGTTAATGGTGCCTTTACCTACTCTAATATTGTAATTATAGAGCACACTGGTCCTATCGCCTCAACTTTCATACTTTACCCTAACCCGACAACTGTTAACGAAGAGGTTTCTGTAGAGCTTGGCAACTTACCTAAAGACGAGCAGGTGCAGGTATTTATTTCAGACTTAAAAGGTAGAGTGCTGGTACAAGAGGTGCTAACCGTGGAGCAGAATGGTAACCTGTTATTCGTGATTCCTGTTACTGATAATTTTAGATCAGGAATATATAACGTATCTGTTACAACTAGCAAAAGCACAATTAGTAGAAAACTAGTTGTAGCCAGGTAAAGCAGAAATATAACATAAAGTATATGCTTGCTTTGCATAGTTATATTTAATGGTATTAAGTTCATATAACATACCCTATGCAATAGCGTACTACTAATATAATAAAATAGGTATAAACCAATGTGAAATACATAGACATAGTCGGCATTTCATCCACCACCTAATATGTAAAGGTAACGCCTTATGTACCTTTAATCCATTTATTTAAAGTATAAACATGATGAAATTTTACAAAGAATGGAGCAGCGATGCTTTACTCTTCAGGTATCCTTTTGCCTTTTTTGAACATTTTAATAATAGAGTACAAAGTATTTTAGTAAAATTCCTGCTCCTGTGCTTTTTTGCTTGTTTAGCAACTGCTGCTCATGCACAACCTACCGGCTTTGTAGAAGAGGAGATTGGCGAATCTTGGAATGCTGCCGTAGGCCTTACCTTTTCTAAAGACGGACAGCGTATGTATGTCTGGGAAAAAGGTGGTAAAGTATGGATTGTGGAAGATGGCCAGCGTTTGCCTGTACCTCTACTCGATATTTCAGAAGAAGTAGGAGACTGGGGTGATCATGGCCTTCTTGGCTTTACGCTAGACCCGAATTTTGAGAGCAACGGCTACTTCTATGTGTTGTATGTAGTAGATAGACACCACTTAATGAACTTCGGCAAAGGAAGTTACAGTGCATCAGTAAACGAATATTACGATGCTACCATTGGTCGTGTAACCCGCTACACTGCTAGCAACAAAAGAACAGCTGACCCTGCCAGTAGAAAAATTTTATTAGGAGCAACGCCAGCAACGGGTATACCAATTACCTACGAGTCGCATGGCGTGGGCACTATACTTTTTGGTGAGGACGGCAATCTTATCATATCTACCGGCGATGCCGCCACAGCTGGCTGGCTCGACAAAGGTTATGATCCTAAACAACCTAACGATACATATGTGCCACAGGCGCTGCAGGATGGAATTTTAACAAAAAACGAAGATGTAGGTGCTTTCAGGTCACAGCAGATACAGTCGCTGAGTGGTAAAATTTTGCGCATCAACCCTTCTACAGGCCGAGGAGTCCCTTCTAATCCATTTTATAATTCTTCCAACCCGGATGCACACGAATCAAAAGTATGGGCACTGGGGTTACGTAACCCTTTCCGATTTACCATTCGCCCTGGCAGTGGCGGACCAGATAACCCCGGTGCAATTTACGTAGGCGACTCTGGCTGGCAAGGATGGGAAGAGGTGAATGTTGTAACCGAGAAAGGTATGAATTTTGGCTGGCCTATCTACGAAGGTCTTGAGGCTCAGGTTTATTACGCGAATACCGGTGTAGCTAATCCTTTTGAGCGCAATCCATTATTCGGTCAGGGTAACTGTACGCAGGAGTACTTCTTATTCCACAACTTGTTAGTGCAGCCGAAGAGAACTGAGGCGCCATACTTTGGCAACCCCTGTAAGTATGATACGCCCATACCAGACAGTCATCATAAATTCGTACATGCCCGCCCTGCCATAGACTGGGTAAATGATATTGTAAAGAACGGAGTAGAACCTGCTGCGAATGCACGTGTAGGTACTTTTGATGGAGAAAACCCTACAGTTGCGAAGATCGGCGCACCTGGTTCTCCGGTTACAGGTCCGCAGTTCTATGGTAGCTCATCTACGGGTGGCGTCTGGTATACTGGGAATGATTTCCCGGCAGAGTTTCAAAACACATATTTCTTTGGAGATTATGGTGCTGGATGGATCCGAAACGCATCTTTTGATGGCACAAATAAGCCAACAGAAGTCAGAAACTTTATCAGTTCAGATGCCAACGTGGTAGCACTTGCTACTAACCCGGTAACAGGTGGCTTATATTATATCAATTATGCCACTCAAATTAAAAAAGTATCATACTTTGATGGTAATACACCGCCCAAAGCTGTGGCCGAGGCTGATAAATTGTTTGGAGGCAGTCCGTTAACCATCAGGTTTAGCAGTGCTAAGTCTACGGATGCAGAAGGGCAGGCACTTACATATGAGTGGGACTTTGGAGACGGATCTGCGAAATCAACAGCAGCAAATCCTACACATACTTATACTTCTACACAAATTGGCCAGCAGTTTACTGTTACGTTAAAAGTTACCGACTCAGAAGGGCTTAGCTCTACTGCCAGAATCACGGTATCGGTAAATAACACGCCACCAGTTGTAAATATTACTAGTCCTGCAGAGGGAACAAAGTATCCGCTATCAGATAAAACAGTTTACCAACTGCGTGCCCATGTAACAGATACCGAACACAACGCTGACCAATTAACTTATGAGTGGCAAACCGTACTGCATCACAACACGCACGTGCACCCAGAGCCAATCGATAATAATAAAGAGACATCTGCTACAATAACCCCAATTGGCTGCGATAGCGAAATATACTTTTATAGGATCAACCTGAAAGTTACTGATGCCGGTGGATTATCAGCTACAGATTACGTGGACCTGTACCCGGATTGTAATGGAATGGTGTTAAAGTCTGTAACGGTTGTGTCCCCGGAAAATAATAGCACCTACGCTTTAGGAGCGCAGATTCCGCTTAAAGTTAAGTTTATGGATGCAAGCAGGGTATGGAACAGAGTAGAATATTACCAGGGCAGCAGCCTGATCGGAACTTCTAATTCAGCTCCTTACGATTACAACTGGACAGGCGCACATGCTGGTAGTTATAGTATCACTGCAAAAGCGGTTGATGTTGATGGACATGAAGTTGTTTCTGACCCTATAAGTATCATGGTGGGTAGCTCAAGCCAAATTGTTCTGGGAGATTGTTTACCAGGTTTAATACATTATTTTGGCTTGGATACTGAAGCAGCAGATCAGCATAAAGACTTCGCATCAACTGCAACAGCAAACTGCGAAAATTGTACTGAATCTGTACCGGGCCTGTTTAACGAGGCGCAAAGGTTCAGAAATACAGATACAGGCTTAGATATAGCGAATGTTGCTAACTTCAACTGGAACAAGGATGTGGATTTTACAATCAGTTTCTGGATGAAGAGCAGCACCAAGAGCAGTACAAACTCAGTAATTATTGGCCGAAACGCCATTAACAGTAGAATGCACTGGTGGGTTGGCCTTAACACGGAGGGACAGGCCATGTTTATGCTGAAGGATGTAGACCATGTGGGTATATTTTTAGGTAACAGAGGCCCAAGCCTGACGGATGGTAAATGGCACCAAGTTACGGCTGTAAGAGATGGCAGCAACAAGAAGAGCAGGCTGTATGTAGATGGTGTACTACTGGAAGAAGCAGAATACTTCTACACCAAAGGCTTTGAAGGCCAGGCACCTGTAAATATCGGCTACATGCAGCTAGACCATGGTTACCATTATGCCGGAGACCTGGACGAGCTTAAAGTATATAACCGCGCTATACTTGCCGAAGAGGTGGCTTCTACTTATAACAGCGGCAATGGTAGCTACTGCGGCAGCAAGGCACTTGGAATTGTTGATAATGAAAACTTTGCTGGTACTTTTGAGGTGTTCCCGAACCCCAACCGCGGTGATATGGGCATTTATGTTACTGATCTGTTACCAGGAGAAGCAACAAGACTTATACTCACAGACATAACGGGCAAACAAGTATTTGTGAAAGAGGCAGTAGCCACATCTAAAGGTGTTGTGCAGCTTAAAATTACCTCCGAACTTAACTTAAGCTCCGGGTTGTATAATCTGGTACTTACCTCCCCAGACAGAAGTATTAGCCGAAAAGTAGTTATTGTAAAATAATTTGCAAACGTACTGGTAGAGCCAGTGGCAAAGTATAAAAGCAAAAAAAGGCGCCTGTTAATGCAGGCGCCTTTTTTTGCTTTTATACTTTGTTATTCTTTAATCACCTTTACCGATTCGGTTTTACCCTGTGTATCAGTATATGTGATAAAGTATAAACCACTTTTTAATCTTGTGCTAGACAGGTTAATCTCCAGTTTATCGTTTACAAGATTCAAGTTACCCTTCTCCTCATAAACTACTTTACCTGTTTGGTTCTGCACTACTACACGCTGCAGCGCTACTTTTTTGGCAGTAAGATCAAGTATAACAACATCTTTGAATGGATTTGGATAAGCTGTTCTGTTATCAAATTTCATGTCAGAATCAGTAGTACCAGTTCCACCACCAGTAGAGCCTCCAGTTCCGCCAGCTGGTGGCGTTGTAGCGACTGGTGCTTGCTCTACAACTATCGAAACGGCAGCTGAAGTTTTGGTTGCACCCTTGTCGTCTGTTGCTTTGGCTGTTAAGCTATGTGTACCTGTTTTTGCGTCAGTCCAGTTGTATGTAAAAGGAGCCTTAACCGCCTCGCCCAACTTTGTTGAGCCAGCAAAGAACTCTACTTTAGCTACCTTGCCGTCAGCATCCGTTGCGTTAGCCGTAATAGCAATTGCTTTTCCTACAGTTATCTTAGCGCCACCAGTTGGTGAAGTGATCGCCACAACTGGAGCTTGATTTGGAGTTGGTGCCGGAGCAGGAGTTGGTGCCGGAGCAGGAGTAGGCGCTGGAGCTGGTGCTGGAGCCGGAGCCGGTGATGTAGCACCTGTACCGTTTGGCCCAAGCTTAACTCCGTTTTGTGCCAGCTTTTGGTTCCAACGTGTAAACTCGTCAGACTCCATTTGTAGCGTAACAGTGCCAGGTAAGAACGTGTTGTTTGTGAAAGCAGCGTCTTCGGCAACAGAAATGTCGTTACGATCGTTGGTGTAACCCCATGCATTGATGGCCACCACGTTGTTATCAAGAGAGTTGTTGAAGGTGGTGTTCTTCTTGTAGTAGTCCTTGCTCCACAGTCCAGAGGTATAGAAAGTAAAGCGGCTGCCATTCTTGAAGGTGGCCGAATTGATGGCGCGGTTGTGATGGTAGCGCACGTTATTACCGCCGGCAATACCCATGGCATAGTTACCTACGTTTACCAACTGGTTGTCGTGAGCCTCGATATAAGCCGGCGCGATAGAGATATCGCCGTCACCGTCAGTGATGATACCGCCGCCAGTATACTTGGTGCCAGTGTGCGGAATAGGGTAAGCACCCTCAATATAGTTGTTGTGGATCTTGATTAGCTTTCCAGCCTCGCCCTTGGTGTTGTAGATGTTGATGTTATCCTCCACCGCAGAATTGCCGGCCTCGTTAACAACCTGGTTCCAGGCCACTTCTACGCCGGGCACTACGCCACGGTAGTTGAACTGCACAAACTGTGCGAAGGTAGTACCTCCGTGCACACGGCCATCGATGTTTTTGGCCTTGTTATAGCGAATCTTGATCGAGTTGGCGGCAGAACCGTTGCCGTCGTAGCGCTGGCCGATGTAGATACCTGCCGTGTTTTCCATGTAGCAGTTCTCCACCACGATATTTCTGAACACGTCCACGCCCAAAAATCGACGAGCTTTCTTATAATCCTTCCACGGAGTAGGAGTTAGGCCGTAGCCGTTTGTGTGGCGGATGGTGATGTCGGCTTGGTTGCCCAATGATCTTACAAGAGGACCAGCGCCGCGGATGTTAGAGTTAACAATCACTACTGGCTCTGAGGTGCGGATCTCGACAGCGGAAACCTCCGAGTCGCGGGACTCCCAGTTACCAGTGTAGGTACCACCTTTGGTGATAACGATCGGACCACTGTAAGACTGGGCAAATAATTTTGAAGTTGGGAAAAGTACACACAAGGTTAAAGTGAGCATAAAGGCAAGGATTGCCTGGCTAGCTCTCTTATGTGAATAAGAGGTTAGTGAATTCATCTTCTTTGGCTAAAAAGTTGAAATTTAATTTTACTAATAATATGGTCTTTGCTTTTATATCTGGTTGTGTTGGCGCACATTACAGATTAGCTTATGACCTTCTTTTAACTACTTTACTTTTAGTGTGTGGCTAATTGATTCATATTTAAGTCGTTGCAAATATAGGCTGGAAAATTTTATAAATACCAAGCTTTTAAATTAATTTTCTTAAAAAAATTATAGCATGTGGGAATAGTTAAATTTATTCCAGTCTCAAAAGCTTGTTATAGAGTTAATACAGGCTTGTTTTTGTGTGACGTAAAAGCTGCTTGAAAGTTGTTTTTAATGGAATAATCATATAGCATGTGGGTTTCATGTTTTTGCTGATGATACAGGCTGCAAAAAGAAAGATAAAGTGCAGATAAAGCTTTGAAGTGCACTTTCTTTGAATCTTATGCGCAGTATATAAATATAACTATTGTTATATACTTGCTTCCCGTTATGTTAATGATTTAGACATAGCTTATTTCATACCAATTATAGTCAAGGCTGCAACTGGTTACAAGTAGTTCAAATAGGGAAGGTTATCTACAGTTATACCTTAAAATAAGGTACTTAGATAAGCTAATCATTTTGGTATATAATCCATATATCATTGTTGGTTCTCCAAATTACCATTAACAACCCACTCTTTGATTGAAGAATATAATTGGTGATCAGCTGTTCATGTTGAATTAGTTATTTCAGCAAATATACCTGCCTTAACTACCATTTAAGTATTCTTCAAATTAATATATAATTATTTTATTATTATATATACTTTTATTTATGTATAACGTATCTCGTCATTAAACCCTGATTGTGCTGTAGCCATACTATTGTGCAGGTGTTACTAATCCTACAGATACTTATGATCTCTTTACTGCTTAGAGCTTTCGTATTTCTTATCTTCTTCACCGTTGTGGTAGAAGGCAGGTCTCAGAGTATGTTCCAGTGTAAAGCAACTGTTAGCGCAGATGGCCCTTTAACTATTTGTGCTGGTGGCAGTGTAAGACTTACAGTTGATCAGAAGGGTTTCGCCTATACTTGGTATAGAAACGGAAGCGAAGTATCTGGGCAAAAAGGAGAATTTTATACTGTTACAGAGTCTGGCAGCTATACTGTACGCATCGATAATAAACCTATCTGTATGCCAGCGACTGTTACAACCTCTTCGCCAACAATAGTGACAGTAGCTGATTACCCGGTAGTTGGCTTTACAGTGCCGGCTGGCGATTTGTGCGCAGGTTCTGCCATCAAGTTTACAAATACATCAACCGGAGAGGGCTTAACTTATGCCTGGGACTTTGGAGACCCTGACTCAAATGCAAAGAATACAAGTTCTGATGCATCCCCGACACATGTTTATAAAGGCTTTATAGGTTCATCAAAAAAGTATACTGTAAAGCTAACAGTAACAAACAAATCTGGCTGTGAGCAAATAGTAGAAAAAGAGATAACAGTGAGAGAGGGGCCCGATGCTACACTGGTTGATGTGGATGCAGGTGATTATAATACTCCGTTTGTACGGTGTGCCTCTAACCCTACGGATATAAATTACACAGTTAATGTAGAGAACAGATCAGCGACAAAAAGTATAAACCAGAGTTATAAAATTGATTGGGGAGATGGCTCGCCTGCAGAAACATTCCCTAGTAGCTTTACAACGGCCTCGCATACTTACCGGAAGCGGGGTGCTTTTACCATTGCATATACTGTTACCGGAAGTTCAGGCTGTACATCAACAACAACTTACCAAGCCTATAATGGGAGTAACCCCAGTTTATCGGTAGGTAGTCCGGGTAATACGGTTGGTTGTGCACCAGTAACCTATACTTTCCCGATAAGTGGCGTAAAAGATAACTCTCCGGCTACAAAGTATACTTTCCAGTTTAACGATGGCACGCCTGCTTATACTTTTACACAAGAGAATATACCAGAGAGCCTTACCCATACTTTTAACCGGGGTTCGTGTGGCATGTCCGGAGATGCGTTTACCTTAACTGCTGTGGCTGAGAATCCCTGCGGTACAACGCCAATAGTTGTAGGATCTATCAAAATTGCTGCACCTCCGCAGGCAGGTTTCACGGGCCCTGATGTAGCCGTTTGTACAAACGAAGTTATAAGTTTTAAAAATACTTCTGTAGCGGGAAGCTACTTTACCAATTCAGGTGCCTGCAACAGTAATTCCAATTACAGCTGGAGTATATCGCCGGCAAATGGTTGGGAGTTTACATCCGGATCAACAAGTGCATCAGAAAACCCAGACATCATCTTCACAAAGCCTGGTACTTATACTATTAGCCTATCATCTAGCAACGGGTGTGCTGTAGGTGTTGCTACCAAAGTGATTAAGATAATTACGCCTCCAACAGCTGCCTTTACCATAACACCTGACCAGGGTTGTAAAGATCTGCAGGTAGCAACCACTAATACCTCTACTGGAGATGAATTATTGTATTCCTGGTCGGTGGTTCCAAAAACAGGCTTTACCCTTGCCAGCGGCACACTTACCAGCACAAATCCAGTATTCAATTTTACAGATGTCGGGGAGTATATCATCACTCTTAAGGCATACAACGACTGCGACTCAAGCAAGGTATCCCAAAAGGTGGTTGTAAAGGATAAACCAACGGTTTCGCTACCTGATAAACAGGGCTACTGCAGCCCACTAACCATAACCTTTGATGCTTCTGATGCTGCTCATAAGCCGGAGTTCACAGAAAATAACAGTGGTATAGTAACTTATACCTGGAAGGTAACTGGCAATGCTACGTTTGTAAATGGTACAACCGCTAAATCTCAGTTTCCTGCCATTAACTTTCCGGAAGAAGGGGTTTATACTGTCACACTGGTTGCCACTAATGAGTGCGGCGATTCAGAAGAAGCCACGCAGTTGATCACCATTGCTCCTCCTGTTGCTAATACCATCAGTAAGGATCAGACAATTTGTGCAGGCAGCACACCAGCTATACTTACCGGGTCGGTGCCCCCTGGTGGTCAGAGCATCACTTATACTTGGGAGTTAAGTACTACAGATGCTGCCTCTGGGTTTAAGCCGATTTCAGGTGCATCAGAAAGTGATTTCTCTCCGCCTGCGCTTACCCAGACTACCTGGTTCAGAAGAAAAGTTAATACAAGTGGCTGCGATGCCATCTCTAATGTTGTGCAGATTACTGTTAATCCGACTCCTGATGCTCCTGTTGTACCCGGGAAAACAGTATGCGCCGGTAATATGGTAGTACTTGAAGTGGATAGTCCTGCTGGTGTGTATGAATGGTTTGATGATGTAGCAAGTATAACGCCCATACATGTAGGTTCGAGCTATGAAACGCCTGTGCTGCAGGCAACTGTAACCTATTACGTGCATACAAAAGGCAGCCAGGGTTGCCCAAGTAGCAGAGTAGCAGTTACCGTAACCGTTGACCAGGTAGTAGAGAACAACACCATTGCCGGTGATCAGGCGATTTGTACTGGAGAGCAAGCCCAGGACCTAATGGGCTCAACACCAACAGGCGGTACCGGAGTTTATACTTATCTGTGGGAGCAGAGCGCAGACAATAAGGTGTTTACCGCTGCAACCGGAGTAAACTCTTCCAAAGATTATGAACCGGGTATCATGTTGCAGGAAACCTGGTTCAGGCGTCGTGTTATTTCAGGCAGGTGCGAAAGTGTGTCCGATCCTGTGCAGATTGCAGTTAACGGGCTTATCACAAACAACAGCATCAGTGCACCTCAAACTATTTGTACAGGTTCGATGCCTTTGCCGCTTAGTGGAAGTATACCAGCCGGCGGAGATGGAAGCTATACGTACCGCTGGGAAATGAGCACCGACGGCCCTACCGGGATCTTCACAGCTGCCCCTGGCGATAATCAAAAAGCAGGCTACGAGCCAGGTATACTTACTAAAACCACTTGGTTCAGGCGCGTGGTACTTTCCAATATCTGCTCTAACGCGTCGGCTTCCGTCGAGATCACGGTTAACGAGAATATTGCCAATAACGTCCTAGCCCAGGATCAGACTATTTGCCGAGGCAACTCCGCTGTTATTGCGGCTAATGAGCCAACAGGAGGAAATGGTAGTTATATCTATCTATGGGAGGTAAGCACCCTGAACGAAAACGAAGGTTTTGTACCGGCACCCGGCAAGAACAATGAGCAGGAGTATACTACAGCTATACTTAATCAAACGTCGTGGTTCAGAAGAAAGGTAGTTTCAGGGCCTTGTGTAGAGCATTATAGCGTTGCTACTAAAGTAACAGTTAACGCCGTGCTTAGCCAGAACACCATAACTGGTGAGCAAACTGTTTGCGCTGGCGCAGCGCCTGCTTTGTTAAATGGATCTGTACCGGCTGGTGGCAGTGGTGTTTATACTTACCTCTGGGAAAGCAGCACGATAGGACCTGATGATGGGTTTGTACCTGCAGCAGGTGTAAATAATGCTGCGACTTACCACGCAGAGGCCCTGACGCAAACAACTTGGTTTAGGCGCTCTGTTCTCTCTGAACCATGTAACGCTTTGGCAAGTAATGAGCTAAAAATAACTGTACTGCCTGTTATCAAGAATAACACTCTGGTAGGTTCACAAACAATTTGCACAGGTACTGTGCCGGCAGCGCTGGTTGGCTCTGCACCAACAGGCGGTAACGATTCTTATACTTACCTTTGGGAAAGCAGCACTGGGGGAACAGTATTTACAGCTGCTCTTGGTAAAAACAGTAGTATAACCTACCAGCCACAAACCTTAACCCAATCCACCTGGTTCAGAAGGGTGGTTACTTCCGGAGGCTGTGCAGATTTTAGTGAGCCTATACTTGTAACAGTTAACCAGGAGATATCAAACAACAGTATATCTCAGGACCAGCTTATTTGCGTGGGAGCTACACCTGCCACCTTATTTGGCTCCGATCCGCAGGGCGGAGACGGGAACTATACTTATCGTTGGGAAAGCAGCACCTCTGGCCCCGATGCAGGCTTTGCGCCAACACCTGGTGATCGTGAAAGTATAAACTATACTCCTGGCGCTATCATAGAAACCACATGGTTCAGGCGCGTAGTGTCGGCAGGGCCATGTGCTTCCAGTTACAGCTTTCCAATTAAAATAACGGTTACGCCTCCAATTGCTAATAATGCCATCTTTATGCCGCAGGCTATTTGCGAGGGTACAACAGCAGCAGTATTAAAAGGCGCAACTCCAACAGGCGGAAATGGCGTGTATGTTTATGTTTGGGAAACCAGTACCACCAGCGCAACAGGCGGTTTTGCTCCGGCAGCCGGTATAAACAACCAAGCAGATTATACTCCGGACCAGGTGCCAGTTACAAGTTGGTTCAGAAGAGTAGTTTATTCCGAAGGGTGTACCAGTGTGTCGGTTGCAGTGCAGATAACGGTAGTGCAGCCAGTGGCAAACAACATAATCAACTCCGACCAATTAGTTTGTGAGGGAACGATGCCTGCCACTTTACATGGAACAACACCTGTGGGTGGTGACGGCAAGTATAAGTATAGCTGGGAAATGAGCTCAGACAATGTAAACTTCCAATCGGCACCTGGTGTGGCGAACGAGGCTGATTATTCTCCAGGACCACTTAACAGGAATACCTGGTTCAGGCGCATTGTAACGGCTGGCCCATGTGCTGCCTCTGTAAGCGCATCTGTTAAAGTTACGGTAAATACGCCGGTTGCAAACAATACGATTGGGTCTCCTCAGCTTATATGCGCCGGCACAAAGCCTGGTATTTTACATGGGTCTGTACCAACAGGCGGTAGCGGTAGTTATACTTACCTATGGGAATATAGTACGACAAGCGCCACCACAGGCTTCGCACCTGCAGCAGGTACTAACAATGCAGCCACTTACGCGCCAGGTGAGCTAAGCCGCACTACCTGGTTCCGAAGGAAAGTTATCTCGTTGCCTTGCCAGGAAAGTATAAGTTATGCCGTTTTGATAACAGTGCAGCCTCAACCTGCCTCGCCAACAGCTAATGGAGCAAGGGTTTGCCCCGGTACAACAGCCACACTTGCCGCTACTGCCTTCGCAGCAACCGATAGGCTTGAATGGTTTGACCAGGAAGTGGGAGGGATACCGCTGCAGGTGGGCAACTTTTATATCACTGAGCCTCTGATAGCCACTACAGATTTCTATGTGCAGACTGTGAACCAGTATGGCTGTGCTAGTAAACGAACAAAAGTAACAGTTTCTGTTATAGAGCCTGTTGCAGATGCAGGACCTGACATAACTATTATAAGTGGACAGATAGCCCAGTTAGTTGCTAAAGGTGGTGTAACCTATAAATGGTCTCCAGCCGACGGATTGTCAAACCCGGACATTGCTGACCCTGTGGCCTCTCCTGAGCAAACCACAACCTATACAGTTACCATAACTACTGCAGACGGGTGTATAATAACAGATGAAGTTACAGTAACTGTGCTGCCTGCCATAAAAATAGCCAATGCACTTACCCTGAATGGGGATGGAGTGAACGAAACTTGGTTTATCGAAAACATAGAACATTATCCTGACTGCCATATCGAGGTGTTTACCAGGTGGGGAGCCAAGGTTTTTGAGTCAGTTGGGTACAGAGAACCTTGGGATGGCACTTATCAGGGAGTTAAGCTGCCAATGGCTGCTTACTACTACATCATCAAACTAAATAAAAACGAGAATCCAATCTCAGGTAGCATCACACTTATAAAATAAAAGGTATGAGAGCATTTTTTACCGTAATTATACTTTGTGTTTTGTGTAGTAAGGTTCTTGGGCAACAACGGCCACAGCTAAGCCAGTATATGCAAAATAACTTTCTACTAAACCCTGCGGTGGCGGGTATAGAAAGCTATGCTGATGTGCGTGCCGCACACCGGAGTCAGTGGATAGGAGTGGAGGGAGCACCTGTTACCTTCTATGCCAGTGTGAATGCAGCTCTTAACAAGCAGGATAAAAGCACACTTACCATGAAGAATGGTTTCAAATCTAAGAGGAGGAATGGCAGTGCGTACAGAGTAAGGCCGCACCATGGGGTAGGGGCCATCGCAAAGGTAGACAAAGCAGGGCTGCTACGAACATCATCTTTTAACCTGAATTACGCCTATCACTTGCCTTTGTCTCAGTCGGTTAACCTGGCTAGCGGAGTATATAGCGGGTTTACTCAGTTTCATATAGATAAAAAGGATGTCAACATGCAAACCGAAGATGATCCCTTTTTACATGCGGATGGTCTTAATGTACTTAAGTTAGATCTTGGTGTCGGGATGTGGTTGTATACTTCCAGCTTTTTTATAGGTGTATCCGGAGCACAGCTTGTACATACCGGAAACGATGTTTACAACTCCCAAGACGGGCCTCGTGCGCTGATGCAGCCACACTACTACTTAACCGGTGGGCTGCGCCTGCCTGTTTCTGATAGGCTTGATCTTACGCCGTCCGTAATGATGAAAGTGGCAGAGAATAAGCAGTCGGCAGTTGATTTTAACCTAAAGGGGCTTTATGCGCAAAGGGTGTGGGGAGGAGTGTCTTACAGGCACAAAGATGCAGTTGCCGTAATGGCAGGTGTATACCTAAATCATCTAGTTGACATTAGCTACTCTTATGATTTTGTCTCTTCGGATTTAAGCAAAGCACGTGCAAATAGCCATGAGGTAGTGCTAGGTTTTAAGCTGAATAACCCCAGAAAGATATTATGCCCAGAGTGGGTATGGTAACCGGTGCTCCTAATCTTTTGCAGGATACACTATTTAAGTTAGATACCCATCTGTATACAAAAGAAAAAGCGCCCATAAATTATAGGCGCCTTTCTGTTAGATGAATGTATTGTGTTATTCTTTAATTACTTTTATCGTATTGCTGTTGCCTAGTGTATCTGTATACTTCAGGAAGTATAAACCACGCTTAATGTTTAGGTTAGATAGATTCAGCTCTAATTTGTTGCCTGTTAGTTCAAGATTTTCTTTCTCTTCGTAAACAACTTTACCAGCCTGATTTACCAGTATTACCTGCTGTAGCTTTACTTCTTTGCCTCCGAAATCCAGTGTAAGCATGTCTCTGAAAGGGTTGGGATAAGCTGTTGTACCTTCAAAGGAAAGCGGCTCGTCAGCAGATACGACAGCAGATGCAGCAGATATGCCAGCGATTTGGGTAGAGTATGGTGCTAAATGTTTTCCAGCGATCGGAGCTTCTTTTGCACCGCTTGGTAATTGCCAGCTAACTGCTACGTTATCGCCTCCGGCACCTTCCACGTGCAGCACTTCAATATAGTATGCTTTACCAGCCTCCAGTGTCACCTTCACCGACTGCTGCGAAGCGTACTTGGTCCACTCTCTTGGGTTAGTCCAGCCGTTTACATAGGCTAGCTTCACCTTTTTGCTTGGATCAGTTGACGTGCTTAACCATAAATCAGCACTGTTATCACCTGCAATCCAGAAAGTATATTGTCCGGTTTCAGGGGCTACAATAAAGCCTCGTATACGCTGGCCATAGTTGTCGCCGATATTGCTCGGTGCTTCTAAGCTGGTAAGTTCTGTTACGCTATTCGGAGTTCTTGTTAGTGGCAGTTGGCTGATGCTTTCTGTGTTTACACTTGCCCAATACTCTCTCGTTATTTTGCCGGTAACCAGTGATGGTGTTGCAGGAGCAGGAGCAGGTGCTGGAGCAGGGGCCGTTGCAACTGGCGCAGTGCTGCCCATTGGCGATAATCTGTTGCCTGCAATCGGACGCTCCTGAGTACCACTAGGTAACTGCCAGCCCACGGCCAGGTTGTCACCGCCTGTTTCTTCTTTCATCAAAGCTTCGATGTAGTAGCGCTTGCCGGCCTCCAGCGTCACCTTCACCGACTGCTGCGAAGCGTACTTGGTCCACTCTCTTGGGTTTGCCCAGCCATCTATATGAGCTACTCTTACTTTTTTAGCAGGATCTTCAGAAGTGCTCAACCACAACTCAGCGCCGTTGTCTGCAGCTAACCAGAAAGTATACTGGCCGCTTTCAGGAGCCGTCACAAATCCTCTTACACGCTGGCCATAGTTGTCGCCAATGTTGGTTGGTGCCTCAAAAGAGGTAAGTTCAGTAATACTTGTTGGTGTTTTAGTGAGAGGTATACTTGCCACGCCAGCACCCGCCGCGCCAGACCAATATTCTCTTGTAATCTTACCTGTACCTGGTGTTGGAGCAGGCGTAGGAGTCGGAGCTGGTGTTGGTTCTGGAGCCGTTGCAATTGGTGCTGTGCTGCCTAGTTGTGAAAGTCTGTTGCCTGCAATTGGACGCTCCTGCGCTCCGCCTGGTAACTGCCAGCCCACAGCAAGGTTGTCTCCGCCTGAACCTTCAATATGCAGTACCTCAATGTAGTAGCGCTTACCGGCCTCCAGCGTCACCTTCACCGACTGCTGCGAAGCGTACTTTGTCCACTCTCTTGGGTTGGTCCAACCGTTTACGGAAGCAAGTCTAGCTTTTTTAGCAGGATCCTCAGAAGTACTCAGCCACAGCTCTGCACTGTTATCACCTGCAATCCAAAAGGTATACTGACCACTTTCTGGAGCTGTAACATAACCGCGAATACGCTGGCCATAGTTTTCGCCTATGTTGCTTGGTGTTTCCAGGATGGTAAGTTCTGTTACGCTGTTAGGGGCTGTGGTAACTGGTAATTGGCTAACATTTTCTGTAGTAACATTTGACCAGAATTCTCTTGTAATCTTGCCTGTGCCGCCCGTGCCAGTAGCAGGAGGCATCGTTATGGCCGCTGCAGCTGAAACTGTTATACTTACAGCAGTTGAAGTCTTAGTAGCACCTTTATCGTCTGTTGCCTTGGCAGTTAAAGCATATGAGCCTGCTGCTGCATTAGTCCAATTAAAAGTATAAGGTGCCTGTATAGCCTCACCTAGCTTTGTTGAGCCAGCGAAGAATTCTACTTTAGCCACCTTGCCATCTGCATCTGTTGCGTTGGCTGTCAGGTTTATTGCTGTGCCGGTGGTAAAAGTAGCGCCTGCAGTAGGCGAAGTTATGGCTACATTCGGAGCCTGATTAGGAGCAGGTGCAGTAACAGCTGAGCCATTTGGGCCTAGTACAATCCCGTTCTGCTGTAGCTTCTGGTTCCAACGTGCAAACTCGTCTGCCTCCATTTGTAGCGTAATAGCGCCACCCGATAATTGCGTGTTGTCTGTAAATGAGGCATTCTCCTTCACAGTAAAGTCGTTGCGGTCGTTTGCGTAGCCACCCCACGCTGTGATGCCCACCACGTTATTATCCACTGAGTTGTTGAAGGTGGTGTTTTTCTTGTAGTAGTCCTTGCTCCACAGGCCACCAGAGTACATGGTAAACTTGCTGCCATCCTTAAATTTAGCTGAACTAACAGCACGGTTGTGATGGTAGCGGATGTTATTACCGCCGGCAATACCCATAGAGTAGTTACCCATGTTGATAACCTGGTTGTCGTTAGCTTCGATATAAGCCGGCGCGATAGAAATATCGCCGTCACCGTCAGTGATGATGCCACCGCCTGAGTAGGTTGAACTAGTATGCGGAATTGGATAAGCTCCCTCGATGTAGTTGTTGTGGATACGAATAGGAGAACTTGTTGATCCTTTGGTGTTGTAGATATTGATATTGTCCTCTACGGCCGAGTTGCCCGCCTCATTCACAACCTGGTTCCAGGCTACTTCAACATGTGGTGCAACGTTGCGGTAATTGAACTGCACAAACTGAGCGAAAGTGGTGCCGCCGTATACACGGCCATCAATGTTTTTGGCCTTGTTATAGCGGATCTTAATCGTATTAGCAGTAGTGCCATTGCCTTCGTAGCGCTGGCCGATGTAGATGCCAGCCGTGTTCTCCATGTAGCAGTTCTCCACCACGATATTTCTGAACACGTCCACGCCCAAAAAGCGACGGGCTTTCTTGTAGCTCACCCATGGCGTTGGGGTAATGCCGTAACCGTTTGTATTTCTAATAGTGATATCGGCAGAGTTACCTAATGATCTCACTAGAGGACCAGCGCCGCGGATGTTTGAGTTAACAATCACTACTGGCTCTGAGGTGCGGATTTCGACAGCGGAAACCTCCGAGTCGCGGGACTCCCAGTTACCAGTGTAAGTGCCGCCCTTGGTAATAACGATCGGGCCGCTATAGGTTTGAGCTAATGAGTCAGAAATTGGGAATAGTACACACAATACTAAAGTAAGCAAGAAGGCAAAATACGTCCTTCCAACGCTCTTCCCTGTGTAAGAGGAAAGGTTTTTCATCTAATTTGGCTAAAAAAGTTGAAATTTAATTTTACTAATAACTCAAGAAGTGTTTGTGACCTGATGCTGTTGGCGCAGAATCAACACTGTAGACAACTTCTCTTTTTTAATGCTTTTGTTTTAGTGTGTGGCTAATCTATTCATATATAAGTTGTTGCAAATATAGGAGAGATTTTTTTATAAATGCTACAATATTCTCATTAAATTCTTAAAAAAATTATAGTGATATGGAAAAGTTATAGAATTTAAATGGTAAAAACGCTTAATTTAGAGTTTAATGCAGGGTTTTATGTTGATGACGTGACTTAAAAAAGTTGCAGTGCTTAAATTAGTTATATTTTAAAAGAGCTGTTTTTGAGGGTGTATGTACCCTTTTATTTAGTTAATATTACAGTTCAAAATAATATAAAATTAAAATATATTTCAGATATTATGAAAGGTATTAAAGTATAAATATATGTATACTTTAATACCCTGTATTTATTTGACTTCTTTTGATAAGTACAAATTAGAACCTATATATTAGAAAGCATCTGTAAAAGACTCAGAAGTAGGACCAAGCTTTATCTTGTTCTGATCAAGTTTGTTAAGCCAGCGTTTGTATTCTCTTATTTCCAGTTCAGGAGTGATCTCACCTGCTATAATAGAGTTAGAAAAAGTAGCAGCGGCTACAAAAGTACTGTCCATGATCTCATTTCGCCAAGTGCCGGTTTGCCCTACAATGCCCAGTGTGTTGCTGTGCATTTTGTTGTTGAAGGTAGCGTTCATCTTGTAATAATCTTTAGCCCATATACCTCCAGTCCAGCATTTGTAAAGGCTGTTGTCTCTGAACCTGGCTGAAACAATCGCCCTGTTTCGATACATCTCAATGTTGTTGCCGCCGGCAATTCCCAGACAGTAGTTGCCAAGGCCTACCAGTTGGTTATTATAAACCTTAACGTATGCTGTGGCAATTGTTGAGTCTGCATCAGGTGAATCTGTAATTATGCCCCCGCCGGAATACTTATCTGAAGTGGCAGGAAATGGGAAAGCTCCCTGTATGTAGTTGTTGTGAATGCGTATAGGCGAGGAAGGTGTGCCCCGTGAGTTGTAGATGTTGATATTGTCCTCTACGGCTGACTTATCAGGTTCATTAATTATCTCGTTCCAGGCAATTTCGATATGTGGTGCTTCGCCACGGTAGTTAAACTGTACAAATTGCGCTATAGCCACTCCATTATAAATCCGGCCGTCTATGTTTTTTACTTTGTTAAACTTAAGACTTACTGTATTTTGGGGTGTACCGTCACCTTCGTAGCGTTGGCCCAAGTATATGCCTGCTGTGTTTTCCATGTAGCAATTCTCTACTACAATGTTTCTGAAGTGATCTGCCGCCAGAAAACGACGTGGCTTTTTATAGTCGGAATAGGGGGTAGGAGTGATGCCGTAGCCTTTTGTGTTGCGAACTGTAATGTTTGCCGAATAGCCCAATGAGCGTATTAATGGGCCAGCTCCTCTTATCTTGGAATTTTCAATAATGACAGGCTCTTTTGTTCGGATATCCAGCGTAGGAACATCTGAGCTTTTGGATTCCCAGTTTCCAGTGTAAACGCCCCCTTTCGTGATAATGATTGGACCGGTGTAGCCTTGTTTTGCTGCATGCGGCGACTGTTTCATAGCTTTGAACAGAGCAATAGAGGCCAGCAGTAGCACGAGCATAAAAAGTATAAGCCGCAGCCCAGAAACTTTTCGTCTCCAGAATGCGGCAAAGTATAAACTGGTTTTATTTACAGCGAAAGTATAAATCATTTTAAGATATACCCGAATATACGTCTGGCGTAGCCATTAGCCAGGTAGTATGGTATATAAGGGCTCGGGCAGTTTTTTAATGTGAATCTTGTGAAATCGCGCAGGTTACCACCTCCTTTTATATCGAACAAATGCTTGTAAAAGTTCTTAATTGACTTCGATTGGCGGTTTTTGCGCTCACCGCTTTCTTCGGGGTAAGTATAAATTTTAGCGTCGTAGTTGCAGTATAGCTCAAACCCATTGCGCAAGGCGGTGTGGGTAAAGTCATAGTCAGCTACATAGTGCGGGAAGTTGTCCTGGTCCAGTAAACCGATTTTCTCGAATACAGCTCTTGGTACTAGCAAACCACGGCCGGGCAGTTGCGATACTTTATGGATGCCTACTTGCTTTTCTTTTGGTAGATCCTGAAGTAAGTAGCTTACTTTGTTCAGCTTAAAATCGATGATCTCGCCTCCAAAGGCCGGCTCACGGGTGGCTGCGTCCATTTCCAGGGCACCGATAATGGCGTTTGGCTTCTCAGCCATCCATTTATAAGTCTTTTCTATAAAATCCGGCGCTGCCTCCAGGTCATTATTAAGCGTCATCACGTATTCAGCGCCTTGCTGGAGTGCATGTTTGATACCCATGTTTACACTGGCTGTCCAGAACAGGTTTCCATCTCCAAAAAGTACCTCCACCTCCGGGAACTCGGTTGCCAGCATATCAGCTGTACCGTCTGTAGAGCCATCATCTACTACAATTGCTTTGTAAGATGTGTTGGTTTGCCTGCGCAGCGACAGTAGACACTCTTTTGTAAAATGCTTGCGGTTAAAAACGGGTATAACGATATGTATCATTGTATAAAGGGCTAAGGTATAACAGTTAGTTCTTCAGTATCGGCTAATGTATACTTGTTGTAGAACTCATTGATATGTTTTGTTTTAACGGTCCAGGTCTGGGACTTTGAAAAAGCATAACCATTTCTGCCCATCTCCTCGCGTAGTTCCGGATTGTAATACAGGTGCTCCACGGCCTTTGCCAGCTCGGCAACTGTTTGCTCCGGTGTAGTTACGGAAACTTTAATGCCAGCGTTATCCTGAACAAGATTTTTTCCGCCATGAAGGTCCAGGGTAAGTATAGGCAACCCATAAGCCATCGACTCTAAAAATTGGGCGGCAGAAGAATCGCGCAGGCTGCAGAACATGAACAGGTCACTCTCTGTGTAGGCGCGTTTCACTTCATCCCACGGCACCTGGCCTTTCCAGTCTACTTTATCCTGTAGGTTATACTTTCTAATCAGGTCCGGAACCATGTCGTGCATGTGGCCATCGCCGAGTATGGTGAGCTTAAACGGTACGGCAGGATTTACTTTACCAAGTGCCTCCAGCACAAGCGGTAAGCCTTTACGGGCAAATAGCCTTCCAACCCACAGTATTTGCAGCTCTTTAGAAGATGTTCTCTCCGGGTATGCTTCCGGGTAAAAGCTCTCCGGCAGGCTGGTATCCAGAAACATCTGTGGGTTTAATGCTCCGTTGTCTCGTGCCATGTTAAAGGTATCTTCATTGGTAGTAAGTACCAGTGAAGCATGGCGCATGGTCTTGCGTACATCCGGGTTTACCTGTAGCAACAGTTTACTTATCCAGGAGCGAACGACTTCTGTTTTCCACCAGCCGAAGAAGTACTTCTTGAAGGCCCTTGGAGCCTCCTGTCCGCCGCCAGCCGGACCAAAAATGAGTGGCTTATTTAATCGCCACAGCGCTGTGCCCAGTTGTAAACTGCCAATGGTTACATGGTGCACCAAGTCGAAGTTTATCTCTTTATCAAGCTCTTTTGCTTTTTTATACGCCTGTTGCTGCCAATATAAGTAATGCGGGTAAAAGCCCAGGTGATATTGGAACAGCTTATCTATTAGTTTGGGCACCTCCACAAACACGATGTGCAGGTTGGGCAAATTTAGTTTTTCTACTTCTTTCTCTATATTAGCTCTGCCTTCTACCGTAGTCAGGCACCATACTTCATGGCCCAGTTTGGCAGTGTTCAGCGCCCAATTCCAGCCATTGCCCAGTTCTGTGCCACGGTTCGGTTCGCAGGCGTATGCTGATAAAAGTAATTTCATAGGTTGTGAGGCAGTTACAGGCTGAAGTTGAATAATGCTTTCAGCTTGGAACTAACCTTATTTTTAATCAGGTAATTAAAGTTTCTTTTGTCGGACTCGATGTCCCGTAGCACGAAGCGCGGATGACGCAACGGGAAAGCTATTTCTTTCTCCTGTACATAAGCGTTTTTATCGTGCATGTTAAAGGTATGGGTGGCATCTTCGCCGAAACCGATGTTACGTACCAGGTTTACCTCCGGTATTACGCAAAGGCCAGAGTTGCTGTATACGGTAAACTCCCACTGGTAATCCCACACATCGCCTTTCTGTATGTTGGCGTATGTTTTCTCTAGTTGGCCAAGTCTATACTTTTCTTCCAGCTTGTTCAGGAAAATGCCGTTCAGGTAGCCTTTCTGTTTTAGTTCTGAGTAAGTAGGGATGTGAAAATCGAAAAGCTGCCAGGCACGGCGCCAGGTAGCCCATCCCCAGGCATTTACTTTATCAGAAAAGTAATAAGAGTAATCGTTATCGCGGCGCCAGCCATTCAGGTAATTATTGCCGCTTATATGCATCACCCTGGTGTCGTGCTTATACTTTTCGAGCACCTCCTGGCAAAACCAGAAAAAGCTTTTAGAGGGCACACAGTCATCTTCAAGTATAATCCCGGTTTCCTCGTTCTCGAAAAGCCAGGAGATAGATGTAGAGGGAGCTACGCCGCAACCCAGGTTCTTTTCCTGGAAGAGCGTTTTTACTTCACAGTCCCAATCTACCTGCTCTACAATGCGGCGTGTTTCGGCACAGCGTTCCGCATCGGTGGGTACATGGGGGCGTGGACCGTCGGCGGCTACGTAAAGCTTTTTAGGCTTTACTTGTCTAATGCGGTCAAAAACCTGTTGGGTGGTATTTGCTCTATTAAATATGATCAGCAACACCGGAGTGTGCAATGGTTCGTTAGGAGTAGTAATACTCATATTTGTAATAAGGGTTTTATATATGGTAGTACTGCTATTTTTAGCTTGTGGTTATCAACTCAGGTACATTATTTTGCTGTAATCGCAGTCTCTTGATATAGTCTTTTCTTCTTTTGGCAAAATCTTTCAGGTAGCTTACATTGTCTTCAGAAGGTGAGTCTAGGTAAGCGATGGTAAGGCCAAGTATAGCGTAAAAAAAGTAGGGAAGTATATACGATATACCGAACACAAAGCCGCTGCTGATAAACGACAGCAGTACGATTTGTTCCTGCCCCAGGTGCTTTAGCCTGAAACCTCTGTGAATGGCGTAGAACTTAACCAGCCAGTAAAGCAATAAGCCCACACTGCCAATATAGAACAGCACATCCATGTAAAAACTATGAAAGAAATGCCCGTTTCCGTCTTCAAATACGGGCTGATTAATGTCTTCTCGCCAGAATTGTATCGGAAGTTCAAAACCTTCGAAGCGCATGCCCCAAATGGGGTTCTCTACCACAAAAGGCCAGTAAGACATAAATTGCTGGTAGCGCCAACCACCGGTACCCTGCGAGTCCATGTTTTCAATATCAGAGAAGTTGGACTGGAACTTCTCCACAATCTCAGGGTTCATGGAAAACACAAAAACACTACTGATTAAGCCGACGATGAAAACAGTTACTCCAAGCGGGATAAGCTTCTTAAAGTTTACTTCAGTAATAGACTTAAACTTAACAAGCATCACATAAATCCCCAGTACCCATATCGTTGTGATCCAGACGGTGCGGTGCTGGAAAAAGACGATCATGAACAGGACCAGGAAAGCCATCCCCATGTTAAACAAACCGCCTTTGAACAGGTACTTACTCATAAAGTACAGGAAAGGAATCACGATCATGTATACAGAGGTGGCATAAACTCCCCTATCGTGGCTGGTAAAGGCTGCTATACTTAGCGACTCTCTGTTAACGGTGACCACGTTCAGGCAAAAACCAATAAGTATAAACCAGATAATATGTTCCAGGTTAAAGTATTCGTTCTTTCTGTAGTAGGTATAAATAAAGAAAGTATAAAAGAAGAGGAACACCTTCAGGAACACGTGAGGATACACAAGTGGCGTGCTATACTTGAGCATACTTTCGAATACCATGCCCAGCACAAATAAGAACGTAAGTATAAACATGACGCGCATATACGGCGACATGTATTTTATATTGTACAGGCTGTACCCCATCGATACCACTGCAGCAAACTTAACCATGAGAGCCAAAAATACGCCCTTCATCACCTCGTTTTTCTGCGAGACCAGCTCCAGGAACATTTCATCCATTAGCATAATAAGGACGAGCGGAGCTGTAAATAAAACGCTGTAGTTAAACTTCATGAATAGTCGCTATCTTATCTTTTGGTAGCTTCTGAGGATGAGCATTTGCTTTACTGTTTTTTACAGATGTTTCCTGCAGAAGCACTTTTTGCATATTTCGTATCAGCTTGTCCACTACTACCTCTTCGGAGAAGTTATCTTTTGCGAAGGCTGCTGCCTTTTGGGTTATCTTTTGAGCAAAAGCTTCGTCTTTTAGTAGCTTATTAGTGGCTGCGGCTATGTCAGCTGGTTTATCTACGTTGCAGAGCATGCCTGCTTTGCCTTTATTTAAAAGATGTGGTATGAATCCGCTTTTTTTGCCACCCACAACTGGTGTTCCTACTACCATAGCCTCCAACACTGCCATCCCAAAAGACTCTTCTACAGAAGCGTGCACCAGCACCTTTGCCTGCGCTACCTGGCGCAGCAATTCCTCAAAAGGCAGCGGGCCCAGGAACTGCACACCATCTGCTAACCCTTTTTCAAGGGCATACTGATGTGCATAGCCACCTTCTTCCATATCCACGCCTATCAGGTGGTACTCCAGATCTGGATACTTTTTTCTAAGTTTGGCAAATGCCTCCAATGACGCTGGTACGCCTTTGCGTTTGGTGAAGCCCATACTAACTGATACAATGTAGTTTTGCTTCTCCAAGCCCTTAGGTATACTTTTCTCAAAGGAAGTGTCGTAAAAGTTATAGGCTATTTTGGTTTTTCGCTTCACTGCCCCAGACAGTTGCTTATACGTGTAATCTGAGTTAGCCACCACATACTTTGCTTTAGACAATACCCGGTAGTTCATATACCAGCGCACCAGCCTAAAAATATCTGGCTGTGTGAAGAAGATACGGGAAGCCACATCGTGTACACTTACAATAGTAGGAATACCGCTATCCAAGCCGGCCCAGGAGTATTCATAACTCCAGAATGCATATATAATATCAGCAGGGCGGGCCACCATATGGTCCAATAGCTCTTGGCGCTCAAAATCAAAAAGGCGTCTGCCTGCCTGCGGTTTGGTTCTACCTATGCAAACGGTAAGGTTACCGTCCTCCAGCACAAGGGGTTCTGTAATATTATTAGAATTGGTGTAGCCAATTACTTTGTACCCGCGCTTAAGCAAGGCATTTATCAGGTGCGATGTAAGCGGAAACTGATTTGTTGGGGGTAATTGTGTTTTATCTATGTTCCAATCTAGCAAGCCCAGATTTATAGGCCCGGATATGCCAATGGTAAAGTTCTTATTCATCGTCTCAAACTCCTTCCGGCTCGTTTATAAAACTGTTTTTATACTTGGAGATGATGCGCCCGGTAAAACTGGCTGAATTGCCTTGTAAACCCATTTTATTTAGTACCAGACTGATTTCAGCCTTTAGTACCTTATGCGGGAACAGCAGTGTTAGCAGCAAAAACAGTATGCCGCAGGCTGCCAGTTGTATAGCAAATATGGCTACAACAGGCAGTTCCATCTCTCTTAAAAATAAGCTTAACAGGTGTACGGCTACAGCTATAACAACACCGTTCAGAACACCTGGTATATAACAACGCAGCTGGCTTCCGAAGGATACACCCAAAATACGTTTCATGGCGAACTGAAAAAGCCCCATCCTGATGATTTCCCCGAACAATACTGCCAGGGCAAAACCTACTAGTCCATAGCCGCGCAGCAACATAAACAGGCCAACCAGCACCACCATGTAAATAATTGTGATTACAATTTTAAGATTAAGCTCTGCCTTGGCATCGCATACTATACCTGAAAACATCGTGATAAACCCTATCGGAATAGCCAAACTCAATACTTGCAGCACTGGTATAGACTCGCCCCATTGCTCTCCGAGCACAATTCGGACAAGCTCCGGCGCAGTTACCAAAATTCCCATGCATATTGGGATCAGCACGGCTGCCAACAGAGTTATACTGGATAAGTATACTTGCCCTAGCTTCTTGATGTCGTTTTGCAGCTTACTGAAGGAAGGGAAAATGACTTTAGATAGGGTACGGGTAATGTTGTACATCGGCAGATTTACCAGCATGTGCGCCCTGGTGTAAATACCCAGTTTGTGCATGCCCAATACCTTGCCTACCAGTATAATGTGCAGTTGCGAGTAAACGTACTCCAGTACACCCAAAAAAGACATTCTGCTGCCGTAGCTGAAAAGCGGTTTGTAGGCAGACCATGCAAAAGTTGGTATTACAGAGTGCCTTACCATAAAGTAGGACCCAGCACAGGAGAGGAACATCTGTGTAATAGTAGCATACACAAGGCTCCAGAAACCAAAGCCCATGTAAGCCAGCACAACGCCAACTATCAAGTATGATATACTATACGAAATGGTATCTAATATACCGATGGCTTTAAAACGCATCTCTCGTTGTAGTATGCTAATGGCAGTAGATGCAAGACCATTTATTAAAAACATAAATGATAGCGCACGAACAACAGGCGTTACCTCTTCATTCTCGAAAAAAACAGCGGCAGTAGGGGCAAACAGCCACATGGCAATGGTACATACAAATCCTAATAGAACTGAGGTTGTAAATGCCGCCCTGATATTGGCTTTTGTAAGCTCTTCTTTCTGAATAACAGCCTGATTCAGGCCCATGGTGGCAAAGTAATTACCAAAACCAAGTATAACTGTTGCCAGGCTAACAAGACCAAAAGCCTCTGGCGCAAGCAACCTTGCCATCACCGAAGTATAGCCTATCTGCATGGCTGCATTGACTATAGTGGAGGCAGAAGTCCATTTTAATCCACTAAATGCTTTAGAAGCTAATCCTTTACTCATCCCGGCTGCTCAATTGCTTTTTACTAAAAGCGCCCACCAACAAAATGAAAGTGGGCGCCTCATATATTTAAAGTTGTGGTTTCAGCAACCTGCTATACATAGTAATAGCTGGCCTTACGCTTATAACCGTACTCGTATGTTTTATCGAAGTTAAGGTCGTTAATTACGATGTGTATGTTCTTTATCTTTTTAGCAGCATACAACTCGTTTACCTGGTTTAGCAGATCTTTATTGGTGTACTTATGCTTTACTACATAAATATTTGTATCCATGTGTTTCATAAGTATAAAGTACTCTGATACATAGCCAATAGGCGGTGTGTCGATCACGATGTAATCATACTTATGGCGCAACTCTGCTACCAGCTGCTGCATGCGAGGCATCTCCAGCAGGTGAAGCGCATTGTCTGGAATTGGTCCACACGGAATAATATCCAGGTTAGGGTTATCCGTTTTCTGCACCACTTCCTCAAGTGGCATGTCCTGGTTCAGGTAAGTAGACAGGCCAACTGCATCGCTCACATTAAAGTACTTGCCAAAAGTTGGCTTACGCATATCAGACTCTATAAGTATGGTTCGTTTGCCAGATGCCGCAAACTCGCTGCTAAGGTTTACAGAACAGAATGTCTTGCCTTCGCCGGAGATAGAGGAGGTAACGCCAACTACTTTAAAATTAGTGTCAGCCATGAGGTACTGCAGGTTGATACGGATAGACCTGAACGACTCTGCAATGGCTGATTTAGGATTGTTTTTAACTGCCAGCTTATCAGACTTTGTACCGTGAGCGATTACACCCAAGAAAGGAATGTTCGTAATAGAGCTAATGTCGTTCTTACCCTGAATGGTATTATCCATGTTATCGAACAGTACAATAAATGCAGCGGGTATAAGAAGGCCAATAATCAGCGCCAGCATGTAGATTATGCGAGGCTGAGCGTTTACCGGGCCTGCACCCCAGAAAGATGCACGGTCTACTACTTTCTTATCGGTAGTGTTGGTTGCCAACGAGATAGCGGCCTCGGCACGTTTCTCCTGCAGGAACTCATACTTTTTATCAATAAAATCAGCCTGTCCTTTCAAATCAGCAAGGCGGCGCTCGTTTTCCGGTTGCCTAGCCAGTGTTGCTTCTAGGGAGGCAATTCGTTTTTCTGTTTCTCTTATAGAGATGTCGGCAGAGCTTATCAGGTTTCTCAGGTTGGCTACAATAGCGCTTCTTATACTAGCGATCTTACCATCTACCTCTTTCAGCATTGGGTTGATCTGGGTTGCACTTGCTTTGTAGCCTGCCTTTTGCTTGTTCAGGTCAGATAGCTCGAGGAACAGGTTAGCCAGAATCGGGTTCTGAACACCAGCTACTGCCGGAGACACCGCTTCTGTAAAGCCTTTGTTGTTCTCAATTTCTTCCAGGATGGCACTGTAATATTGCCTGTCGGTGTAAAGTTTAACTTTATCTACCTCTAATTGCGACAAACGCTCATAAGTGCTGTTTGCTTGCGCATCAATGTTAGAAATTTTGTTAGCTGAACGGAAAGAAGACAATGCCTGCTTACTTTGTTTAAGAGAATCTGTAAGTGAGGCAATCTGGTTGTCGATGAACTCAAGCGTCTTACGGCCGTTCATGTTCTTTTCTTCCAAATCGCGGGCAACATAAACCTCCATCAGCGTATTCAGGAAAAGCATTTCCTTGTCTGGTATGGAGCCTTTAGTACTTAAGCGCAGCACACGGGAATCTCGGTCTATTGGTTCAATGTGCAGTGTAGACAGGCGCTGGCCAACCTGGCTATCCAGACTGTTTAACACAAAATAGTATTTCTTAGCCAGCTGTGCGCCGCTTTGCTTGTTATTTCTGGTTAGTGTAAATTTTATATTCTCATCCTCATAAGGTTCGTTAAACTTAAGTACTTTAGTAAAGCTTATATAAGGAACATACCCTAATACATTATGCTTGTTAAAGTCATAACGGGGTACATTTTCTCCCTCAACGCTAAGCTCGTACTCCTTATCGTTAAGCACCTTAACCTCAAATGGTATATCCACTAGCTGTACGCCAGAAGTATCGAGCTCTACGATATAAGGTGTTGTTTCAAACTGCTCTTCCTTAATAAGGTCAAAGCCACTGTTAAGCCAATGGTCAGGCACTTTATAATAAGAAGTTGAGAAATCTAGTTTTTGCAGTGCAGATTTGATCATGTCGGCAGACGTAAGTAAGCCGATTTCGTCTTCTACTTTTATACCTTTATCCTGTACGTGAAGCAACTCTAGCAATTCCTGTGCTTTTTTAGAACCTGTTTGCTGGTCTCCGAGCAACAAGGTGGCATGAAAAGCATAAATTCTTTCAGAACTCTTTATGTAAACAAAGGCCGCTGCAAGCGCCAGGATGGTAAATGCTGCAAATAGGTACCATCTCGATCTGAACTTAAATAGCCAACTTCTTAGGTCTATTTCATGTTCTTTATTTGGTTTTTTCATTTTATATTAACAAAATTTAATATTAAACCTGCCGTAGAGAGTACACCTAGAATTGCGCTTACAACAACAAGGTTATCCCTCTTTATCTGTGTCTTACGTGGTTCGATGTAAAGCACATCATTTGGCTTGAGGAAGTAGTACTGAGATTGTACGAGGTTTGGGTCTTTGAGGTCTAGTAATACCACCTCGGTGCCGCCTGGTTTCTGACGTATCAACTTTATATTCTCTCTGCTGGCCCCTTGGGTAAGGTCGCCGGCCATACTTAAAGCTTCCAGAAGGTTCGCTTGTTCATTATACACGTAGTAGTAGCCAGGGTTTCGTACTTCTCCTAACACACTCACTTTAAAGCTCAAAAGTTTTACAACTACTGTGGCATCGTTAACATATTTATCGAGGTTGCGCTGAATAAGGGCCTGCGATTGGGTTACTGTTAAGCCGCCAACTTTTACCTCGCCAATGGTAGGTAACTTCACATTGCCATCTTTATCTATAGAGTAGCCGCTTAAAAAAAGGCTACTAGGGTTAGCCATGCCAAAGGCATTATTAGGGTCTGTAATGTTAAAGAGATTAGACAGTTCTGGCTGTACACTTAATACTTTAATAGATAGTACATCATTTGCCTGTAACTGATACTCTTTATAGGTAGTGGTAAAGTTGGTTGGTGTATTTGTTTTAAGTTTCTCGTTTTGCATGTAAACCAACTCTTTCTTCGAAATACAGGATGCAGCTACGAAGATTAGCAGCAGGTAGCAAAGAATTTTTCTCATGTTTTACAATTAAGGGTGTTAATCAGCCGGATCTGGCGACCCAACGCAATAGCGTGAAATGTGCAATCCGTTAGGTGTAAAAATTATTTCAGCCATATATACTTAGGCTGGCAGAAAAAGATGCTGAAAAGAGAAAATATTCCGTTAAATTAATATTGTAACTTGCTTTACAAGCAGTAAGTGAAGTTTTTAGAGAATTTAGAAGGTAGGAGAATAGTAGTGAGATTAGGACTAAAATACTTTAATAAGTATAAGCTATATTTAAAAAGTTCAAAAATAAAAAACCGTTTCAGTGCAAGCTTTTATGCTATGCCCCGAAACGGTTTACCTTTGGCTTTAATATCTTTAGGTTTGGCTATTCAATCCATTTGGTTCTTCTGCTTTTAATAATAGCAGGCTTACGCTGCGCCCTGGCTACTGCACCCGGGTAACGTACTAACTGTTGCGCATAGCCATCCATGTGCTCCAGTATTCCACCCTTCAATTTCCATCCCATCGGTATAAAACCCGCTACTTCAGTTGCTAAAACTTCTAAATCAGGAGCAACTATAATATTGTATTCCATAATGATAACCTGTTAACTATAGATACAATCTACAAATAATTTTCAAACGAAACACCGCCGCCATACGAAAAAATTATTCTGAAGGTTACATTCATTAGAATATGAATCGGTATATTAAAATAATTATAATATAAATGCGTGTCTGGTAACAAATTATCAGATAAATGATAATTAAAATATTAGATTCTCATTGTATAGGAGAATATTACAAGTGCAGTTATATGAGCTACGTCTTGTTGCTTAAGTATATTTGGGCTTTTAAAAAGACTAGGATTATATTGATTACTTATTGCTAGTGTAATTTGTTGATATAGTGTGTGTTGGTGCTATGATTTATGCATGTTGATCGTGAATTCGGTGTGGCCATTACCATTGCTTTTGAGGGAGAAAGTATAGCCATGGTGCATAAGTATATCCCGTACCATAGTTAAGCCTATACCTTGGCCAGTTTTTTTAGAAGTATAAAATGGGGTGAATAGGTTTTGCTTCACTTTATCTGAAATCCCTTCGCCATTGTCGCTGATTACAATTCTTGGAGGGTTTACTTGCGTGTGCACTTCTATTTCACCGTTTTCATGTATGGCTTCTATTGCATTTTTAAAGATATTGAGTAGTGCCTGCTCCATCTGATTTTTATCGAGTGATACATACAGGGGCATAGTTGCCAGTTTCTCATTAAACTGAATGTGACGCTTCTCCAGCTCGGGTTTTAAGAGCCGGTGCAGGTCGCGGAGGAGTGCATGTACATCTGTGGCTTCTTTGTTTGGCATAGGCAGGCGTACTACATCAGCAAAATTAGCCATAAACCGGCTTAAGTTTGTATTGCGGTCAATGGCAATCTGAAGCACATGTTCGTAATCTGCTTTATCATCGGGTAGCAACTGGTTGGCGTAATGCTGCAAAGAGCCAAGTATGGAGTTAATGGCTCCGGTAGTATTGTTAACTTCATGCGACATTACCCGAATCACTTTTTCATAAGCCTGCCGTTCGTTCTGTAGTATGGCTTCGGTTAACTCCTCTATTAGTATAAAGTAATGCTGAAAACCACGATCCAGGAAATGGGCACGGTGGCAGCGGTATGTCCAGGTGCCATGTATTCTAATTGTTACAGATTGCCCTGTTGGCAACTTTTGCAAATGCGTGCCCCAGTCATCGGGTAGCTGGCTTATGTGCTTGCCCTGCAGTTCGGGTAGTTGCTGCCCCAGAAATCGTTCTGCAGCAGGGTTTATACTTTCTATTTGATTATCAAAGCCCAGAAGTATGATGCCAGCCGGTGAGGCCTGAATTAATTTCTCCAGCAGGAAGTGCTTTTCTGCCTGTGCCACACGTTCATGGCGCAACTGCCCGATCATGCGGTTATATACATTTACCAAGTCGTCGAGGTCTTTTTGACCAACAGCAGTAAAAGTAGAGGAGAAGTCTTTGTCCTTTATAGACTCAATGCCGGCCCGGATTAGGTGCAGTGGCTTAAAGAAGGATCTGTATAATTGGAATGTGACAAAAACAGAGCAAAGTATAAGCAGCTCCATCCCTAGAAAAAGGTACTTATTCTCCAGCAGCAGGTGCCATGCAAGCACTCCTAATAGTACGTGCACCAACACTGCAAAAAGTATAAACTTACTGCGCAAGGTCATAAGGGATATCAAACTTCTCAAGTCGGCGGTACAAGGCAGCTCTGCTTAATCCTAAGGCTCTTGCCACTTTGCTGATGTTGTTGTGATAGTGGTCCATGGATTTCTTTATCATGGAGGCCTCCATTTCATCTAGCGTCATGGAGCCAACGGCTGGCAATGTTCTGTCGCCGGGTTTAGATGGGCTTTGCTGCGCCTGCGCCTGGAAATCTTCAGCCTCCAGCACCGGCTGCTCTGCAACAAGCACAGTTCTTTCTACCAAGTTTTTCAACTCCCGGATGTTACCCGAAAGATGCAGACTTTTTAGCCACAGTAGTGCCCGTTGGCCTATTTTCAACTCTGGCCGGTTGTAAATTTGTTTCAGGTTATCTACAAAGTACTGCACCAGTAGCGGAATGTCCTCTTCGCGCTCGCGCAAGGGCGGCAGCTTTACCTTGATCAGGTTGATGCGGTAGTAAAGGTCTTCTCTAAACTTTCCTTCTTCCACAAGCTTTGCCAGATCACGGTTGGTGGCACACACTACCCTGATGTCTAACTTGCGTGAGCGGCTGTCGCCAAGTACCTCATAAGTTCGGTCTTGTAGCACGCGCAGCAGCTTTACCTGGCTGTTCATGTCTAGTTCTCCAATCTCATCCAGAAAAATAGTGCCTTTGTTGGCCATCTCAAAACGCCCCACTCTGTCAGATTTGGCATCGGTAAAGGCACCCCGCTTGTGGCCGAACATTTCGCTTTCGAAAAGGGTAGAGGAGATGCCCCCCAAGTTTACTTTTACAAACGGCTGCGATTTACGGAGGCTGTTCCGGTGTACAGCCTCCGCTATCAGTTCTTTTCCTGTTCCGCTTTCGCCCTCAACTAAAACAGAGGCATCGGTGGGCGCTATTTGCCCTATTTTTTTTAGAAGCTGCAGCAACTGTGGGTCTTGGCCAACAATGTTTCGGAAATCATACTGCTGGTCCAGCTTTTTGCGTGTAAGTGACTCCCCACTGCCTTCGGACGCCTGTTCGGAAAGGCTAAGGGCCGTATGCACCGCCTGCAGTAAATAATCATTGCTCCAGGGTTTAGTAATAAAATCTGCTGCACCCAAACGCATGCCTTCCACGGCCAGGCTGATAGAGCCCCAACCAGTAATAAGTATAACCGGAAGCTGAGGGTATATTTTTTTGAACTGCTCAATTAATGCCAATCCATCGTGGCCGGTGGTATCCATGGAGAAGTTCATGTCCATGATCACAAGCTTCAGGGCATGCTGCTCAGCCAACAGAAGCGCCTCCTCGGGAGAGGACGCCTCTTTGGTTTTAAAGCCATTCTGCTTTAGCAGCAAGCTAAGCGATGCACGTATCGCTACGTCATCATCTATTATCAGGATCATGGTTTATGGGCGAATTAGAAGTATAAATATAAGTTTTATTAAGATAAATGACGCAGTTGCAGCCTAATCTTCGTGTAAGGCAATAGCTGGATGTATGGCCGCGGCCTGTTTACTCGGATACAGTGCACAGATAATTACTAAAGTATAAATCAGTAATACAGAAGTAAGTATTGCTTTTACAAAAGTCTCGGAGGGAACCTCCTGTATAATACCCAGCAGCGGGAACTGTACGGCAAAGAAGCAACCCACTATAAGACCAAAGGTCGCAAGCACCATAATCTCCCCAATAAACTGCTTATAAACACTGCTTGCTGAGGCACCCAACGCACGGCGAAGACCAATTTCGGAACGACGCTTGTTTATGTTGTGCCACAAAACTCCAAACAACCCTAACGCCACGTTTAAAATCAGAAAGGCACAGACAATAGCGAATATAATCATCGGAGTCAGAATCTCTTTCAGGTATGAGCGGCGCATATCGGGTACCTGCTGCAGGTCCAATGTCCAGCCGGTGCCGATATTGGAGGCCATTTCTAATACTTCTTCTTCAAACTGAGGATTGGTGCCTGGTTTTATCTTGAGGTAAATTGTATTCATAGCCCTTGAAGCAGTATCCTCTAACGCTGTTCTCTCAAAGTATGAGCTGGTGAGGTCATCCATTTCTCCAGTAGGTTTAAAAGCAGTAATCACCCCGATTATGGTTCTTTCTCTGTCGCCGCGCATAACTGTTTTTCCAATTCCCGATTCACCTGGGAAAAAAGCCTCCTCCACATCTTTGGTAATTACAATAGGCATCCTGTTAGAGAAAGCATCCTGATCAGTAAACCAACGTCCGCTAACCATCTCTATTCCCATAACATCCTTAAATGCATTATCCTGCACTGTTATCACATTAGATATTAGCTGTAAGTTTCCATGGGTCAACTCAGTATTGGACGAGCTTCTTGTATATGGCCCATTGGGGCCTGCCAGGGCGGCGTGTTCGATCTGTGGCAGGTTTCTCAGCTGCTTTACCAATTCCCCTGTCCGCACTCGTATTTCTGCATCGGGCATGTCGTGGCTATAGGTTTGCAACACCCATACATGGTCGTATTTAAAACCCAATGGCTTGGTAGCATTTGTATAAAAGTATAACAATAGGGTAGATACACCAAAAAGTACCAGAAAGGAGAAAAATATCTCCACAATCATCAGAAAGTTACCCCGCTTTCTGTTCCACATCAGTTTAAATAAATGGCGGATCATACGTTACCTCCTTTCAGGGCTGCTACCACGTGCAGCTTAGACATTTTATAAGCCGGATACACACCGGACAAGAATCCAAAAACAATACAGATTAATAAACTATAGGCAAAAACAGATAAGTTTATAGCTAGGCTGGAGTAAGGTATTATGCCACTGCTATTGATAAAATACAGCACCGCTTGTGCCAGCAACAGGCCAAGTGCACCTCCAATCAGGGTCAGGATAATATTTTCTACCAGGAATTGCCCAACAAGAGTTGCAGACGACGCACCAAACGCCTTGCGAACACCAATTTCTGAGGCACGCTCTATGATGCGGCTAATGTTGATGTTTACCAGGTTGATAGTGGGCAGCAGCATGAAAATGAGCATTCCCAGAAAGACCCAGGTAAAGAATAAGGCAATGTTTATTTCTCCCTCAGCACTGGTTATACCTCTGATATAGGACTCTACCAACGTGTCTGGATAAATGTATACATTTTTATAATAGGCAGCATCAGGGCCTGGTATGGTTAAGTTCGTGGTAGCCTGCCTAAACTCCGCTTTTATTCTGTCCATATCAGAAGGAGAACCGGCAAGAATAATAGCTTCGAAGCTACCCCCAAACTGGGGCTGACGGTAATCTTCTTTGATGTTTGTATAAGGTAGCCACACATCGGCGTAAGTGTAAATACGGTTTGCCGCTACGTTTTTAACTACACCTATCACTTTATACTTTGTCCTGTCTACTTCAATGTCTTTACCAAGAGCAGCTACGTTTTTGCCAAAGTAGTTTTGCCGGGTGGCTTCGTTTATGACGGCTACTCTGCCAATGGCATCTACCTCTCCTTTGTTGTAGGGCATCCCTTCTATAAATTCAAAGTCCAGTATATTCCAGAAGTTGCTATCTGTAAAACGTACATCCAATGGTAGTTTTCGATTGTTAACGTAGGAGTTATAGCTGTATTCTCTTGTGTAGAATGTAACGTCCTGTGGTGTTTTAAGCGGCCGCACATACTTATCCAGAAAGTAGTATCCCGGATTGGTACCTAACGTGTTGCCATCGCCCGTCATTTTCAGCCTGCTCACGTAGAGCATTCTATCCGTTTTAAGCTCGGGATTTCCGGGTCCAAACAGGTGGTTTACCATAGCGGTGGCCACCATCAAAATCATGAGTGTAAAGCTGATGCCAAAGAGGCTGATGAAGGTAAAAAACTTACGCCGCAAGAGCACCTTCCAGGCAATTTTAAGGTAGTTCTTCAGCATGGCCTTATAAGTTAGCGTAGTCAAATACCTTAGAATCAGATACCTGCTGCCCGTCGAAGAAGCGAACCAGGCGTTCTGTTTTCAAGGCCATACCTTCGTCGTGCGTCACCATCACAATAGTAGTGCCATCTACTCTATTCAGGTCCAGGAGTATGTTCATGATCTCTTCACCCATCACAGAGTCCAGGTTACCGGTAGGTTCGTCGGCAAGTATAATTTGCGGCTGCCCGATTAAAGCACGAGCAATGGCCACACGCTGGCGCTGACCACCCGACAACTGGTTAGGGTAATGTTTGGTGCGAGCACTCAGGCCTACTTTCTCTAAAGCAAGTTTAGCTTTTTTACTGCGCTCTGAAGCCGAAATGCCGCTGCGGTAGAGGAGGGGCAGCTCCACATTATCCAGTACGCTCAGGTCATTAACCAAATGGTAGCTCTGGAAAATAAAGCCGATTTTTTCGTTCCGGATGTGGGCCAGTTCTTTGTCTTTGTAGCTTTGGATAACCTGCCCGTCAATTTCAACGGTGCCGCTGCTTGGCATGTCAAGCAGGCCCATAGTGTTTAGCAAAGTAGACTTTCCGCAACCGGATGGCCCCATAACGGACAAAAACTCTCCTTTTGGTACGTGCAGGTTCACGTTTTGCAGGGCTACCGTTTCAATGGTTTTGGTTTGGTAGACTTTCTCGATGTTTGATAGCGTGATCATAGTTCTAATATCGTTATTCGTTGGTAGTTATTTGCTAATTGATGGTTGTTGAATGGTTAAATTGTTTATTCCTGCAGTATTTTGTTAATCTTACACCACTCCTTTACTTCTTGTAGCTTATCGCCTGCTGCTGCTCAAAATCAAATAGCGTAAGGGCTCTCAGCTGATAATAAGCTGTCCAAAAAGCACCAAGCGAGGAGATATAGGCTCTTCGGGCCTGGTCTTTTTCTGCCAAGGCAATGTTTAGGTCTGTGATGCTGATGCGCCCGATCAGAAAGGTGTTTCTGGCGATCTCATAGCGCTCTGCGGCAATGGCATCGGCTTCTGCGGTGGTGGCAATCCTGTTTTTTAGCATGTTATACCGGTTTACCTGCGTAATCACCGCCTGCTCAAAGTTTGTCTGCTCCTGATTAATGGTGTACTCTACCAATTGCTGGTTTAGCTGTGCCGCTTTTGTGATGGAACGTTGGCGGCCCCAGTCTAACAGCGGCATACTGAACCCAATGCGGGCACGTTGCTGGTTGTCTGGTTGGTTATAGATATCGGTAAAGGAGTCTCCTCGATCGGTAAGGCCAAAGGTGGCAAAAAGACTGGCATTAAAACTATTGTCTCCTTTCGCTTTGGCAACCTGGCTTTCGGCCTCTAACAGCCTACGCTTAAAGCTTGTGCTCTCCTTTCGGTTTTCGTTAGCTTCTGCCAGGGCTAATTCTGCTACTACAGTTGCCTCCGTTGCAGGTTGTGGCACCAACAGGATCAGGTGGTCGGTATCTTTTATACTTAGAAAGTTCTTCAGGGCCAGCAGGGCCGTCTGCTCATCGAGGTTTGCCTGAGCAAGCGCCAGATCGGCATTGAGCACAGCCAGGCGCAACTGTAGTAAATCGTTTTTGGAGAGGCGGCCCAGATTATATTTTTCCTGCGCTACCTGGTAAAGCGTGTCGTTGTTGGCCAGATTTTTAGTGGCTATACTTTGGTTAACCTGTGCCAGCAGCAAGTCAAAGTATAAATCTGTTGCTTTTACGGCTAGCTGTTCTTTGTCTTCTGTGAATTGCTTTTTTGATTCTTCGTACCTAAGTGGTTCAATGCGTTTAGTCCAGGCAAGCGCGTTGTAGGCGAACAGCGGCTGTTCCAGACCTATGATGGCCGGATTACCGTTATAGCGGGTTTGGTCACGATCAAAATCATCAAATCGCTGCATCAGTGAAGTTACAAACACACGGCCACCTGTTGGGCTTATCACCTGGCTCAGCGACACACCCACATCAGAACTGTTTATAGAGACCGGCTGGAAAGCAAGGGTGCCATCTGGTTGCGTTACCGGCGTAATAGTGCGGCTAAAGTCGGGTAGTGTACCGGCCAGGCTAAGCTGTGGCAGGTAATTGGACTTAAAGCTGCGCCATTGCCAGTAGCTGTTTTCACGGCTTGTTTCCACCTGTCGTGCCTCTGTAGATTGCTCCTGCGCCAGTAAAACTGCCTCCTGTAGGCTTAACTCCCTTGCTGCAATCTGTGCCATACTTTTGCTAGAGATAAGCGCAAACAGTGAAAAGAGTATAAATGTAAATTTCATAGTTCTTTCTGGCTATTTCTTCAGTGTCATTCTCTTAAGGTGCTCGTGCTCTTTCATGGAGGATATCACCACCTCATCACCGACATTTACACCATTCTCCAGTTCCACAAAATCAGTATTGCTAACTCCTATGGTTGCAGGCACCCGTACCACCTCATCCTCCCGAAGTATAAAGACTTGGTTACCGGACGCACTTCTAAAGTATGGACCATTTTTAACGCGTAGGGTGTTTGGTTTGGTGGCAGTGATGACTTGCACGTCTACCCTCAAATTGGGCCTTAGCAGCTTATGTGCCTCATGGGGCAGCACTACATAAAAGGTAATAGTGCCATTAGTTACGGTTGGTTCTATGGCTGCAATGGTGCCATTTAGGTTGGTGTTATTTACTCGTAGGCTTGCTTGGTTGCCAACTTGTAGCTGCTCTGCGTAAGTATCGGCAATAGAGGCTTTTACTTTAAAACTACTCAGGTCGGCGAGGCGTGCAATTACATCTCCGGCATTAACGCTGTTGCCTATTTCGTTTTTTACCCAGGTTACCACGCCCTTGCTGCCGGCCCTTACTTCGGCCTGTTCCATTTTGCGTTTAAGCTCTTCTATGGATCTGCCTTGCATGGCCAAAGTATAACTTAGTTCCTGCTCGTCAGCTTTTAGCAATGCAAGTTCGCTGGCAATGTCGCGTTCTAGCTGCGAAAACTCCTGCTGTGCTATCTTAAGGTTAAGTTCTGCCTGCTTTACCTGCTCTTGGGTGCCGCCCCCAATTTTTAACAGGTATTTTTCATCATCTAACCTAGCCTGCAGGCTTCTTACGTTCATGTGCTTAATCTCTAACTGCGACTCCAGGCTGTTAAGTGTCTTTTGTAACTGCAGGCGCATCTGCACACTTTTATGCTGGTTTAGCTGCTGCTCGTCTTTTAGCTTATCGTAAGCCAGTTGTGTAAATGAGCGGTCCAGCAGCAGTATCTGGTCGCCGGGCTGTACCTGTTCGCCGCTGCTGCGAACTACCTGCTCAATGCGAGCCTGTATCGGGCTGGTAATTACCTGCTCTTTTTCAGGCACTACCACACCGGTTGCAGTTAAGGTAGCTAACACCTGCCCCTTTTCTACCACCGCAGTGCGTATCTCGTCACGGCTTATACTTGGCGTAATCAAACTCCTGAACCCAAAAATGGCAACTGCTATTACTGCAATGGCTGCCGAAATTTGTGAGAGGCGCTTGCGTTTATTGGCTTTAATGGTGTTAGATGATAGCTCCCGATCCATAGTTTTATCTTGTACTTGCTCGGAGCTATATAGCCAATTTAAGTGCCAATTAAGTAATGTGTTGTAAATCAGATCATTATAGTTTGTTTTTAATTTTTTATACCATTAAGAGATGTTCAGAATTGAACAGGTTGTGCGGTTTTGTTTGAGTGGGGATGACAGGATGTTAAGTGCAACTGACTGTAAATTTAATTTCGTGCTTCAGTTGATAAAGTGATGACTTAATTATACTTATAACTGGCAATTGCCGTAGTTTTTGAAATGAAAGCTCTGTTGCTGTTCTTCCTGTTTTATTGCGTTTGGTATCATGCTGGTGCTCAGAACATGGTTAAAAACCCAAGCCTGGAAACAATTAAAGATGGCATTGTAGGTTTTAGAAAAGTGAGCGGCACCCCAGATGTGGCGTCAAAGTATGATAAAGTGCTTCAGTATCCGCCATACTATAATTCTTACCTTGCAGATTTACCAACGCGAAGTGTTGCAAGCATACAGTTCGGAGATCTTTGTCTGTGCCATTGGTTTAGCGAATCATCAAGTGAGTTAACACAGGCAGAGCTTCGCAGGCCTCTAAAGAAAAATAAGGAATACATTGTGAGCCTCTACACCATCAAAGCATCTGTAAGAGAACCCGCCATAGAAGAAATAACTGTATACTTTACCAAGAAAAGATTACCCTCGACTAGAAAAGTATACGGTATAGAGGAGCATGCGCTTACAGGTCAAACTGTTCCATATCTTTCCATGAGCTCATCCGCAAATCCTGTACTTAGCAATATGGGGGAGTGGGTAAAGGTTTCAGGTATATACAAAGCGAAGGGCGGCGAACGGTATATTACTATCGGCAATTTTATAGGGGCAAATAAGCAGGCTTTGGAAGCCATGAACCCGCCAGAAACTGATACTATCAGCAACTATGTAGTACAGGGCACATACTATTGTTATGACAACATTAGCGTGGTACCCAAGTCAGAGAAATCACCAAAAGAACCGCAAACGCCAAAAGCAGCTACTTTTCCTTTTGCAGTGGGTACTACCATTACATTAAGCGACGTTAATTTTGAAACAGGCAGCCATGTGGTATTGCCACTTGCTTTCCCGACACTTGATTCGCTAGCTGCCTTTCTTAAAACCGAGCCTGATATAGCAGTGCGCATTATAGGCCATACAGACAATGTTGGCTCAGATGAAGATAACTTGCAACTCTCTATCAGAAGAGCAAAGGCAGTGATGGAATATCTGGTTACTCAAGGTATAAACCAAGCAAGAATTGCGTACGAAGGTTATGGAGAGAACAGACCAAAAGTAGACAACAACTCTGAGAGGAACCGGGCACTAAACAGAAGGGTAGAGATTGAACTAAGGAACAGGTGAAGGGCAGCAGAAATTAGTCGCCTTGGTAAACATTTAAATTATGCAGCGGGTTGCAGCTTTTACTTTAACATAATCTAAAACAAAATCTGAAAACTATGAAAATTTTATTGGTAGGAGGTACCGGAACTATTGGAAAGCGCATAGCGTGGAGGCTGCAGGATAAGCACGAAATAATAACTGCTGGCACAAAAAGCGGCGATGTGCAATTTGATATGACTACGATTCGCTCTATTGAGGAACTTTTTGAAAAGATAGGAAAAGTAGATGCTATTGTGATAGCAGCAGGCGGTGCTCCTATGGCCCCGGTTAAAGACCTGAGCGAAGAACATTTTTACCAAGGCTTCCGCAGCAAAATGATGGGGCAGATAAACCTGGCGCTGATTGGCCAAAAGTTTTTAAACTCAGGCGGAAGTATAACATTAACTTCTGGTATACTTGCTGAAGACCCGATACACATGGGTGCTGTATTAAGTACTGTAAACGGTGCTGTAAATGGATTCGTGATTGGGGCTGCAGGGGAAATGTTTCAACAAGGAGTCCGGATCAATGTTATCAGCCCGGGTATTGTAGAGGACTCTATGGATGCAATTGGCGGTTACTTTCCGGGCCACAATCCGGTACCGATGGATAAGGTTGTAAATGCCTATATTAAAAGTATAGAAGGTATTATTACCGGGCAGATTATCAAAGTATACTAGCATACAACATCAAAGCGCCTGCTTATACTTTTAGAGCAGGCGCTTTGATGTATACTTTGAGTTGAAGTTTATACTTTAGCTCTTTTTCTGTGCGAAACCGGCACGCGTCATTTCGCCCCAGCTTTTTTTACCGGTTATCAGGTCGTAGTTACCTTTTACGGCTGCCCAAACTGTAATCGGGTGGTAGAGGAAGGGTTCCAGCAAGGCTGTGAGCACCAACTTAAGCATATGGCCCGGCCGTTTATACTGTTGGTAAGAACGCTCTTCAAATAAGATGGCGAATACCGATACCATGATAGCAAAAGAATACACCAGCCCCAGAAAAGAGAAAAAGTATAGCCAATTTGCATAGCCAAGTATAGCCAGTACACAAAAGAACACCAATCCCAAAAACTCAATCAACGGGGCCAGCCATTCGAACAGCACCCACATAGGTAAGCTTACTAAGCCAAGTATACCATAGCGTTTGTTCAGGATCATTTTGCGATGCAGCAGCAGCGTTTCGGCAGTGCCTCGGGTCCAGCGGTTACGTTGTTTTTTCAGGATATCCCAAGTCTGGGGAGCCTCCGTCCAGCAAAGCGGGTCTGGTATAAAGGCTACTTTGCAAGGCTTTTTTTCTTCGTAAAGCATGCGGCGCATACGCACGAGCAGTTCCATATCCTCGCCAACGGTGTTGTGGTTATAACCGCCTGCTTTTATTACAGTGGCCTTATCAAACATGCCAAAAGCACCCGAAATCAGCAGCAAACCATTAACGTGGGCCCAAGCCATACGTCCCATCAAAAATGCCCTGAAATACTCCAATACCTGTACTCTCGGAATAAATTTATCGGGCACATCAACTTTTACCAGGCGGCCATCTTCTACCACGCAGGAGTTAGCAATGCGAATGACGCCACCTGTGGCAATAACCGGCGTTTTCTCTTCCATAAACGGCTTCACAAGCTTTAGCAGCGAGTCCGATTCCAGCACACAATCCACATCAATGCAGGCAATCAGTTTGTTCAACGAAACGTTTATACCAACATTAAGCGCATCAGCCTTACCGCCATTCTCCTTATCCACCACCACCAGTTTATGGTATGCCGGGTTTTTTGCCTTATAGATTCCCCGAACCTGTTTTGTTTTGATCTGGTTGTCAGGTAGCAGATCAATTTTCTCCAGTTTATAAGCATCGATCAGGAGCGCCAGTGTATTATCCTTGCTGCCGTCGTTTACAATAATTACCTCATAGTTATTGTAGTGCAGGGCCAGCAGCGAACGCACGTTGTCAACAATCGTCATCGACTCATTATAGGCCGGGGCTATAAGCGATACAGAAGGTGAAAATTGCGAGGCAAGTATGGTGCGATAGTCTACAAAGCTGTTACGTTCTTTATACTGCTTCATGGCTCTAGCCGACATTATAGCCAACACCACATAACTCGCACTAATACCCAAGGCATAAACAAGCACCAGGTGATTAAAGAAAACAGCCGTATAGCTGATATACTGGCCCATTGTTTCTGTTATCATACTTGATAGCTTAAGGCAGTTGCCGCCAGTTGCTGCAACGCATGTTCCGGATCGTTTTTTATGGCAAGTACTTTGTTTTTGCCCTCCTGGCCGCTCTGGCATAAGGCTCTTGCAGCGGCCAATTGCAGGCGCCTGTTCTCTATGCTCATTACTTGCTCAAAGAATGGTATACTTTGATGATCACCAATAGCAGGAAGTGCCTTTAAAATTTCTAGCTGGATATTGGTGCTTTCTTTTGCAAACATGCTGGTAAGTATTGGTACAGCGTCGAATGTTTCTAGTTGCCGCAGCGTAATAATAGCTTCTTCGCGTACTTTGACTGATGGGTGTTGCAGCAAGGCAAGTATGGCATTAGCCGCATTGTGCTGCCCATAAGAAGAAATCATGCGGAGGCAGAATATAACAATACTTTCTTCTTCACTGCCTAGCCAACGCTCAAAGTTAGGTATCGATAAAAGTTGCGATTTATGGGCGGCCCGTGCCAACTGCAGTTGCTGCCAGTCCAGCAGGGGCTCTTTCAGATCATCTAAAAACGAAAAGGGTGCATCAGATTTTAGCTTTAGCAATGCCACCTGTGCCTCAGAGCGAAGCGTAGGGTGGGGGTGGTTAATAAAAGTTCTGATCAGTTCGCTGTACTTATGAATACCCATATTAGCCAGTTCGCTGATGCCTTTGGCTATTTTATGCCAGGAACCGGAGTAAAGTTTCTGCTTGCAATACTGCTGTAAGCCGAGCAATTGGTAAAGGTGGCGAAGCTTGTCTGCAGATTCACCGATAAGGTTTTTGTGCAGCGATACAATGTTTTCGAGTACAATCTGGCGGTGTGCTCTATTTTGAATATACTGCCTGGAAAAAGCTGTCAGGTCTTCCTCGTCGGTGTGGTCTTCGAAAATGTAGGAGGTAAGAAAGCTTTGGATATCTTTCTCAATTCTTCTTCGGTGTGCAAACCTGAAGCCATCGCGCAACCTGCTTAAAAGTATAAATGCAAAAAGCCCCAACGTTACGCCTATAAAACCAACGGTAAGGTACAGGTTAAACCAAACCAATTGATTATTAACAGTAGGAAGTATGTTAAGTATAGTTTCCTGCATTATTTAAACCTGTATTGCAATGATAAACCGGTGGTGTAGCGGTTGCGGGCGCTTTCCTTACTTAACTCTTCGTACTCGTATTGTAGCAGGGCGCCCCAATAAAAGCTGCTCCCCAGCCTAAACCTGCTTTCTATACCCACTCGGCTGGCATCTAACCTGTTAATCTCTTGTAACCCGACCTGGTTGGTAGGTGTGCTGCCTTTTGCTAAAGTCAATGTGAAATGCTGCGTTTCATCTTTAAGGTATCTTCTAAGCTGCAATATACCTGTAGTTTGTACCTCTCCCTGATGCTGCTGAATAAATGGCCTAAAGCTTGCCCAGTATTTACCCCAATACTTGCCAATATGGCCTGTGTAAAGCCAAACAGTCTGCTGGGGATAAACTAATGCGCGCGTTCCAACAGAAACTTCAAAGCTCTGCTGCAGCTTTCGGTATACTTCAAGGCCTGCACGGTAATCAGGGAAAAGTTCACTGGAAGAGAAGCCGGCGTTCAGGTATAGATAGGTCTTTTCGCTTAGCCTTGGCCAGAAATCTACCTCGCCCTGTAGTGCCTGCTGCTCAAAGCGGTTAGCATAATTTACTCTGGCGCTTATACTTCCGGGTTTAATAAGGCGTGTATACTCCAAAGAAGCAAGGTGCCAGTCTGGTATATCGGTACTAAATGTAGCGTATTGATATTCGGTTTGAAGGCTGTTTACTCTTGCCAGGTTCTGCAATAGAGTTTTAGCGTTGTCGTAATACCTGCTTTTAACAGGCAGTGACTCCAGCATTTGACCTGCTTCTTTATACTTTTTTAGTTGGATCAGCGCCTCTATCTTATACTGCATGAGTTCCTGCGATTGTGGTGCAAGAGCTAATCCCTGATTAGCATAAGCCAGAATAACATCCGGTTGCTCTTTGCTTTGGAGGGATAATTGGCTGAGCGCCAAGTACAGATCAGCGCGCGATGGAGCCGTTGTTAGAAGTGGTTTTAGTACAATGCGGGCAGAATCATACTTTTGCTCCCAGGTGTAGGTGCTACCAATAAGTATGGCCGCATCCGTATAGTTAGGTGCAGCCTGCAGTACCTGACTAGCCAGTTTGCGACTTTGTTGGTAGTTGCCTTGTTGTGCTGCCTTTTGTGCCTGCTGAAACAGCGAATCTACATTAACACTTGTTTGTGCACTAACTGAGCCTGCTATTAGAAATAAAGTAATGGCTAGCAGTTTTACTATCTGTGAGTTTCTCATCCAACGTATGGCTGGCGTACTAAAAGTCTTTTTACCCGCAGCGACAGCTCACCCGGACTAAATGGTTTGGCAATAAAATCGTCGGCGCCTAGTTTAAAGGCATCAATCACAGTAGTTTCTTCATCAGCCCCAGACAGTACTATAACAGGAACATTCGAATGATTCGTTTTGATATAAGTAAGGAGCTCCATGCCCATAACAAATGGAAGCATCAGATCTGTAATAACGAGTTTAAAGGCTGATGCTTTTAAGAAATCGATTGCTTCTTTGCCGTTTCTGGCTGCTGTTACTTCGTATCCATCTTTCTTCAACCTGAACTCCAGCGCCCTCAGTATCATTTCATCATCCTCAACTATCAAAATCATAATACGGTAGTTCTTTTATTTATAAAATTCGGCAGAAAATCTACCTGTTACTAATGTACTACTGTTTACTCTTCTTACAAACTATAGAATTAAACCTCCACTTCCGAAACTTTAGCCCAGGATATCAGTTCGTTTATGGCTTTTTCTCCAAGTAGGGCAACCTCTTCGTAGCGTGTTGCCATAATACTTGGGTCAGCAGCAACTTTAGCATTTTGCTCAAGCTGCTTTAATGCTTCTTCCATACTTTTAATGCCCATCATGCCTACAGAAGATTTAAGCTTGTGTGCAATTTCTGCCACTTGTATTAAATCCGCATGGTTCATCGCATTTTTAAGCTTGCCTAATTCTACAGGTGTATGTGTCAGAAACAGGTTTACCATTTCTTTAACAAAATCAATATTCCCGCCAGCCATATTCATTAGATAGGCTAGATCGTAAATAGCAGGCGCAGATACTGCTGCAGGATGCTCTCCTTCTAACAATATAGCATCTGCACCAAGCAACATGTAGATTTTGCTTTGCAGCTCTTTGGCTTTAAATGGTTTTGATAAATAATCATTCATGCCAAAGGCCAAGCATTTCTCCTTTTCTCCACTCATGGCGTGTGCGGTCATCGCCATAATCGGGACATTCATGTTCAGTTTTTCTCTTATCAAGGTTGTTGCTTCATATCCATCCATTACAGGCATTTGTATGTCCATTAAAACAACATCAAAGTGCCTGCCGGCTTTAAGCAGTTCTACTGCCTCGCTGCCATTTGAGGCTATTTCTACGGTAAAGCCCATATCGCTCAGAACCCGAAAGGCAAGTTTTTGGTTCAGGAGGTTATCTTCTGTTACCAGCACATGCAATTTACGCTGAATCGTACCTTCTTCTAAATGAGATTGTTCGCTGTAAAGTATAATATCATCTTCGGAGGCATTTTTGTAAGGTATCAGAACAGTGAATACAGAGCCTTTGCCTAATGTAGAGTTTATACTTATAGTTCCGCCTTGCAACTCAACCAGACTCTTTACAATTGTTAAACCCAATCCCGTGCCACCAAACTCGCGGGTAGTGGTTGTAGTTGCTTGGCTAAAGCGCTCAAATATACTATCGAGTTTATCTTGTGATATGCCAATGCCGGTGTCTGAAACAGAAATCTCTATCCAACTCTGGTCCTGGGCCTGCTCTTTTACTCGCACATCTACAGAAACGCCACCCTTCGAGGTAAACTTTATCGCATTTTGAATCAGGTTATACATGATCTGTGTCAGTCTTACGGGATCCCCGATCAGCAGCCACGGTATATTTTCCTGGCAGTTTACAGTAAGCTTTAATCCTTTGTCGCGGGCAATGTTCTGCAGCAGCACCTGCAGCGACTCGAAAAGCGATTTCAAGCCGAACGGTATTGCCTCCAGTTGCATCATGCCTGCCTGTATTTTTGATACGTCCAGGATATCGTTAATAATTGTGAGCAGGTTCTCACCCGAAGATCGAATGGCTTCTACAAACTGCTGCTGTTCTGTATCCAGCGGTGAGCGGTGCAACAAGTTTGTAAACCCAAGTATGGCATTCATCGGTGTGCGTATTTCGTGGCTCATGTTTGCCAGGAAGCGTTCTTTTGCCAGTGAAGAATCTTCTGCTGCTTGTTTGGCCTGTTTTAACTCAAACTCCTCTTTTTTGCGATTCGTTATGTCATCAAAAGTGGCTATGGCATAAACTATTTCCTGTTTGCTGTTGTAAACAGGGCTGGCCGTTTCTGAAAGCAGTATGCTGTTGTCCTGGTTGCGGATCTCAATATTATCTACCGTGGAGCTTGTACCTGAAAGTGCCTTGATTACCGGCATTTCTTCCAGAGGGTACAGTTCGTCTGTGCCTGCCTTAAGTACTTTTTGTTCTTTTACCAGTTGTTGCAGGTTGTGTAAGGAGCTTTCCGGGAAAATCTTTTGCAGCGTTTTCCGTCCTTGTTTATTTGTGAAAAAGAGGTCTCCGGCTGCGTCTCTAACAGTAATTCCAATTGGGAGTGCCTCAAAAAACTGCTTTAGCCTCGATTCATTTTCACGTATTTCAGACTCTAACTTTTCACGCTTATTGATGTCGATAAAAATAAACACCACTGCCGCCAGTATAATCAGCACAATCAGTAGTGTGGTGATTACATTAATGATGTTTACATAATCAGACAGGTCTTTGCTTTGCTCTATCCGTTGTTGTAGAAGGTCGGTTTCGGTTTTTTCAATAGTATTAAGTTGCTCACGGATGTTGTCCATCAACTGCTTTCCATATCCGGAACTGATCATGTCAGTGCCAGTAGACTCAGCGTGCACAATAATAGAATCGGTGAACTTTATTTTCGCGTTAATATAAGGTCGTATTTTAGCGATTCTCTGTTGTTGAGAGGGGTTGTCGTAGGTAAGCTGCTGGATAGTGTCAAGTTTTGCCAGTATATCATACTTTAACTCGCTGTGGTTGGTAAGAAAGGAGTTGTTTTTGCTGATAACATAACCCCTAATGTTACTCTCCAGAATTGTAAGCTCTGTGTTTACATCCTCAAGACTAAGCATAATCTCATGTGTGCGCGATACTAGGTCCTGCGTTTGCTGCAGGTCTTTGTTTAACTCAAGAGAGAAAAGCTGAATAGGGAGGGCAAGCAAGAGTGTAAGGCCAAGGCTTACTAATATCTTAACTTTTAAATTCCGAGAGCCTGAAGCCAAAAACTTGTTTAACACTTGATAGCAAAATAAATGGAAGTACAAATTTGGTCATTTTTTTGAAGTTTTGAGAGAGTTCAAGGCGAATTTTTCAAATTACAAGGCCTACTTTTTATTCAAATTGAAGGGAGTGTAATGTGCAGTGAAGAAGTATAACCGGAACAAGTAAAAATGAAAGATTTGAGGCATCTTTCCTTATCTTTCCTTAATTTGCCTCAAACCGAAAACTGATCTATACATGACCTACAAAGAAAGATTAGCAGCCATCCGCAGCCAGATGAAAGAAGAGGGCGTTAGTGCCTACATCATTCCATCAGCTGATCCGCACATAAGCGAGTACCTACCAGACAGGTATAAATGCATTGCCTTTGCTTCAGGCTTCCCAGGCTCGGCAGGCACCTTGGTAATTACCCACGATACAGCACACTTATGGACGGATGCACGCTATTTTGTACAGGCTAATGAGCAATTAAAAGGAACAGGCTTTGAGTTGGCTAAGCTTAAAGTACAGAATGCCCCAGAATATATAAACTGGCTCGCAGAGCGATTGCAAGAAGGCGAAACTGTAGCCTACGATGCAAAACTTATTTCAGTGAGCCTGGCGCTGCTACTGCAAGCACAGTTGGCGCCTTTAGGTATTAACATAAACAGCAACCGCGATTACCTTGACCCAATCTGGAAAGACAGGCCTGCCTTACCAGCAGCTCCGGCTTTTTTAGTAGGAGAAGATTTAGTAGGAGAGTCGCTGGAAAGCAAACTTGACAGACTGAGAGCAGCGCTTAAAAAATACAGAGCAGAGTACCACCTGATCTCCTCACTGGACGATATGGCCTGGTTGTTTAACATGCGTGGCTCTGATGTAAAGTGTAACCCCGTAGTGCTGAGCTTTGCACTTATCAGCCAGGAGGTATGTATGCTGTTTATAGACCAAAGCAAGTTAAGCACAGCAGATCAGGAAAAACTGCAGCAGGCTGGGGTAAAGCTGAAGGAATACGAGGCCATAGAGCAAGTATTAACCGAACTGCCTGCCAATACATCTATTTTCGTGGACCCTCGCCGTAACTGCTACGCGCTTTATAAGCAATTGCCTGAGTCGGTAAGCGTGGTTCAGGATACAAATCCTACTACATTTTTTAAAGCTCAGAAAAACGAAGTAGAGGCCGAGCACACCCGCCATACTATGATAAAAGACGGCGTTGCTTTAACGCGCTTCTTTAAGTGGCTGGAAGAGAACATTGGTAAAACAAAAATTACCGAACTATCTGTAGCTGATAAAGTGCGCGAATTCCGTGCAGAGCAGGAGGGGTTTGTTGGCGAAAGCTTCGATACCATTGCCGGTTACAAAGCGCATGGCGCACTACCGCATTACAAGGCTACGCCGGAAAGCGATGTTGAATTACAGGCTGACGGGCTTTTCCTCCTGGATTCTGGTGGACAGTATACTTCCGGAACAACCGATATCACACGCGTAGTATCATTGGGTAATTTAACGGAAGAAGAAAGTATAGATTATACTTTAGTGCTGAAAGGCATGATTGACGGTTCTACTACCCGCTACCCGAAAGGCACGAAAGGTTACCAGATTGATGCCATTACCCGTAAACCGCTTTGGGATTATGCCCGCAACTACGGACACGGTACAGGTCATGGCGTAGGCTTTTTCCTGAATGTGCACGAAGGGCCGCATGTGCTTAACCCAACGCCAACAGATGTGCCATTGGAGTTAGGCATGATCTCTTCAGTAGAGCCAGGCATTTACCGCGAGAGCAAACACGGCATCCGCATCGAAAACCTAGTGCTTACCGTGCAGGACGAAACCAATGATTTTGCAGAATTCTATGCATTTGAGCACCTAACGCTGGCCCTGATTGACACCGCGCCTGTTAAGAAGGAACTGCTGGAGGCTCACCAGGTAAAATGGCTGAATGAGTATCACCAGCTGGTAGTGGAGAAGCTGGCACCTCATTTAACTGAAGACGAACTGGCCTGGTTAAAACAGAAAGCGAAGCCAATCTAATTGTTTATTTCTTATTGATGAAGGCGGCTATACTTTAGAAAGTATAGCCGCTTTTTTTTTTGCTTAGTGGCTAATGTTTTATTTTGATTACACATCAGCCCTTACCTTCAATTTTATCCACTACTTTATACTTTGGCTTAAGCGACAGATTTATACTTTAGTAGATTTAGCTATTTTATTGAGCCAGAGGCACCAACTAAATTGTACACCTTTGCCGCAACCTTTCCTTTAAATCATACTAAAAGGGTATTTGAAAACTATCCTTACAAATTATGCCTTTTAGATTTTTACATAAACTATATGCTGCTGCACTAGTATTGGCCATGCCTGTAGTAGCACAATCTCAAACACCCCGTCCAGCTGCTGTAACAGTAAAGGTAGAAGTGCCGCAGCACCTGCGTTCCGGTGTTTTTGCCGATGATCGTTTTGCCTCCATACCCCCTGATTTTAAGCTTGAAGTATACGCTAGGGTAAGCGGTGCCCGTTTTATGGCAGTGGCTCCCAATGGCGATCTATTTGTGGCAATGCCCTGGGGTGGTAAAGTGAAAGTGCTGCGCCAACTGCCTGATGGAGGAGTAGAAGACTTTGATTATGTAGATGGTTTACAGCGTCCGCATGATATTGTGTTTCACAAAATTGGCAACACGCAGTACGTGTACATAGCTGAGAAGAACCAGATAAATCGCTATACTTATACAAACGGCGACAGGAGAGGGCAAAACCGTGAAGTTGTGGTAGCCAACCTACCCGACGAAAGTTTAGCCGAACTAAAAGGTGCTTATGGTCACGTACTTAAAAACATAGCGCTGGACAGCAACAACAAATTATACGTATCCATTGCCTCTACGTGTAATGCCTGTATAGAGGATACCCAGAGCAACCCTAAACGAGGGGCTATTTACCAGTACAATGCCGACGGCATTGGCGGCCGATTATTTGCTGAGGGAATCCGTAACGCAGAAGGACTGGCTTTTGTGCCGGGCACCACCAACCTATGGGTAACCCTGAACCAGCGCGACAATATTGCTTACCCGTTTAAAGATAATACCGGCAACTATGGCAAAGTGGTGCAGAGTTATGTAGATAATAACCCACCCGAAGGAATTACATTGGTGCGCGACGGCGGTAACTACGGCTGGCCGTTCTGTAACCCTGATCTACGCCAGGGGATGGACAACATGGCCTTTATCAACGATGTAGAGCTTAACCCAAACAACACTGTGGACTGCAACGGCATGGACCGCATCAGCAAAGGTATACAGGCTCACTCTGCTCCACTTGGCATACTTTTCACGCAGAACACACAGTTCCCACAGGCTTACCGCAACGGGGCACTGGTTGCCCTGCATGGATCCTGGAACCGCTCAAAGGCAACAGGTTATAAAATTATATACTTTCCGTGGCAGAACGGCCTGCCTGGCCAGCAAATGGATTTAGTAGGTGGCTTCCTGAACTCTGACTCTACAGAAGCATACAGCCGGCCAAATGATATTGCCATCGATGCAAAGGGTAACCTATATATTTCGGATGACGGAGCAAGTGCGATCTACAAACTGACGTACACAGGAGCCGTAACTTCAGCAGAGCGTGAAGCGCTGGATAGAGCTGTGGAAGTATACCCTGTTCCGGCTTCTAAAGTACTGAACATTAACATCATTGATCTTAAAAGTAAGGAGGTGCAGTTTATACTTACCAATGCACAGTCTGCTAACGTGCTGGATGTTACTAAAACTGTTATAGCAGGAGCAGCCAATAAACTGCAACTAGACACAGGCAAGTTTGCCGCAGGAGTATACTTTTTAAGTATAGTTTCCGGTGATACCCGCGTAGTAAGGCGCATTGTGATTCAGTAAGCAGTTTGATAGTGTATTATTTGATTCAGGTTGAAATAATATATTAAATAGAGGTGGCGTGTAATTTTAGAAATAAGCTTTTGCTGCTGCCAACTTAAGACTTTACTACCTGTCATTTCTGGCAAAAGCAGAAGCGACAGGTACTTTTCTCACCTACATTCAACAATTGGCTCTCAACAATTAAAATAGCTATACCTTTGCGGCATATACATTGGGCTGCCAGTTAGCAGCCATAAAAAAATGAGCAGTTTTATACTTTTGTTTGGTTGCCTGGTGCTGGGGGTGCTGCTGCAACGGGTGCGCAATTTCCCGATGAATACGCCGCTGGTGCTCAACCAGTTCATCATTTATATTTCATTGCCTGCGCTGGCTTTATACTTTATTCCTGAAGTTAAACTAGACCGTACGGTGCTGCTGCCAGTAGGGGTGGCTTGGATCTGCTTTGCTGGTTCAGCGCTCTTGTTCTGGAGTATGGGTAAGGTATTTGGCTGGTCTAAGAAACTTACTGGCTGCCTTATACTCACTGCCGGTTTGGGTAACACTTCGTTTATAGGTTTCCCGGTGATAGAGGCGCTTTACGGGCCCGAAGGACTTAAAACGGCTATACTTATCGATCAGCCGGGGTCATTTTTTATACTTTCTACGGTGGGTATTGCGGTGGCAGCTGCTTTCTCGAAGGGTACAGCCAGTGTAAGTGCTATCTTCAGGAAAATAGCTACTTTCCCGCCTTTTTTTACGTTTGTGCTGGCTATACTTTTAAACCTATTCAACCTGCATTTTAACGCTGATATGAAAGATGTTTTTCAGCGGTTGGGTAGTACTGTTACACCTTTGGCCCTTGTTTCGGTGGGTATGCAGTTGCGTATTGAGCGGCGCAGCAAACACTGGAAGTTCTTAGCACTGGGGCTCACTTATCAACTTTTACTTGCTCCGCTTTTAATTTATACCTTGTATGTAGGTGTTTTGGGGCTGAGTGGAGAGATTATCCAGATATCTATTGTAGAAGCGGCCATGGCACCCATGATTACAGCTTGTATAGTGGCGGCAACCTATGGCTTAAAGCCTAAACTAGCCAACATGATGATAGGTTTTGGCATACCAATCTCGTTTATCACGCTGGCTTTCTGGTATTGGCTTGTGCAAGGAATATAGTTGTTGCTAAGTTATAATTAGTTGCTGGAGATTAGTAAAAGTAAAGAGACTGTACTTTGCTTTTTGCTTGCCAGTGCCTGCGATACACAATAAAATAGTCCTTCTTCTTAAAATCAGCAACAAATGACCACGGCTACTCTTCTGGTTCTTCGTAAGTATCTAACTTGATCTTCTCGATCATGAGGTAGTTCTTGAACTGGTGGATCATCCGGTCCATTTCCTTTTCTTTTGTAGCCAGTGCCTCTACTTCTTCATCAGAGGTTTGCAATACAGGGCGAAGTTTAAAGAGACTGTCCTGAAGTTGCGGTATGGCGGCTTCAGTGTGCTGCCTAATTTCTTCGTTTAGCTGCGTTTGCAGGCCTTGCTCCAACTCCTGAATGTACATTTCCAGAAACTCGGCCATGTGCCATGGGTTGTTTGGTTTGTTCCAGGTAAAGGTGGTATTGCAGCGGCGGCAGCGGTAGGTGTTGCACTTCCAACCGTGTTCATTAGCGGCGACACCGTTTTTCTTCAGCATATCTGCTTTCTGGCACTTCGGGCAATAAGCGTTGTCCTCTATTACTTTCTCCAGGCGCTCACGCTTATCCAGTATAGCAGCGCGGTTTTCAGCATGTTTGTAAAGCTGCTGTTCCAGGTTTTGACATGCTGCTGTTAACTGCTCATGCTCTTGGCTCAGTTCTCCTGTCTCCATTAATAAAGTGGCACGCTTGCTAAAAAAGCGTATCAGTTTTATTAATTCTCTCTCGTTAGCCTTTAGTGCGATGTTGTTCATAAGTATGTGCTTTGTACAAAGATAAGGAATTATGATGGAAGAAGACAGGATGACCTTAAGCTGTTAAGTATATGTTGAGTTGATTTCTCGATCGTTTTAATTTAATAATGCTGGAAAGTTTTCTTGTGTTAGAGGAGTTTTGTGCTTGTAGCCAGCTTTTCGCCTCGCCGGCTGGGCCCTACTTTTTGTCTTGACACAATAGACCACCCCGCCTGCGGCACCCCTCCTTGAACAAAGGAGGGAAGTGCAAAAAAAGTCAAGATGCTCCTTTCTCGAGGGCCCCTACCCCCACTCGTTGACCGCTCGGACAGTGGACCGTCGTTTGGTGCACCTGGCCAAGGCCGTAGCTTCAAAGTCAAGTACAAAACCCACCCTTGGCCCCTCCGAGGAGGGGAATCCCTGCTGTTGCTTTAGTATAAGTTTATACTTTGTAGCAGCGGCCATAGTGCGGACAGGTCGCGACCTGTCCGAGCAAATCAGAATTTATACTTTCTTTCAAATTACAGAAGCCGCTGGCTAAGTAGTGTCCTTTCCAGCCTTTGCGTTGAGCGCCTTCTATTGTTGCGGTGCCCGATAGGGCAGCCGTTAGGCAGCTTAAATAGATAGTGCGATGCGCAAAGGCGAGGCTTCCCGGCCTAGGAGGGCACCAAAGCCAGAAGTGCAACTATCAGCAAATAGAACTGAGGAAAAGCATTAACTCGATAGAATAGCAGCTTGTATCTCTCTGGCTCTTACCTCTCCCTAACCCTCTTATAAACCCTGATCGCCAGCATTAGCACAACTGAGAAAAGTATAAGCCCAACAATACCCCAGACCATACTTAAAGCACTTTTAAGCACTACTAAAAACACAACACTGATCAGGAAAAGCGTGGCTACCTCGTTCCAGATGCGGAGCTGTGTGGAAGTATACTTGATGATACCCAGCTGCTGCTGCCTGAAAATTTTGTGGCAAAGGAAATGGTAAATGTATAAACCTAATACAAAAGCAATTTTCCATATAAGCCAGCTAGGGAACGGGTCGTACAGGCGAAGGGTAACCACAATGCTGGTTCCGAAAATAAGGGTAAGTATAGCCGAAGGCCAGGTAATGCCGTACCACAGGCGCTTCTGCATCAGGGAGAACTGCTTCTGAAGTATACCACGCTCTGGCTCCGGTTTTTCGGCAGTCTCAGCAAAGTATATAAACAAACGCACAATGTAGAACAACCCGGCAAACCAGGTTACTACAAAAATAATGTGCAGCGCTTTCAGGTAAAGGTAGCTCATAGCCAGAATTTGTTTCTGCAAAGGTAAGCTGAAATGTTTAAAAGAGATATCAAAACAAGAGCTATACCTGGGCACAGGATTTTTGGCTAAAGATTAGTACCTTCACAGCATCCTGCAAAACAATACCTTTGTACCGATGAAAATAACCACACCAACGCTACTACTGGACAAAAAGAAGGCCCTGAACAACATCCAAAGGATGGTAGATAAAGCCAGAACCAGCGGAGTTCGCCTGCGCCCGCACTTTAAAACGCATCAGTCGGCACAGGTGGGGGAGTGGTTCAGGGATTTTGGTATTGATGCTATTACAGTATCCTCTATTAGGATGGCGCAGTATTTTGCCCGCCACGGCTGGAGTGATATTGTGGTTGCCTTTCCGGCGAATATCCTGGAGAGGGAAAGTATAAATGAGCTTGCTTCGAAGGTGAACCTGCACCTGGTATTGGTGAACTTAGAAACAGCACAAGCATTGGCGCAGGGCTTAAACCATCAGGTAAAAGTATGGCTGAAGATCGATACTGGCTATCACCGCACCGGAATCTCGCCTCATGCTCATAGCGAGTTGGATGAAATATTAGCCGCAATACAGCAAAGCGAACAGTTACACTTTGAGGGTTTCCTGACACACGACGGCCATACTTACAAGCAGACAGATACGGAAGCTATTCAAACCATACATAACACCTCTGTTTACCTGCTGCACCTGTTGCGCGATCACTATAAAATGCAGTTTCCAGACCTAAAGCTGTCGCTTGGCGATACACCTTCGTGCAGTGTTTTGGATGATTTAAGTGGAGTAGATGAGATCAGGCCGGGTAACTTCGTGTTTTATGACCTTACACAAGAGCATATCGGTTCCTGCAATTTTGAGGATATAGCAGTTTGCATGGCCTGCCCTGTGGTAGCGAAACACCCCGATAGGCACGAGATCATACTTTACGGCGGCAGTGTTCATTTCTCAAAAGACTCCCTTGCCTTGGAAGACGGATCCATTATTTACGGCAGAGTGGTTGCGTTAGAACAGGAGGGTTGGTCTGAGCCTTTAGACGGTATAGAACTAGCTTCTCTGAGCCATGAGCACGGTATTGTGCGGGCCACCCCGGAGATGTTTGAAAAGTATAAAATTGGTGACATAATGGGTGTTTTACCAGTACACTCCTGCCTTACTGCAGATCTGATGAAGGGCTATATGACCACAGAGGGTGAGCAACTGGAACATATGTCTGGTGTAATGCAGCTTGTATAGGCATGGGTAAGCAGTTAGATATGTGGCCGGATGGTAAGGCTACTTACGAGGAAGAAGTTGCGCTGGCAAGTATTAAAAAGATCAGGAAGCCTGCTGCAAAGTATAAAGACACCGTTAAGCGTACGGCAGCACCTAAAAAATCACCTAAACCAAGAAAACCTCGCGGCAAAAAAAAGGCAGACAAATCAACGAGACCATTCTGGATAGGAGTGGCTGTGTTGGCGGCTATAGCCATAGGGATAGTGTATGTAGAGTTTTTTGCGGATAAGCAGGAGCCTGCATGGCCAGAAGGCCATAGCCCCATGGGTAATACCTTGCTTGGTATAGATGTATCGCGGTATCAGCGTAAAATAGACTGGGAAAAAGTAAAAGCAAACGATGTTTCTTTTGCTTTTCTGAAAGCCACAGAAGGCGCCAAACTAAAAGATACTCATTTCGACCGCAATTGGGAGAGCACCGGGAAGACCGGCATTATCAGAGGGGCTTATCATTTTTACCTGCCTCATGTAAAGCCGGATGAGCAGGCAAAGAACTTTATAAGCACCGTAACTTTAGGCCCCGGCGACCTGCCGCCTGTGCTGGATGTGGAAGTTAGAGGTAAAATGCCGCTTAACCACTTTCGCGGAGACTTAAAAGAATGGTTAGTAAAGGTAGAAAGAACCTATGGTGCAAAGCCGATCATTTACACAGGCTACAGTTTTTACAGAGATTACCTGGAGGGATATTTTGATGAGTACCCGCTTTGGATTGCCCACTATAATGTGAAAGAGCTGGCGCTGCAACGCGATGAACGTACACTACTCTCATTCTGGCAACATACAGATAAAGGAGCCATAGATGGAATAAAAGGGAGCGTAGACTGTAATATATTTTATGGTAGCATGCGTGAATTAAAGAGTTTTTGCATTCAGCCATCAGTGGCTAAAAAGTAAAAAGGCGCAGCTATCGAGCTGCGCCTTTTTAGTATCTTCTGTTTTTAGAACCTGTCAAAATTTCTACTCTTGTTTCTATCATGGTCTCGGTCCCAGGTTCTGCTCCTGTTGTGGCTGCCTATAAAGTCAGCTCGCTTGCGGGTGTCAAAAGCATGGTTAGGATCGTAGTCATAGTCGCTGTCTGGGTGGTGTATGCGGGAATTTTCCCTGTCGCGGGCATAAGGATCGTGCTGCTGGCGCTCTCCGTAGCTGCTGCTTGAATAGCTGTCTCCACTACCATAACCGCTGTCATAAGATCCCATAGAGCCGTAATCGCCCATGCTAGAGCCTCTGGTGCTGCGGTTGTAGCCACTGCCCATATAGCTGCCTTCTGAGCCGCCATAGTTTGAGGATGAACCAAAATTGTCACGATCCCAGTAGTTGCTGCTGTCGTTCATGCCAGAGCGGTTTTGCGAGCGGTCGCGCCCAAAGTCGTAGCGGCCTTGATCTGAACCTTGAAATCTTCTGGAGACATTTGATCCATACAGATCTTCTGGATTATCGTCATGGCGATAGCCGGAACCGTGGCTGTCGTAGTTGCTACTAGGGCCGTAGGAACGACGTTCTTGGGAAGATGGCCCGGACCGGGAGCCCATGCCGCTTTCGTAGTGGTAAAGAGAGCTGGAGCCTTCGTCGCGCTGCGATGGATAGCCGCCTCTGCTGCTGCCATAGCCTTGTGCGCCACCGTAGCTACCCATATTTCCAAAGTTACGCGATGTGCTGTACATTTCGCCACGGCCGCTTACGTTTCTGGAGCCTCCCATTTCGTTGCCTTGGTTACCAAAGGTGCCGCCATAGCTTTCGTTGCCATAGCCTCCTCTTGCAGACGCGCCGTAATCATCAAAACGATACCCACTGTCTTGCTCAGGGTGTCTGTAACGCTCTGATCTGCGGGTGCGATACCCTTGTCCCATACCATACTGATCTGGCTGATTTGTATTCATAGCTTTCGTTTTTTAGGTTGTAAATAGCATTTTACTCTCTATCTAAACGGAAGCGAAGTGCTGGGGTTAGAGAAATTGCCCTAATCCTTGTTTGTAGGACTTGGTTTATCTTCTTTAAAAAAGCTGGAAAAAGATTCGGGTGTTATGGCATTTGGCTGGGCGTTTACTGCACTTATATCCATAAAATAATTTAATTGGTCTCTGCCAAAAGTATAGCTAGCCGAGATTAGAGCAGCCACTATTACCATTACATAAGCCATGTAACGAATGCCATCGTAAAAACCGTGGCGTGTGCGGTGAATAAGCAAGCGCAACGGCATAAGCGCGGGTTGAAGTATGGAGGCATGCAGTAAATGGTGGCGTACCCATTCCATAAACCGTTCTTGCCCAATCACTACAATAACGCTTACAATGGCAAAGTTCGTTAAGGCAAACATCGACATCATCTGCACATAAGGGTTTATGTACACATGGCCATACTTGTACTGGCTGTACATAATGGCACCAATACTTACAAGGCAAACCAGTATGTTAGGCAAACTGAGCCAGAAATTATTCTGAGGTTTATCGTCTTTGGGAGTTGGAATATAAGGGACTTTTACACGGAAAACAGAGTAGATAAAACCTAGGGCAAATATCCACCAGGTACCGGTTCGAAGTATACCCCCGAATAAGTGAAAGCCTTTCTCGTTCTTTTCGTGGTACCACCTTTGCGCAAATTGCCTGATACAGATGGATATAAGAAAGAACGGCATAAACATGACCACAAACTCACCTAACGACACATACCACGGAAACTCGGCAAGTACAAGCGCCAGTACCGGAATTAGGAAATCGAACAGGTTAAAGACGCCGAAAAGGTAATATAACGGCAGTGTAAAGTAATGTATTTTTTGGCGCCAGGTAAACTGCGGAAACAGTTTAGGGTATACTTCAAACAGCAGCTCAAAAGTACCGCGGGCCCATTTAATCTGTTGTTTATAGTATGCAGCTAGCGTTGCAGGCACTAACCCTCTTGTGAGTATCTTCGGCACATACACTGATTTCCAGCCTTTAGCATGCAGTTGCATAGCCGTATGCATATCCTCGGATAAACCAGCTGCATGGCCGCCAATGCTATCAAGTGCCTTTCTGCGGAAGGTGCAGTTGGCACCAATGGCTTGTACCGTACCATAGCTGTTCATGCCCATCATCATGGGGCCGTAAAAGCTGTAGGTCTGCTCTGCAGCACCATAGGCAATCAGGCTTTCTTTTTGGTTGCTGTATGCCTGTACTACCTGCACAAAGCCTATATCAGGGTCCTCAAAGTATGGCAGCACCTCATCCAGGAACTCAGGCTGCGGTACATGGTCCGGGTCCAGGATCAAGCATATGTCGCCGGTGGCATACCTCTCTAATGCATTGTTTATATTGCCAGCTTTGGCATTCTTTTTTATGGTTCGGGTTACATGCCTTACCCCCAGCCGCTCACAAGCAGCTTTCAAAGCAGGATCATCTCCTTCGTCGCAAAGGTAGGTGGTATGTGGGTACTTTATCTTTTGTATAGCCTCCAGTGTGCCTATGATCATACTGTGCGGCTCTCCGGGGCAGGCTGTGGTAAGTATATCTACTTTATACTTTGTTTTTAAACGGGGCTTAACCGGAACGCTTACATCAAAGTAATGATACCACTCGTGCAGCGTGCGGAGCAGTTTAAAGCCAAGTGCAGTGGTAAGCAACCAAAACAAAGGCCCATATCCCACATGGTCTTCATCCAGAAACCAGTACAAGAAAAGACCCATTGTAAAAAGGCCAAGTATGATCATGAACCGAATTGCCTGAACGTCCTTAGGATTAGGAGCGTGATCATTATCCGGCAGTTGATGCTGTTTAACCTGATGCTTCGGATTTGTAGAAAACATCATGCAAAAAGATTTAATATGGGGTGGTAAATTTCTTTCATTTCAGGTTCCTCTTCGGGTATGTCTCAATACTCACAACCTCGTAACATTGAACATCTAGACCCTACCATCGTACCTATACTTGCCATACTTCTAAAAGTTGAAGTTTCACCCTATATTATATTTTATTCACCCATAAGTCATATATTATATAAACATGTCAAAGTTTAGGCACTCTTTGTTGTATTCTGTTGCTTCTGTTGCAATAGCCTTCTTTGTTTTCTGGTTTGGATGCTCCTCTAAACCTACTGGCCTGGACAAATATGTGGCCCAAAACCGCAAAGTAGAAGTGGTTAAGCAAAAGGATGGCCGGTTTATCTTATATCGCAATGGCAAACCCTACTTTATTAAAGGTGCTGCAGGCTACGACCATTATAACCGTATTGCTGCGTATGGCGGAAACTCAGTTAGGGTATGGCATACCGATGACGCAAAACGCATACTGGATGAAGCACATAAAAATGGCTTAACAGTTACGCTGGGTCTATGGATGCAGCGGGAGCGGGAAGGATTTAACTACTATGATAAGGATTTGGTAGCGCAACAGCGTGAGGAGTTAAAACAGATTGTGCTGAAGTATAAAGACCACCCGGCGCTGCTGATGTGGGGTGTCGGGAATGAGTTATACGCTGAAGGGTCCAATGTTAAAGTATGGGATGCTATAAATGGTATTGCCGAAATGATTCATGAAGTGGACCCCGACCATCCAACCACCACCACCGTGATGAACGTGCCAAAGAAAATAGTTAATCTGATTGCTGAAAGATGCCCGGCCCTGGATGTACTTTCAATAAACTCTTTTGCCGGACTACACAACTTGCATGATGAATTGGCTAAAACAGATTGGGAAGGTCCTTATGTAGTGTCGGAATTTGGCGGGCGCGGTTACTGGGAGTCTTACCTTACCTGGTGGGATGCACCTATCGAGCAAACCAGCTCCGAAAAAGCAGAATTTACCAGAAAGTTCTACAATGAGATTATCTTAAAAGATACCGCACAGTGTTTGGGCTCCTATGTATTTATGTGGGGCAAAAAGCAGGAAACAACGCCTACTTGGTTTAGCATGATGGATGGAAATGGTGATGAAACAGAAATGGTGCATGTGATGCAGGAACTATGGAGCGGCAAAAAGCCCCTAAACCAAGCGCCCTATATTGCATATGTAAAGCTTAATCATCAGTATGCATTCGATCAGATATACCTGCGCCCTGAGCAAACCTATCTTGGAGCAGCTTATACTTTTGACCCCGAACAGGATTCGCTACAGTTACACTGGGAAGTGTTGCCGGAGATAAAATCAGAAGATGGCAACGTGGGCAATGAAGTCACGCCAGATCCGCTGCCAGAATTACTTTCTAACATCAAAGACGAGAAGCTTATTCTTAAAACGCCTAAAAAAGAGGGGGCTTATAGGCTATACCTTTACGTGCGAGACGGCAACAAAAATCTGGCAACAGCCAATGTGCCTTTCTATGTAATGAATTATTAATTGTATAACCTTATACTTTTATAAGTTCAATTTTAAATAGTTGTACTTAGGCAATCTGAAACTGCTCTTATTTAAATAAGTTATGGTTTAGAAGTGTGTTATGGCAACAAACCCTATTTAATATGAGTAAAAGTTTCTATTTAAAGGGAAATTGAAAGATTTGAAAAATGCAAAATAGTTAATATTTGTTGTCAATTTTTCTGCCCTGTTTTTAATTTGGACTTAGATAAGAATGGCTAAAGTAATAGAGTTACAGGAAGGTTTGCACCAGCAAAAAGCGCATGATTTTTACCGTGAAGCTTTAAGTATACTTGCTGAGAGCAAAATAGATTTTTTGGTGGGAGGAGGTTTTGCGCTTCGACTTTACACCGACATCATGCGCGATACAAAAGACCTTGATATTTTCTGCAGGTCCGGCGACTGCCCTAAAATTCTTAAAGTTTTTAAGGAGCAAGGGTATGAGACAGAACTAACTGATGCCCGCTGGCTTGCAAAAGCAAAAAGCGGTGAGCATTTCATGGATATCATTTTTAATAACCCAGGAAACCATTGCGCTGTAGACGATGCCTGGTTTGAGAGGTCTGTAAAAAGTGAACTGCTGGATATTAAAGTTCGGGTGATACCTGCTGAAACCCTGATCTGGTCTAAGCTGTATGTGCAGAACAGAGAGCGTTACGATGGTGCAGACATTAATCACATCATATTACGCTACGGAAGCAAGTTAGATTGGAAGTGGCTTTGGTCGCATATGGATACACATTGGCAGCTGCTATTGGCTCAGTTCATGTCGTTCCAGTTTGTATATCCTTCAGAAAGAGACCTGATACCAAAGTGGCTGTTCGAAGAGTTGCTGGTAAGGGCAAGAGAGCAGTTTGATATGCCGGCTCCAATAGAGAAAATCTGCAGAGGTCCGTTAATAGACCAAACACAGTATGCAATTGATATCACCGATTGGGAATACAAGGTGGTAACTATAAGATCAGTTTAAATAATGACGACTAAGAAAAGCAAAGACACTAAAATACGCGTTGCAGCCGTTGGCGACATACATGTGCGGGAAAACGATACAGGCAAGTGGGAAGATTATTTTAAGGAAGTATCTGAAAAGGCGGATGTACTGCTATTGTGCGGCGACCTGACCGATACCGGAAGAGTGGCTGAAGCCGATGTGCTGGCCCATGAATTGAAAGCTTGTTCGATACCTGTTGTGGCTGTATTAGGTAACCACGACTATGAGCGTGACCATCATAAAGGTATTCGAAAAGCGCTGATGAGGGAGAATGTGCATGTATTAGACGGAGACTGTATTGTAATTGAGGGAGTTGGCTTTGCAGGTGTAAAGGGTTTTGGGGGAGGTTTTGATAAAGGTATGCTGGGTATGTTCGGGGAGCCTATGATTAAAAACTTTGTACAGGAAGCTGTAGACGAAGCTTTAAAACTCGACGGTGCACTTGCCAGACTAGATAGTGAGAATGAAAACATTAAGAAGATAGTTCTGCTGCATTACGCCCCAATTAAGGCAACAGTAGTAGGAGAGCCAGAGCAGATTTTCCCCTTTCTCGGCTCTTCCAGGCTGGCAGATCCGCTGAACCGCCGCGATGTAGTGGCTGCATTTCACGGGCATGCACATATCGGCACTTTAAAAGGAGAAACATCAAAAGGAGTAAAGATATTTAACGTATCAAAGCCCATACTTTTAAAGGAAGGATATGAGCAGCCTTATTTTATATTAGAAGTATAAATGTGCTGTTTTAAGGTTAGTACTCTAAGAGTTTTCCCTGTAATGTATCTTTAGATGCAATCAAAGGTTAGAAAGTTGTGTTAGTAGTCAGGAGATTAGTATGTAACATACTGTTCCTTTGCTGGCTTCAGTAAATACTTCCAAAATTTAATCTACCTTTACACCCTTTTGGGTCGGAATACTTTAATCCAGCCTGAATCAAACTAAACTAAAAATTTATGGCTGCGCCAAAATTCCAGTCTCAAAAAGACTCTTTTCACGCTGAGTTAAAGCGAAGAATACATAATTACTTTCAAGAAGAAGGTATTTCAACTACAGGTAATTATAAGCTTTACACAAAAGCCATCATCCTTACCTTAGGATTGTTGCTGATTTACACCCACGTCGTTTTTTTTACACCTGAAAGCGCATGGCTGGCATTGTTCGAGTGCGTAGTGTTAGGTATGATTACGGCAGGCATTGGCTTTAATATAGTGCACGATGGCTCTCATGGTAGCTTTAGCAAGGTGAAGAAGCTAAACGACATTGCTGGCCTGTTTCTGAACTTACTTGGAGCAAACGAGTTTATGTGGAACACTAAACACAATGTAATTCACCATGCCTATACTAACATTGACGGCGTAGACGATGACTTGGATGCTGGTCCGCTGCTAAGGCTTTGCGAAACCCAGAAATTTCGCAAAATTCATAGATTTCAGCATTTCTATTTTTGGGTAGCTTACTCGATGTTATTCTTTTACTGGGCTTTTTTCTCTGATTACCAGAAGTACTTCACAAAGAAAGTTGGTTCAATGCCGCTAAAGAAGATGAAGACCTCAGATCATATCAGTTTTTGGTCTTTTAAAGCTGTACACATTATTTTCTTTGCAGTGCTGCCTATTTATTTAGTAGGTTTCTTGCCGTGGTTAGTAGGTTTTTTTGCCTATGGTCTTGTAGTAGGTTTTGTGATGAGTATCGTGTTTCAGTTAGCGCATACGGTGCGTGAAACTCATTTTCCAGTGGTCTCTGAAACTACAAACAAAATAGAAGATGAATGGGCGATACACCAGCTCAAAACAACTGCCAATTTTGCTACGAACAACAAACTGGTTACCTGGTTTTCGGGCGGACTTAACTTTCAGGTAGAGCACCACCTGTTTCCTAAGATTTCACATGTGCACTACCCGGCCTTAAGCAAAATTGTAGCTCAAGCCTGCAACGATTTTAATATTCCTTACCATAACATTCCTAAAATGCGCATGGCAGTTGCATCGCATGTATCGCACTTAAAGCAGCTATCAAGGGCATAAAGTATGATTACATTCAAGTGCTAAAGAGAAGAGGCGCAGCAATTGATTGCTGCGCCTCTTCTCTTTATGCTTTTGTGATGGCCAATCCGCTTCCGAACATGAGTACATCTTCTATTGTACCGCTTAGTGAGTCTGGGAGATGCGTATACTTTTTAATCGCCTTGCGGAGGTAAAAGCTTGCAAACGTTCCTGCTATGGCCGCTGCTGCACCAATTATTGCTCCTTTTGATGTGCTGTCTTTGTTTGCTGTAAATATGGTGGCACCAACTACAGCCCCAGAAATAGCTCTTATAGCCAAAGATGGAGGTGTGATTCGATCCGGTACATTTGGGATTTTGTCGCCTAACAATTCTGTGGCGGCAAATAATTTTAAACCTGAAGCCACTGCATCTGACTGCAAAAAGTGCAAAGGGCTGTGCGCAAGGCTGGCAGATGGTAACTTACTTAACTCATCGCTTAGCAATGCCGGTGCCGACATGGCTCTCATACCCGCCACTGCACCCATTCCTACTGCTTTCCAAATGTAATTACTCTGATCGTACAGCATAAAGTTTGTTTTAGTTTTTGGTGTATACGCACTTTGCCTAATAAGTATGTCTGGACTTGGAAGCTGTTTGATAAGTCGAGACATACTTATTAGGCAAACAAATTATACTTTCTGCAGACCTTATAATTGAGCTCAATAGTTTTAAAATATCTTATCATCATTTTTAAGAACCTGCCATATTGTAAGAAATACAATTTTCAGATCAAGTAAAATAGACCAGTTTTCCAGGTACCAGATGTCAGCCTTCACGCGGTTGAGCATTGCGCCGCTCTCGCGGGTCTCGCCCCGGAAGCCGTTGACCTGGGCCCAGCCGGTGATGCCGGGGGTGAGGAAGTGGCGCACCATGTAGTTGTCGATCAGCTGGGAGTAGTCGCGCGTGTGCTGGAGCATGTGTGGCCGGGGCCCGACCACGGACATGTCGCCCAGCAGCACGTTGAGGAACTGGGGCAGCTCGTCGATGCTGGTCTTGCGGATGAAGCGGCCCACGCGGGTGACGCGCGCGTCTGCCCTAGTGGCCTGCAGCCTGTCCGAGTCGGGGTTGAGGGCCATGCTGCGGAACTTGAGGCAGTGGAAGGGGCGGTTGTTCCTGCCCGAGCGCAGCTGCCTAAAGAACACCGGGCCGGGCGAGTCGAGCTTGATCACGAGGGCCATCAGGGGCACGAACCAGCTCAGCAGCACCACCACCACCAGCGCCGAGAAGAGCACGTCGAAGGCGCGCTTGACCACCTCGTTGGCCTTGTTCTCCAGCGGCTCCTGCCGCGGCTTGAGCACGGGCACGTAGCCGAAGAGCTCCACCATGCACTTGCGGTGCAGCGAGCCCTTGATGTCCGGCACGATCCGGAACCGCACCATGTGCTTGTCGGCCTCCTGCATCAATTTTTCGATACGTTTACTCTCGGAAGCGGGTAAGGCACAGTATATCTCCTTTATTTTGTTTGCCTGAGCAAATTCAAAACAGTCCTCTATGTGTCCTAACCAGTCTATTTGTGGTGGTACATTAGTTTGATCGTCACTAAATATGCCAGTCACATGCAGGTCTAGCTGAGGGTTTGCCTTAACATAATGGCAGAACTCCAAGCCAGCACTGCTTGTGCCTACTACCGCAATACTACTGGATCTAAGCCAGTGGCGCCTGTTGTATTTTCTAAGAAGTAAGAAAAGCGTTCTCCATAATAGAATAAGCGCCGGGAAAAGGGAGAAATAGTAAAGGTAAGGTGTAGGCGGAATATAGATATGGGGTAACGTTAATTTAATAACTGCGGCCATTGCTATAAAAACACATAATGCACTAATGTTGGCAGACATAACAGGCACAGCATCTCGTCTAAGTATGTAATTATAGATACCGAATATATTAGAACTATAGAACCAGCAGAAATTAAGGAGCACAATCGTTAATCTCTGCTCATAAACATTAGACCACGCTAAATCAATATCAGCTAGTAAAAAGCAAAAGTATAGCGTTAAATTTAAGAGGATATAGTCCACTACGACATTAATCCATCTAAATAAAGTAGAGTATCTGTTTGTCATAGTACAATTTTATGTTAATGTATTATAATAAGTTATTTAGAGTCATATATACTCGGTAGCCGAATGGGCCTAACGTTTAAATAAGACTTCTGAATGAGGAAATATGTATAGTGAAGTAATAGGATATTATAAAATATTCTATAAAATACTATACTTATAGAAGAAGGAATTGTTGCATATTTATCTTAATAATTTAATAATATTAAGAATATATATAATCATATTAAAAATGCGTTCAATATTGATTATTTGTGAGGCAGGAGTATTAACAATTTTCCAGTGAAACCATAAGTTTATAGGAATACTCATTGGCAATTATCTAGTACTAAAAGTAGAAATAGCTTCAGGAGGGAGGGATGTTGGAAAGGTGTATTTAAAAGAAAAGCTAAAGTCTTTATTCTGGTTGCTTGTGTTTTGTAAGGTATAATGCAGGAATAAGTAGCACAATTGGCATTGGAGAAGCAATCATTGTATCAATCCTGAATGCAGCTACCCGTAGTGCCTCTACATGTATAACTTCTGCTAGTGTATAAAGAAAAAATGTACAGGCTAGTACTAAAACATAAAGGAAAACAGAGATTTTAGCTACTTGGCTATTCCAAAAAAGTGAATGGATAATAATAAGGCAAATACCTGCGTACACTAGCCGATAAATTAGGTTTACAATTTGATTACTATGCGTAACAAGTATAGTATATGAATTAGAGTTCGTCTCTTGATGGTTGAATAAGTTATAAAAATCTGCTAAAACTAAGGCAGTTTTGTATTTAAAGTATACATCATTTATGCCTAGCCACAGTAAAGTAGCTATGGAGATCACAAAAGCACTCCATCTAATAACTTTAAGAAGCTTGAACCGGAACAGCCTGAGTGTTAACATGTTTTCCTAAATTTGAATATTTCTTAACCCAAAGCATCCACAGGCCAAAGATGGCTGCGTAAACAATAATTGTGAAAGTATACTTGTGGTTAAAGTCTAGTGTATGATTAGAGTAATGTGCATTTACTGCTAAAGCAGCTACTCTTATTACATTCAGGAGGTTAATTACGAATAGCCCTGCCGGAATAAACAGAAGCTTTTTTAAGGGAGGTCCTGGAAAGGCTATAATAAAACCAACGAAAAGGGCCATCAGGACCATACCATTGCAGGCATGATACACGTAAACCGTATCTTTTCCATCAATTTGTATCATAATATTTCTGGCTTCGGCATTGTAACCAATCAGATTTAGAAAGCCAACGCTCAGGTATACAACTTTTGATGTTAACCAATCGTCAAAACCGCTAAGCCATAAATCGTAAAGGATAAACCATCCAAAGCAAAGACCTAATGCCAAAATTAAGAATCGTAGCACTTTGTTATATTCTTTCATGTTAACAGATACTATAGTATGAATGGTTTATCCTTCTTGATTAGCTACACATCCAGGTTCTCGCTCTTGCTGCTGTTACGATAGTCTCTTACCTTTTTAAGACCGTATGCAGCTCCTGCAGCCAAAAGTAAACTGGCACCGCCGTCAATTGGGACGCCGCCAGGTTTGTTGTGGCCATACCCATTGCCATTTCCTGGGCCTTGGCCAGGACCGTCGTCGTATCCGTGCCCATTGCCATTACCATTGTCATGTCCGTTTCTTTGTGCAGAAGCATCAAGAGAACTTGTCAGTAGAAGTGCCCCTACAATGAACATTGAGTTAATCAGTAGTTTTTTCATTTTAGTCAAAATTTAAAATATGTTGATTAAGTGCTATTCTTATGGCAGGGGTATCTAAGTAACATTTACAACAGCACAAATCGCAGTAAGCGACTTCTGCAGCTGTCATAAACAAATTTTAAATCAAAATTATTATTGATATTATTCAATTATTATGGCTGTAACGGCTATTTATAGTATTAGTTACGTCATATATTCAAAAATTATAAAATATTTTTAATTTAAATTTAATATAATATAATTATTTGTGGGTGGGCTAATGCAAGTAGTGAGCATTATTATGTATTATGGTAAGGCTTATTTAGAAGTTAACAAATACTTAGTCATCTTAATATTTAGGCTAAAATTAAATACCTACTATAGTAGGTTTAATACCAATAGAATGTCTCTGGTGCAAAGAGATTTTACATTTAAATCATTCCTCTTGTTATCTAAATCCATCAATATTATTCAAAAAGCTTCTCTTTTTATTAAGCAGGTGGTAGTGCGCAACTAAGTACTAGATTTATTTATAGCTGGGGTCTTAAATTGAAATATAATTGTAAGCCGATTAATACTTAAGCATTGATTTTTTTAGAAACATAAAGTTTTACAATACATATATTGTAAATATAAGTATATTTTATATAAACAAAAGTATAAAACATGAGTATAACCCTATAAACAGGCATAGTTTTATAACTACATATTCCTTTATATAAAATTCAGTAGTCAAATTTTGACAAGGATAGCTTTTTAAGCTTTAACCTTCATTGCACTTCATTTTAATATTCATTGTTTTATGCAAAAAAACTCAACTACTCCTGCTCTTTATTGTAGGCTGTGCATGTTATGTGCTTTCTTGCTTACGATGCTTATTATTAATGATACCAAGGCGCAAGAACCTGGCAGGGTTAAGAAAAAAACAGTGCTACCATCTCAGGATTTAGCTGTGGATATGTTGGCTAATGCCCAGTATAACTTTACAACAAGCGGCCTTAAAAATATATCACTTGAAAACCCTACTTCCCTGCAATTTGGTCCTGATAGTCGTTTGTATGTATCACAGCAAAACGGGATTATCAAAGCCTTTACCATAAAACGCAATGGCCCGAACGATTATACTGTAACTGATACGGAAACGATAGATCTCATCAATCAAATTCCTAACTACAACGATGATGGAACACTTAAATCTAGCGTAAATACACGGCAGGTAACCGGGATACTTGTTACGGGTACTTCTGCCCAGCCTATACTTTATGTTAGTTCAAGTGATAGCCGCATTGGCGGCGGCTCAGGAAGTGGAGACAAAAACCTGGACACCAACTCTGGTATCATATCACGGTTAACCCGAAATGGCAGCAGTTGGACAAAAGTTGATCTGGTAAGGGGGCTACCACGTTCCGAAGAAAACCATTCAGTTAACGGTATGCAGTTTGATGAACGGACAAATATGCTTTTTGTGGCTGTTGGAGGTTTTACAAATGCCGGAGCGCCTTCCAATAATTTCGCATTTATTACCGAGTATGCATTAGCTGCAGCAATTCTCTCTATTGACCTTAATGTTATTGATGCCATGCCCACAAAAGGCAGCGGCAATACAGCTTATAAGTATGACCTGCCAACCTTAGATGATCCCACACGCGCAAATAACCCTGATGGTACTGACGTAAATGACCCATTTGGCGGCAACGATGGTTTAAACCAAGCAATTATAGTGCAGGGTGGCCCTGTGCAGGTATACTCACCAGGATATCGGAATGCCTACGACCTCGTAATTACCAAAACTCCTGGTAAAGAAGGAAGAATGTACACAATAGATAATGGAGCGAACAGTGGGGGGGAGGACATCCTGATAATGAAGGAGCCGATGGAAATGTAACAAATAACTATGTTGTGGATGAGCCTGGTTCAACTGGTCCAGGGCCAAATGATCCGAAGGTGAACAACCTGGATAACTTGCATTATATAGGCAATATCAATAGCTATATTTCTGGGAGCCACTACGGTGGTCATCCAACACCTGTGAGAGCTAACCCAGCTGGTGCCGGCCTTTATACTCACAATGGCACAACAGGTGTGTGGCGTACAAGTAAAACTGGGGCAAACCCGCTGCCGGCCAACTGGCCTCCTATGCCTTTAAGTATGGCTAACCCGATAGAGGGAGACTTTCAGAACCCCGGTGAAACGGATTTGGCTATACTTACTTTTCCAAACTCAACTAACGGTTTAACCGAGTATACTGCCTCTAATTTTAACGGAGCTTTACAAGGAGCTTTACTAGCCGCTGATTATGGTGGCAAGATATTAAAGATCTCCTTAACAGAAGATGGCAGCGATGTTACCAACTCTAAAAAATCCGGCACAATGCAAAACAACGATTTGCCTTTTGCCTCAGGATTTGGTTCTCAGCCTCTGGATGTTACCGCGCAAGGCGATAATGACATTTTTCCGGGCTCAGTTTGGGCTGCTACCTATGGCTCTAATGTAATTACAATCTTCGAGCCTGCCGATTTTGTAGCTTGTTCAGGTATCTACAGCACTACATTAGACGATGATAACGATGGTTACTCAAATGCAGATGAGATAGATAATGGCACAAATCCATGCTCAGCATCCAGCTTACCCACTGACTTTAACCAGAATTTCCTGTCGGATATAAACAACCCAGACGATGATAGTGATAGTATCAATGATAATGTTGATTTATTTGGACTTGATGCTCAGAACGGCTTAAGCACTAACTTGCCTGTTAATTACGAGTTGTTTAACAACTATCCGGGAACAGGTTTCTTTGGGTTGGGTTTTACAGGTTTGATGACCAATAAGCAGCCGGATAATGATTACCTAAACCTTTTTGATGAAAGTAATCTGATAGCAGGTGGCGCAGTAGGTGCTTTTTCTGTTGTGGCAGTTTCTGGCGGCGATGCCTTAGGCGCACTAAACTCACAGGAAAACGCTTTCCAGTACGGGATAAATGTAAATGCCAGTACCGGGCCATTTACAGTAGAAGCAAGTATGTTAGGGCCGTTCTTTAACGGAAATCTGCCTCAAAACGATCAGTCGCAGGGGATATACATTGGTACAGGTGATCAGGATAATTACCTTAAAATTGTGATGAACGCACACAACGGGAGTGTGGGAATAGAGGTGGTTTACGAAGAGGCCGGGCAGCCAGCCGCATATCAACATACTTTAGAAGGAGGATTGCCTTCTTCTTTTATAGAGTTTTATCTTTCCATAGATCCTGCAACTGGCACTGTACAACCGAAATACTCCCGAGACGGTGGAGCTATTACAGCGATAGGTTCTCCAATTCAGGTTGGCGGAGCACTTCTTAATGCCATACAAAGTACACCGGCACTGGCTGTAGGTATTATTGCAACATCCAGAAACGCCTCTCACTTTACGGCAACCTGGGACAAGATAAACATTACAACAGATCCTGTTGTATCCACGGGTGCGTGGCAGATAATTGAACCCGCTGCTGGTGCTCCAACTGCCAGGCACGAAAACGGTTTTGTAGAAGCAGGCGATAAGTTCTATTTACTAGGTGGCAGAGGCATTAAACCAGTGCAGGCATACGACCCAATAGCCAAAATATGGACTGATAAAGCTGTCACTCCTATAGAGTTGCATCACTTCCAGGCTGTTACAATGAATGGGTTGATCTATATTATAGGAGCCTTCCCGGGTAGCTATCCAAATGAGGTGCCTGTATCAAAAGTATATATCTATAACCCCGTTACAGACAAGTGGTTTAATGGGCCATCCATCCCTGAGGATAGACATAGAGGTTCGGCGGGTGTCGTCGTGTATAAAGATAAAATTTACCTGGTTAGCGGTATAACCCATGGGCATAGTTCAGGTCATGTTACTTGGTTTGATGAGTATGATCCAGTAACCAATACTTGGACGAAACTGCCGGATGCTCCAAGAGCAAGAGATCATTTTAATGCTGTCATCATCAACGGTAAATTATATGTGGCTGGGGGTAGAAGGTCGTCTCATGCAACAGGCGAGACCTACAGTCTTACAGTGCTAGAAGTGGATGTGTTTGATTTTGAGACAAATGCCTGGATGACACTGCCATCAACAAGTAATTTGCCTACTCAGCGTGCAGGTACTGCTACTGTGGTTCTTGGGGATGAGCTAGTTGTAATAGGAGGTGAAAGTATGTCGCAAACTATAGCACATAAGCACACCGAAGCACTAAACGTCAAGACCAATACATGGCGCCAGATAGCTGACCTGCAGGTAGGGCGACACGCTACCCAAGCTATAGTAAACAACAAAGGTATTTATATTGCAGCTGGCAACGGAAGCAGAGGAGGGGGTGTGGAGCTCAGCTCACAGGAAGCGTTTTACTTATTTGGGCCAACAACTCCTGTTAGTATAGCATTAAATGAAAGCCGACTTACGGCACCTGCTGATATCAATTTTAGAACAGTTGCAGCGGGAACTACTAAGTCAAATACCATCACAGTTACCAACGAAGGCGGAAGTCAGGCTATAGTTGTTCATGCTATCTCAGTTAGTGGTGCGAGCACCTTTTCTTATACTTCATCTTATACTTTGCCCGTGGTGATACCGGCAGGAGGAAACTTTAGCATTACCCTTAACTACAGCCCTATTGCTATTAAGTCTGAAAGCGGTCAGTTATTAATCAGCCATTCCGGACAAACCGGAAACACTGCTGTTACCCTAAGTGGTGGTCCAAATACAATAACAGCATCGCCAACAAGTTTGCACTTCTTTTCTCAACAGGCGGGTACTACCTCTGATCCACAACAGGTTTCGATAACTAACAATTCTGCTGTAACTGTCGAGATCACATCAGTCGCTTTAATTGGCGTAAACAGCAGTGAGTTCGGGCATGATTTTACCGGTTCTGTTAATCTTGAAGCTGGTGCATCAGCAAGTATAGGAATTACATTTACGCCTGCACTTCTAGGAACAAAAGCTGCGCAACTAAAAGTAATATATGCTGGCACCGAAGAATTAGTAATAGGTTTAACCGGAGAGGGCATTGATAATAAAGGCGGCGCTACGGCACTCTACCGCATCAACTCGGGTGGCAAGGAGTACCTGGCCTCGGGCGGCTTGTTCTCTGCCGACGCCCACTTTGCGCCCGCGCCGGGCTACGTGTACTCCAAGAAGAAGGAGGACATCACGGGCACCGGGGACGACGAGCTCTACCGCTTCGAGCGCTCGTCCACCTCGGACAACGGCAGCTTCTCCTACGCCCTGCCGGTGGCGGGTGGCCGCTACCGGGTGGTGCTGCACTTTGCCGAGCTCTACTGGACCGAGGCCGGGCGGCGGGTCTTCGACGTCAGGGCCGAGGGGGCGCTGGTGCTCGACGACTACGACGTGTTCGCAAGGGCCGGGGGGCGCTACGCGGCCGTGGCCGAGAGCTTTGAGGTGGAGGTGGGCGACGGCGCGCTCGACCTGCTCTTCAGCGCCCTGGCCGGCAAGGGGGGCGCCAACAGGCCCAAGGTCTCCGCCATAGAAGTATACTCTCAAAGTCAAGGTACAATATCATCAGTTCCGGATGTAATGTCCGATCCTGAGCCAAGCCTGCCTGAGGAGCTGGCAGCTGAGGAGACCACACTAATGGTTTATCCAAATCCATTTGATAAGGTGCTAAACATATACATCGAGTCTGAGGAAGTGCAGGAATACGATGTTACAGTATATGATGTGATGGGACATGAGCTGTACAGAGGAATCCATTGCACTGAAACGGCAGAAGCAGGAGTGCTAGCTATAGACCTGGCGAATCAGAATGTACAAAGTGGTAAACTGTATCTTGTATCGGTGGTAAGTAGAACGACAGATTTCAGAAAAGTAGTTAAAGTGCTGAGAGATTAAATACACGCTCGTAGCTGACGTCATAATCTGAATATTAAATTAAACAGCAGCGCCCCTTAAAGTAGGTACTTTAAGGGGCGCTGCTGTTTGTTAAGGTAAGGCCAAAAGTTTAAAGTATCTAGATATTTGCGGTGTAGAAACCTGATGGATAGATATAAGGATATGTATTATTTCTTACATCTAAAAAATATTTCACTTTATGTATATTTATTTTACTTCTTACGTATAGTCATTTGTTAATACCCCGTGCCAGGAGCAAAGGCAGAACCAATAAAGTATACCGTTACTTCCTTATTGTGAGGTAGAAGTGAGATAGCTGATTGAAGTAACTGTACGCCCAGCAATTTTAATAAAGCTTTACCCAGAACTATTTCTACATACTAGAAGATGTTGCGTTGGTAGGTGGATTAAGGCATTAGCTAAGATTACATTTATACTTTGCTATAAAGCCTATTTAGCACAGAATTATTACAGTAAAACGTCATAACAATTTCTTAGGCATACATCACATTCAAGTTTTTAAGTTGATCAAAAACATTATATAAGCTATGTGATGAAGAAGTAAAATCAAAAGTATAAGTGTGTATTGCTTATATAATCGAAACATGATTATTTTATACTTATAGGTTTATGCTATTAAATTTAATCAAGGAATTTGTAAAAAGTAACTTTACAAGCTTTACGTACTTTTATAAGCGGCTGAAGTATAGAATATTTATACGCATGGGCTTGAGCATCTGCGTAGGTGTGTTAGATGGGCTTGGGCTAGCTATGTTCTTACCCCTGCTGCAAATGATAGATGATTCCTCTACTGTAGATCCGGATGGATTAGGTAAACTGGGCTTTCTGGTACAAGGTATGGAGAGTATAGGCCTAAGCCTGAACATTGTTTCAGTACTCATGGTGATGTCGCTGTTTTTTATTCTGAAGGGCATAGCACATTATATAAATGGTATGTATAATGTTACCCTAAGGCAGTCATTTATTAAAGCTATTAGAATAAACCTTTCGAATGGCTTAAGCAGAATGGCTTACAAGTCGTTTGTGACCTCAGATGCAGGCAGAATTCAAAATACCATGACCGGTGAGGTTATGCGCATATCCAAAGCCTACCTCAGCTATTTTGGGGCCTTTCAGCAGATAATTATGGTGGTGGTGTATATGCTGTTTGCGTTTTTTGTGGATGCAAAGTTCGCCTTGCTAATTTGTATCGGCGGAGGTTTAACAAACTTTATCTACAAGCGCCTATACAAAGCCACCAAAATATCATCTAAAAATCTTACCCGAAACACCAACCACTACCAGGGCCTGATACTGCAGTTTGTCTCAAACTTTAAATACCTGAAGGCAACCAGGGCAATCAATACTTATAACCTGAAGCTTAAGGACAGCATTAAAGATATTGAAGAGAACAACCGAAAGATTGGGCAGCTAAACTCTCTTGTCAGCGCTATTCGGGAGCCTATTTTAATTTTAATTGTAAGTGCTGTTATCCTGGCACAAGTTAAACTGCTAGGCGGCAGCCTGGGCGTTATACTTATCAGTCTCTTGTTTTTTTACCGTGCGCTTGCAGCATTAATTCAACTCCAGACTTTCTACAATGATTTTCTGGCAGTATCCGGATCAATGGACAACATGACTGATTTTGAGAATGAACTGGAAAACTCAAGAGAAAAGGTCGGAAAAGAAAGGCTGGATAAGTTTAGAGATTCGATAGAACTTATAGACGCTAGTTTTGAGTACTCCGGCCAGCAGATTCTGCAGAATGTAAACCTGAAAGTACGCAAAAATGAAACAGTAGCCTTTGTAGGTGAAAGCGGAAGCGGGAAAACAACTTTAATCAACATCCTGTCAGGGTTAATGCCACTTAATGCCGGAAAGATGCTGGTTGATAACATAAATATTACAAAGCTAAACATAGAAAGCTACAGCAGGAGAATCGGATACATTACCCAGGAGCCGGTTGTATTTAATGATACCATTTTTAACAACATAAGCTTTTGGGCTGAGCCAAGCCCTGAAAACATTGAACGATACAAATGGGCAGTGAGGCAGGCTTCACTGGCATCGTTTATCGAGGAGCTACCCGACAAGGATGAAACCATACTTGGCAACAACGGAATTAACCTGAGCGGTGGCCAGAAGCAACGCATTTCCATTGCAAGAGAACTTTACAAAGATGTTGATATACTGGTGCTGGATGAGGCCACTTCTGCTCTTGATTCTGAAACTGAGGAGGCGATTCAAAGAGGAATAGAGGAGTTGAAAGGAAAGTATACCATCCTTATCGTAGCGCACCGCCTGTCTACTGTTAAAAATGCAGATCGTATTCTGGTTATGAACAGCGGTGAAGTAGTGGCAGAGGGAGCCTTTGATGAGCTTGTGCTCAGGTCATCGAAGTTTCAAAAAATGGTGGAGTTGCAAGAAGTATAACGTCTGCAGCTATACTACATCCAGTGAAGTGCTAATGTGTATTTAAGAGTAATTTTTGAAGTATGAATACGCTGACAAATCTTATAAGAAGTGCCCATTCCTCTTTAACGCTAAAACCATGTGCCTCATATTTTGCCCGACAATTTGGATATGAACTTGTGGGAGAAGGTGCACTTTGGAAGCGCTCAAACTATAAGTTGTTTCATCGTAAACTGCCTCACTTCATACACAACAGGTCAGAAGATCCTTATACAATTCCCTTCAAAATTTCGCTGCGTACTGTTACCTCCAGGCTTGGTTTTTCTTATGCAAATGATGGTTGGCATCCTTTTGTGCAAACCCTGAAAGAGTATGAACAAAACCCTGAATTGCGGTACGAAGATTCTACACTGGCAAAATTATATGAACGGTATTGCCCACGCAACGTGCATGAAGTGTTACTGGATCACATTTCTGTACCTCTTAAACCTTTTTGCGACTGGCCCCCTAAGAACCATTTAATCCGGTGGGTGTGGGCACTAAACCACACCAGTGTGCGCAAAAGCTTAAAGTTCTTTAATAATAACGGTGATGAGGATGGCTGGATTTTCTTTGGTCCACACACTCCTGAATATGGCCAGAGAGAGTTTAACCGCCTGATTGGAGTCTATGAATCTATCAAGAAAAATGGCTACCGCACCGGGCTTGCAGGTGTCGATCCGGTAAACGGTTACTTTCTAAAGTATAGAGATAAAACCCGGTTTGTTTTACTACAAGGCAATCATCGGATTTCAGCATTAAAAGCACTAGGATATACAGAAGTTGAAGTACTGGTTAGGAGGGGACACCCTGCCGTAGTTGACCGGGAACATTTGTTAAGATGGACAGAAGGAGGGGGAGGCATTTACTCAGACGAAGTTGTAACACATTTATTTGACGCACTCTTCCAGGAAACTGGAGTCCAAAAGGCCAAACGCTATAACCTGGCCTAACCCAACAAACAAGCTTACCCTTTTTTCCGCCGCATCTATTACACTACGAAAACAATAAAGCTATGAAAAAACTTACGTTACTCATTATTATGTATTTATCGGTCGTAAACGTCTTTGCACAGGCAGGCTTTACTTCCATAACAAAATTAAACGCTGTGGCTGTATCAACCGATACCGGAGAAAAACCGCAAGCCAAAGTATGGGCATACGCCGGAAAGCATTGGGCTATTTTACCTAACTCATCCGGCACATACCTCTGGCGACTAGACGGCAACACCTGGACCAGTATTTTGAGACTATCAACGAAAACTTCCTCCAAAGCAGATTGCAAGGTGGTTGGAAATACTGTGCATATCGTGCTGTTCCAGGGGCCTTCTTCAGAGTTGGTGTCTGTGGAATATTCCACTTCCTCGGGCATGTATGAGTTATGGTCTAGGAGAACTTCTACAGTAGGGTTAAGTCTTAAATCTGGTACAGAGGCTGCCACCATTGATATTGATGGAAGCGGCCGCATGTGGCTAGCTTACGACGGTACCAGTGACATAAATGTAAGATGGAGTGATTCTCCTTATACTACCTGGAGCTCTCCTATTGTACTGGCTAGCAATGTGAAGGATGATGATATCTGTGCTATAACGGCCATGCCTGGTAAAATAGGTGTGCTTTGGTCAAACCAGAACTCTAAAAGATTTGGGTTTAAGGTTCATACCGATGGTGCTGCTCCTTCTTCCTGGTCATCAGACGAGGTGCCAGCTTCTCAGTCTGCACTTAATGTAGGAAAGGGGATGGCAGATGATCACATAAACCTCGCTGTCGGATCCGACGGGACACTGTATGCAGCAGTAAAGACCAGCTATGACAATGATAGATACCCGGAGATTGGCTTACTAGTTCGTCGGCCAATGGGTTCTTGGGACAAACTTCACCTGGTTTCTTATGAAGGCACCAGGCCGATTGTGTTGCTTAACGAGGCATCAAATAAGGTAAGAGTGATTTATACAAGCAACAACGGCGGCGGAGACATTGAATACAACGAATCATCTGTGCCTAACATCTCCTTTAGCTCAAGTATGCGCTTGATAAGTGGGAGTTACGATAATGCAACAAGTATAAAAGATAACTTTACTTCTGAGGTTGTGATATTAGCGTCCTCTAGTTCTCAGGCTGTTGGTGTGCTGGCAAGAGATGGTGCGCCTGCACCAGTTCCTGTATTAAGTGCCCCCTTGCTAAGCTCACCAGCTAACCAGTCTTCAGAAATATCAACAACACCTATTCTGATGTGGGCTGCTACTCAAGGAGCTACCAATTATCAAGTTCAGGTATCTACCTCTTCAAACTTTACAAGTACAGTATATAATCAAAGCGGCATCACCTCAACATCTGCTTCTGTATCCGGACTTGTTGCTGGTACTACCTATTACTGGAGAGTTCGAGCCATAAACGGATCAGCACAAAGTGATTGGTCTAATGTCTGGAGTTTCACTACGGCGGCACCGGTAATGGCTACTGCGCCTGAGTTAGCATCACCGGCAAATCAGGCTACAGGTGTTTCTGCTTCTCCTACGTTAACGTGGTCGGCAGCACAGGGAGCAACAAGTTATCAGGCTCAGGTTTCTACCAATTCTAGCTTCACGTCCACTGTCTATAACCAAAGCAGTATTACAAGCACCTCTGTTGCTGTTACAGGACTAGCAGCGGGCACAACCTATTACTGGAGAGTTAGAGGGATTAACGCTACGAGCCAAAGCAACTGGTCTACCATATGGAGTTTTACTACTACAGCCAGTACGCCACCTGTTGCCAGTGCGCCAGCACTTACCTCACCCTTGAACCAGGCTACAAACGTAAGTACATCTCCAATATTGGCATGGGCTGCCTCGCAGGGAGCTGATAGTTACCAGGCGCAGGTTTCCACGTCCTTGGGCTTCTCCTCAACAGTGTTTGATCAGAGTGGCATCTCTACAACGTATGCTTCAGTAAATGGCTTAAATGAAGGCACTACCTACTACTGGAGAATTAGAGCTACTAATACAGGAGGTACCAGTAGTTGGTCCGCTATCTGGAGCTTTACGACAACTACACCAACGCCTACACCAGAAGGAAACTTGGTAGCTTATTGGCAGATGGACGAAAGCGGTGGAACTACTTTAGTTGATGCCTCAACTTATGAGAATACAGCAACCACCGTAAATAACCCAAGCAGAGTAGCAGGAGTGAAAGGGCAGGCACTTCGGTTTAACGGAACAAGCCAATACGCAACAGTTGACGATAACGCATCTTTGGATATAACAGGAGCCATTACAATCGCTGCCTGGATAAAGCCTGAGCAAACGGCAACGCAATACATTGTGAAAAAAGCTGAGCAAAAGGCGCAGGATGGTTACGAACTCTCCCTGGCAAGCAACGGTAAAGTGTTCTTCAGGATAAATCAGGACTCTTATAGAGACACATACAGGCTCAACTCTAATGCACTGTACCCGAACAACGGCAACACTTGGTTGCATGTGGCTATTACCTACGACGGTACTACGATGAGGATGTACATTAACGGAATACAGAATAGCAGCAAGTCTTTTTCTTCGGCTCCTCCAATAAATTCAAATAACCTGCCACTAACCTTGGGTGCTGGTTTTGATGGATACAGAGGTTTAAAAGGAGCAATGGATGAAGTGCAGATCTATAACAGAGCCCTAAGTGGAGATGAGATTAATCAAATGGCATCAGGCGCAGCGTTAGCCAGTACAAGTATAGCCTCGGAAGTACTAGCAGTACCTCAGGCAGAGGAAGCAGAGCTTGAGTTGTTGGCTTATCCTAACCCGTTTAACAGTGTCGCAACTATAAGCTTTAGTCTTTTAGAAGAGGGCAATTACTTAGTGGTTGTGTATGACAGCAAGGGAGCAGTGGTAAAAGAGCTTACTCAGGGTAGAGCAGGTGCAGGCGAAGAAGTAAACGTAGAGCTAAACGGCCAGGAACTGGCAAAAGGGCTATACTTGGTACGACTACAGTACGGAGCCGGAAAGTCTAAAACCGTAAGGCTGCTGCTGCAGAAGTAGTTTTAATTGACATGAAGGCAGGGTGAAACCTGCTATTTATATAAGTTACTGATTACTGGGTAAGTGTTGGTTTTAAGGCGGTTACGGTTCTGTAGCCTCCTTAAAACCAACATATACTACTCAGGGAAATAAGAATGTGTAACGTGTATTAAATACAAGAAATTACTATGCAGTTTAGCCACCATGTTTTTAACAGTTTTGCCAGCACCCTTATGTTAAAGAGAAAGAAAGCAGGGTACTCTAAAATCCTTGTTGATGCCGTTAGAGAAGTAATTCCGACGCCCTTAAAGCAAGTGTTCATCCAAAACAAGTTATTAAGAAAGTACTACTTCAGGTTAAGAAGAACCATTATCAAGCCACTAAAAACACCCAGAGTGTATATCAGGAAAGGCATTTCCAGAATGGAGTTCTTCGATATCCTACACCAGCGCAAAGTAGATTATGTATTGTTACGTTGGTGGCATAACCTGCCCGAAATTCCGGACGGGGAAGACATGGACATTCTGATAAAAGACGAGCACCGTGACCTCATAAATGATTTGGTAGTGTTTTATGACAACGGAACAGGTTTAAAATGTGATATATATACAATAGCCGGAAGCAAACATGGCTGTAGAAGAGGAATTCCATACTTTCAGGCTAACATTGCCCATACATTAATAAATAGCAGGGTAATGTACAGAGGCGCCTACGTGCCTGCTCCGTTACCATACTTTGCTGGGCTTGCTTTCCATGCACTTTTCCATAAAGGCTGTAACTCCGGTTTGCCAGGTTTTAGTGAAAAACCTGTAGATATTGAGCACAGTTATACTTCTATACTTGATGATGAGGCAAAGGAGCAGGGCATCGAAATAGAGCTTACTGCACAAGGTGTTTATAAGTGGCTGAAAGAGCAGAATTTTGCGCCTGCAGAAGATACTCTCTCTAAGCTTGTGGAACTGAAGCCGGAGTTGGCCATGCTGCAGGAAAGCCTTTATTCTGATGTAAGGGGAGGTGAGGTGGTAGTATACATTGTAAGGGAACGCCTTCTGAAAGATGGCCTCATACAGGACTTTAGAAATTTCCTAAAAGATAAATTTCATTTCGATGTGATTGATGTTCGGGAACTCTCCGCAGAAGAAAAAGTTACCTGCACCCTGAATATACGAGGCGGAAAATGGGACAAAGGACCTTATAAAGAATCAGGGGGCACACCTGCAGCCTTCGTGGTGGCATATGATTACCATCCTTGTCCGTTAACAGAAGCAGAGGCGAGGAAGCAACCCCGCATGACAAACAGAAACAACCCCAATGCAAAGTATAAATTCCGTGAGTTTGTGCACGCATCAATTGCTGAGGGTAACTATAACGGGGTACATTCTGCAGACAATGAGTTAGATGCCTGGTACTATATTTCACTTCTCGGAAAAGAGTATACCTCTAAAATTGAAAGCGAGATTGAGTTAAGAAGAGCACGTTACGCCACACGCTGGAGTCTGAAAAAAGTAATGGCTGCAGGCCCGATAGCTAAGGAGGAGTTAATTGTGTATAACGGGGAGCTGGCAGTTAAGAAAACGTACCGGGTAGGTAAAGAACGGTTTTTCCAGAGAGAGTTGTTTGCCTATAAAGAGCTATCAAATGAGTTGCCTTTTGTGCCGCCCCTGCTGGCGAGTGGAGAAGGTTATGTGATTATTCCTTTCAAAGAAAATATACTTAGTGAGCTTCCAGAAGATAAAAAGAAACAGGTGATTGCTTCTAAAAGCGCAGAGGTAAGGCATGTTATTCACAGCATGCACGCACGCGGACTAGCATATGTAGGCTTTTCTCCAGACAACATTATTGTTACGCCTGGACAAGCATTTTACTGTACGGGCTTTTCTTTTCTGCAGCAGTACACAGAGTACCCAAGCAGCATAGAGCAGGCTTATGAGGTTGCCGGTGTTCCAGCTACCTATACCGGAGATCTTCCTGAGAACTTTGATCCTGCAAAGAGCTCTTTCAGAGATGTTTGGGGAAGCTATATTGGAGCATGGGAAAACATGGCTGCACTTTCGAGCAGCTTGTAATCTAATCATTTTCAGATCTGTACTTATCTCTGGTGTAGAACCAAGGTGTAAAGTATGATTACAAAAATTATAATCTGAGATATGGCGAAATTTATAGAGTTATGTGGATCTCCGGGTGTGGGCAAATCCACCATCTTTCGGGAGCTGGAAAAAAGAATAAAAAAGCACTACAACTGCAGCACAGCTTCTACTGCTAACCCGATGGGTAATGAAGATTTGCCTGCGTTTGGGAAGAGAGTAATCGCAAGTATAAGAGGTGGAAAGAAATACCTGAACTCGAGACTCGAGACTGATTATGAATTTATCAGAAGAATCTACAAAGAGGTAAAGAACGGCAGAAACCATGTTGACCCGGAAGTGCTCAAAGCTGCAGGCGATCGGTTTGTTGCGCAGTACCCGGAGTATGTAAATGCCTGTTGGGGGAACATCTTTTATAAACAAAGCAAAAGCGCTAACGGTCTGGATCTGAGATTTGAGAAAACAGAATGGATTTACAGGATCATCAAAAAGGTGCAGGTAATCAAAGAAAACAAAACCCATAAAACTATCATTATAGACGAAGGTCTTGTGAATATGATTGACAGGGGATTATATAAAAGTGATGACCCTATTGAAGAAGAGCAGGAGATTTATAGCTTGTTGAATGTGATGCCCTTACCGGACGCACTTGTTTACATACACACAGATGTACGGGAGAATGCTGACAGGCTGTTGACCAGAGAAGTTTTACGTGATATGCACAAGGGGCTTGCACACAACGAATTGATGGAATATACACAGCGCTGCAGAGAAAGAATAATGGCTACGATAAAGTATCTTGAGTTTAAAGGTGTTCCTGTTTTGTATATAGATGCCACTAAACCCATAAAGTATAATGCACAAGCCATTATCGATTTTGCCAGCAATCTTAAGTTTAAAGAAGCCAGCGTAGCAGCCAAGGCATCAGTACTACAGTAATCAGTAAAGGCAATACCTGCCACAGCACTACTTAAAACTATAGATTTACTATGGCTAAATACATTGAGTTTGTTGGAGTACCTGGTGTTGGTAAAACCACGACCTATGATGCTTTAAAAGCGAGGTGGTCTGATAGTGAAAACTGGGTGCCATACGAGCTTTTAGGCAGCGAAGAAACATTATATAAGCAAGGAGTTCGTGAGCAGTTAATTTTGTATCTGGTAAAGCTGATAAAACCTCAGTTACTAAGCAGGCTAACGAAGAAAAGAACGGCAATTGAACAACCTTTCCGGATAAGTCCTGAGCTGCTGGAATTATTCTGGCAAAATATCGCGAAGAGTAAGCATGCTACCGGCGAGGATTTACGATTTTATGGAGTTAACTACATCAGGAGCATCTTTGAAAAGATCCAGCATGTGCTTGAAGAGCCGACTCATAAATTCTGCATAATTGATGAAGGCCTTATTCATAACTTAAACTATTTTTTAAAGAATACACAATCATACAACCTTAATCAGGAAGTGGAAAAAGCACTCGACCTGATCGACCTGCCGGCAGCTATAATCTATTTTGAAGGTGATGTAACTACTGTTGTCGATAGAACCGTTCAGCGTGGTAATTTTAGGATTCGGGACAAGTCACTTACGGCAGAGCAATTGGTTAAATCCAGAGAAGAGGCTTTGTGTGAAAAGAATATCTACATAGAGGTAATCAGGGAAAAAGGTATACCTGTGCTTACCTTAAATGCTGCAGATAGTGTTTATGAAAAAGTAAATAAAATTAAGGATTTTATTTATAGCTTATCATAAAACCAATTGCGAAAATCTTCGTCTATAGTATAAATTATATATTTTATTTAATTATTGGGAAGCGAATTTGACTTACCTTTTAACTGTTGCAGTAGTCTAAATTCCTCTTTCTCATCTCCCAAAGCTTAATTATAAGCGCTTATAATACAATTTGCAGTAGTTTATGAGAATAGCATTGTGTTCTAAAGGTAATTTTTCTCTTGAGAAAGGGTTTACCAAAAACAGGATTGAACTGGCAGATAGCCTTCAAAAACTTGGCTGGGAAACTGTGCTTGTAGATAAGCAAATGCTCGGAATTCCTGCAGAAGAAAGATACAATGCAGCCAGACATAGTTTAGCCTTAAAGGAGTTCTTTGTGGAAAATGCTGCGTATTTTGATGTGGTCTTATATGAATATGATACCCTTCCGTTTAATAGAGGCCTTTTTAACAAAGAAACATTATTTGTTGCCAGGCCAGCCATACTTGCGTTTCACGAACCTCTTACTAAAATAAAGTATGACTTGAGAGCCAGAGTGTCTTACTTATTAAAAGACATTCCTAAATGGTTCAAGGGGAAGAAAGAAAATCCAGATGCATATTATAGCCATATTCAATACTGCCTGGAGCAAACGGATTTGATTCAGGTACAAAACACTAAAGATCGCGATTTACTCATCAGGCGAGGTTTTAATGCGAATAATATTATCATTGTTCCCAACGGTATAACCCCAGAGAGAATAGCGTACTTCGGGAACATAGCGCACAAGTATGAGGAACCCTATAAAGTTGCTTTTGTTGGCACGTATGATTTTAGAAAAGGTGCGCTTGATTTTCCTGTTGTGCTAAAGTTACTGAAGAAGCGTTTCCCTACGCTACAGTTAAAGCTTTTAGGAACAAGGGGCATGTTTAATACACCAGATCAGGTGCTTCGGTTTTTCCCGAAAAAGTATCACGCATCCATCGAAGTAATACCCAGCTTTAAGTCGGAAGACCTGCCGCAGTTACTTACAGACTGCCAGATAGGAGTTTTTCCTTCATACCTTGAGAGCTTTGGTTTTGGAGCCCTTGAAATGATGTGCGCTGGACTTCCTGTTGTAGCCTACGACTGCCCCGGACCATCTGATTTTATACTTCCAGACTTACTTGTATCCATTGGTGATCCTGCTGCGCTGGCGGAAAAAGTGATTGCTGTATTAGAGAACAAGGAGATGTTGATGCAAAAAGGAAAAGAGGCCAGAGAAAAAGTAATGGCTGATTATAACTGGGACGATATTGCTTTAAATGTTGACCAGGCATATAAAAGCCACTTGAAAAGATTACGAAAGACTGCAGCTACTGCACCTGTAGCGTGTCCAGAAGCTTAACTAAGTTACCTGATGTATACTTTTTCATCTTCACCAAACTATCTGCTGTTGCCATGAACCCGCTCGTTACAATCATTATTCCTGTTTATAATTCTGAAAAGTACATTCACGATACCATTTCCAGCTGCTTAAGCCAGACCTACAGTAACCTTGAAATCTTGATTGTAAACGATGGTAGTAAAGATAACTCTGAGCAGGTAATAATGCAGTTCAGTGATAGCAGGATAAAGTATTATTTGATACCGAACAGTGGCCCTTGCTATGCCCGTAACTTTGGCATTGAAAAGGCCACAGGCGAACTGGTTCAGTTTTTAGATGCGGATGATATCTTAGACAGTGAAAAGATCGGGCAGCAGGTAAAAATGTACCAACTGCACGGAGACAGGTATGTGTATAGTGGAGTGATGGGCCATATCCTCGGAAACCAAAAACAACTGGAGGAAGGGTTTACCTTTTATTACAAAAACCTGGAGGTGGCAGAATACTTTCATCAAATGTTTGATCATTTTGGGAAGTATTATACTACCGGCATGTGGCTTTTGCCAATGAAGCTTATTCAAGAAACACATGGCTGGGATGAGAAAGTGCTCATCAATAATGACGGAGAATATTTCTCAAGAGTGATCCTGCATTCAGAAGGTATTGTTTTCTGCCCTGGATCTGTGTTTTACTACAGAAGGGATGTACCCATGAGCGTGAGTAAACGCTTTGTTTCTAAGCAAGTATTTGAAAGCTGGCTGTACTCCTATAGTTGCTATGTGAAGGGCTTTAAAACACAGCTAGACAACGACTCGGCACGTGAACTGGGAAGAAAAGCGCTTAGTGTATATTACTGCAACTCCTACCCAAATTACCCTGACCTATTACAAAACTGTAAGCAGCAGATCAGGCAATTAGGATATAAATCTCCTGCCGCTTATGGCGGTGCATCGTTCAGGTGGCTTTCTCAATTAATCGGAGTGGATAATGCATTGCGCATCAGAACATTTAAAGACAAAAGCAAACGATCCTTAGCAGCGGCAAAACAATAATATCCTTCAGTTATACTTTACTGTAGATTCCTATACTTTCATTGCTTAACCACACATGAGTAAATACATCAATTTAGCTGTTGCTATTTCGCTTATACTTCTGTCCTGCCAGGCGCAGTCGCAGGAAAAAAAGCGAATTACAGATTCTGCCGGTAAAGCAGCTTTAAAACCCATACTTATAACCGAAGAAACCAGGTTTGATACCGATGATCCTGCTATCTGGATAAACAGCGAAGATGTTAGCAAAAGCCTGATTATAGGCACAGATAAACAAACAGATGGGGCTTTGTATGTATACAATCTGCACGGTAAAATTATAGCAGATAAAGTTGTAACCGGGCTTAAGCGCCCTAATAACGTTGACGTCGCGTACGGTCTGAAATTAAACAACACACCTCTCGACATAGCTGTTGTAACCGAACGTGAATCCGGACGGATCAGGGTCTTTACTTTACCGGATATGAAGGCAATCGATAATGGCGGCATCGAAGTGTTTGTAGGGGAGAGCAGCAGGAAACCAATGGGTATAGCTTTGTACCAAAGACCTTCTGATAACGAAATATTTGCGATCATTAGCCGCAAAGAAGGACCAGAAACGAATTATCTATGGCAATACCACTTGCAAGATGCCGGAAACGGAACGGTAAAAGCCCAGTTGATACGCAAGTTCGGTAAGTTTAGTGGTCGCAAAGAAATCGAAAGTATAGCAGTTGATGATGCCTTAGGCTATGTGTATTATTCTGATGAAGGAGCTGGTATACGTAAATACTATGCTGATCCTGCTAAGAATGATAACCGGGAACTGGCATTTTTTGGTAGCGGCGACTTTAAAAAAGATATGGAAGGGATATCTGTTTATGCTACCACAGACGCTACTGGTTATATATTAATTTCTAACCAGCAGTCAAACTCCTTTATGGTGTACAAACGGGAAGGAGATGCTAAAAATCCACATAGCCATACTTTAATTGCCGAGATCCCGATGTCTACGCTAGCAAGCGACGGGTCTGAGGTTACAAATATTAACCTAGGCCCTAAGTTTCCTAAGGGCTTGTTTGTAGCCATGAGTGAGGGCAAAGTTTTTCATTATTACGACTGGCGTGACATCGATGCCATTATAAAGCGTGTTCTCAAAACTCAGGTTGCTCATAACTAACACTCTTACAAACTTTGCTTAGTGTATTTATCTGTCTGGGCAATAGCTGTTTGTGACGCATTAATTTGCTAAAGTTCCTGTGTGTTACTTGGTTAACACCTGCATTCCTACTAAAAAACTATTAGGTTAAAATCACTAAAAGATAGTTTAACAATCTTCATTATCAATCGAAAATCCTTACTAGTGCTTGATTGCAAATAAGTTATAATCGCTTCAAGCTTTACAAAGATATAGGTCTATCTATCTATACTAATAGATGTATAAAGCTATTATAACTAATTGGAGTAAAAATATTTCTTAATTATGTTAAAACACACAGTAAGTATATGCGTATAGAATAAAAATTTTATTTATTTGAATTATTTCTACCAGTTCTGTTCCGCTAAAGTACCTAAACCCTTAATTTTATGATAAGCAGAACCCTTATTATCATTTGTACTTTACTTATTGTTTCCTGCTCTCCCAGAAATCTAACTTATCTAAGTGATATCAACAAAGAATCTACGAGCATAGAGCAGATCACCAACGATGTTGATCCCAGGATTCAAGCCAATGATCTTCTGGAAATTACCATAACCAGCCTTAGTCCGGAATCGAATGTGCTGTTTAACCGAGGAGTTATAAACACGAGCATAGGTGGTGCCGGCAACAGCAGCAGCATGGCCACTGCAATGGGGGAAGGATACCTGGTCGATAAGGAAGGCAATATTATGTTCCCGGTGTTGGGTAAAGTAAAGTTATCCGGATTAACTAAGCGGGAAGCTACCGAAACACTTACAAAAAAGCTTAGCAGTTATGCCCGTGATCCTATTGTTCATATTAAATTCCAGAACTTTAAGATAACAGTTATAGGTGAGGTAAACAGCCCTTCCACGTTTAAGGTACCAAGCGAAAAGATAAACATTTTTGAAGCTCTAGGACTTGCCGGCGATATGACTGAGTTTGGAAAAAGAGAAAACGTTTTGCTGATGCGAGAGCAAAACGGACAGCGTATCACAACAAGAATTAACCTTAACAGCAAAGAAGTTCTTAATTCCCCATACTTCTATCTACAGCAGAACGACATCATTTATGTAGAGCCTGATAAGGTAAAGGCTGTACAGGTTAGCTCAGGAAGACGCAATCTGCAGTTCGGCTTGTCTATAACACTTGCCGTGTTCTCTATAGCTACTTTCTTAATGACACGGGTATTTTAATTTATTTACAGGTAACAGATTATGAGCAATAGAGAATTATTCCCGTTAAAATCTGAACAGCCAGGTACTAAAGACTTGAGGGAGGTTTTAGGGAAGTACTTAAAGTATTGGTACCTCTTTTTGATAGGAGGAGTGTTTGGTTTAGGAGGTGCTTATTTCTACTGTCTATACTTCACTGTGCCTCAGTATAGTATTGCAAGCACCATTTTGCTAAAAGATGTAAGCAATGATTTTGAGTCGGGAGCACTAGGAGAGCTCGGAGGTATAAATCCATCCAAAAACATCAACAACGAGATTGAGGTAATGTACTCCCTAACATTTATGCAGCGGGTAGTAAAGGAACTGGATCTTTCTACAAAGTATATGGTGGAAGGAAGAATAAAGGATGTAGAGATCTACGGCAAGGATGTGCCGATTAAGGTTATTGTTAGCCAGATGGACTCAAGTTCTTTCGGAAAAACAATAGGAATTCACCTTAAGTCTGCATCTGCTTTCGAATTGATAGAAGACGTTAAAAGCAAGACCTTGTTTAGTTTTGGTGATAATGAGCCAAAGCAAAAAGGAGAACTTTTCAGGTTTGGCCAGCAAATCTCAAAGCCATATGGCACTTTTACTGTTGTAGCCGCTTCGGGTGTTACGTCATCTAAAATTCCGGTTGGTAAACAGATAAAAGTAGTATTTCAGAACAACAATGACATAGCCAGGCGCTATAACCAGAAAATATCAATACAACCTATAGGCAAAGGGGCTAGTGTGCTAAGCATAAGCATGATTGACCCAATACCAGAAAAAGGGAAAAAGTTAATCAACAAGTTTATTGAAGTATATAACATAGAAGCTATCGAGGATAGGAACCTGCAAGCTGCCAGTACTATAGAGTTTTTAGATGAGCGCTTAAAGTATGTTACAACGGAGCTGACTGAGGTTGAAAAGGACGTGGAGCAGTTTAAACGCAAAAACGAACTAACCGATGTAAGCACACAAGCGTCGCAATACCTTACGCAGGCAAACGGCTACAACAGCAAACTGTCTGAGTGGGCCATCCAGATAGATATCCTGGAATCAATAGAAGAGTACATTAAAAATGATAATAACAAATATCGGATGGTGCCTAGTACACTTACCATCCAAGACCCTACTCTGGCAAGGCTGATCGCAAAATTTAATGAGTTGCAGCTGGAGCGGGAGCGTATTCTTAAAAATGCTTTCTCTAACAATCCGCTGGTGTTAAGTATAAATGAGCAGCTAGACGATCTTCGCATCAATATCATAGAGAACCTGCGAAACATCAAAAAAGGGTTGATCATTACAAGCAATAACCTAAGAGCCAATTCAGGTCTTTACCAAAATAAGATTAGCAAGGTGCCAACCATGGAGAGAGAACTGCTGGAAATAAACCGCCAGCAGTCAATTAAGCAGAACCTATACCTGTATCTCCTGCAGAAACGCGAAGAATCTGCCATGTCGTTGGCTGCAAATGGCTCAAACTCACGGGTTATTGATCCTGCCATCTCTACTAGCTATCCTGTAAGGCCAAACAAGCAGACCATTTATTTGATGTCTCTGCTGTTAGGGTTAGGCTTACCGTTTGCAGGTGTTTTTCTGAAGGAGCTGCTTAATGTTAAAATACAGTCTCAGCAGGATGTAGAGCAACTAACCCATACTCCAATCCTTGGTGAGATCATGCATAACGAGGAGGATGAAACCTTGGTGGTAACATCGGGTAATCGTTCACCTGTGGTTGAGATGATCCGACATGTTCGTGCGAAGTTGCGTTTTGCGGCAGTAGACAGAGATAATAAAACAATACTGGTTACCTCAAGTATGGGTGGTGAAGGAAAAACATTTTTCAGCATCAACCTCGGAGCAAGCCTTGTGCTTACAGGCAAAAAGGTTGTTCTGCTTGAGCTGGATATGCGTAAGCCAAAGTTAACAAAGGACTTACGAATGGCAGAAGGCTTAGGTATATCAGATTACCTGATAGCTAATGATGTGGCCATAAGCGATATAATTAAGCCATATGAAGATATGCCTGGACTGTATGTCATCAGCTCCGGACCTATTCCTCCCGATCCGACTGAGCTGATGATGTCACCGAAGCTCACGCATCTTATCAGCGAGCTTAAAGCATCATTCGATTACATTATTATCGATACGGCCCCAGTAGGCCTGGTAGCAGATGCATTTAGCTTGAGTCCGCTGATCGATTCGACTATTTATGTGGTAAGGCAAGACTATACTTACAAAAAGCAGATCGCCATCATTGATGAAATTTATAGGAATAAGGAATTAAGCAGGCCGGCTATAGTGCTGAACGATGTCAGAAATAAGTATGGGCAAAAGTATGGCTATAGCTATGGATACGGTTATACAGACACCAAAAAGAAAAAAGTACTTAACATGATCTAGCAGCTTCCCAGACAAGGTTAAAAATCAACAGTATCAGTTGTATTATTAAATCCGATAGTTGCCCCGCGACACCCTTAAAAGATCGTTACCATGACAATAGCTTTTATATGCGGATCACTTGAGCAAGGCAAAGATGGTGTAGGAGACTATACCCGCAGACTTGCCGGTGAGCTTGTAAAGCAGGGGCACAGCGTTGCGATGATGGCGCTATACGACAACTACGTTCATAAACCTGTTGAAGAAACGCAGTTAGAAGAAAGTATGGTACTTCCTGTTTTACGTATACCAGCTGGCGCCGCAAGTAAGGCACGTATCGTAAGTGCGACGACTTGGATTGCAGCATTAGATCCTGATTGGTTAAGCTTACAGTTTGTTCCGTTTGCATTTCATAACAAAGGCTTGCCGTTTTCTTTAGCCTATACTTTAACTAAAATTGGACGCGGCAGAAACTGGCATATAATGTTCCATGAGTTATGGGTGGGAGTAGAAGCTAATGCCTCTTTTAAAATAAGCTCTTGGGGATGGCTGCAAAAGCAACTTATCAAGTTCATCATCTCTACTCTAAAACCAGCTATTTTACATACACAAACCAGGCTATACCAGGCGCAATTAAATAAACTTGGCCTCGATGCATCATACTTGCCTTTATTTGGGAATATACCTCTAGTTAAAGACAATGAAGAGCCGTTGAGTTCGGAGCAGCGCAAAAGGATTATACTTGTTTCTTTTGGTGCTATCCATGCAGGTGTTCCAGTTAATAAGCTTACAGCAGAAGTAGTACAGTATGCAGCAAGCCAAAACGCAGAGCTTATACTTAAGATAGTAGGCAGAAGCGGAGCTGAACTGGCACACTGGTCTAAAGTATGGCAAGAGGCAGGGGCGAGGGTAGAGGTTTTAGGAGAACAGTCTACGGAGCAAATTTCCAGGATATTTCAAGGTGCTACAATTGGCATTTCTACAACACCACTTGTATTGGTAGAGAAAAGCGGTTCTGTTGCCGCTATGCTGGAGCATGGTTTGCCCGTACTTTGTGTGCGTCAACCTACAAGCTTTAGTTATAATATTAATGATATACCACTTGCAGGAGTACTGCAATACGTACCAGGTAATTTTGAGGCGTGCATATGTAGCAGCACCAGATTAGAAATGAAGTCATTGCTTGGTGGAGTTGCGGAAAAATTCTCAGGTGACTTACTCGAATCTTTAGAGGAAGCAAGCTGCAAAGGCTCTAAAAATCATTCTTCAAGACTAGAACTTAAGTATAGCTGATATCCGGCAAAGGTAATTAGATCCAGACCAAGTAACGATAAGCAATTATGTCCCTTAAAATTTTATTCCTGTCTCATGCTTTTTTTCCGAATGTTGGCGGAATCGAAGTTAACTCTGAAATTCTTGCTCAGGCTTTTCATGAGGCAGGGAATGAGGTACATATGCTAACGTGGTCACCAGACCCTGACAGAAAAGAGTTTCCTTATACTATCATCAGAAAACCGACTAAGTTACAGCTTATTAAAGAACATGTTTGGGCTGATGTAGTTTTTGAGAATAACCCGTGCATGCGCCTGGCTTGGCCTAACATTCTATTTAAAAAACCAACAGTGATTGCTTTAAACACATGGGTTTCGAGAGACGATGGCTCCTTGGGGTTGCAGGACAAAGCGAAACTAGTGTGGTTTAAACGAGCTAAAGAAGTAATTGCAGTAAGCGACGCAGTACGAAAGCGTTGCTGGCCAGATGCAACTGTTATTGGTAATCCTTATCGCATCAATGTGTTCAGGATGATACCGGAGGTGCCTCGCACCAGAGACTTTGTGTTTTTGGGAAGGCTTGTATCTGACAAAGGAGCTGACATGGCTATACTTGCTTTGCACAAAATTGTAAGTACTATGAGTAGCAACGGTGAGCCAAGACCCACCTTAACTATAGTAGGCGATGGTCCGGAGAAAGGAAAACTGGAGAAACTGGTATCTGATCTGGAGATGGAAGACTGTGTATACTTTACCGGCGCTTTACGCGGAGATGCCTTGAATGTGTGCCTTAACCAACACAAGTATCTACTTGCTCCATCCGTTTGGGAGGAGCCCTTCGGTAACGTTGCACTGGAGGGTATGGCCTGCGGCTGCATTCCTATAGTGGCAGATGGAGGCGGATTGCCTGACGCAGTGGGTAAGGCAGGCCTCACATTTACCCGTGGCGATGTAGATGCACTGGTATCTTCGATCAAAACAATTGTGGAGAATGCTGAACTGGAGAGCAAACTACGTTTAGAGGCAGCCATACACTTGGAGGCACACCACCCGCACAAGGTGGCAAGCCAGTACCTGAATGTAATCAAAACTGCTGCACTAAGATAAGACCTATGGGAGTTATACTTTCACACCCTACCGGAAATGCAAATGTGCGTGCTGCAGCTGTTGGCTTTAATGAAGCAGGGTTACTCCTGAATTTCAGAACATCCATCGCTTCTTTTCCAGGTAGTATGTTGGATATGCTGGGAGCTATAGGGCCGTTGGCAGAAGTCAGGCGCAGGCGCTTCGATGCCCGTTTAAGAGTTGTTACGCAGCAATGGCCCTGGTACGAAGTTGCGCGGCTGCTATCTCTAAAAGCAGGGCTCTCTTACCTCACCAAACACGAAAATGGTCCTTTTTGTGTAGATAAAGTCTATCAGACTTTTGATAAACGTGTTGCAGCCCTGCTTAAAGATTCTCAAAGGCAAGGTGTAAATACGGTTTATGCTTACGAGGATGGAGCACAGTTTTCATTTTCAGAAGCAAGAAAACATGGGCTAAAATGTTTATACGACTTGCCTATCGGGTACTGGAGAGCAGCACGTAAACTGATGGAGCACGAAAAACTGCTTAGGCCGGAGTGGGCAGCAACGCTAACCGGCTTTCAGGATTCAGAGGCAAAGCTAGCCCGTAAAGATGATGAAATCCTCATGGCAGATCACATTTTTGTAGCCAGCCAGTTTACAGCCAGCACATTAAAAGAATACCCCGGGCACCTGCCGCCAGTGCATGTAATACCTTATGGCTTTCCGGAGGTTGCTACTAACAAGGATTATGCATTGGCAAGTAGCAAACGGCCTTTAAAGTTGCTGTTCGTAGGCGGCCTTTCGCAACGCAAAGGCATAGCCAATTTATTTGAGGCTGTAGAGGCACTCGGCAACCACGTAGCGTTAACTATAGTGGGCAATAAGGCAAGTAATGACTGCCCTGTTTTGGATGCCGCGCTTTCTAAACATAAATGGATACCTAGTATGGCTCATGCAGAAGTTCTTGCCCTGATGCAGGCACATGACGTGCTGGTTTTTCCTTCTCTGTTCGAAGGTTTCGGGCTTGTAATTACAGAGGCTATGTCTCAGGGTACACCGGTTATCACCACAGACCGCACAGCTGGCCCGGAATTTATACAGCATGGGCATAATGGTTGGTTAGTAGAGGCAGGCTCAACAGAAGCACTTAAGGCAGCAATAGAGCAACTCATTAGTAAGGCAGACCTGATACGGGAAGCTGGCAAAGCAGCCATGGAAACTGCCTCAAGCAGGCCATGGGAAGTATACGGACAAGAGTTAGCAGCTGCAGTACATAAATTAGCATGAGCACAAACACCAAAGCAACAGATAACCTAAGTCTATCCTTGGATCAACGGCCGCTGGTACATTCATCTAATCTTGTAGAGACGGACCTGTGGCTTAGGAGAGGAGTTTGGCTATACTTTATACTTTTAATTATGGAAGGCGCCCTTCGCAAATGGTTTCTTCCTGGCCTGGCTACTCCGTTACTTATCGTCCGAGACCCTATTGCTTTATGGCTGGTGCTTAGTGTATGGCAGCGGGGGCAACTACCGCTTACGGCTTATGTGGCAGGCTGTGTTGGTATTGGAGTTGTTGGGATTTTTACTGCGGTTTTTCTTGGGCATGGCAGTATACCTGTAGCTTTGTTCGGGGCCCGCATACTTTTGATTCATTTTCCGTTGATGTTTGTGATAGGGCGTATATTCACACAGGCAGATGTTATCAAGTTGGGCAGAGTAACTTTAATGATAGCCATTCCGATGGCCATACTTACCGCCATGCAATTCTATAGTCCTCAGTCTGCATGGGTAAACCGTGGGTTAGGGGGCAGCGAAGAAGGAGCAGGCTTCAGTGGAGCAATGGGGTATTTCAGACCACCCGGCACCTTTTCTTTTACAAATGGGCTCAGCTTATTCTTCAGCTTTGTAGCGCCTTTTGTTTTTTACTTCTGGATCAGATCTGAAAAAATAAGCAAGTTTATTTTGATAGGAGGTACATTGGCGTTATTGGCCTCTATACCGCTCTCCATCAGCAGAAGCCTTCTTTTCTCCGTGTTGGTAACGATGTTGTTCACTGTCATTGGTGTAGCCTTCAAACCAAAATTTTTAGGACGCATCATAGTGGCATGTATCGGACTCATAATAGCGTTAGCCGCACTAAGCCAAACCAGCTTCTTTCAAACTGCTTTCGAGGCATTTACATCCCGTTTCGAAACTGCAAACAGTGTAGAAGGCGGCGTGGAAGGAGTGCTAGTTGACAGGTACCTGGGCGGACTGATTGGGCAGATCACTGGTAACGCAGATATACCACTTTTTGGGTATGGCATCGGCATGGGTACCAATGTAGGTAGTATGTTGCTAGCCGGTAAGGTAAAATATTTGATAGCAGAAGGTGAGTGGGGCAGGCTGATCGGAGAGTTAGGACTACTGATGGGAATGGGCATGATACTTTTACGCCTCGGATTTTGTGCCAAAGTTACGTGGGCTGCTTACACTAAGCTGCGAAGCGGAGATTTGTTGCCATGGGTACTGCTAAGTTTCGGCTTACTAGTGATTCCTCAAAGCCAATGGGCACAGCCAACAGCCTTAGGGTTCAGTACTTTAATCGGAGGCTTGATCATCGCATCTATGAGGGGCACAGAATGCAGCGGAGACAATGAAGTATAATCCTTTTGATTTTAAAGTAACAAACTCCGGTTAAAACTTAGAACAGTTTGATGATAGAATTATGGTCATTTTAAATTAGGGCCAAAAGTATAAATAAATCGAAAAGTTAAATCCCAATCACTTGCTTTATTTCGCATAGCGAGTGATTGGGATTTTCTATTTTTACTGCTAACAAGTTTGTATCTATACCTTCAGTTTTTCGCAACATTAGTTTTCGGTTAAAAGAGAATCATTAAAACGGCAGACTTAAATTCTCTTGGCAATCAGGTTGTTTACTTTATAAAGTATATGGTTTGGTGATAGCAAGGAAGCCAGAAAAAGGAGGTAAACAAATCTAAGGTATTCTCTCGATATGTAGGAAGTGCCCGCATTCCGGAAATAAAGTTGACTGTAAGTGAATCTCTTCCTATTTAGCCTTGTCCACCAGGAGTCCTGCTGTTTAATCGCCATATACTCTTCAAAAGTTCTTTCAGGCTTTCCAGCTCTTCGGCGATAGATGCAGTTTGTAGTGTAGTTCATCATATTGTACATCCTCATCGGGTTACTGGAGGTTGCAGCAGTAGGATGTAACCTATACTTCATCAACTCTTCCTGTATAATGACCAAAGAGAACCCCTTTTCAACTAGCCTGTTAAAAAAATCCAGGTCTTCACATGGGGTCATTTCTGTACGCAAGCCACCTGTAGTTAAATAAGCATTTTTACTGGTCATCATGCCTGTAAAAGAGCACATAATTGTTTCGTTATTTGCCAGAGCCTGTTTACAGTCTTCAGGTTTTTTGAGCCCAGGATATCGCTGTTTGCCATACATTATACTTTTATGATTAATGTAAAAGCAGTGGCAGCTGGTAGCATCAACCTCCGGGTGTGCCTTGTGATAAGCAAATTGCTTCTCCAGTCTTTCAGGGAGCATTACATCATCGGCATCCAAAAACGCTAACCACTCAGTTGTTGCCCTGGACACCAGCTTGTTAGTTGATGCAGATTTCCCACTGTTAGTTTCATAGGAAGCAATAATACGATCATCAATAGCTGCATACTTTTTAATTATCTGAGCAGAATTATCTGTTGAACCGTCATCAAGTATGATAAACTCAAAGTTTCTGAAGCTTTGGGTCAAGACGCTTTCAATGGTCTCAGCTAGGTATTTTTCCTGATTGAATACAGGCATGATCACAGAAATCTGCGGCTTCATATGCTTCTTTGGTTAAAGGGGTGATTGTAAGAATGTTCCTGTTGCTCTAAAAGGTAACAGGTGATTCTGGATCAGAATTATTTGACCGGTAATAGAATATACTTATGTGTATAATATAATAAAAAATAAAAAAGGTTACAATAAATGTCACCTTTTTATATATTTATAGTAATATACAGGGCAAACAATATACAAACTACTGTTACAGATGCTATAGTTCTTAATAAGCTATAAATAAAGTATGCTTATCGTTAAACGGTCAACATGATCTAAAAAGATAAATCATGAACATTGTCTTCTTTGCACATCCAACATTTCTAAGTTCTCAAAGCATGCCACGGTTTACCCGAATGTTGGCTGAAGGAATGAAACGCTATGGGCATAATATCGAGGTTTGGTGTCCGGAGCCAATTTTACATCGCTTTCCTGCACCAGCAAGTATAAAAAAATGGCTCGGTTACATTGATCAGTATATTTTGTTTCCGCGCGAGGTTCACACTCGGTTAAAGCAATGTGCTCATGATACTCTTTTTGTTTTCACGGATCATGCTTTAGGTCCTTGGGTGCCTCTGGTGTCGGATAGGCCTCACGTTATTCATTGTCATGATTTTCTTGCCCAAATGTCTGCACTCGGTAAAATTAAGGAGAACCCCATCAGTTGGACAGGACGCCTTTACCAGCGTTATATCAGGGATGGTTACTCCAGCGGCAGGCACTTTATCCCTGTGTCTTACAAAACTCAGTCCGATCTTCATAAATTACTCCCAAATTCTCCGCTTACATCAGAAGTTGTGTACAATGGGCTAAACGGAAAATTTTCCCCGCATAAGGTCTCAACTGCTAGAACCATTTTGAGTGCGGAGTCGGGATATAATTTGTCGGGTGGGTATTTATTGCATGTTGGGGGTAACGAATGGTATAAGAACCGTACAGGTGTAATAAAACTTTATAACGAATGGCGAAAAAAGAGCTCAGTTAAGTTACCACTTGTGATGGTTGGCCGAGCGCCCTCTTATCAGCTTCAGGAACTACAAGCGCAATCACCTTTTGCGGAGGATATACATTGGGTAACCGACCTTACGGATGAAATGGTGCGCCTCGCATACGCTGGGGCCAATGTGCTACTGTTTCCGTCTTTAGCAGAAGGGTTTGGCTGGCCAATTGCAGAAGCGATGGCTTGCGGCTGTCCCGTTATCACAACCGACGATGCCCCAATGACAGAGGTGGCTGGCACTGCAGGATTTTATATACCACGCATGCCTGCAACAAACGAATGCATAGAGGAGTGGACCAAAGATGCATCGCATGTACTGGAGCATGTCGTATTACTTCGGAAACATGAACGAGAAGAGGTAGTAAAAAGGGGGTTAGAAAATGCCGCCAGGTTTAATACTGAACAATCATTAAGAAAGATAGAATACATTTACCAACACATACTTGATACTGAATTTAATACTGCAGTTAAACTAGGCATAAGTAAGACAGAAATGCAAATGCAAAGTTAAAATCAATTTCAAATAGTTATAATTAATATATTTTAAATACAACTTATTGATGTGCTTATCAGTATATAGGGCTATACTTATCTACTGTGTACTATGTGTGGTATTATTGGGCACTTTCAGCTATCCAACCTTCCTGGTATAGTTCCATCGCTAAGCAAAATCAGGCATCGTGGTCCTGACGGTGAATCTGAATGGACAAATAGCAGCGGGAACGTTTATCTCGGCCATACAAGGTTAGCCATACTTGAGCCAACAGAGGCTGGTCAGCAGCCTATGCAGGATGCGAGTGGCCGCTTTATAATCACATTTAACGGAGAAATTTATAACCACCTGACGCTGCGCAGGCTTTTACCGCAAGTTAACTGGCGCGGTACTTCCGATACAGAAACATTAATTGAGTTATATGCTGCCAAGGGCATGGAGTCGCTTGCATTAATTAAAGGTATGTTTGCTTTTGCTATTCATGATAGTGCAGAAGATAGTTTGCTACTCGTTAGAGATAGGTTGGGAATAAAACCTTTATGGTTCAGGCACGACAGTGGTGGCTTTAGTTTCTCGTCTGAGGCAAGGCCACTGTTGCAGATAGACGAAAGTATACCTACTACCAATGCACTAAGCGAGTACATTGGCTTCGGTAGATTTCCGGGCCATGGAGAAATTTTTAAAGATGTGCACCTGATGCCCGCCGGCAGTTGGATGAAATTAACCAGCGACGGTAAAGTTGAAAAAGAAAACTGGTGGAATTGCACTAACACTATTAGGAAGCAGCCAGCAAGCCGGAAAAGCTGTGTGCAGCAGGTTAAAAAGCTGGTAACTACAGCAATTGAAGAACACATCATTTCTGATGTTGGCGTTGGTGCTTTTTTAAGTGGAGGAATCGATTCTAGTATTGTTACACTTGTGGCCGGCAAAGTGCTGGGGCATAACCTTAAAACTTTTACAGTTGGCTTTAAGCAGGCCTCACATGATGAGCGAAGTATAGCCAGAAAAGTTGCCAATCTGGCCGGTACAGAACATTGCGAGTTAGAGGTAAGCGAAGATACATGCCTAAGCTGGGTAATGGAAGCCGTTGGTAAACTTGATGCTCCTTCTGTGGATGCCATTAACACCTATATAGTTTCAAAAGCAGTGCGTGAGGCCGGACTAAAAGTGGCGCTTTCAGGGTTAGGCGGCGATGAGTTGTTTTGCGGCTATCCAAGTTTTAAAGATGTTCCTAAACTCAGATGGCTGAATGCATTTCCTGACCATGTTAAAGAACGCCTCATCCAGCTTATGCCCCCGGCCATTAGAGGCAAATTAGCTGGGCTTCAACATTTCACTGTCCCTGACTTAGCCATTAACAGGCGCCGTTTTACCTCAGCAGAAATGCTAAGTAACATGAGTTTAAAACATGGTTCACCGTTCATTCCTGCTGCTCCTGATGGCTTGGATACGTTGGGCTTAATATCCTGGGCAGAAATTCAGAGTTATATGATCCCGATGCTTCTCCGTGACAGCGACCAGATGAGTATGGCAGTTGGCCTTGAAATAAGAGTACCGTTTCTGGACCACTGCCTGGTAGAGGAGGTGTTACATTACCCGCAGCAGTATAAGAGAGGTAAGGGAGTTAAACCACTGCTTGTGGAGGCATTTAAAGATGACTTGCCAACCGAAGTATACGATAGACCTAAACAAGGTTTTGCTCTTCCGATGGATTTCTGGATACGAGGGCCACTGGCAGATTTTACTGATGATGGTATAGAGGCAGCGATTGATATCCTTAAACTTGATGAGCCATACAAGCAGTATTGTGCCTTTCTGGACGGAAGTTGCCACTGGACCCGTGTATGGCAGTGGTGTGTACTTGGGCATTGGTTATCCAGGTCGGTCACCTGCGAAAGAGCCGGTGTAATTCTGCCATAACGAACTTTAGCTACTGTCATAATTAAATAATTACAACTGATGCGAATACTTCGTGTAATTGCAAGTATGGATCCTGCACAGGGTGGGCCATGCCAGGGTATCAGAAACTCTATTCCTGCACTTGGTAAGCTAGGTGTGTATAATGAAGTTGTTTGCCTGGATAGCCCTAAGAGTAATTACTTGCACAAAGACCCTTTCACCATTCATGCTATCGGGCCCGGCAAAACCGCTTGGTGCTATACCCCTGATTTGATTCCCTGGCTGCAAACTAATTTAAATCGTTTCGATGCTGTAATTGTGCATGGGCTATGGCAGTATCATAGCTATGCTGTAACAAAGGTCATACAGGACTTAAAGCAGCAGCAGGCCAGTAGTTCAGAAAAGCGAATTCCTAAAGTTTTTGTTATGCCTCATGGCATGCTTGATCCATACTTCCAGAAGGCTAAGGAACGCAGATTAAAAGCAATACGAAACTGGTTTTACTGGAAAATAATAGAGAACAAGGTCATAAGCAGCGCAGACGGCGTGCTGTTTACCTGTGAGGCTGAGCTGGAACTGGCACAACAGCCTTTCAGGCCATACAAACCAAAGCAAACCATCAATATAGGATATGGTATCGCTGAGCCTCCTGTATATACTAGCGATATGCAAGATGCTTTTACCGCTAAAATACCTCAGCTAGAGGGTAGGCCATACTTCCTGTACCTAGGCAGAGTACATGAGAAGAAAGGGGTGGATATGTTGATAAAAGCTTATGGACGGATATTGGAGTCCAGATCAAAGTATGTGTTAGCTGATGCCAGTGAGGCAGAAGAAGATTTCTTTTCTGCTGAGCAAGTGCCGCAGCTGGTAATTGCCGGTCCTGGACTAGATACCGCGTACGGAGAATATCTACAGCAATTAGTAGCAGCCTCATCAGAGTTGAAGAACTCAATTCATTTTACAGGGATGCTAACGGGTAACGCAAAGTGGGGGGCTTTCCACGGCTGCGAGGCATTTATACTTCCAAGCCACCAGGAGAATTTCGGTATTTCTGTTGTAGAGGCGCTGGCTTGTGCAAAGGCTGTTCTAATATCAAACCAAGTAAATATCTGGCGCGAGATAGAAACAGAGCAGGGTGGTATAGTAGCCGCAAACACGGAAGAAGGAACGCAACAAATGCTTTCAGAGTGGCTGGATCTTATACCACAGCACAAGAGGGCAATGGGAGAATGTGCTCGCCATATTTTTGAGCAGTATTTTGCTATCGGACCTCATGCCAAGAGGCTTCTGGAGGCTTTATCCTGAAACTTCTCTGGGAGGCACTTATACTCTTTAGGCAATAATTTTATAATACTATGCATAATCAAGATACGATTACCGGACCTTCTTTTTCACTAAAAAACCGCCTAGGCAGAGTTTTGTGGAGTGTTGTATCACTACTACTGTTTCGGTATACTCCAAATCCGATGCATGCCTGGAGAGCCATGATATTGCGCATGTTCGGTGCGAAAGTAGGGGATGGGGTACACATATACCCTAAAGCTAAAATCTGGGCCCCATGGAACCTGGAACTGGAAGACCAATGCAGTGCTGCAAACGGAGCTATACTTTATTCTCAAGGTAAAATCAGGATAGGTCGCCGTGCTATTGTATCGCAGGGGGCACATCTGTGCGCAGGCACACACGATTATACTATGCCTGGTTTTCCACTGGTTACTATGCCAATTTCTATCGGAGAGCATGCATGGGTGGCAGCTGAGGCATTTATACATGCAGGCGTAACGATCGGAGAAGGATGTGTTATAGGAGCTCGTTCTGTTGTAACCAAAAACATGCCCGCCTGGACGATTTGCTCTGGCTTTCCATGCAAACCAATCAAAGTGAGAATAACAGAAGATACAAAAGAGAAATTTTATCAACTACAGGCTTAAAAGTGCTACTATGGTTACAGTTATCATACTTACAAAAAATGAGGAGAAAGACCTTCCTAAATGCCTGTCCTCGTTAGGCTGGTGCGACGATATACACGTACTGGATTCGGGTAGTACAGACAAAACAGTCGAAATAGCGCATACTCACGGGGCTTTTGTCAGTTATAACTCCTTCAAAAGTTTTGGAAAACAGCGGAATTTTGCTCTTGATCACCTTAGTATAAAGTATGACTGGGTTCTTTTTTTAGATGCCGATGAGCTTGTTACAGAAGCATTTAAGGAAGCAATGTATGATGCTATTTTTAATGCTGCTGATGATGTAGCCGGATTTTACTGCTGCTGGAAAATGATGCTGGAAGATACTTGGCTAAAAAACTGCGATAACTTTCCGAAGTGGCAACTCAGGCTTATGAAAATCGGAAAAGCTAGATTCAAGGACTTCGGACACGGACAGAAAGAAACTGATGTTGAAGGAAGAATTGAATACATAAAAGAGCCATATTTACATTACAGCTTCTCTAAAGGATGGACGCAATGGATAGAAAGGCATAATAAGTACTCGTGCCAAGAGGCTGCTGCCAGACTATACTCTCCACCACCATTCAAGAACATTTTCACGCGCCACGCAAGCACACGAAACCCAGCATTAAAGTCATGGCTAAGTAGAATACCTGGGTGGCCTTTACTACGCTTTATGCATGCTTACTTTATAAATTTTGGTTTTTTAGAAGGAGCACCGGGTTTTATTTACTGTGTTAATATGGCTTATCATGAATTTCTGATTCAGATTAAAATGAGAGAATTAAGAATTGAGAAAGCATTACATATAGCTGAGTCTAAATCTCCTGAAATACTACCCGGTGGCTTGAAAGCTAATGCTATGGGAAGTGAGGCTGTGCTAAATTAACTTGTCCTTAGATCACAGGCGCCTCGCATTATAACAGCAAACCGATACTTCACTTTCATATTTATACTTAATCTTCATCACAATTATTAAACATTTTCTATTTAAAATTTATATAAATAGTTATAAATATTAATTAAATGTAACCATATTAAGTAATTGAAGTATTAATTGATTAATTATAATATTATCATTTCATTATAAACGGTAATTCCTTAAGATTTTATAACACAAGCATGGCTATTTAATTCAATATAAATAGGTTTGGTTGACTGTGTTATAAGTATGGTGATGGAAATGTCCAAGCTATGTGGACAGCTGGAAGTGTTTTGCCCTTTATATAAATAAACTAGATTTTACCTGTTTAAAGTATAAAATAAATATGAGTAAATCATTGTTGTTTATTGGGTATAATTTCTCTCCAGAACCTACCGGTATCGGGAAGTATAGTGGAGAACAGATTCAGTGGTTGGCAAAGAACGGTTATAATTGTACCGTTATCGCATCATATCCTTATTATCCATTTTGGAAGGTACAGGAGCCATACTATAAGGACAGATACTGGTATAAATCTGAAACAGAGCATTTCGATTCAGGTGGTAAAATTACCGTGCACAGGTGTCCTATGTATGTTCCATCAAAACCCTCAGGATTAAAAAGAGTCTTACTCGACTTAACTTTTTTGATTTCAGCTTTCTTTCTACTGTTGATGTTGCTACCTCGTGCAAAGTATAACTATGTTGTTACCATATTGCCATCTGTAACCTTAGGTATACTTGGAATAATTTACAAGAAGATAAGAGGGGCCAAGCTTATTTGCCACGTGCACGATTTGCAAATTGAAGCTGCCAGAGACTTAGGTATGATTAAGTCTGAAAAAGCTATCAATACGCTGTTTAAGGTTGAAAAACTCATTTTTGACAAGTGCGACAACGTAACTTGCGTGGGGGAGGGAATGGCTAAAAAAGTAAGAGAGAAAGCAGAAAAACCAGTTTCTTTATTCTTTAACACAACAGATCTAGATTTCTTCCATCCTATAAACGACCGCAATAAGATTAAGCAGGAGTTTGGCTTTGATGTAAACGACAAGATTATACTTTATTCTGGAGCTATCGGGGAAAAGCAGGGAGTAGAGACTATACTTTATGCCGCAAAAGAATACAGCAGCTTTAAAAGCCTTAAATTTATTATATGTGGATCAGGGCCTTACAAAGAAAAACTGCAAGAATTGGCAGAAGAACTGAAGTTGCAGAATGTTGTATTTTTCCCATTGCAGCCAATAGAAAAGTTTAACAGATTCCTTAACATGGCAGATGTACACCTGATAGTGCAGAAAGCTAATGCCGGAGATCTTGTTATGCCATCCAAACTGAACACAGTTCTGGCAATTGGTGGTTTGGCTCTGGTAACAGCCAATGAAGGCTCTGGTATGCACAATTTGCTCGGGAAGTATAAGATGGGAATCCTGGTAGAAGCTGAAAACCAGCAGGCACTAAATCAGGGCATTTTAACGGCGATAACAGAAGATACAAGCGAGTTAACTTTTAATGCAAGAGCTTATGCTGAGGCTCATCTATCTATTGATAAGATTATGATGAACTTTGAAAAATCCTGTTTATTGCCAACCATGCCAGAAATCAAGGTTCTGCAAGAACACGAGCCTGCTATAAGCTAGTATAATTCTAGCCAGCACAAATTCTAAAACTTAGAATAGTCTTACTGGAAGAAATGTATACTTCACTAGCTTCCATAACAGTATTATCGTCAAAAAAATCACTTAACCAAACCCTTTTGCAAAATGGATAAGCATGACAAAATTTACATAGCCGGCCACAATGGAATGGTAGGATCTGCTGTATTAAGGTTTCTGAAGAAGAACGGTTATCAGAATATTGTAACCCGTGCTTCAAAAGAGCTTGACCTTAGAAACCAAAAGTTGGTTAATGATTTCTTTGAAGCTGAAAAACCCGATTATGTTTTTATAGCAGCAGCAATGGTGGGTGGCATTATTGCCAATAACACGTATCGGGCGGAGTTTTTGTATAACAACCTGATGATTCAGACGAATGTAATACACGCGGCATATTTAAGCAACGTAAAGAAGCTGATGGTGCTTGGTTCTTCATGCATTTATCCGAAGTTTTGTCCGCAGCCAATGAGAGAGGAGTATCTGCTTACTGGCGAGTTAGAACCAACCAACGAAGCCTATGCTATAGCCAAAATTGCTGCCATAAAGATGTGCGATATGTACCGGCTTCAGTATGGCTGTAACTTTATTTCGGTGATGCCTACCAACATTTATGGGCCTAACGATAACTATGACCTTCAGAACTCACATGTGTTACCGGCTATGATGAGGAGGTTTATTAATGCCCGTAATAACAACGATGCAGCTGTAACTATATGGGGAAGCGGCAAGCCAAAACGAGAATTCCTGCATGCAGATGATCTTGCCGAGGCGCTAGTATTCTTGATGCACCACTATAATGAGGCTGGTGTGATAAATGTTGGCGTCGGGGAAGATATCTCCATACTTGAACTGGCGAACCTTGTTAAAAGAGTAGTGGGCTTTGAAGGCGAGATTCTGACAGACCAGACTAAACCAGACGGAACACCTAGAAAGCTGATGGACGTATCCAGAATTAATGCATTAGGCTGGAAAGCAAAAGTATCTCTTGAAGAAGGCGTGTTTAGAACCTATGAAGAAGAAGTGAAAAAGCAGGATTGGTACCAAGAAAGAGTAGAGGAGCTTTACGAGCAACTGGAAGCCTAGCAATGTTTTAGGTTAAGATTAGGAGATATTACCAAAACAAAGGAGGAGCTTATTTATAAGCTCCTCCTTTGTTTTGGCTAGCAAATTTAGCTGGCCTTATTGTAAAGTTTATAATTGTAAATATAATCTACAAAGTCATCAACTGAATAGACCGGTACATCGTCCGGGATGGTGAGTTTATACTTTTTCTCGAGTTTAAGTATGATTTCCACTACATCCAAAATGTCGAAGCCAAGCTCAGTAAGATCGTTTACCGAGATCAAACGCTGTGGAGAAATTTTTTTAAAAGAACTTATAACTTTGACTACTTCCTGGCGAATAGCCTGAGCAGTAAATGACATGGTACTCATATTATAAAGATAATTAGGGTCTGTGTTATGTAAGGCCATGCGCGCTTTTAAGGCAACGCATGGCACACTACATCAGGAAAATATCTTAGTGCGCGAACTCATGCGCCATTTTTCGTTCTTCTAGTTCTTTGGTCTCGTGCTCCAGCTCTTCCAGCGATTTATCTTCCAGTTCGATCACTGTTTTCTTATCCAAGCCAAACTTGGCAAGTATACGGTCGAAGCCGTAGTAGATAATCGGCACTACGATTAGAGTCAGGAACATGGATGAGCTCAGACCACCGATCAGGGCCCAGGCCAGACCATTTTTGGTTGCGGCTACGGAGCCACCTGCCAGCGCGATCGGCAACATACCAATCACCATGGCCAGCGTTGTCATCAGGATCGGGCGGAAACGGATACGAACTGCTTCTGTCAGGGCTTCCTTCACTTCCACGCCTTCGTCTTTCAGCTTGTTCGTAAAGTCCACCACCATAATCGCGTTCTTTGCTACCAGACCAATCATCATAATGATACCAAGTATAGAGAAGATGCTCAGCGACTGAGCAGCCAGCGCCAGGGCCAGTAAGGCACCGATAATCGCCAGCGGGATAGAGAACAGTACCACCAGCGGATACACGTAAGAATCATACAGCGCCACCATAATCAGGTACACGAAAATGATCGAGGCCAGCAAGGCAATACCTAGCGTACCGAAGCCTTCGCTCTGGTTTTTCAGGTTACCGCCATACTCAATGCTTACACCTGCTGGAATATCAATTGCTGCCACTTTTGCCTGAATGTCGGCACCCACCGATCCAGACGGGCGGCCGATTACCTGCGACTCTACTTTAACTGAAGTTACACGGTTGTAACGCTCCAGCTGCGACGGGCCAGTAGCCTGGCGTATATCCGCGAACTGCGCCAGGCGCACCAGTTTGCCCTGGTTGTTCACAAAAGACAGGTTACCGATGTCGGTTACACTGCGGCGGTCAAACTCATCCAGACGGATGTTGATGTCATAGTCCTCAGTGCCTGAACGGAAGGTAACATCGGAGTTACCGCTAAAGGCAAGCTGCATGCTGGCACCCACGTTCTCCAACGACAGGCCTACGTTCGCCATTTTATCACGATCAACCACTACCTCAATCTCAGGGTTACCGCCTTCCACAGACATGTCTACGTCGGCTGTACCCTGTACGCCTTCTGTAATCCTCATCAGCTGCTCGGCAAACGTCATCACAGAATCCAGGTTAGAGCCAGAAACGATAATCTGGATCGGAGCCTGCGAGTTACCAACCAGACCTACCGGCACAGGCGTTACTTCCACATCCGGAAACTTGCTTTCGATATCGGCTTTGGCCTGACGGCTAAACTGGTCAGTACTGAAGCTACGCTCCTTAACATCTACCAGCGTAACCGACACATCCGATTTGTAGGCTGTGTTCTGACCTTGCTGAGACGATGACGTGGTTCCTACTGTAGTAAATATTCTCTTAACTTCAGGCTTAGTTTGCAGGTATGCCTCCACCTGCTTCGTAGCAAAATTGGTCTGCTCCACCGTCGCGTTCTTCGGCAACTCGAGCTGCAAGCTTACTTCACCGCGGTCGCCGGCAGGTATAAACTCTGAACCGATAAAGCCGAACGGCACCAGCATGAATGAAGCAACCAGGAGCACAAACGTTAAGGCTAATGTGATAAACTTATGGTTAAATGCCCACTGCAGCGCAGCAGTAAAACCATCGATGATTCTATCCAGGAAGCGCTCAAATGAAAGTATAAATCTTCCGAATATGTTCTTATCCGAGATATGTTCCAGGCGCGAGAAACGGCTGGCCAGCAACGGAATCAGCGTAAATGCTACGAACAGAGAAATCATTGTAGATACGGCCACTACCACGGCAAACTGACGCAGAATGTCCGATACAAGACCTGTAGAAAGAGCAATCGGAATAAACACCACCACAATTACTAGTGTGATAGATGTTACCGTAGCCATAATCTCACGGATACCATCGTAAGCAGCCTGTGCAGGCTTTTTGCCCATCTCCATGTGGCGGTGAATGTTCTCAATCACCACAATGGCGTCATCCACCAGAATACCTACCACCAGCGAGAGTGCCAGCAAGGACATCAGGTTAAGCGAGTAGCCCAACACGAACATGGCAATAAAGGTAGCCACCAAGGAAGCCGGGATAGAGATCATTACAATCACGGCATTGCGCAGCGAGTGCAGGAACAACAGCATTACTACGGCCACAAGTATAACCGCAATCACCAAGTCGTGCATTACCGAGTCGGCTGCCTCTAAAGTAAAGTCAGAGGAGTCGCTGGCGATCTCAAAGTTCAGACCTTGGTCAGCATAGGTTTTCTCCAGTTTGGCAAGCGCTTCTTTCGTCAGGCGGCTTACTTCCACGGCGTTGGCATCAGACTGCTTCTGTATGGTAATACCTACAGAGGCTTTCTGGTTTACTCGGGTCAATACTTCCACGTCCTTCTGCGTATCCTGTACTTCGGCCACGTCAGACAAACGCACAATACCATTCTGGTCTTCGCGTACGATTAGGTTACGCAACTGGTCCAGCGACTGGAACTTACCGGCCAAACGAATCTGGGTCTGGCCGCTTTCCTGCTTTATCTTACCTGTTGGGAAGTCTAAGTTTGAGTTACGTATCTTTTGCTGCACTTGCAGGATAGACAGGTTGTATGCCTCCAGCTTGTTTGCGTCGATATTTACCTTGATCTCGCGCTCCTGACCACCCAATACTTTAATGGCAGCCATACCTGGCACTCTTGAAAGCTCAGGCTTGATCTTTTTATCGATCAGGTCATAGAACTCCGTAGCCGACATATTGGCTGTGGCACCCATTTTAATAATCGGCAGGTCATCGAAGTCAAACTTGTTCAGGGTTGGTGCATCCGCATCTTCCGGAAGTTTTGATAAGATTGTGTTGATCTTACGCTGCGCATCCTGCAAACTTAAGTCTACATCTGTTCCCTGGTTCAGCTGGATCGTGATGATTGAAAAGCTCTCCAGGGAGGTACTGTTAATTTCCTTCACGTTCTCCAGCGAGGAGAGAGCGTCTTCAATCTCTTTTGTAACCGAGTTCTCTACCTCGTTTGGCGAAGCACCCGGGTAAATAGTACTTACCGTAAGTACCGGCGGGCTGAACTTCGGTAAAAGCTCATAGTTAAGCGATTGGTAGCTGACAATCCCGAGTAGTGTGAGGACGGTAAATACCACCACCACCAGGGTTGATCGCTGTATCGATAATTTGGTTATATTCATTTCTATACTTTCTCTTTATCAGAAACTATTATTTCAGTACAGACACCTTAATGCCTTCGCGCAGGTTGATCTGGCCGCTCTGTACCACTTTGTCTCCCGGCTGCACCCCATCCAGTATCTCTACTTTATCTTGCGTCACCACGCCTACTTTTACTTTGCGCATGTTGGCAACACCGTTATTTGCAACATATATGCTTGGGTTCTGAATGCTACCTACAATGGCCTCACGTGGCAACAGCATGGCATCACGTTGGTCAGCTACCTCGAAGAAGGCAGTGCCATACATACCGGCTCTCAAGTTGTTGTTAGCGGCGTTTTTAACTTCCACCTCTACATCAAATTTCAGTGTAGGGTCGGCTTTTGCGGCAATGGCAGTAACTATGCCTTCATACTCCTGGCCAGCGCCAGCATCAGCTTTCACTTTTACTTTATCGCCTTTCTCAATCAGGAGCACTTCGCTTTCAGAAGCCTTAACTTGCAGCTTCAGCTTGTCCACGTTCACGATGTCGTAGAGCTTAGTGCCTGGGTTCAGGAATGAGCCAACTTCTACATAAATCTCATTGATCTCGCCACTAATCGGAGCTGTTACACGTGTTTTATTTAAGCGCTGACGGGCAGCCACCAGCTGTGCCTGCGTAGACTTAGCAGCCAGGCGTGCGTCTTCCAGTTGTCTTTGTGTAATAGCTTCACCGGCAGCCAGGTTCTCGAAACGCTCTAGGTCGCGCTTTGCTTTTTCGGCGTTTGTCTGAGCTGTTGCCAGGTCAGCGGCCATAGTATTGCTCTCTACCTGTACCAGCAGTTCACCGGCTTTAACTTTATCGCCTTTGCGCTTTAGCACACGCTGTATTTGGCCTTGTGTTTCCGATAAAAGCGTCAGGCTCTGGATAGGGGCAAAGTTGCCTTGTGCTGTGAATGACTTATCAAGTTTTTCTTTTTTTACTTCTGTGATCACTACTGGAATGGCATCGCTTTTGATTTCTGCAACCGCTGCGTTTGCTGCCATCTGCTCTTTGTTGGCCATTAGCTTATACCCAATGGCACCCAAAACAATCAGCACAACTACGATATATAGTATCTTCTTCATTTTAATATTTGATGTGTGTCTTATTTAGTTAGTGATTCTAATTCTCCTTTAGCTTTCAGATAGTTGAGTTGTGCTATCTGGTATTTAAGTTTCTCGTTGTTTAGGTTAGTCATGGCCTCGCGCAGTGCTGTTTCAGCATTAAGCAGGTCGCTAAGCGGTGCTAAACCCTCTTTGTAAAGCTGGTTTGTTGTATCATACACCTCCTGTGCAAGCTCCACGTTCTTTTCTTGGGCTGATATATTACCCTGACTATTACCCAGCTGGCTAACAGCGTTGTTAAGTTCTACCTGTGTATTTTTGTTGTACTGCTGTATGTCCACGTCCAGTTTTCGCATCTCAATTTCGCGCTGCTGCACCTGTGCTTTCTTGCGTAAACCATCAAACACCGGTATGTTTAACTGCACACCAACCTGAGAGTTCGGGAACCACATGGCTTCCGAGTTACCAATCATTTTGCCATCATACTGCGACTGATAATTGTAATTGCCAAAGGCAGCGAGGGAAGGATAATAACCAGCTCTGATGTTTTCGATCTCAAGAGATTTCAATTCCTTTTGTTTGTTCAGAATCTTGAACTGTGCCCGCTCTGTAGATGCTACATCTGCACCGGCCAGACCAGGCTGCGTTGTAATTAATTGCTCATCAGAAGAGCCGGCAAGTGTAATTGGTTGCTCCAACGGCATGCCCATGAAAAACTTCAGTACATTATGCTGTTGCTCATAAGCCGTCTGCAATGTTTGTTTCTGGCTTTCGAGGTTTATCTTGTTCACCTTAATGCGGTTAACATCCACCTTTTTCACCAGGTCGTTTTTGTATTGAAGCGTCAGGATTTTCTCCAATTGCTCCAGCTTTTGCAGGTTAGCGTTAATGCTCTGGAATTGCTCCTGAGTTTGCAGTATCTGATAATAGGCGCTGCCAACATTATAGATTACATCTTCAACAGCCATTTCCTTGCGGATGCGGTACAGGTCTTCTGCACTTTTTACTGCCTTAAGCCCCACAAAGTATGACTTGTTAAATAGCAGTTGCGAGACAGAGACACCAGCTTGGATCACGTTATCTGTACCTACTGGCCTAATTAAAGGACCTGTTCCCTCCGGGTTAAAGTCTGCAGGTAACGCAATCATGGATTTTTCCAGTGTTCTTACCGCCGAACCTTTAACATCAACCTGCGGTAAGCCTGCGCTACGGGCTTCGTTTACCTGGTATTTAGAGCCAAGTTCATCGTATGACGCCTTCTTGATAGACTCGTTGTTATCCAACGCGTAGTTAATGGCCTGCTGCAGGTTCAGTTCCTTTGCTTCCGGCTGGCTTTGTGCGAAAGCCGGGGAGAGCAGAAGCGCCATCATGCCAACAAGTATGCTTTTTTTAATCACGGTTTATACTTTAATTTATATAAGTTTAATTACTTCTGTTTAGTTCTGTATTTTGAGAACCAATTGGCTAAAAAAATTATTTACGGCTTTCTTCCCAACGCTGCAGCAACTTTGGTAGTTCAACGTGCAGGTACTTTAGAAAGTCTGCCAAATCTGAAATGCTCTGATTATACTCTGGGGTATCCTTGGTACGCTCTGCTACTACTTCCTGCAGTGTATTTGCGAAGTCGGTGATAGAGTCGATCTCCTTTGTTATCAAATCGCGCCATCTGCTAAGCTTCAACCTAAAGTAACGCTTACGATCGCCGCTGAAGGTTATATAATCTAAGCGGTTAAGTTGCTGCAGCAGGTTAAGAGCGTTGCTTGTAGCGCTTTTGCTGATGCACAGTGTTTCACGGATTTCGTCAAAAGTAAGCTCAGGTCTATCAGATACATACAGCAAACCAACAATACGGCCAGCTACGGGCTGTATCCCTGCTTTTTCCTGCATAATGCCTATGCGCTCTATTAAAGCTTTCTTCTGTTCTGATAAATTCATTCTGTACCTAATATTAATGTGTTCTGTAGTAAGAACAATGCAAATGTATGGAATAGTTCTTTTGGTTCAAAATTTACAGAACTAGAATTTTGGCATACATAATATGAGCTCAAATATAATGAAAATAGGATATATTGTTTCTGTGTATACCTCCTCTATCCAAACCATAGCTGAAATACTGAAGCTAAGTTAGTCCGGGCTTACAGTGCAGGAAAGATGAGGCAGTTTATAGTGCAGCAGTTGGGGCATTATCCAGGCTTTGGCTTCTTCTGTGGTATCAAAAAACTCTATGCCTACGCTCTTGCCATAAATGCGATAAGCTTTTTCTCTGAGTGATAAGCCGGGTAAAGGTGAGGTAGAACCCTGCGGACGTACAATGCCAATGTGCTTGAGGCGGCTTTGAGAAAGAATTAAAGCCAGTACTTCAGTTGTCCATTTAATGTCGTCGATGCTGAGATCGTTTAAACGAATGCTTTCGTGTATCCAGAGTGTGAGCTCATGATCGTGAATTACCTGTATCAGATGTTGCAGCCCTTTTCTGTACTGCTGGCTTTCTATGGGCTTAGTCCATTTGCTATACAAGAGCTTTTTAGATGTATCAAAGCCGTACAGGAGATAATCTAATTCATTTTTCATAGTAAGCTACAATAAACTAAAAGTATAGTTTGCACTAAGTATATATCTAAAATCCTTATCTAATAAGCAATTTCAAATGTATAAATTATTATTGTAAATTACTGCACTATAGGGTTTTAAACTTTTTTTAAATGCCATTGGTGCACGTAATGATCTAAAGTCAGTTTAAAAAGTTGTTACCTACCCCCGTAAGGGTGTTTAGTGTGAAATAAGCTGCAAAAGATATAGCTATAGTACTGTTTTACTTACTAGATGTTGAGTGTTCAAATTTTGTGCTATACTTTAATTAAAGTATAGCACAAAAAATAAGAGATTACTTAGTCTTCGTTATTGTTTAGCCACTTTTGGGCAGCAAGGGCACCCAGTACAACACCGCCAAGACTAAGGGCACCAGTCAATATTTTAAATTTATTTTTACTAGCCCAAAGTTGCGGACTTGAGTAAGTTGCCTCTGCATCGAAACCACCATGTGCCCCATGGTCTCCTGGAACAGGCTCCCAAAGGTTGTGTTTCCGGTTAAGGTCTTCTGGTACATTGGTTTGCTGGCCTTCGAAAGCAGTTTTAGCAAGTACATAATCGCCTAGTTCTGGGGCAATTTTATCTCCTACAATGGCTTGTACGGTAGGATAGCCTACATAAATTTCGCGGCGGTCGTGCTCGGCTGCAAAAAGTATGGCATCGGCTGCTACCTCAGGCTGGTAAATTTTACCCATCGGCTTAGGTTTGTTAGGGAGGCGGGTTTTTACAAAACCGAATTGTGTGGTGTTCATGGCGGGTAACTGTACCATGCATGTTCTTACCTTACTGTTATCGTGCATCAGTTCCGACCTAAGCGAGTCAAAAAAACCCTGTATGGCATGTTTTGCGCCACAATAAGCCGACTGTAACGGAATACCCCGATAAGCCAGTGCAGAACCTACCAGAATTATAGCGCCTTTGTTGCGTGGCAGCATCCTTTTAAGAGCTGAGAGCGTGCCGTATACCTGGCCCAGGTACGTTACTTCTGTTACCCGCTTATACTCTTCTGGCTGCATCTCTTTTATGGGACTGAAGACACTGTTCATGGCATTGTTTACCCAAACATCTATTTCGCCTAGTTCATTTTCAATTTTAGTCGCAGCATCTTCAACAGCCTGTGCATCGGCTACATCTACCTGTACATACACGGCTTTCCGTCCTAACTGCAGCACTTCTTTTTTAGCGCCCTCCAAGCCATCGATACCCCGGGCAAGCAGGCCTACATCGTAGCCTGCCTCGGCAAACTTACGGGCACAAGATCTGCCTAAGCCAGCTGATGCCCCGGTTATCACCACTACGCCTTTACTAGGGTTGTGTGTCGTTTCCATAGTTTATCTGTATGATTGTCAGTTTATTCTTAGCTCTTGTTACGCCTGTGCATTATAGTAAGTTTATAAAATACCTGTTTGGCACCTTTGTTTTAAGCAACAGAGCACAGCAACAACACCCGTGCATATTGTAGCGTAGGCTTTAAAACCAAAACACGAACGCTATGAAAACAGATAGAAGCATTATTAACAAAATTAGAAGAGACAGTAGTGAAGCTACGGAATACCGACGCGATATTGCGGCACTGGCGGCACTGGGGTTATTAGATTTCAGTTTGATTTCCCTTTTCCAGATGGGTAAGATAAAGCAGCTACCAGATTTACCGGGAAAGGTGTTTGACACACATAAAGTAAATACTGCTAAAGATGCGGTTATACTTGGCCTACCTGATGGTGTGATTAGCTTAGCAGGGTATACCGCCACCATGGCGTTAGCCATGGCAGCCATACGATTTAAAAAACAATCCAGAGTGCTTGATGTGGCAATGGGAGGGGTGGTACTAGGTCAGGCAGCCGGTGCGGCGCAGTATATGGTAAACATGACGGCTGTGCAGAAGAAAGCCTGCATTTACTGTATTGCCGGTGCCGTAATTAACTTTGCCGCTTTAGTACCACTAAGCAGGTTGTTTAAAAGACGAGGATAATAAGATGATGCAGGTTAGTTATACTTGTTATTAATGCTGCTGAGACTGCTGCTGTCTTGTGCATTGTACAAGTTTTATAATCTCCTTAATACAGTGCTTTATACGTTTTTATTTATGTTATTCAAGAGTATTTAACTCAGGGATAAATCTCTAAAATTTTTCTGTGCACATGCTTTTTTTATACTTTGGCCGAGTTCATTTTAAAACAGGTGGAAGACGAGCTGTGTCATGGACGAATGCTCTTTATATACTACAGATGTGGCTGCAGCAAATCTTTGTGCTTTTCTACAAATTCGACAAAACTGCTAGGCTTTTTGGAGGTAAGTTTCTCTACCCAATCTGATAGTTGAGGTGGTTTTTGAAAGCGCGGCAGGAAGTGCAGCATTATCATGACTAAGATATATTGAGAAGAGATACCTTCTTGTATTTTTGAGATATAGAAAGATAACAGGTTAGGGCTAATGTATGCTGTATTTCGTTCTAGTACATGGCTGAGGATATATGCCATTTCTCTGAAGTTCAGCTGTTCCTTATTGGTTAGGTCGTACGCTTTGTTTATGTGCGCTTCCGGCGAAGCCAAAATATGGGCTGCTACTAATCCAACATCTGCTACATCTATTAAATTGAATTTGGCCTCTCCTGCAGGTAGACAAATTCTATTCTTGTAAACCAGGTCGTGTTTTAACGTGGTCGTAAAATTCTGCATAAAATAGGCAGGCCTCAGAAAAGTATAGTTGATTCCGCTTTGCACAATTAGCTTTTCAATTTTATGATGCGGAATTAGAGAACTGGTTTCTGCTCCCTGTACTGATAGAAAAACGATGTGCTTCACACGCTCAGCTATTGCAATTTTTACAAGGGGTGCAAAGTATTTTTCTACATCAGATAGCTGAGGCGGACGAAGTAGAAAGATAATATCACACCCTTGGAATGCTTTTTTTATACTATACTCATCAGCAAAATTAAAGTATGTTGTATGGGTATCAAGTTGCCTAAATAAGCTGTTATCAGACTTTGCTTCTCTAAGACCAGCAACAACGCGATACGCTCCTTGCATTTTACTTAAGCTTTTAATTACCTCTATCCCTACATTACCTGTTGCGCCTGTTATGAGTATGTTTTGCATATAAAGTTTGAATGGTGTAGTGGGTGAGGCGTTTGGCTTCTGTTGGCAAAGCTAAAGTAAGGGTGTGGTTATAGCCTGTTTTGTTTTATCCTGGAACTTCTGGTACTTCAACTTTTAAATTTCCTTTGCCTTGGTTAAAAGTTACATTCAGAAATATCCACCATTGCTTATCTGAGTTATCATTTAAGTTTTCTAACCCTAGTGCTGAAATCGTCATAAACTCGTTGAACTTTGAGTGCAGTATAAAAATATCCTTTTCTTCAATTTCAATAGTAAGGCTTAAAGCTAGATCTGAGAAAAAAATAGAATTTATAATATACCCGCCGCTGTTTAAGATCATACTTTTCAGCTCATTGATTGCCTTATTCCTTTCTTGTTCTGTTACAGCTTGCCAGTTTAATTCTCTAATCACATTCAGATACTTTGTTAATTTTTTATAAACGGTTTTGCTATAGTGCGTTTATGCACTATAGGTCTTGTTACACTTATTTATTTTCTAGCTTTTTCAATGATTTGCTTTAGTGCTGGTTCTATTGCCATTGCATGTCCGTGACCAAAGGTTACCATCACCCGATCATAGTGATTAAAAGCTTGATCAATCTTTTCCAGAAGTACTATATCTCTTGCCTTTTTAGAAGTTCGTCCGATAGCGCAAAAATTGCAATCGCCGCCGTTCATGTAATCGAACTTCTCAAAGTTATCTTCATTGATTTCCAAGACAAAAGGGCGGCCCATTTTCTCTTGATACAGTTTCTTGAAATAGGCTATACTCTTCTCTTCTTCACTGAGTGGAAACCCAGGCTTAATAAACCAAGATTCAATTACCAGGCTGTAAAGTTCATTAAATGGTTTATTGCCATAAGCATTGTTTAAATATGGTACGACGAGCCTTTCTATCATGTAGTAGAGAAACAGGTCGTCCTTAGGGTGTTCTTTAAGAGTAAGGGTAAACTCAAGGCTGTCTGATATGTCGCCGTTCAACATCTGAATGTTTGCTTTATCAGATAAGTATTTGAGCAATCCAGTTTCACCTTTCTTGGCAATTGCGTCGTTTCTGGACTGAAAATTTACCGCTGCAGGTATTTGCCCGCCTTCATTGAAGGTGATTTGAGGCTGAAGCTCTTTAAAATACTTTTCTATTGTGGTGAACTCGGTGGACGTTGTATCACGGGTATGGCTACAACCAATGAACACTAATCGTTTGTTTCCCTTTTTTAAGTCGATAATATAGGGAGTTTCAATGCTTGAAAATTGCTGACCAACCGTAACGTAATCAACCATCTGGTACTCCTTGTCCTCAGGCATTTTCATAGACTTACATCCCAGAATAAGCGCAGAACATAATATGAATAGGTATATATGCTTCATTAATAATTAAGTGAACGGTATTCGTACATGAGGTGAGCGAGGCTTTCAGCCGCAGCTTTACTCATGTGCTTGGTTAGGCACAGTATTTCTTATTTCTTAGATCATTATCAATTCGCAATAGCTCGATTTACAGCAGGCCGTTAATCATCCCTTTCACTTCGTCTTTTCCAGGAAAGGCAGTGAATTTATTGATGAGTACCCCTTCTTTGTTGTATAGTAGATATGCCGGGATAGCCTCGAACTCAAACTGGTTCATGGTGTACTCCCACTGAGCGTCTGTCAGGTAATAATGCTCACTGCCTATTCCCTTAATTTTCTCTTCCCATCGCTCCCGAGGGGAGGACGTGTCTGTTAAATACACAAATACAACATCCTTATCATGAAATTCACCCTTTGTACTTCTGAATTCATTCATTGCTTTCAGGCAGGGACCACACCATGTTGCCCAAAGGTCAATTAAAACAACCTTGTTCTTGTGTTTGGCGACAATTGTTTCAATTACTTTGTCGGCCGAAACGGATGAGATGTCAATGACAACAGCAGGTGATTTGAATTTGTCTAATTCTACAACCTGCTGGTTTTTTCGAAACAGAATCTTTGCAATCTCGCCGTTTTTCCAATAATCTCTTATATGCTCTTTTTGCTTTTCGGTTAGCGGTCTTACTTCCTCAGTCAGCTGCCTGGCATAAGCATTGGCTGCTAGAACATCGTAGTACGGGTCATGGTTAAATCCGACTAAATCCGATAAAATAACCTTCACACTTGCCAGCCAGGAGGGAATATCGCTTTCTGCTATCTCAGGGAGACCTATTATTTCATTTTGGAGAATCTCTTTTTGAAAATTAGAAAATTCGAAGGCTTGCAGATATTGTGGATCGTTGAGCTTAAATTCTTTCAGGAAGCGATAATAGGTTCTGTCAATCTTTTGCAGATCAGGTTTATTGCTTCTGTCGCCAGTTATGTTTCCATAATTTTCAATCATTTCTTTATCATAATCAAAGACATGCTCTACATACATGTTTAGCAGAAAATCTTTGGACAGCACTTCTTTCAATTCCTTTGACAGTAATGTATCCTTATTTAAAATCTCAAGTCTTTCTGACAAAACAGTCTTCGTATGATTCAGAAAATAATTTGTGCTTTTATTATACAAAGGCTCCGGTGCCTTATCACGCCTACCAGAAGACATTTTAGGTATGAACGCTAAGCCTTGGATCATATCATGCTGAGTCATATTAGCAGGCGTAATGTCAATATTTTCCACTTCAAAATCGGAAGTATAAGTAATGTCGAGATTGGTAACACCACCGCTTGTCAATTTAGCATAAAGGGGCTTGTATGGATTTAAGCTTGAGTTTAAGGCAATCAGTGAAACAGCGGTTTCAACATCAACATCAACAGAGAACTTCCCCGACTGATCTACAAGCGCTTTATATTGACCATACCCTCCTGTGATTGGATGTGGAATAAACACATTTACATAAATGCTATCCTTGCTGGTGTCGTTCGGAATTGTTATGCTGCCTGTTAATGTAGCTGTACCTGCCACTATATTTGTTGTACCTGCTTCTATAGCAGTTGTATCCGTTACCCTGCTAACAGGCTGGTTACATGCTAGCAAGAACATAAGGCTGATTATGCCAAGGAGATTTGTTTTCATCATTTTAGACATCACTATTTTGATTTGAACTTGGCAGACCTCCCTCCAAGATCCGCTGGAATGAAATAATTATTTACATGAGGTTTGAACAAGCTGATGGTATAGCAATTATGCCTAACTACTGGATAAACGTAATAACATACTTTTATACCTCCAAATCTGGCGACTATACGTATGTTTACTTATGTTAAATATACCAAATTGAATATAAAAACAAAGCACCTTTAATAAGGTGCTTTGTTAGATTAAGCTGCACATTAAATTATTCTTCAACTTCTTCTAGGTGCACAAGGTATTTGGTTAACTTATCCCATTGCATTTCCTGAAATAGTGCCCAGCCTCCCTCTGCTACTAATGTGTTAAGTATGGCACGGCTGCCTGCTTCCTCGCCCTGGTTGTTTATACCTTCGTTTTTTCCAATCTCGTAGCCAATCAGCCTATTTCCATCGCGGGCAACTCTAAACGTACTGCTAGCTTCTTTTATAAAAAAATGCTCTACTTCTTCTTCATCTTCAGTTAGTTGCTTGGGCTTCTCGCTGGGGTGAACAGTAAACTCAGCCAGGTTATCAGAAATAGTAATGTCTGAAATCTGCACCCAGTTATCTATCGTAGAAGCTGGTAAAATGATTTCGATGTAAAAGCCTACTTCTGGCATAGGAGTACTGCTGGGTTGGCCACGGCGGTTGTAAAGCTTAAAAGTGGAGTTAATACCGTTCAACTCAGACCACCTGTTCACATCAAACAGCTTCGTTTTTGCGCGTTCAAACTCCTGTTTGGCAATTTGCTCATCAGCAAAGGTGTTTTCGTTAGTGTAAAGCTTGTCTTTGGTTTCCTCGCCTTGCACCACCTTTACCTCTTTTTTTACTTTGTTAAATATATCTTTTATCGACATAATTCTTTTTCCTTTCTATACTATAGGGTATGATAAAGGTACGAGTGGGGCTGGCAGATGTTAGCAGTATACCCTGTCATTCCGGCTATACTTTTGCAGTACCTGGCTGTAGTTATCGGCGAATGCACGTTGGCTGTAAGTACAGTGGCTAAGTTAACATACTGCTGTAGGTTGTTGGTTTTCAACTAAAAACACTATGGTTCGTTAATATTATATTTAGTAGTTACACTTTATACTATGGAAGATCTTGCTGTTGGATTAGGAATATTTGGGATAATAGTAGGCCTTATAGTACTCGTTATTTACATCTGGAGCATTATCTGGTCTTATAAGGATGCCGAAAGGCGAGGCAAGCCAGGGTTGCTGGTGGCTATTATTGTAGCGTTGCTGGCGTGGCCGCTTGGCTTATTAGTATGGCTTTTGGTGCGGCCAAACGACCGGTCTACCTACAACCCGTAAGAGAAGCTGTGTATTACTTTTTGTTGATCAGGTAGGTTCCGATAATCAGGGCAATTGCACCTAAGGCACGGGTAAGCGTAACAGAACTCTGCTTAACGCCCAGCAGCCCGAAATGATCCAGCAACAGGGCTGTGATTAACTGCCCAGCCACCACCATAGCCAGTAGGTTGGCTAAACTCATTCGCTGCACCGATACAATCATTACCACTATAAAAAACGCCCCCAATATACCACCGGTAAACTTGTACCAATCTGTAATTGCCAGTTGGTTTACAGAAGGTACCTGCTGCCGCGTAATTATCACCAGCAAGGTTAGTACAAGCGAACCGATCAGGAAAGAGATTAGGGCAGCCAGTAGCGGACTACTTACTAAAATTCTTAACTGCCCGTTTAAAGAGGTTTGCACTGCTACGGCAACTCCGGCCAGTAAAGGTAAAAACAGGATCCAGTTCAGGTTGGTTTGAGGCATAAATAAGATCACTTATCAAAGTATAAAGTTAAACCTAAAATCTGATTTAAAAGCGCTTTGGCGTGCAATTGAAATCTTGTGCTGCTAAAAGAGGAGGTAAGACATAAACAAAAAAAGACAGCGACCAACAGTCGCTGCCTTTTCACATCTATCTATTCTGTTATTAGTTGCCGGTTCTGTTAAGTTCTTCCAGGTTGTTGTTGCGCTTTTTAGCTTCAAACTTGCTGCCTTTATTAAAGCTGTAGCGTATATTAAATCTTAGGCTGCGAGAACCGCGGTACTGGTCTATGCCATTTACATTACCGTTCAGGTTGGTCTCTATTTCCATTTTGCGGCCTTTCAGAATATCGGTAGCATTTAATCCGATCGATAGTTTATCATCCAGCATACTATACTTTACGCCGGCATCTATCCACCACTGGTCTTGTATCTCGTAAAGTCCGAAAACCGCAGGGCTTTGATACCCACCATTTAACTCCAGCTTTACATTTTTCGGAAGCATAATGCTATGGTTACTTTGCACGATAGCTGTTACCTTATCTAATACAATTACATCTCCTTTAGATAAAGTGGTGTACTCTTGATACATGGTAACAAGGTTATTGTTGATTTGCCACTTATTAGAAGCTGTAATTGGGACTACCAAAGTTGCAGTGGCACTTTTTAGGTTTTTGACGTTTCGCTGCTGAAAAACAGTGGTATTATCCTCTGGGTTCTGCTCCGGCACCTCTGCCATAAAGTCTTTTGTGTGCGCATATCCCAGTATCAGGTTGTATTGCTGCTTAAACGTTTGAGTTAGCTCAACAGAATTTACATACTGTGGCTTAAGATCGGGATTGCCTTTGGCATAAGTATAAGGGTCGATGTAAAAGATAAAAGGATTTAGCGAAAAATAGCCTGGTCTGTTTATGCGGCGGCTGTACTTGTAGCCTATCTGGTAGTTGTCGCTTACTTTTTGCTGCAAAAATATACTCGGAAAAAAATCCAGGTAGTTACGATCATTCTTTTCGTTTTTAGTTACCAGTAGCCCTGTAGATATTGTCTGCTCTGCACGAAGGCCAGCCTGCATTGTCAGGTTTTTGCTTAATGAGGTGGAAACATTGGCGTATGCGGCATAGATATTTTCTTCGTATACAAAGTGGTTGCTTCTTTTAGGGTCATTGATGCGCTGGCCATCTGCTACTTCAAAAAACTGTAGCTCGTTATCAGATTTTACATAGCTTGCCTTTGCACCCAGTTCTACTTTTGCTTTGCCTATCGTTTTGCCAAAATCTACTTTTGCCGAGTAAATGTTATAGGCAATAGGGTTATCGCTTTGCAGAAATTCATACTTGGCAGGCTCACTGCGATCAAGGCGTTCAGATATGTTATTTATAAAAGCATTTGTCGTGCTGCTAATATTTACATAGTCCACGTCTGCTGATAAACTAGTGCCTAGGGTATCGAGTTTGCCGATGTAATGGAGGTTAAAAGTACCGTTCTTGTAGGCTTCTTCAGTAATGTTTTCTGCCTGAATATACTCATCTTTGCCGTTTCTGAGGTAAGAGTCTGAGGCGAAACTGCCGCTGTTTTCTCCAAAGTTTAAACGTGCCATTAAACCCACGCTGTGTCTGTCGTTTAAGTCGTAGTCTGTACCAAATCTCAGAGAAGGTTGTAAGCGCTCAGACTCCTCATAACCAGTTTGGTCTAACTTGCTCTTAATGCCGTTTTCAGTTACAAAGATTCGTGCCATCTCCGCATCACGGTACGTCATACGGCGAGCCAGATCTACGCTGCCAAAGGAGTTCCATCTACCTGTTTTATGATGTAGTTCGGCGCCTGTATTGTAGGTACTTAACCTGTTATACTGGTAATTGGCGTAAATATTTCCGTTCATACCGATCACCACTGCCTTTTTTAAGTTGATGTTGATGATGCCAGATGCGCCTTCTGCATCATACTTGGAAGATGGGTTTGTGATAATTTCCAGGTCTTTAATGTTTTCGGCTGTCATGCCCTGCAGCAGGTTCTGAAGTTCCTTACCGGATAGGAAAGACTGCTTGCCGTTGATCATGACCTGTACACCAGCCTTACCGTTTAGCTGTATGTTGCCATCCTGATCTATCCATACTCCTGGAGATTTTTCGAGCACTTCGTAGGCAGTGCTGCCACTAGAAAGAGCCGTACCTTCTACGCTTACCACCATTTTATCAGGGTGTGTGGTAACGGTAGGGCGCATAGCCTGCACCTGGACTTCTGCCAGCACTTTTGTATCGGATTTTACCTGCAGCTTACCAAAGTCTTTAGAAAAGCTTGGGCCGCTCACCTCAAAGGCAGAGCTCTGAAATTCGGTATAGCCCAGGCCACTGATCTTTAGTAGGTACTTGCCCGCCGCCGGTGCCTTGATCAGGAAGTTGCCATCCATGTCTGCAATGGCACCGGTAACCACTTTGGCAGTAGTTGCATCCAAAACAGCAACGTTTACAAAACCCGCCGGCTGCTGTTTTTCATCTAAAACAGCGCCAGTCAAAAATCCCTCGGATTGGGCCAACAAGGTTCTGCTGCCTAGCAACAGTAATAATGAGAATAGGAGATAAACTTTTTTCATAGTTTTATTTTGGTTCGTGTAATATTCGGTAATCTTGTGCTACAAATTTAGCTATAGTACTTTGTAATGCAAGGTACTGTTGGTAATTTTAGACTAACTCCTGTTTTTTGTCGCTTAATCCGGCCGGACCCTGGCCGAGATAGGAAATGCAGTCGCTAAAGGGACTACAGTGGAATAGATGGAGGAAGGGTAGTAATGGTTGCCTGGGTAGCATAAAATATTTAAGATGGGGGAGAGGTAAATAAAAAAAGCGGATAACCTATTGGTTACCCGCTTTATACAAACAACTAAATTGTCTTTTACTTTTTATACACTTCTTTGTTGCTTCCACAAGAAAGCATGGCATCGCCAAAGTATGGGTTACGGATTTCTTCGTTGTTGCTCACCCAGTAAGCACCTTTGTTGTTAAATGCCATAGGGCAATATTGATAGTATAAAGTACCATCGGCTGCATCAAAAGCCTTTGCCATAGAAAAAATAGACTCAGAAAGTGACTCCAGGTTTTCGCGCTGCACGGCCAGGTCTTCTGAACCAGCAATTTTGCCTGCACGATCCACCACTACGGCTGTGTGTTCTTCTGCATAAGCTTTCTCATCGGTGGTAAGCGTTGCAATTGGCATAGCTTTGGCAACTGTAAGTACTTCGTTGGCGGCAGTTTTTGCAGCAGCGGCATCAGAGGCTACTAAGGCTTCTGTCAGTTTCATATACTGGTCTACCAACTGCGCTACCTGTGTTTTTACTGGCTCTGCTACATTAGCGAAATCCGGTGTTTCTACTACAACTGTTCCGTCTGCCTGACTAGCCTCAGCATGGGCCATATCTTCTTGCTGCTCCGTTGCCTCTGTGTTTTCTGTTTTGTTCTCAGAGCAAGCCGAGAAAGTAAAAGCTGCGATTACAGCTGCTGCGAAAATTGTTTTTTTCATGTGTGTAGTTATTATTAGTAATTTATTTGATTCACTGTTATTAAAGTTACTATAGCCCCAATGGCGGCATATACTAGCCGTTTCAGCCATATTTTATACTTTGGTTCCGGCTCCTCGTCTCCGGTTCTGCAACAATCTTTCATCCGTCTTTGCTCTCTTTTTTGGTGCGGGTTTGAAGCCCGTACCTAAGTTTTTAACTAGGTTGAAATAGTTAACATATTTATTTTAACTCTGATTATCAGATGCTTAAACCCTTTTCTACCAAGATCATTTCAGGATGACAGTTAAGCTGTGGGAATCCAAAGTTATATTTAAAGGGCAGGTGATGATGTCTTCCCAAATTCCTCTCAGAGGGGCAGTGTTTACACCTGTGTACCTCATCCCATCCTGCTAATGCACATGCTCCCTTGCCGGTACCGGCTCTTTTGCATCTGCCACACGCTGGCCTTTGCGATAAGTTTGCTTTACTTCGCCGCAAGTTAGCATTGTCTGGCCAAAGTATGGGTTACGAATTTCTTTTTGATCGCTTAGCCAGAAAGCGCCCTGGTCATTATTAGCCATTGGGCACCATTGCTTGTATACAGCATCTTCTGTAATGCCAAAGGTTTCGATAGCATCAATCAGGTGAATGGATATGGTTTCGAAGCTCTTACGCTGTTTCTCTACTGCCTTTTCTTTTTGGATAGCTGCTGCACTTGATTCCATAGTAGGTAGTAACTGCATCCATTTGGCATGAGTGCTGCCATCCAGCTGGCTCATATCTACCTTATTTAACACCATTGTGAAACTCGCCGCTGCTTTGCTGGCTGCTGCTGCATCAGAAGCTACTAAAGCATCTTTCATCGTATAATAGCTTTCTAATGCATTATTTAGCTGCTCTTGAAAGGCTGCAGGTACCTCCATAGTCTTAGTTGCCGGAGCCGACATCATGCTATAGTTTCCGCTTAACTGGGCTGCACCGTCCACGGCAAAAACACCGTTGGTTACCACCTGTTCGCCTGCACTCAGGCCTCCTTCTACCAGGTACGAATCCCCCAAACGTGGCCCCAGTGTTACTTCGCGCATTTCAAAGGCTGGTGTTTCTTGGTCAAGCTTAACGTAAACCACAGAGCGTTTGCCGGTCCAGAGTACGGCAGTGCGTGGCACCGCTAGGGCACTGCTGCTGGTTTTAGTCTGTGCTGCAGTTTTTATACTTGCGTTGGCAAACATACCTGGTTTTAACTGATTACCCGGGTTGGCAACCTCGGCACGCACCTGCACGGCACGCGTGCTGGCATCCAGCACCGGCGTAACAAATGCAACCTTTGCTGTAAACTCTTTGCCCGGAATACCCGGTACGGTAAAGTTAACCGTCGAGCCCTCTTTTACCCAGGCAAGGTCTGTTTCATACGCATCCAGCACCACCCAAACCGACGACAGGTTTGCCACTTCAAACATAACTGTTCCGGTACTTACGTAATCGCCAACAGCTACACTCCGCTGGGTTACCACACCTGCCGCATCAGAGTAAATATCAAAGTTGGTGATCAGCTCATTCGCATTTTCAATGCGTTGTATCTGGTTGTTAGACAGGTTCCAGAGCCTTAGTTTTGTTCTGGCAGCCTGGTACAGTTCCGGCATCAGGTCTCTGGACTTAGACGCCTCCTGCAGCTCACGCTGCGCCGAGATCAGGTCCGGAGCGTATACCGATGCAAGCCTTTCGCCTCTGCGTACTTCCTGGCCCGTAAAGTTTACATACAGCCTTTCGATACGTCCCGGAAACTTGGCTGTAATAGAAGATACTTTTTGCTCGTTCAGCTGCACGGTACCGGATAGCGTAAGTTCGTTCCCGGCATTGGCAGGTTGAACCGCAGTAGTCTGGATGTTGGCAAGGGCAATAGCCTCCGGTGTCATTTCCAGCACATAAGGGCTTGCTTCGCCTGAGCTACCAGCCGCCGATACAGGTATCAGGTCCATGCCGCATAGCGGACATTTGCCCGGCTCGTTCTGGCGGATCTGCGGGTGCATGGAGCAGGTGTACTCCGTCACGCCAGCCTCTGTACCGGCATGGTCGTGTGCTTCTTCAGTGGTTCTTCCTCCGAAAAGCAGCCAGCCAAGCAGCAGGCCGCCCAGGGCTACTGCCAAGTATTTTAAGGTTCTTTTATTTCGTGGTGTCATGAGATACGGTGTAAATATGGGTGTTCATTAAGCGGCTGATGTTGTGCACCGCAGACTGCTGGTCTACAATGGCCTGCAATTGCTGCTGCTTGTAGCTAAGTATACTTTGCCGCTGCCTCAAAATATCTTCAATGCCGGCACCTGCCACAGAATAGTTGGTGGTAAGTAAGCGGATTGCCTGCTCGTTCAGTTGTATCTGATCCTGTAACAAATTTAAGGTGCTGGTAGTGCGCTGGTACTCGTACAGCAGCTGGCTCAGCTCAGAAAACAACTGCTTTTCGGTTGCCTCTTTCTGGTAAGTCGCCGCTTTTTTAGATAACTCGGCTTCGCGTTTGGCTGCGTTATACTTTCCCCGGTAAATCGGCAGCGTTACAGATACCATCGGCATTACCATGTTCTCACCACCCATTGTCATCTGAGAAGATTCGTCCATACGGGGTCTGAATACCATATAGTTCAAGCCTATGCCGATCATTGGTCTGCCCATCAGCTGTGCCATGCGGTACTGTGCTTCTCTTGCTTTCTCGTCCCACTCATACATTTTAAGCATGGGGTGGTTCTGTCGGATAGAGTCCTGTATCAGTGAAAGCGACGCTGGCAACTCCGTTGGCAGAAGTGTGTCGGGCACTTGTACCGCTGCATTCTGCTCTCTGTTCAGGATATTGTTAAAGGCGATTACCTGTGGCGTTTTTGAATCGCGGAGCAGCTGTAGCCTGTTCTCCAGGTCCTTTACCTGCATCCGTATCAGGATAACATCAACCATGGAAGTACCCGAACCTGCCATCGATGTAGAAGCCATACTGCCGCCGCTCATGCTGCTATTACCTGTACTGGCGGGAGTGCTGCCAGTTGCGTTACCGCCCATGCCATCCATGGCCGAAGAGCCACTGCCTGTGGCAGTGGTGCTGCCCATACTTGTACGAGCTGGCGTACTTTGTCTGGAGGCACCGGAAGCATTGCCGGCTGGAGCTGATTTATACTTTGCCAGCGCAATTCTTTCCAGAGCTTTGGTTAACTCCAGCTCTCTCTCCAGCAGCTCTGCCTCTTTTTCTATGCGGTAGATGTTCACCCAGAAAGTATGGACGCTATGGTAGAGGTTGATCTTGACTTCGTTGAAAGTAGCCAGTTTCATCTGGGCCATGTAATAGGCTTCGTCCTTAGCTGCGCCCAGCGAGCCGACCCACGGAAACATCTGCATCACAGAGGCCTCGCCGATCTGCTCTCCCATAAAGCGCTCCATGGGTTTCAAAAAGAAGTTAAAATTAGCCTCCGGGTCCGGTAAAGCACCCACCTGGGGCACGCGTTGCAATGCAGCTTCGTACTCCGCATAGCGGGCCTTGAGTTGTGGGCTGTTTTGTCCTGCTTCTATCAGGTAATCATCCAGGGTTTGTGCCTGTAGTATGATAGGGGATAGAAGGAGGAGTAGAATGCTACTTATAAAATGTTTCATTATATCTCTGCTTTTCGTTTCTGCCAGCTTTTGCCTCGCCGGCTGGGCCCCCGAAGGCTTTCGGGACAAAAAATCAAGTGGTACATCCCGAACTTGATTCGGGGACGCTCCAAACTCGCTGAACGCTCGGACAGTGGACCGTCGTAAAGTGCACATGGCAAAGGTCTTTCTCTCTTAGATTTCATCTGTTTGGGATATATTTTGCTCATTTCGATACTTCTTAACTTTCAACTCTTCCCGCCAGCTGTAGAGCACGGGAACAATAAAGAGTGTGATCAGGGCTACCGTCATACCGCCAAAGGTTGGGATAGCCATTGGTATCATAATGTCAGAGCCACGGCCTGAGGAGGTAAGCACAGGCAGCAGCGCCAGCAGGGTAGTGGCTGTTGTCATTAAACACGGACGCACGCGGCGCATACCGGCCTGCAGTACTGCATTTCGTACTTCCTGTCTTGATTCCGGCGTCAGCTTGTCAAAGCTCTGCTTCAGGTAAGTGCCCATTACTACACCATCGTCAGTAGCAATACCGAATAGCGCAATAAAGCCCACCCAAACAGCCACACTGAGGTTAAAACCGCGCATCTGGAACAACTCCCGCATGTTGGTGTCGCCAAACGAGAAATTAAAGAACCAGTCCTGTCCGTATAGCCACAACATCATAAAACCACCTGAGAACGCCATGGCAATGGCCGTGAAAATAAACAGGGTAGTAGAAACGGAACGGAACTGGAAGTATAAGATCAGGAAGATGATCAGCAAAGCCAGCGGAATAACAATTGCCAGGCGCTTCTCGGCGCGTACCTGGTTCTCGTAGTTGCCCGAGAATTTGTAGCTCACGCCAGCTGGTACTACCAACTCACCTGTTTCTATCTTCTGGCTTAGATAACGCTGCGCATCCTCCACAACAGATACCTCTGCAAAACCATCTCGCTTGTCCAGTAGCACATAACCCGTTAGGAAGGAGTTCTCACCACGGATCATCATCGGGCCGGGGCGGTATACTACTTCTGCAATTTCGCCTAAAGGAATTTGTGCGCCACCTGCCGTAGTGATCATAATGCGGTCAACAGATTCCGGGTCGTTTCGGTACTCACGGGCATAGCGGGCACGAATAGAGTAGCGTTCACGGCCTTCTACTGTCGTGGTCAGCGCCATACCTCCCATCGCCACCTCAATATATTCCTGTACATCGACCACATTTAAACCATAGCGTGCCATGGCTTTGCGATTCAGCTCAATCTCCATGTAGGGTTTACCCAGCGATCTGTCGGCAAATACGGCCTCAGGTTTAACCGAAGGCACTTCTTTTAAAAGCCGCTCCAGCTGCAGGCTAAAGTCCTCAATGGTTTTCAGGTCGGGGCCGTATACTTTTACACCCATTGGGGCACGCATACCGGTTTGCAGCATCACGAGTCGTGTTTCGATTGGCTGTAGCTTAGGGGCTGAAGTAACACCCGGTATGTTGGCTGCTTTCACGATCTCGTCCCAGATATCATTCGGTGTTCTGATGTGGTCGCGCCATTGGCGGTAGTATTCCCCCCTTTTGTCTTCGATCAACTCACCGCTTGCATCCCGTACAAACTCTCCGTCATCATCTACTTTAAAGCGGAGTTTTTTACCATTGGCATCTGTCTTATACTCTGACTTGTACTGGATCACGTTTTCATACATCGACATAGGGGCAGGGTCGAGGGCCGTTTCGGCACGGCCGGCTTTGCCTACGGTCATTTCAACCTCAGGTATGGCCGTGATCATCATATCCAGCTGCTGCACAATGCGCTTATTGGCCTCTACGCCAGAGTGCGGCATCGAAGTAGGCATCAGCAGGAAAGCACCTTCATCCAGGGAAGGCATAAACTCTTCGCCCATACCCGGGAAAGTATGCACCAGCCCTCTCCAGGGAGAGGATGTTCTGATGTTATAGCCGGTCTTATCAAAGCCATTGGCCACCCAACCGAACACGCTGTTAAAGCCAACCCAGATGAGCAGCCCCAGCAACATAATAAAAGCAGGGATGGTCATGAATTTACCCTTGTTGGCAAGGCACCACATTAATATACGCGGGTAAGCCCGAATAAACAGGGAGAAGGTGCCCAGCACCAATCCAATGATAAGCAGGATGAACAGGAAGTTAACGATCAAACTAACTGATACACCCAACGGTACCCATTCCGATGCCAGCAGCCAGCTAACCGCCACAACCGCAATGCCCACCATGGCCAACGTATGGTATCGGCCATACTTTTCTGGTTGGTAGTAGTTAAGCAGGTTATTGATGGCTACAAGTATAAGCGTAACACCTGCCAGCGGAAGTATAAACAAGGCTATAAATCCGATGACCAGTAATACGATATTCATCACCTTGGTCCAGGCTACGTTTCTCGACCTTAGCCCAAACACCGTATGGGCAAATGCCGGCATGATAAGAATAGTGAAGATAAGTGAAGCCACTAACGCAAAGGTTTTGGTAAAGGCCAGCGGACCGAATAATTTACCCTCTGCAGCCTCCAGCGTAAACACCGGCAAAAAGCTGACAATAGTCGTGGAAACTGCTGTAAGTATGGCCGTGGCAACCTCGGTAGTGGCATTGTACACCGTTTTTAGCAGCGATTGCCCCGGAGGAGCCTCTTCCATGTGCCGCAGGATGTTTTCGTTGAGAATAATGCCCAGATCCACCATCGTACCAATCGCAATGGCAATACCCGATAAGGCTACAATGTTGGCATCTACGCTGAAGTACTTCATCATGATAAACGTCATCAGCACCGCCAATGGCAACAGAGCCGATATCAGCAGGGAAGCACGCAGGTTGTACACCATCACGATGATCACGATAATGGTGATCAGGATCTGAAGTATAATAGCTGAGTTGAGCGTGCCCAGCGTTTCGTTGATCAGTTGTGTACGGTCGTAGAAAGGCACTACGGTAACTTTGGAGGTGCGTCCGTCGTCAAGTTTTTTACTTGGTAAACCGGCAGCAATCTCGTCCAGCTTCTCTTTCACGTTGCCGATCACGGCTAATGGGTTGTCGCCATAGCGGGCAATTACCACACCTCCCACAGCCTCAGCACCGCCTTTGTCCAGTATGCCCAGCATCGATCTGTCGGCGGGGCCAATGTTTACGCGTGCAATGTCGCGGATGCGGATTGGTACGTTGGAGGTTACTTTTACAACGGCATCTTCAATGTCAGATAAGTCTTTAACATAGCCCAGACCACGCACCAGGTACTCTACCTGGTTTATCTCGACGGTATTGGCGCCTACATCTTGGTTACTATTCTTCAGGGCCGTCATCACCTCCATCATCGAGATGTTGTTGGCCTTCATGGCAATAGGGTCAAGGTCTACCTGGTACTCCTTTATATAACCACCCACAGAAGCTACTTCCGCTACGCCCTCGGCACCAGACAAAGCATACCGTACATAATAGTCCTGGATGGTGCGCAGCTCGTGCAGGTCCCAACCGCCGGCTGGTTTGCCGTTCTCGTCGCGGCCCTCCAAAGTATACCAGTATACCTGCCCCAGCGCGGTGGCATCCGGACCGAGCTTTGGCGTTACTTCATCGGGCAAAAGGTCGTTTGGCAGGGAGTTTAATTTCTCCAGTATGCGGGAGCGGCTCCAGTAGTATTCGGTATCCTCGTCAAAGATGACGTAGATGCTCGAAAAACCGAACATGGAGGTAGAGCGAATGGTTTTTACACCCGGCATCCCCAACAAAGAAGTAGTAAGCGGATAGGTGATCTGGTCTTCCACGTCCTGCGGAGAACGTCCCATCCATTCTGTAAAGATGATCTGCTGGTTCTCACCTATATCCGGTATGGCGTCTACAGGCACCGGATCGCGGGGCAGAAAATTTACGTTCCAGTTGAAGGGAGCCACTACAATACCCCAGCCAACTATAAGTAAAAGCAGTAAAACCGTAACCAGCTTCTGCTCCAGGAAAAATTTTATAATGCTGTTTAACATGCTTTATTCGATTGAATACAAGAAGTATAGCTACTGAAAAGACAGCAGCAAACTATACCAGCCGCAGAGGCAGGTATACATCGAAAAAAGCGGAATTTATAGCAGGAAGGACTGCACCAACACCGTTATGTCGCGGACCAGCGGGGGAGACTCGTAAAGCGCGTAGCGCGGCTCCGGGTCTGCATCAGAAGTATAAAACTGAAGTACAACTGCCTTTATCACAGCCATCAGCTGGAGGTCCTGCAGTTTGTTAAACGACAAGGCTTTGTGTTTGGCAGCTACATCCAACCGCTCTGCAATAACCTGGTGGTCTTCGCAGCAGGCTTCGTCGTCAGCGGCCTGTTTAGGAGCATGGCAGGGAGGTACAACCTCCTTTTCTTTCTCCATCGGGCAATCAGCCTCAATACCGAAGAAAGTAATATCGCGCAGTTCGCCGCCACAAATATGCATGCCCACCGCCATACCCGTCGAAGAAACGAGCACAAGCAGCGTAAGGGTTAGCAATATGATCTGGCGGTAAAACTTCATGTTTTGGGTTATACTTGTTGCAAAGGTATACGGCACGAGGCAAGTAAACTTACACAATTAACAAAAAGTTTTACAGTATTACTCCTTAAGCGCTTAATATGTGCTGCTTTTGTCATGTACTATTCGTTAAATGATGGGAAAAGTGTCATGCCTCCGTCTACGTAAATGGTAGTGCCCGTAATATAATCAGCGTCATCTGTAACCAGCCACGTGGCAACTTTGGCGATATCCTCGGGTTCGCCAATGCGGCCATAAGGTATCTGAGAAAGCGTCATTTTAAGGCCTTCTTCACTTTCCCATTCTTTTTTGTTGATGTCTGTTTTAATAGCTCCGGGTGAGATGGCATTCACCCTGATTTTATACTTGGCCAATACCCGAACTTGCTCCTGTATCAACGGCTACTTTGTCTTCCAGTCTTTTGTCTTCTTGTATGCTCATACTTATGGTTTGCGGTGATCTCTGTCACCAGACAGGTCCCGGTTAAGTTGATAGGCGGCGCTGATAAGGGCCAAGTGCGTGAAAGCCTGGGGAAAATTGCCAAGCTGTTCTCCTTTTAAACCGATCTGCTCTGAGTATAAACCCAGGTGATTGGCATACCCTAGCATCTTTTCAAAGTGAAGCCGGGCCTTTTCTACCTCACCGCTTTTGGCAAGGCTTTCGATGTACCAGAACGAGCAAAGGCTAAAAGTACCTTCATCGCTGTCAAATCCATCTGTAGCGCCGTCTTTCTGCAGGTACCGGTAAACCAGCGAGTCTGATAATAAGTGGTCTTCTATAGCTTTCAGCGTAGCTTTCCATCTGGGTTCGGCAGGGCTTAAAATGCGCACCAGCGTCATTAAAAGTACAGAGGCATCCAGCACTTGTGATCCTTTGTACTGCACAAACGCCTGCCGTTCTTCACTCCAGTAATTCTCAAATATCTCTTTGTATATCTTGTCGCGCACCTGCTGCCACTCATCCAGCGGGGCCGGGAAAGAGCGGTCACGGGCTATAAGTATGGCCCTGTCCAGCGCTACCCAGCACATCATTTTCGAGTACAGAAACTCTTTTTTATCGTGGCGTACTTCCCAGATACCATGGTCTTTCCGTTCCCAGTTTTCTATAACGTAATCCACGAACAGGCAAACGTTTTTCCAGAACTCGTAGGTAATTGGTTTGCCATGCTTGTTGTAGAGGTAAATGGTGTCTATCAGTTCGCCGTAAATATCCAGCTGAAACTGCTTGTAGGCAGCATTGCCGATGCGTACGGGCCTTGAACCCATGTACCCTTCCAGGTGCTTCAGTTCTGTTTCTTCCAACATTGTTTTGCCATCCACGGCGTACATAAGCTGCAGGTCGGATGCGGTTTTCATGTCTTTACAGCGCTCCATCAGCCAGGCTAGAAAGGCCCTGGACTCTTCTGTAAAGCCAAGCCTGAGAAAGGCATACATCGTAAAGGCTGCATCCCTGATCCAGGTATAGCGATAGTCCCAGTTACGGTCTCCGCCAATGGTTTCGGGTAGGCTAAAGGTGGCTGCTGCAATGGTGGAGCCGTGTTCCAGTGATGTCATCATTTTTAGGGTGATGACCGAACGGTGTACGATCTCCCGCCAGCGGCCTTTGTACGTACTTTGCTCTATCCAATCCCGCCAAAAAGTTACAGTAGCCTCAAACGCCTCCTCTGAATAATGTTCCAGGTCTTTACGCTCAAACATACTTTCGTCCTGCGGCACAGCTTCTATGGCGAACACAGCAGATTCGCCTTGCTTTAAGGTCCATTTGCCATGCACGTCACCTTTGCGAAGCCTGACATTTTGGTTGCTCATAAACCTGAACTGGTATCCGTCCTGGCCTTTACTCTGGAAAAAGATATCATCTTTCCCCCTGGTGGCCTCATGCTTGGCACGTGCGTAGTCGAACCGAGGCAGGCAGTCCATATCGAACTCTATCTGGCCTTTTATGATCTTAAGAATGCGGACCACAGCACAATTCTGCTCCTTCTTTTTTACAGGCATAAAGTCTGTCAGTTCGGCCATTCCGCTGTCGGTAAAAAATCGCGTGAGCAGTACACCTGTATCAGGTAAGTATAATTGTTTGTAATGTACGCCTTTGGCTGTAGGTGCAATGCTCCAATAACCGCCATTATCTTTGTCGAGCAAGGCTGCAAAGATGGAAGGAGAGTCGAAATGTGTAAAGGGGAGATAATCCAAGGAACCTGCTTTGGAAACCAGCGCTACGGTGTGCAGGTTTCCAATCAATCCATAGTTTTCGATAGGCTGATAGGTTCGTTTCATATGAGATCGCGTGCGTAACAGGCTCTATACAAAACGGCTCAAGGGGATTATTGTTTATGGCACGAGACAATGCTGATCATAAAGTATCAGCGCAAAACGTTTCTTAGAGGCTGTTTTGAATTTATTCATTGGGCTGCAAAGGGAATTTCTCGGAACCTGGCTTCTCCTCTTTTTCGCGCCATAGCGCTGCTATGCCACTCAAAAGGAGCCTCGCCAAAACCCGGAAACCCACCTTTTCGCTTCCAACAATAAAATCAAAACAGCCTCTTATACGTTTTCCATTGCCTTTGCTTTTGGTACTTCTGCCTGCAGGTGAGCAAGTATAAGATGGAACACATCTATAGCCTGCACTTCAGTTGGCAACTCCCGTTTATACTTTGTGAGCAGCACCGGCCATTCATTTTTATCCTCGGGCAGCACGCCATGAGAGCCTTTTATCAAGGTGGCATCCAGCGGAATGATATCAAGAACTGTTCTGAATCCTAGCTTTTTCTTTAGAAGCTTTCCCACTACCAATGGCACCGGAAATTTAATCTTCGGGTTGATGAACATCTCTACCGGGTCGTAACCAGGCTTTTTATGGATGTCCACCATGCGGGCATAGTCCGGCGCTTTTTTATCATCTAGCCAGAAGTAATAGGTAAACCAGGCATTAGGCTTGGCTACTACCACTAATTCTCCGCAACGTTCATGGGCCAGGTTATACTTATCGCGTTCTTCGCCGGCCAATACCTCGGCTACACCGTTCTGCTGTTGCAGCAGCGCTTGTACCTCAGCTATTTTAGATTTGTCGTGGATGTACACATGCGCCACCTGGTGGTCTGCTACGGCAAAGGCTGTGCTCATGGCAGTGTCGAGTAATTCGGTGCCGCGTTCGTTGCGAACTTGAATATAGCCATGCTGGCGCAGCACACGGTTCAGGTGCACCGGCTGGTTTACATCCGAAATGCCATACTCCGACAATACCATTACCTGCGCGCCCTTCGCTTCATAAAATGAGATTAGATCACCTACTACAGCATCAATTTCCTGCAGGTCTTTGGCAATGCGCGGGTCCGATGGGCCCAGGCGCTGCAGGTTGTAATCTAAATGGGGCAGGTAGATGAGCGTAAGCGTGGGGTTGTACAGATCGTCGGTTATCTTAGAAGCATCTGCAATCCACTTGCTCGACTTTATACTTGTTTTCGGACCCCAGTAATTGAACAGCGGGAAAGTACCCAGCTTTGCCTGCAGCGTATCACGCAGGTCGGCAGGTTGGGTATAGCAGTCGGGTAGTTTGCGACCGTCGGCCAGGTATTGCGGGCGCGGTGTTAACGTATAGTCGGCAGTGGTGTTCATATTGTACCACCAGCCCATGTTGGCTACAGTAAAGTTCGGGTTGGCTGCTTTGGCAACTTCCCATACTTTGGGTGCCTGCACCAATTTGTTCGATTGTCGCCACAGCTTTACCTCATCTTCATCTCTAAAGTACCAGCCATTGGATACAATGCCGTGCTCGCTCGGCCATTTGCCGGTTAAATAAGTGCTCTGGGCAGTACAAGTTACAGCCGGTATGGCAGGTTTTATACTTGCCTGCTGTGCCTGTGCTGCCCATTTAGCCAAAAAAGGAGTGTTTTTACCGATTAGTGATTTGGTAAGACCGACTACGTTCAGTACTACTGTCTTCTGCATCTTGTGCGTGGTTTATACTTTGCAGAACCCACTCCATTTCTCTGTAGATGGATTCTGATAGGTCTGTTTTGATTTCTTCTGGAAGCACCTCCCAGGTATACGTTTCTACCTCGAGGTGCTGCGTTACCGGTTGCTCCTGTAAGAGCTGTAATACTGCTGCCACATCTTGCTGTGTAGATTGCAAACCGTTATACTCTTCTGTAAATAGTGGAACATGGAAGTGTGTGCGCCACTCTACGGCATTTGGTTTTCTGATATGCTGCAGCGCAAATGTTAGATCCGGATATTGTGTTATTTCGCCATCGCTGCTGCGTTCTACAACCTGGTGCAGGTAAGTAGATTCGGCTAAAGTGGCTAAGGTTTCTGCTATTTCGCTACGTACCTCCACGTCAGTTGGCAGGTTTGTTTTAAGCGCGGCACTTAACTGAATTTTACCAATTCGGATGTTGGCGTGCTTTAGTTTTGCGAATGCCTCAGCAGGCCTTTCATAAGCTAAAGCAAAATGGCAAACATCGTAGCAAAGCTGCAGGTGTGTGTAAATAGCCTCAACTGCCTCCTGTGTGTGTAGCTGCTTACTTTGCAGTAGCTTTTTTGCCCCTAATGGTAACAGCCACTCCTGGTAATAATTTATTACTTCTTTCGAGTTTTCCAATAATCCATCCGGCTCTGGCTCCAGATCCAGGTGAATGGTTTTGTTTTTCTTCTGTTTAAGCTCCAGCAATGCTTCCACTACCTGTAGCAGGTTATTTGTGCAAGTAGTATAAACAGAGTCCATTTTAGATTTATCGGCTTCCAAAAGCCAGGGTTTGTACGATAGAGGTGATGTGGAAATACCTCCTTCCATACCGTTTGGCAGTAACTCAGCAAGAATAGTTGCCAGGCGAATAGTATAGGAAACTCTTTCGGGTGTGGTCCAGTCGGGTTGGTGCACCTTATCTTTTACCTCCTGATGATGAAAACCACCGTACGGGAAACCGTTCATCGTAAAAACGTACAAATCTTCCTGCTGCAGCCATTCTTTAAACTCTTGTAGCTTGTTGTTGAGCAGAATCTCTTCGCTTGCCTGGTTAGACAGGCGCAGTCCGATACCGAAAGGTTTATCAGGAGATAGTTCTTTTTTAAGCGGTGGCAGGTATTGCTTTAGCGAAAGGAATACCTCCTCCCATGTTTCACCGGGGTGGATGTTGGTGCAATACGTGAGGTGGTATCCTTTAGCTAACTGCATGCTTGTTTAAGGTGATATAAGGTGAGATTTTTAATATTTTGATGATGGACCACTTTACAAAAGACTTTGATTTTATCATCAACATAACTATTAAAGCCTTTTATCTTTTGTCACATAGTCCTCAGTCATATACTTACGCTTGTGCTAGTACCTGCGGCTGATGATTTACATGTAATTGCTGTATGGCTTTTAATAAAAGCAGGTCATCTATTTCGTGTACTTCCTGGCCTTCCCCGATCTTGTTCAACAGCATAATAGTAAGTTGTCCGCCCAGGTGCTCCTGAAACTCCCGTAAGCCATTCACGATGGATAGCTGGCTGAAAGGGTCTTGCTGGTCGAGTAGCTCAGGAGTATAGAGTTCAAAGCCTAGTGTCTGCAGTAGGTCTAGGATGTCGTGGCACTCTTCCTGTGTAATCATACCCTTCAGGTATGAATACGTAACATCAAGTGCAATGCCAATTGCTACTGCTTCTCCGTGGCGCAGGTTATAGTTGCTTAATTGCTCTAGTTTGTGAGCTGCCCAATGCCCAAAGTCCAACGGGCGAGAAGAGCCTGTTTCGAACGGGTCGGCACCGCCGATGTGTTGCACGTGCAACTCAGCGCAGCGGTGAATCAGGCGTTGCATTGCCTCCAAGTCTCGGTTTGCCAGTTTAAGGGCATCTTCTTTTATACTTTGATAGAAGGCGGCATCTTTTATTAAGGCTACTTTTACAGCTTCAGATATACCGGCTCTCCAATCTCTGTCTTCCAGGGTAAGCAGAAATTTGCTGTCGTTTATTACCGCAATCGGAGGGGCAAACGTGCCAATAAAATTCTTCTTGCCAAAGGCGTTGATGCTGTTCTTTACACCCACACCGGAGTCGTTTTGCGACAGCACAGTAGTTGGGATTCGGATGTGGCGGATGCCACGATGTGCTATGGTAGCAGCAAAACCAGCCAGGTCCAAGATAGCGCCACCGCCGATAGCTACTAAGTAAGAATGTCTGCAAACGCCAAACTCATTTACCGCCTGTAGTATCTGCTGCAGGTAGATCGGGTTGTTTTTACATTCTTCACCACCAGGAATCAGCAATGGTTCAGCCACCAGGTTTATACTTTGCGCCTGGTTGGTAGCGTAATCGTTTATTTGATGCAGCAGCTCCGGGTTTGCATTGGCTACGCCACTATCTACCACAAAAAGTACTTTAGCCAGTGAGCCTGACGTATGATTTTGTGTTAGTATATCAGTAAGCAAGTTGTTATCGCTTGCAAAAAGGCTTTGTGTAAAGTATACCCCATACCTAAACTTTACTGTAAACTCCTGTTCTATTGTGTTGTGCATAAGGGGTGTTATTTAAAGGTAATTGGAAGTATAAGCTAAAGTTGTAGGTAAGAGTTGATCTTGCGGAAAATGAGGCAAGATGCTTTAAAAAGGTACTTCATTTAAGTTACGCTAAAGTTTCGGGCAATGTAAATAGATACCGGTAAAAGCAGCAGCACCATCAGGCCATACTGCCAGCCGGCAAAGCCAGCTGCTATACTTGCATTCATTACAATAAGGGAAAGTATGCCGGCTTTTACAGCTTTAATAATCAGTTTAGGTTCTCTGGCAGGCATAGCGCGCACCAGTGGCGGAAAGATCAGGTAAGCAAACAGCAGCAGGAACGGAATACTGTACAGCAGGTTAAACTGCGGGAGCAAACCAAGGCTGAAGATGCCGATAAACACCATCAAATACATTAGTAGTGCGGCTTTTAGGGCAGCCGTGTTACCTCCGTGCACTTCACCGCGGCTTACCATGGTGATAGCGGCAATGTAAACGATCGGTATAAGAGCAATAAACCAAAGGCTTTCTACCATAGCCGGTATGGCACTAACGCCTAGCAGCAAATTGCCGCCACGGCAGGCACCCATGTTTACAGGTCCTAACAATGTATTGTGTTTCCCTTTCCAGTCGTAAAGCAGGGCTAGCAGGGCAATGGCTACAGCTATGGCTGCACTTATACGTGATACCTGCCAGGCTGCCAGTAAACCACCAGCCAAAAGTATGGCTCCCAGTATGCTTGCACCGGCTATACTTGCTTTGCCACTTGGTATGGGCCTTTCAGGGCGCTCCACTTTATCCAGTTCGGCATCAAACACATCGTTAAACACCACCCCGCCACCATAGAGGCCAATAGTTGCCAGTACCAGCCAACCTAGCGGCTGCAGGTATTCTGGCATAAAGCTATTCTCCCATAAAGTAATAGAGGCTAATGCACCCGATGCGGCAAAACCCATCATGATATCTGCCACAGCAGTTACAATGTTTGCCGGGCGCATTAGCCTCAGGTATGCTCCTAGTGTCATCATGCTTTATCGTACGATGTTAGACTCCAGCACATTGTTGGCTTTTATCTCGCCTACCACAGGTGTCTGTCCGCCACGAAGTATAGAGTTGTCAGAGAATTTCTCACGTTGGTCTACAGTAGCTGGTGTCAGCCAATCCGACTCACTCATCTGTCCGCTCTGGCCAAAGGCATCCAGGGCGTTCTGGTAGCATACTTTGCGTACATCTTCTATGCTGATGCCTTTCTCCAGCATTAAAGAAGCTGTTTTAGGTACCGAAAGCGGATCTGATACACCCCAATCTGCGGAGCTGTTTACAATAATTCTCTCAGAGCCATACTGTTTTACAACCTCCACCATACGCTCATTGCCCATTTTAGAGTTAGGGTAAATAGTAAAGGCAGCCCAAAAGCCACGGTCCAACACATCGCGTACGGTTTCTTCGTTGTTGTGGTCTACAATAACCATATGTGGGGCAATACCATGCTCCAGGCATACTTCCATACTTGTTATCGTGCCTGCTTTCTTATCGCGGTGCGGCGTGTGTATCTGTACTGGCAGGCCTACCTCACGAGCAAGATCCAGTTGCGCTCTGAAGAAGCGATCTTCGGCAGGAGTCTGGTCATCATAACCGATCTCGCCAATGCCTACCACGCCTTCTTTGCACACGAATAGCGGCAGTAGCTCCATTACCTGCTCGGCAAGCGCTTCGTTATTTGCCTCCTTAGAGTTAAGGCCGATGGTGCAATAGTGCTTGATGCCAAACTGACTTGCTCTGAAACGCTCCCAACCAACCAGGCTGCTGAAGTAATCTTTAAATGAGCCTACTTCGGTGCGGGGCTGGCCCAACCAGAAAGCAGGTTCTATAATTGCCACAATGCCTGCCTCGCGCATGCGCTGGTAGTCGTCTGTGGTGCGGGAAGTCATGTGAATATGCGGATCGATCAGCATCAGGTTGTGTGGGTTCATAAGGCTAAAGGTTGTAAGTGTAAAAGTTGATGATAGATTATAATTGGATTAGTTAGTTCATCTGCAAAAGTCTGTTCCCGATCAGGTCCCAGGTAATTTCGCCGCGGCTTACCCGCTCTTTTAGTGTAGCGTACTCATTAAGAAGTTCCTGTGCAGGAGCAAAAGTGCTTTGGGTGCAGGCAAGGGCCGCCGCTTCTCTTTCTAGCTCGTTGGGTTGTGCAAATAGCTTCTTGATATCCTGTAGCAGTGCATCGTCTAAATATGGTCCAACAGAACGCCATAGTTCCGGGGATACGGTGCGGCCTGCTGCCCAGCGTTCGTGGGCGTAGTCGCTCAGCATGCGCGCCAGTTTTGGGTTAACGCGTTTTTCGATGCCATAGATGCGGTAGATAGGTTTGCCTACAAACAGGGTTTTCAGCACCATCTGGTTCCAGGCATCTTCTTCCATGTGGTCGGCAGGGTAGGGGTTATTCAGAGCTACAGCCTCAAAAACATCTCCCATGTTAGTACGCACACCCTCAGCTGCTCTTTTCTTAAATTGTTCAGGGTGTGGTATCAACGGAAGAGCAGCATATAAAGCCACCAGTTCACCCATATCAGCTGTGTTAAACAGCTTTTCTATGGTTTGCAGATATACTTCAGGGTTCTGGTGCTGTACAGAAAGTATAAGTATTGTGCGTGCAGCTTGTGCAGCAGTCCAGTTAGAAGGGTTAAAACCAGCTCTGATACTCTCTGCCTTTTGTAAGTCCTGCTCCGTTAGCTCTAACTTCGCTTTGCCAACAAAGCGTGGGGCTGCACTAAACGAAAGGTAAAGGTCTTTAGCCTGAGCTGCCTCCCCAGAAAGCAATGTTACTTTTTGGTCAAGCCACTCCAAACCTTGTGTGGAGATAACTCGGCTAATCAAATCCCTTAAAAAGGAATGGGCTTGGTTAATGTCTGCCTGGTACAAAACGGGTGAAGTTTAGGTTTGACTATTCAGTTCCGGTTTAATACTCAGCTTTGGGCTAAACAAAGATATGTGGTGCAGCCATGCCATAGCTTACAGCCGGTATGTTCCGTGCTTAAACTTTGGTTCTGGTGCATTGATATGTGAATCGTTAGGGCCAAAAGTTGAATACTATATAGCAATGCAATAATAACTTTAGGCTTTTACGAAAAGGTAGTGGATTGGGTTTACTTAAATTGCACTGTTTTATTTGGTTTTAATGAGATGGTCTGACTGCATCTGCTTGTCTGAAAAGTATAAATGCTTGATATAGGAAGCGTTGAGACTAGAAACATAAGTAGATAGACATCTAAGCAGATGTAGGAAAAATGAGCATAAACAGCGTAGGGATATCTGTAAATTAGCTTAAAAATTATTTTTACCCAAAAAATAATGCCATTTACCCAATTCTAGATTATTTTTTAAATTATCTGTTTTTAATTTGAACTATACGCTTTTAGTAAGCGTGTTAAGGTTGTAACTTTAGTAACTATGAAAGAATTAGATAGACTTAAAGAAGGATTAGGTGAAAGCCACGTTTTATTGTACAAGAACGAGGGCAATGGTATGAAATGCTCTTTTTTAAAAGAGGGGTTGGTTGTAGATAGCTTTGTAATCAGAGACAATGTGCTTGCCCAACAGTTAGAAGAAAAAGGAATAAATGGTGTAGTGGAGGGATCTAATTTCCAGATGCTCCGCAACAACTACGATTGGTTTTCACTTAGCGTAAAATCTAAAAAGCTTTACGAAGAACTTAAGTAGGCAACTACTTATATTATTCGTGCTAGAAACCGCAGCGGCTTACGTATCAGGCCGCTGCGGTTTTTTGTTTTAGAATGGTATTGATTTATAATTGAGGCCATGCTTACGTTAATTATAAGGCAAAACTGTATCAAGTTAAGTATAAATGGCGTAGCCTTGTATTATGCAATTAACTATTCTGAAGTCTGGTAGACAACTAAATAGGATTTTGCGACAGGTATTGGTTTACTGTAGAAAAGCACAATATTAAACTAATGCCATCACTAAACACTTACGGATTATGACGCAATATAACCGGTGGTCGCACCCACACGACATAGACAAAAGGTATACAAAAAAAGTGGCTTACTTTAGTATGGAGTTTGCCATACATCAGGCACTAAAAACATACTCTGGCGGCTTGGGTTTTCTGGCTGGCTCTCATATGCGCAGCGCCTTTGATCTGCGGCAGGATATGATTGGTATCGGGATGCTCTGGAAGTTTGGCTACTATGACCAGGAACGGAGCGAAGACCAGACAATGCGCGTGCTCTTCCAGAAGAAGTACTATAATTACTTGGAGTATAGTGGTATAACAGTTGAAGTTGAAGTAAATGATCATCCTGTTCTGGTTAGAGCCATGGTGCTTAAGCCAGAGATATTCGGTACTGTTCCGATGTATTTCTTAACCACCGAGGTACCCGAAAACGACCACCTGGCTCAGACAATAACCCAGCGCTTGTACGACCCGGAACCCATGGCCCGCATTGCGCAGAGCATTGTGTTAGGTATTGGCGGTGCAAAGGTAGTAGAGGCATTAGGTGGCGCCGATATTTATCATATGAACGAGGGCCATGCTTTGCCGCTGGCTTTCCACTTGTACAAACAGTTCCGGAATGTGGAGGATGTGCGCAGGCACATGGTATTTACTACCCACACACCAGAAAAAGCCGGAAACGAAGAACACGATATTCATTTACTTGACCAGATGGGCTTCTTTAACGGCATACCTTTGGAGGAAGCTAGGCGCATTACAGGCATGCACGCCCTGATGTTCAATCATACGCTGGCGGCATTGCGCCTGTCAAAAGTATCAAACGGAGTTTCGCAGTTGCACGGCGAAGTAGCACGCACGATGTGGTACGACAACGAGGGAGTGTGTGAGATAAAGGCCATCACCAATGCGCAGAACGTACCTTACTGGATGGATAAAACCATGCAGGAAGCCTTGAACAGTGATGATGACAACACACTGCGGAAACGAAAAAGTGAGATGAAAAAGCAGCTTTTTGACGTGGTGGCGAACCAGGCGGGCAAGCTGTTCAGGCCGGAAGTGCTAACTATTGTGTGGGCAAGGCGTTTTGCGGCTTATAAACGTGCCGATTTGTTATTACGAGATGCAGAAAGGTTCTTCAGGCTGATTAGTAATCCTGATTTTCCGGTTCAGATTATTTGGGCTGGTAAACCTTACCCATTTGACCACGGTGCCGTACAGATATTTAATAAACTGATCAAGATGTCTTATAAACGAGACAATGTTGCTGTACTTACCGGATACGAATTACAGCTATCGCGCCTCTTAAAGCAGGGCTCTGATATATGGCTGAACACACCACGGCGCCCACGAGAAGCATCCGGCACCAGCGGCATGACGGCTGCCATGAACGGATCGGTAAATTTCTCTATTCAGGATGGATGGATTCCAGAATTCTCCCGCCACGGCGAAAACAGCTTTATTATTCCGATAGTAGATACCACGTTACCAGACCACGTACAGGACGACATCGACCACGAGAACATGATGCGAATACTAGAGCAGGAGATTATTACAACTTACTACAGTAACCCTGACAAGTGGCTGCAGATTGTAAAACAAAGTATGCGCGATGTAATTCCTGGCTTTGATGCCGACAGAATGGCGCATGAATATTATGAAAAGATGTATAATTACTAAACATCAGTAGGTGCAAAATAAAAACGCCGCTCAGGTTTATACTTGAGCGGCGTTTTTGTATCTAAAGTATAATTATACTTTCTCAGGTGTTTTGGCCAGTGTATCCAGCAGGAAATCCCAGTACTTCTGCACCGAGCTTATCTGTACTTTCTCGTCTGGGGAGTGTGCGCCGGTAATGTTTGGGCCGAAGGAGATCATTTCCATGCTCGGGTAATTAGCACCCAGTATACCGCACTCTAAGCCGGCGTGGCAGGCGTTTACGTGTGGCTCATCGTTAAATTTAGAACGGTACAGGTCACTCATCAGCTTCACGATGGTAGCATCCGGTTTTGGCATCCAGCCAGGGTAAGAGCCACTGAACTTCACATCGGCACCAGCTAACTCTAATGCAGATTTAATGGCGCGGGCCAAATCCATTTTCTCAGAATCTACGGAGCTGCGGGTTAAGCAAAGTATGGTAAACTCGCCATCTTTTACCAGCACACGCGCCACGTTATTCGATGTCTGCACCAGGCTTTCGATGTCGGGGCTCATGCGGTAAATGCCGTTCGGGCAGGCATATAGGGCGCGTACCAGCTTACCTGTGAAGTCTGCTGCAGCCACCTGTGCCGGCGTATCTATACTTTCAAGCATAACCTGCAGGTTAGGGTCTGTCGTGCTGTGTTCATTTGTAAGTAGGGTCTTTTGCTCTTCTAAAAAAGCTTTGAAGTCGTTTTCCTTTTCAGCAGGAACGGCAACTTCAGCAAAACTTTCGCGTGGAATAGCGTTACGCAAACCGCCTCCGTCTATGGTTCCCACACGCACATTAAACTGCTCTACCGCCAGCGACAGCACACGGTTCATCAGCTTGTTGGCATTACCACGGCCACGGTGAATATCCATGCCGGAGTGGCCGCCGGTTAAGCCTTTTATACTTAGCCTGTAGCCTTTAGCACCAGCTGGTGCTGCTGCCTGCTCATACTTGCCTGTAGCGGTTACATCTATGCCACCGGCACAACCTATGGTCAGTTCACGGTCGTCTTCCGTATCCAGGTTCAGCATGATACTCGCTTCCAGCAAACCGCCTTTCAGGCCCATAGCGCCAGTCATGCCCGTTTCTTCATCAATGGTAAAAAGCGCTTCGATAGGAGGGTGAGCAATGTCGGTAGAGGCCAGCAGCGTCATGATAGAGGCCACCCCCATGCCGTTATCAGCGCCCAGGGTAGTGCCTTTGGCTCTTACCCAGTCACCGTCCACGTACATCTCAATGCCTTGCGTATCAAAGTCGAAATTGGTGTCGGCGTTTTTCTGGTGCACCATGTCCAAATGGCTTTGGATAGCAACCGTCTGCCGGTTTTCCATGCCTTTGCTGGCTGGTTTCTTGATGATCACATTGCCAACTTCGTCCACGTGAGTTTCCAGGCCAAGGCCCTCGCCAAACTCTTTGATAAATTTAATTACGCGCTCTTCTTTTTTAGAAGGACGTGGTACAGCGTTCAGATCTGCAAAATTGTTCCAGAGCTTCTTTGGCTCCAGGTTTCTCACTTCTGTGCTCATAGTTTGTATGGTTTAGGGCTATTTATACTTTGTAGCGGCCCTGTTTCTATCAATTTAGTTAAATATAGTAAGTTTAGCAGGAATATCCGGCATCCAAAGTACAAGGTTTATACTTTAGCTTTCTGGGTGGCAGGCGCAGGACTTAGCTTTTCCCGCATGTTCACGAAGAATTTTAGCGTGTACTGGAAGATCGGACTGAAGAGCAAAGTATAGAAAAAGGTAACAACGAAGACTGGTCCGCCCATTAGCCAACCAATCACCAGTACCACCGATTCTACCATAATGCGGGCCTTGCTTACCGATAACTTTGTTCTGTCGGAGATGGTAAGCATAAAGCCATCGCGCGGGCCGGCTCCTATGCCACCAGCCACATACATGCCTCCGGCAATACCGCCAATTACAATGGCCATAAGCAGATATGTATAGTCTATCCAGCTGCCGGTTTTATCAGGCAAAATATCCAGCCACAGGAAAAAATCCATGAAAGGACCAATGAGCAGGGCGTTTAGGAATGTGCCGATGCTGATGTACTTGCGGTGCATGAACCACGATACGCCCACCAGGAACAAACCTGTAATCACGCTCCAGCTACCTACCGTTAAACCGAACTTCTGCCAGAAAGCCACATTCAATACCTCCCAAGGGTGCAGGCCCAGGTACTTTACTTTAAATGCCAGCGCGTTGCCCAAGCCAAACAAGAGCAGACCCATAAAGAAGAACGTATAGCGAATAATCCAATCTCTCATCTCAAGTAAAAAGTTTGGGCAGTATCAACCCATAACAAATATAAACACCTTTTGTGCAGGTTGGCGCAAGATTACAAAATCAAAAGCAGAAAGAAATGAGGATTGTTCTTTTTTGCGAAGTATACCAGATGCAGCCAATTATAAAACAAAAAGCCCTCTACCGGGGCAGAAGGGCTTAAGCAGAAGTGCCTTTTCTTTTATTTGTTAAATGTAATCACGCTGTAAAGTTCCGGCTCCAGGAACGGGCCACCCGGGTAGCTGGCCGTATAGTCGAAGTTAACCCAAAGGTCGCCGCCTGTTTCGTGGAAGTGGATCTTACCGCCGTTTACCTCGTCCGGGAACAGGGTTCTGATGGCAAAGCTAACCTGATCAATATCGTCTGTGGTGCCTACCTTAACTTCTGTATACATATGCGTTGGAGATATGACAATACGCGCCTCACCGCCAATTGCCATTACAGATGATGCCAGAAGTATAGCATAATCATCGCAGTCGCCGGCTAGCAGGCCCATACTTTCGGTAGGAGGTGAGTAGTAGTCCATGCCCAGCGGGTCGTTTACATATTTCCAGTTCATGCGCACGTGCTTAAACAGGGAGAAGTAACGGGTTGCCTTACCAAACTTGCGGTAATACTCGTCGTGGAAATAGCGGGTAGAGTTTTCTACGGCAAAGGCCCTTACTTTAGGGTGTGTAGGCTGCATGGCGCTTTTCACGCGCTGGTCCTGAAAATAAGTACCTCTTACCGGCTTAAAGTAAGACACTTTGTGCGGATTGCTGGTCATGTTCACCAGCATGGCGTTATAATCGTTGTAAACGCCTTCGAGTGTCTGGTCTTTAAAGGTTTTATTAAAAGCCATTACGCCCAGCATACCTATAAACATAAGCACGATAAGCTTGCGGCTGATCTTGGTAACAATAACCGAAACGGCGGCTGCGAACATCAGGCACAGTAAAAAGTGCAGCTCGTAGTCCATGGAGTTGTAGGGCGGTATGTAGAAGCTAAGTAAACCAGCCATCGGAAATACAATAATGATCTGTATGAACCGTATAGCGAAGTTCAGCAATTCAGTAGGTCGGAAAAATCGCGTCATAGGATCTCAAGTTAGAAGATTCTGGCGCCTGGTAATAAGAATGCCGGCTGATTTGACTGGCATTAACGCTCTGTTAAATTGTAACGCAAAAGGCAGGCCTTTTTGCTCCTTTAAGTTACATAAATTTTAAATTATTTTCAGATTATTTCTTTAGTGGCTAAAAACAGATAAATTTAAGAGTCTGCATAAGGGCAGTAACCGCTACTTTATACCTAACTATGAAAATTAATACTACAGGGCCAGTTGTACCCAGCTTTTCGCGGCTCGTTGAAGGGCAGACAGCAGTGCCTGTGCCAGCAGATACTTCTCATATCTACCATTCTTTCTTTAAATCTTATTCCGGGGAAACAATAAACCAGCACGGCTATGCCCTGAAGTATGTTGTATCAGGGAGAGAACGCTATAGTGTGAACGGCCGCCGCCATACTGTTACTGATGGCAAGTTGTTGGTTGTTGGCCACGGCAGCGCCTGCAAAGTAGAGGTAAATGAAGCTAGTACAGTAGAGGGCCTTTGCCTGTATCTGAACTCTGAGCTGGTGACACAAGTGTGGGGAACACTGCAGCAGCAAACAGATAAATTGCTTGATCTGGAAGAGATTAATGCCAGTGCACCGGAAGTATTTGAACATGTGTTTGAGGCAAGTAAACTTACCTTAAAGCCTAAACTGGATTACCTGCGCTACCTGCTGCAGGAAGATCTGTTTACCGAAACTGCCCAGACCGAAGAGTTGTTCCTGAACCTGGCCGAAGAACTTTGCCAGTTGCAGTCTACTAACCAGCAGTACGTGCACCTGGTACCAGCCCGTAAAAAAACTACCCGCGAGGAACTGCTCCGGCGCCTGCTTAACACCCGCGATTACCTGCACGATAACATTTCCGAGCCCCTAAACCTGGCACAGTTAGCCGAGGTGGCCAGCCTGTCGGAGTACCATTTTCTGAGGCAGTTTAAAGCTACCTTTGGCAAATCGCCTTACCAGTACCTGCTGCATCTACGCCTACAGCTGGCACAGGAACTACTGCAGGTAGGCGGTTTAACCATAGCAGAAGTGGCAGTGGCCTGTGGTTTTAGAGAGGTGCAGGCTTTTAGTAAACTTTTCAGGAAAGCCACGGGCAAGGCACCATCTGTTTACCAGCTCAATTATCAGAAATTAGCAATTTAATACCGGTGCACACGCTGCATTATACTTATCTTTAGTTTGCCAAACTACAGAACTACCTATGAAAAAGATTAATTTACTGATTGTAGCAGCCTTTACTTGTGGCTTGTTACTTCAAGCTCAGGCTCAGAACCTGAAGCGCCGCCCTTTCCTGGGCGTGCAGATTGCCCCGGTTTCCGACTCGCTGGCATCTGTTTATAAAATGAAATCTACGGCAGGAGGAGTAGTGGCCGCTGTAATTCCCAACAGCACTGCCGCTGCACTAAAGCTACAGCCCAATGATGTAATTCTGAAGATCAACGATACTGACATCAAAACGCATAACGATGTAGTAGCCAAAGCTCGCACCTTTAAAACCGGCGAGGCTGTAACGCTGCAAATCATCCGAAACGGTAAAAGTATAACACTGAAGGAGAAGGTAAGGGAAATGCCCCGCGAAACAGACCCAAATGCTGAGCTTGTGTATGATGAGGTGAAAACAGAACATGGCTATACCCGCCTTATTGCAAAACGACCTAAAGGCAAAGGCAGGTACCCGGCAGTGTTCTTTCTGCAGGGCTATGGCTGTAATTCCATTGATAACCTGCAGCCAAACGACCCGCAGCGCAAGCTGATGGATGGTTTGGTAGCGAAAGGGTATGCGGTATTTAAAATGGATAAACCCGGTTCCGGCGACAGCCAGGGCAGCGCTCCCTGCACTCAAATTGCTTTTCCGGAAGAGTTGGCTGCCTTCTCGGCTGCACTTAAAAAACTAAAGACCTACGACTTTGTAGATGCGGAAAATGTATACTTGTTCGGGCACTCGCTTGGGGCCAATACAGCCCCTGTTATAGCTTCTGATTCTAAAGTAAAAGGTATTATTGCTTATGGAGTGGCCGGCAAGCCGTGGTATGAATACATGCTGGATGTTTTTAGAGAGCAACGAGCAGCAGTAGGCACAGACCCGGTACAAATAGACCAGGACATGAAAGTTCTGGGGCCGCTTACTTATGAGTTCATGGTCCTGAAGAAGACGCCGGAGGAGTTATCTAAGAACCCTTCTTATAAGCCATACTTTGAGCAGAACTTTGATTACGACGGCAATGACCAGGTTTTTGGCCGACACTATACTTTTATGCAAAGTATACAGGAAGTACCCTATAATATGGCTTGGCGCGATGCCAGTACCAATGTGCTGGTAATTTACGGTGAAGCTGATATTGCCTCTATAAGCCCCAACAACTCTCAGTTGCTGGTAAATAGTATTAACTTAATGCATCCCGGCTCGGCTACTTACAAATTTTTGCCCGGCACCGACCATGGTTTTATAAAAGTAGGCACTATGCAGAACCTGTTGCGCCTGCAGCAAAGCGGTCAGTTTGGAGCTTATGTACAAAACAACTTTAACCAGGAACTGGTAGAGATGGTCGATAGCTGGATTAAAGAAATAAGAAACAATCAGAACTTTGGAAGCAAATAAATTTTTTTTATACGTTCTGTATTTGCCCTTGCTGATACTATTAGGTAGCAGCCAGCCTGCCCCTACAGAGGAAGAACGTTTGCTTTCCATCATGCGCGATTTTGCCTCAGCATATCGTTCTCTGCAGATGCCTGGGCCTGCACTTAGTTATGTAGATCGGCTCCAAAGTATAAAAGGTGAGCAGGAGCTAGCAAGGCAAGAGAAGCTGTTCAGGCAAACAGCTGCAGCTGCAGAAAGTATAAACCCGGAGCGGCTAACAGGTAAGTATAAACTATACTACAGGCAATTGCTCTATGAACTCGACCTGAACCTGCGCCGCATCGCACTGCAGCAAAAATATAAGCAAGTAGCTACACAGCCGCCAACCCAAGAGGGTATACTTTACCAGCCACTTGGCAAGGAAATCTATACGTATTGGCTGCAGGAGTACCTAAGCTTGCCCCTAACGCCGGAAGAGCTAAAGGCTTTTGGCTTACAGGAAGTGATAAAAGTGCAGCAGCAAATACGGCAGGTGCAGGCGCAATTAGGTTATGCCCACGACAGCACCGGCTTTTACGAGCATCTTAACAACAGTAGATTTATACTTACAAGAGAGAAAGAAATTGAAAGTAGTTATAAGCAAAAGTATAAAACAGTGCAGCAGCATATGCCAAAGCTGTTCACTACTTCTGATATCCGCAGTTTATACTTTTCCGAAATCCAAAATGTAGATAAAGATTCTCCGCCGGGTATTTATGCTGCGCACAACACTACTTTCCTGTATAACTTTTACCAACAGCGCCACAACACCCGCTCCATGGATTTCCTGTTGCTGCACGAGGGCGTGCCGGGGCATCATTACCAGTCGGAGAGGCGGCGGCAGCTGAACGGGCAGAACCCTCTTGGCAACCTGTTCTGGTACTTTGCCTACTCGGAAGGCTGGGCAGCCTATACCGAAGAACTAGGGCAGGAGCTGGGCCTTTACAAAACCCCTTACGACTACCTGGGAAAGCTGGAGTGGGACCTGGTTCGCTCGGCGCGGGTGGTAATGGATGTGGGCCTGAACTACGACGGCTGGACAAAAGAGCAAGCCCTTGCCTTTTGGAAAAAGCACATCCCTAACCAGGATGATATTGCCCAGCGAGAAATTGACCGTATGCTTCGGTGGCCGGTGCAGGTGCATACTTATAAGGTAGGAGAGAACTTTATACTTAAAAAACTGCAGCAGGAAAAGCAACAGCAGGGTTTTGACATTAGAGCCTTTCATGAGGCATATCTAAAGTATGGTCCTTTGCCGTTGCAGGTGCTAGGAGAGGAGTGGGGTGTATAGCCCATACTTTTGAGCTTTTTAAATATTGGACCCCTTCATTATTCCGGTTAAAGAGAGCTTTGCAGCATTCTTCAGATTCTAGAAATAGTCTCTCCTGAAGGTTATAATGAAATGGTTTAGCAGGTCCAGCTTGTGAGGCTAACTGTTTATTGTGTGTGGAGTGTCCGGGGAATGCTTTATTATAAGTATGTCTGCAAAATAGGCTAAAGCTACCCCAAAACTGTACCGGAGCAGATCTACGGCCAAGAATCCCTTGCCTAAAACCAGGGCACCTAAAGTTGTACTTCTGATACTGTTTAACCAATCTGCCTGGTACAGCTGACTGAACTCAATTAAAAAGCTAAAGACTAAGCTAGCAACCAAGGCCCAGCCTAAAGTTCTGCTTATAAACAAGCCCCTAAAAACAAAGTAAAGCATACCAGCCCAAAGTATGTCGCCAGCATTATTTGCTATGAAAAATGGTAAATGAGCTGAAAACACTCTCGAGGAAATACCGAGAATCATAAACACAACTACTGTAACAGCATAAATACTTCTGTACTTTATCTTTTTAAATTTTTGGAGGCGCTGAGCCATTTTGATAGGGGTTAGACTGCTAACGTCTGGACCAGGGTACGTTTATGCACTATAGGTGTTGTTGTGCCTTCGTGGCTTATTGCTTTTATTCAGAATAATCCAAATCAGAATAGAGAAAGAGAGCGTTATAATTGCAAAGTATTTCTCAAAGTTTGTCTTCGCTACAATGTTTCCAATAGTGTTTAAGATAAACAATATCAGAAATGCCCATAAAACAATGTTCACAATTTTCAGGGGTAAAATCTGCTTCACATACTTTCCTTTTATTAAAAGAACGAAACCCAAAAAGAAATTAATTGCTAAAGATATTGATTCGAACACATACATCTCAGAATCACTCTTTAATCTACCACCCCATGTAATTTCATAGGGAATAACCTTGAAAAGAATAGCCATGTGAAAAATCGTTATAGCTACGACTAGACACAACATTATTTTAATTGCAATTCTCTTATCCATCCTTATAATTTTAATCTTTATGACGCACAACAGTCTTAGACTAAAACACGCCTTGGTGTGGTTTAGCTATTGTTGAGTGCTGGCTTTCTAGTTCCAGTATTTATAATCGTAGATCTCGTCGTTTTCATCCATTACTTGTCCTTTTTGAATGACAATAAATGTTCGCTTTACTTCGAACTTGTTTCCTCTGTTAATATAGACCTTAACCTTATCACCTATAAGTTCATATTCTCCTTCAGATGCAAATTCACTTTTATCGAATACTGCTATTCCATCTTTAGCAGCATAGTTGACGACATTATTTTTCTTAAACCAAAAAGCAATGTAGTTTATACTTTCAAATTTAAGTCCTGCATGCCAATTAATATGTTCGTGGCCATCAGACAAATAGTAGCCATCTTCTATTAGAAAGTCCATTCTTTATTAATGCTTACAATGGTTTGTTTATAGTGCGTATTCCGAAAGCAATGCACTATACACCTTGTTAGCTGCTGGATTTTTTTAATTCCTCAAGTGTGAATACTTCACTTCCTTTCTTCTCGTAATAGTCTAGCATTTCGTCAATTTTCCTATTGTCATAACTCGTAATACAATCTGACAAGACTGTAACTTTGTAGTTTTCCTTGCACATATTATATACAGTTGATTTCACGCAGGCAATGGCGTCTGCTCCTGTAATGTAAAATTCACTTATTTCATTTTTCTTGATAAAGTCAGCAAAATCTTCGCTGGTCAATGCGTTGCCTTTGGACTTTTCAAAAATGTTTTTGGAAACTAATTTCATGTCCGAAACTAATTCAGACCCACGAGTATTAGGTTTGAAAGTCCTTGTGCCGTCAGATAAGTTATAATGTCTTATGTAAACAACATGAATCTCATTTTCCACTGCCCAATCTATTGACCGATTAACATTGTCAATGATTCCTTTGTAGTTTTTGGTAATATCATTTTGAATGTCAATTACCACTAAAGACTTTTTCTGCATGGAATGTCCTTCTTTTCTTTTTATGTATTAACTCAATTTTCTATTTCATTGTCTATCTCACTGTCGCTTGTTCGCTTGCAGCTTACGGTTGTGGGTTTGAGTTGTGCCCGGTTAATTGCCCTTCACCCTCGGACAGCATTAAAGTAATTAAAAAGTAGAATGAACCGGCTGCATATAACCCGGGCATACTATCAACCCCTTGTTAGCGGTTGGTTGCCTTTTCATTTTCGATTCGCTTAAGAATGCCTTTTAACATTGCCTGAACAATAAGTTTATGAAAAGGCCTCACGATCAAAAAATAAACGCGCCCGAAGAAGTTATTGAATTTTACTGTCGTTGTTATCGTCAAACTTTTTTTGTCTGCGTCGTCCAGAAGTTTGTCCAAAAATAATGAAACCCTGAAATCTAAATGTTTGTCATCTTCGCCTAATACAACTTCATTTTCTGTTTTGTCATATACTTTAAAAAGGCCAAGTTGATCCCCTGGCACGCATTTAAAATTGTCCAGCAGTTTCTGCTTGTTACTTGTTTGTCCTGATGTTTTTAAACCAAACAAACCAACAATTTTGTTTCTTATTGCGAATAGTGTATTCCCCAATTTAGACTTGCCTGAAAAAACAATATCCCAATTTTTGTTGAGTCAATTTCCCCTTCAGTGTCGGAAAAAAAACTTTGGTAACTGTCAGTATAGTCATACAACTTAGAGTCTTTTTTTAAGATTGATTTAGCAGGAATGCTGCATACCTGACCATTGCGTTTCATATGTTCTTCTGTATATTGAATAAGGTCGATTTCAATGACCACTAATGGTTCGTTTTTTTATTTTCCGATTAAAACTTCGTATTCTTTTGGGATCGTAACTCCTTGAAAATGATTTGTAAGTCCGTAAAATATTACAATGGTCAGAATAATTCCAAAAGTTAAGATTGCGAACGATTGTTTGTTTGGAGACAAACCAAAAATTGACTGTTTCATTTTTTTACTATGAATTGATGCTATGTGCCCGAAAAATGAAACGATGGCAAGGCCGTAATAGGGTATAAAAAACAAGTTGAAAGGAAGCGAATTTAATCCTGCTACTCCAAAATAAAAGTTGGTGTCTAGATGCAAAAAATGTCGTCCACTAAAAACAGCACTTAAATGGATAATGAAAAAAATCGCCAGATAAAGTCCTGTCCAGAGTTGTAGTTTATCAAATTGCGAAGTTGCTGATTTTCTGTTTTCTTTAAAAAGTTTTAGGCCTGAAACAATTTGGACAAAAAAGGCAAATAATAAAATTGATTCTACAAAAATGTTCCGATAAAAGGGCCGAAGAGTATGCATCATTTCAACATGCTTATCAGCACCCCCAATGCTCACCAGGTGATTAAATAAATGAATTCCTACAAAAGCTGTTATTGTCAGGCCTGCTATGTGATGGATCTTATTTATTGACATTTTCTGCCTTTATGAAGTGGGGTACGTGTATGCAATAACCGCTAACGGATTGGTGCAGAAAAAGCCGAAGCGTAGCGAAGGTTAATGCTGCACTGGGTTGGCAGTTGTTTTACTTCCACATTTCCCAAGCCCATCTGTCATACCACTTCTTCACAGAATCTGGACTTGAAAAAATAGTGTCTCTTTCTATTTTAACAACTCTACATCTTGCAGCATGACCTCCGGTGTTCACATCTCCTAAGAGTAGTTCCTTTGTCTCTGGATGAAAGAACAAACAAAAATTTTCATACTTGTCAAAGGTGATGTAAATACGCTGGAGATTATCAAAGTCTTTAAACCCCAAATCATATGGTTTATTAATTTCAATTCCTTCGAAAGCCGAGCCATCTTCTGGGTTGTTTCTTAAGTACTCTAAAAACTCTGTTCTGTCGTTGAAATTCATAAATCAATCACTTGAAATGGTGCCACCAATGCCCATTTGACTCCCTATCTACGGTCTCTTGGGATTCAAAACCAAACACAACAAATTCCCTGGAGGCTATGGGATAATCTTGTGCTTCCAGAGTCTTTCTTAAATTTTTGATAAGAGAAAGATTACTTTTAAGCTCCTGCTTCATCCTATCTGATTGTACACAGATCCAGTATACAAGATGCTTTGGGTCTATATCATAAGCACCGTACCAAATGACGGAAAATTTTTCTTCGCACAAGGGTGATACCAACACTTCAATCGTTTTTTTAATACTCTCTATTTTGATTTTAAGAGAATCAGTTTCTAACATTGGTTTCACCAAGTTTATCTAAATTACCGCCAACGGATTTGTGCCATAATATGGGGGAGGCATTGCCGAAACCTAAATTATGCACTTGGTTAGCGGGTTTTATTTTTCTAGAAATCAAACTTTTTGTTAGCACTTTTAGGTAGACTAACTGATACAGCAAATCTAATTTTGTTCATAGAAACTGCTTCTTTATTGTCTGCACCTTTTACTCCAAAATCTACAACCTTAATCATAACACCAGCTCTTCATTCTGTTTTAGATGATTCAGTGGATGTAACAGAAATGTCAAATTCAATATTACTCAATGTGCCGTCGCCAACCTGCACAAAGCCATCTCTTTCATAGTCAATATTCTCTTTAAGATATTGCCCAGCTTCTTTAACACCTTCTACTACTTGCTGAATTGTTTCCGAAACAAAAGTTTTTAAGTCAGTCATTCTTTTGTGTTTAAAACCAAAACTTATTGAGTTCTTTTAAAGTGTCAACTGTTAGTTCGTATGGAGAGTTAGATGGAAGTACACTATCAATTCCACACTTTGGGCATAAAGCGGTTCTCTCTACTTCCAAAAACTGTGTAACTTCTGATGACGGATAAGTTCTTAAACAGTAATAACAACCTGCATAAGCCGACTCCTTCAATGCCTGCTCATTTGAAGTAGCAAACTTTATTGCTGCTCTTAGTTTATCTTTCGTCATTTTAATTCCCGCTAACGTCTCGTATAAAAACAGTGCGAGCTGGCGAGCGTGATTGTCCGCAGGACAATCTGCTAAGCAAACGAGCACAGAGTTCTTTTAGAGACAGGTTTGAGCATTGATTTTATATTTTGTTGGCGGTAGTTTTCTTTAGTCATTCCAGCCATAACTCTCCCATTTACCTTCATTCGACCTATATTTTTCTAAGACCATAAATCCTCTTGAATAACTAATTTGATATGAATCCTGATCCGATTTTTTTTGGTATTTAATTCCTAATGATGTTCTATAGCTTTCGGGAAACTTACCTGTCCGATTTTTTACCTGTTCAATATCCGCAATTATCCCATCACTCCGAAATCGTTGAACCTTGTCAATTGTAAATCCAGATGAAAATTGGGCTATAATAAAAACCGGGAGAACTGAAAAAATAAAAAGAGCTTTGCGACTGTTCAGATTTTTATTGAATAAGGTTATTACCAAATATAATAAGGTCATCAAAAAAACCATGACAAATGGGATTAAGAGAAAGAACAATTCCACCACAGTCATTGAAGGAATAAAAGGAACCAACGCTCCAAAAAGAAATATACCACCTAATAAAATAATCTTTCTCATTTTTTAAGTTTGGTCAAATTACCGCCAACGGACTTGGCCATAAGGCGGCGAAGCTGGCTTATGGGTGTGGTTGTAACTAGTTCATTTTTGCAATTCACCTATTGAAAAACTGATTTCTTCACCATTTAGCTGCATAAATTCATTTAGTTTTATTGCCTCTTTATAATATCCATGGTGCGAGTCAAATTCTTCACCTATCTTCCAGTAGTTCTCACATTTGCTGCATTTAAAAATTGTTAGTTTAAAATGTCCGCCAATCCACTTCTCGTTTTTTAAAGCTTTAATTTCTGTTAACCTCCAAGCTTCGCAGCTTAGTTGCTTGATGTTGGCTTGGTCAGGTTCAAAATTGCAGTATGGATTTTTAGTTATCATTGATTTGTTACAACGGATTTAGCTAAGGCACGCCTAAGTGTGCTTTAGGTTTTGTTGTACAATGGCTTTCTTAGCAAGGAGAGAAGTGTTCAATTCTAACCAAATGCCCTGAGTTAAAAAAGAAAGTTATCCCGTTGTCAGCACCCTTTGCAAAAAGTGTAATACTTGTTTCTCCATTATTGTGCTTGTATGGCTTGTCTAATGCTGATTTGCCAAAAACCTTGACGAAGTCTTTTATAGTGGTTTTTGCACTCAGCTCCCATTGCCCGTATTCTAAAATTTTGTCCCCATTTGAGCTAAACTCCATTGTCTCTATTCCATACAGCTCCTTATCATTACCAATGAACTTAAGATGTTCATAGTCCAATTGGTAGTATTTATTCCCTTGTTCTCTTTCCGAGTAAAAACCGCATTCATAATCTGGCTCTACAACTCTTTTGGGTTTACCAAACTTTTTTGATATTGCCTGCTTGCTGGAGTAGTATTCTAACCCACTCAAGCGGAACTTTGAAAAATCAATACTGTTAGCTTGACCATAGCAGGTCGTTAAGCCGAAGAAAACAATGATTGTGACTGTTAAAACTGTTTTCATGTAGCAAGTTTATTTTGATTTATAGATGTTGTACAACGTGCTAGTGTAGCATAGGCGCCGCGTCAGCAAGCCTTACTGCTATACTTTGTTGGCAGAATTTGTTCTAATTCACTGTTAACATTTGTTCTTCAATAAGCCCAGCAGTCTTTTTCTAATCCTCCGTCCAATGGGTTTATCTTAAACCACCAACCACTTCTTCCTGATTTCTCTGCAAATTCATCTTTCTCGGTAAAGGCTATTCTTAAGTCATTTCCTAAGTACCAGAACTTATAATGTTCAGGTGCAGGTTGTTTAAATATCATCTCTCCTGATGTTGAATAACCACGCAATTCTTCCTTTTCTCCGTCTTGTGTTGTCGTTATTATCAAGCTATATTCTGGATAAAATTGAGCAGCAACAAGATTCTGAACATGAATTGAATAAGCAGAACCTTCAGAAGTGTATTTCAGTGTACTTGTTGCTATATCGTATGCGAAGAAATCACTTATCATGTGTAAAGACTTTAGTTAATTTACTCAACTACTGCCAACGTCTTGTGCATAGTGTGGGCAAGGTATAACCGCAGCCTAAACTATGAACCTTGTTGTGTGGTGCTATATTTCCCAACTCTTGTTCAATCTACTGACAGGATTTTATAAAAGCTTATTATTTGGCTTATTGTCTTAATCCATTTTAAATCAGCAATATAGAATTCCTGTTTGTCTTTTATATTTTTCAGGAAGTTTTCATCTGGTTTAACTGTTGGTTCTACTGGAACCAATGAAGAAAATCCTTTTAAGTTTAATAGTTCATAAACATGATATTCTTCTCCTTTGCTATTTATGATGTTAAACTGAATGGAGCTGCCTTCATAAAAGATATGAATTGAGTTATTGTTGTTCTTACAAACAAAGCTGCTTTTGTCTTTAGCTATTATTTGATAATTGTATTCATTGATAACTGTCGCTAATGCATTTTCAACATCTTCTGCAAAGCTATCAAACTCTACGGGTCTCATTTATAGTTAATTTTTTGGGGAATCAGAGCCTGATTTCTTTTTAAGTAATGATGATGCTTTTTTAAAGATAGTAGCACACAACGCTGGTATAGCCGAGAGCCTGGAGCTTCAGCGGAAGGCTCTTGGCTATACACTGTTGGTGGCAGTTATATTATTTCCTGTGTAGCTCTGCTAAATAATTTTCAACAAAGTACATTTCCCAATTACAGTTTCCATTAACACTTTTATTAACTTGGTCAAAGTGTCCTTTTATTGTTTGGCTAAATATTTTTAAAGGAATCTGGTCTATCTGACCTTCACAAATTATATCCTTTGTTTTAGGGTGCATTACTTTTAGTATATCTCCCTCTTTTAGCATATATAGCCCTTTGTAATCTGACTGTTCAACCAAAAGGTCATCAGATAGTTTTCTGTGTTCTATGGTATTGTCTTTCCAAGTAACTGAAACTCTAGTCTTCCCATCTTTTGGAATACCATAAGGTCTTGAAGGTATTGTTGTTGGTGAATCTCCAAAATGTAAATGTGTGCCATCTTTTAATATCACATTTGGTAGCTTTCTATCTATTTTCCAATTGCCTTCACCATAAGCTTCATCAAGTCTTTCTACTGAGTACTTAATTTTGAATTCGTACTTCTCAGATAGCCGTTTATCTGCATTCAAGTCTCCATTTAGTTCACCACAATGAAGAGAAGAAATTTCAAAGTCCTTGTCTTTCCAAATTGGGTCAGGAAATTCTATCCAATTGCCGTCTAATAGAACTTCTGCATTTGATGTAACGCCTTGTTTTAATAAATCATCTTTGTCCCATACAATGCAGTTATTACTAATTCCATAAGTAGGTGAAGTTAAATTTGTAAATTTCTTGTCTTGGAAAGATAAATATCCTCCTTCAGTCCCCGTAGCAGAATACAACAGTAATTTCCCTTCAAGTATTATTTGTGTCATAGCTTAGGGTTTATCTAAATTGCCACCAACGTTACTCGTGCAGCCGATGGGCGAGGCGAAGCCGAGCATACAGGCTGAACTTTGTTGGCAAGTGTTTTTATTCTTCTGTCCCTGATGACTCTGGAAGGCTAAACCCATACATGAACTTCATCAAATGTCCGCCAGAACTCTCTAACCCCACTATATCCATCAGTTCTTCGAAGTAAGTACATACCCTTTCTCTATCTTCGGTATCCAAGTCCATGTATACATCAGAAAATCTTGAAAGACCTAATTCTATCTTGTCCTGATATTCTTTATCTGTTGGATTTTGGCTCTCCGCTACAGCTTTGAAATCGTCTGCAGCTTTATTAATTTTCTCTGTTAATACGGGCCGCATTTTAGGGTCTGCTATGCCGGGATAGAAGAATGAGTTTTCTTCTACAAACTTTTCCTTGTTTTTAAATTCTTCGAATTTTGACATAGCGTTTTCAGGTGTCTTTATTACTGTCTGCCCACATGCGGAGAAGGAGAGGCTGATAAGTAAGATTAGTAGATATTTATTCATTCTAAATGTTTGCCAACGGACTTGTACAGGCAATGGGTGAGGCCTTAGCCGAACATACTGCCTGTGCCGTGTTGGCAGATTTAATTCTTAGTAATTTTCAAGAAATTCATCCAGCACATCTTCATCGTCAAAGTTCAGCACAGCTTGAGCTATCTTTATTTGTCCTTTTGATGCTGCTAACGCTGACAAGGCTGCTGCTGTAAATTCCAAGTCCCATTCTCTACTCTTTGCTGAATCTACGAGTTCAGGTATTTCATTTAAGGAATTTAAATATGACTCCAGATATTCTTTAGGTATTTGAGGATTCTTCTTGTGCCTTTGAATTTCAATGACCGCTATTAGACCCAGTACATTTGAAATAATTATACCTTTGTCTCTAGCTATTCTGATTAGATGTGGAACAGCAAAATAAGAAGCTAAACCAACATCTCCCTGATGATGCAATTCGTCCCAAAGCTCTGCAAGTATATCATCTACTTCTTCAGAGCTATTCGTTTCTTCAAGTCTACTTAGGGCAATGGAAGCGTCATAAGGTGTTTGGTATCCACCTTTAAGCTCTTTCCACTTTGGGTCGTTTAGCTGAATCATTCTATTAGTTCTTATACCTGCCAACGTACTGGGCTAAACTATGGCGTAGCTAAAGTTTAGGTGTGGTTAGCACCAGTGTTGTTCTCAAAATACTGCTTTACATTATAGTTGCTTATAGTATTTGCTAAGTCAAGTGGACTTATACCACTTACGTTTTTTTCATACCTGTCCGCACCGTTCTTTAGAAGCAACTTTATGAACTCCCCTCTGCCTTTAGATTCAAAAGTAGCTCTCCACAAAGCATTATTCCCAAAATTATCTTTCGCATTAATATCAGCACCTTTAGAAATGAGTAGCTGACCAATCTCAACAGCAAAGTGTATTGCTGCAAAATGTAGAAGGGTTAAACCTTTTTCACCTTTAGTATTTAAGTCTATTGATGTTGATGCTAATATAGACGCAAACTCTTGATTATTCTTATTCACAATACAAGAAATCAACTCATCAAAAGCAGGGTTCTTCTTCATTTTTATTTTCTATAACTGCAATATGTGCTAACTATAGTGTATAAGGAGTAGTTCCGGTTATTGGCCCTTTAGCTGGAGTGTGCTGATACTGCTTTTTTGCGGTCTTCAACCTTCCATTCTGGGTTCAGTTTCATCCTTTATACATTTCAGAGCTAATATATAACATTCCTATAAATTATCAAGCGGGCTGATAATACTTTCCAGTCCGTGGCTGGTGATGTGGGTATAGATCTCAGTGGTCTTGCTGCTCTTGTGCCCCAGCAGCGACTGGATGTAGCGTAGGTTAGTTACCTGCTCGAGCAAGTGCGTGGCAAAGGAGTGGCGCAGTGAGTGGGGCGTTACCTTCTTCTGCAAACCGGCCTTTTTCACGCAGTCCCTAAACACGTTGCGAATGCTGTCGGTGGTGTACTGGCCGCCGTATTGTCCCTCAAAGAGCCACACCTTCGGTCTGTATTCCTTATAATATGCCCTGAGGCTCTCGAGCAGTCTCTGCGAGAGCAGCGTGGTACGGTCCTTTTTGCCCTTACCCCCGCGTATGAGCAGCAGGTTCCTATCTGACTGCACGTCCGTGAGCCTCAAGTTGATAACCTCCCCAATGCGCAGCCCCCCGGCGTAGAGCAGCTGCAACAGGCATCGGTGCTTCAGGTTCTCGGTGGCCGATAGTATCCTGCCTACCTCCTGCCTGCTGAGCACGGTGGGCAGCCTGTCGGCTTTCTCGGGCCGCTCCACGTGGCTCAGGTCCATGGTGTGCCTGCCCAGTATGCGATGGAAGTAGAACTTGACAGCGTTTATACTCTGGTTCACAAAGGAGTAGGAATAGGTGCCTGCCTGCACCATCTGCCGGTGATAGGCGTTGATCTCCTCCACTGAAAAGGCATTGATCTGCTCCAGGACCACCGATTTGTGCCCGTTAATAAAACGGAGCAGTAAACTGTGATAGGTCCGGATGGTGTTAAGTGAATAGTTCAGCAGGAACAGCTTCTCCAGGTAAGGCAGCGGGCAGGTGATGTAGCCTTCGGCTTTCACATATGTCTGCTCCCAAAGCCTGCGCATGACGGACATGTCGTTGATTTTAAGTGTATTGCAGAGCCACACCAGGGCCGTTCCCTGCACCTGGTCGAGCATTTGGTGCAAATCACCTGAAGAGGAGCCTATTGCGAAACAACGCGGCCCCTCTAACCATCGGCAACAGTCGCTGTGTTTAAGCACCTTATAGATATGCTCGTTAAAGGGGAAGGAGATCTGTATGCAAATCTTTCCCTCGTGCTCGAGCGGCTGCAGGCGCATGACCGGGAGTTCGGGCAGCTTCCCCAGTGGCTCGAACCGTGGGCTTCCGGATGTGACCACAGCCCCTAGCGCCGGCCTTAGCCGCTTTAGCCTGTTCAGGTAGCGCACATCCACCAGCGCCACTCCCTGAAAGTGCCTGTGCAACAGTTCGATCGCCTCCGGTGACTTGTGTGCCACAAAGCACTTGTAGGTCTTGCTGTACTTAACCAAGTCACTCTCCTTCAGCTTTTTGTTGATTCGGTAGTCTGGCTTGTACCATAATCTGATAAACTGTTTTCCTTTGTGCTCTAACGTGTTCAGGTAAAGCACAGGCATATTACGATACAGCATAGGTAGTCAGGTTTACGTCCAGTTAATAGTAAACCTTAAAAACGGGTAGCAAATGAATGAGACCAAACCTTGCCCGCAGTGCGGCAAAGCCCTGAGCGGGAGAGCCGACAAGCAGTTCTGCTCTGATCAATGCAGAGCGCAGGTTCACAACCAGAAAAGGCGTCAGAATGCGGGAGAGCAGCTCATCCAGGGCGTTAACGCCGCACTGCGCCGCAACCGTACTATATTAAGGCAGGCGAGCCCACAGGGAAAGACCACCACCTACAAACAGCTGCTGGAAATGGCCGGCTTCGACTTCCGCCACTTCACCCACCTCTACCGCACCAGCAAAGGCAACACCTACCACTTCTGCTACGACTACGGCTATTTGCTGCTGCCCGAGGAGAAGGTGCTGATTGTGAACTGGCAACCTTATATGGAGAAATAAAAAAGTGCCCCGCCTATACTTTAGGCGGGGCACTTTAGCATGCACAACCAAGTGCAGCACCAATGGCAGTCACCAATGCAACCACTCTTTCAAAAATCCTACTGATACTGAATATACATAGGCGTAGGTTGCAGCGCCAGTACCTCTTCCGGTGTCATCAAGCGGGAGTTATTTTTAGTGTCGTTTTTATAGAATATTTTGAAGCCAGTAAACTGTACCGGTTCGTTTTTAATATAGCGCCGGAAGGTGTCTTTTTTAAGGGCAGGAGGTCCCCAGCCGTCCATGTGCATTACAACCTGTACTTCCGGTCTAAGTATGATGTTATCGGAGTTCTTAATCATGCCTTGCGTAAAGCGGTGCACAATGAGTAGCTTTGGTGGTAGTCCATTGGTTTTGGCAAGATCAGAGAGATACTGGGTAGCGTAATTAATATCCTCTGCATCAAATGTGCCGATCTTACGGCCAGGCACGCTGCCGTCTTTCATTGAGAACTCTGCATCAATGCCCAGGTGCACCTGCGGCAATTTCAGAAACTGCTCCAGCCTTGGCAGCTCTTCCTGTAAGGTGCTGTGGCCAACCTGAACATCTAAAAATACGATGGCATCGCGTTTGGCTGCCATGGCCAGCACCCCTTCTATCATCTTATCGGTCATGCGCAGGCGATACTTGCCTCCGGCGCTTGGGTGACCCTGTGCAGTTACCACAATAGCATGCAGGGCAGGCTGTATAGGCGTTAGCGAGTCAGCTTTGGCCCAATTGGCGATTTCGGCATCCAGTTTAGCCAGCATTTCATCTTCAGGATACTCGCCTAATATACCCATACGTTTAGATAAGGGGTTGCCATAGTAGGCAAGTATACGCTTGTTTGGAAGTATAGCTCCCGGTAATGGCTTTGGTCCGGGATAGCTGTAACCTGTATCGGCAGGTGCCACTTCCGGGGCAGCAACAGGGGCAGTGCTGGCAGTGGCCTGTGTATCGGCTGGTGCTGCAGCGCTATCTAGCACTACTGGTTGCTGGTCGGGTAGTGGGGCAGAGGCGGCTTCGCGCTCCTGTGCGCAGGACGTATGCAGTAGCAGACCGCAAAGTATGGCAGCAGCCTGTAACGTATAGCTTTTAATTAAATCCTGTGCTTTAAATTTTGTGCTGTAATTTTTTAAGCGGGCCAAGGGTGTATTCAGGTGCAGTCGTCGCGGCTTCATCAAGGGTAAACGTGTAAGTATAATTTATACCCTTAATATAGCGGTTTCTCTACACAATGTCGCTTGTTTACCGGATTTCTTAGTTAAAATTTCAGTTATGGGTGTAATGCCGCTTCAGCCATTGACTCAGCCCTGTTAAACCCGGAAAAAGTACACGTTCTGTAATATTGGCCTGATCCAGTTTATCACGTACTTCCCACTTTAGTTTAGCCGGTATAACCACCCGAAAGTATAGGTCCGGATGCCTTTGCAGCCACTGGCTCAGCTCTGTTTTTACATCAGACATCATCGAGAAGAGCGCATACTGGTGCACGATGCGTGCATCCAGGGAGGGCGGCTCCAGAAACATCACGTACTCATCTTCCTGAAAGCTTTTAAGCGCCTTAAATGATGGTGCCACCGGCTCCAGCACTTCCGGTGTAAACACATTAGAGCCTTCTTCTTCCAGGGCCTTCATGAGTGGCGGCGGCAGAAACTCCCTCGATTTCACATAGTTTACGCACCAAACGCAGCCGTCTTCGTCGTATCTGTTTAAGTTCTCGGTGGCAAAGTGCAGGGCTACATAAGGCGAATAGGTCCAGTCTAACAGGCGGGTAGGCAGGCCGTGGTGCTGTGCCAGTGCTAACCAGTTCCAGACAGAGTTGCCGGAGGTGGCGCTGGTATGGGCATACTTCCGGAAGTTTCGCAACAGGTGAGGCTCCAGTTCTTCGTACTTGCTGCCAATGCGCATAATGCTGGTGCACAGATCAAAGTCGGGGTTAGAAGCACCGCGGTATACAAACGAAGAACGGAAACGCTCAATTTTGCTGTCCCAGCTATGGTCGAATAAGGCATTCTGTAGCTCTGCCCAGTTTTCTACTACAATGTCGTTTTCGTTGGTCATAAGCAATTTGAAAGTGATTTATGCAACTGTGGTGCTGGCTGTAGCGTGTTTTGCATATACTAAAACAACAGCTTTAAGTTTAGCAGCTTGCTGCCGAAGAAACATGCCAAACTGCTTCAACAGTGGCAGCAGCACGTTTCTAGGTTAAATATATAAAATCTTTATATATAAATAGAAATAGTGTTTAATGTATATAGATTATAATTTAATTTATAACAAGCACTTTGCCCTTCCGTAAATCCTATATATGTTCAATCTTTAAAAACAAACTTATGTTTTATCATGATAGCAGACTACAGTACAAAGTACGTGTAGAGAAACCAAATCCTGCTTTTGCCAATATGCTGCAGCAAGCAATAGGAGGCGTAGAAGGAGAGATAAGAGTATGCTTGCAATACCTGTTCCAGGCCTGGGGCAGCCGCGGACCCAAGAAATACCGCGACATGCTGATGGAAACAGGCACTGAGGAGATTTCGCATATAGAGGTGCTGGCAACAGCAGTTGCACTTAACCTGGAGGGGGCACCGGTATCGCTGCAGGAGGAGATGGCAAAAGATAAGGTTATTGGAGCCGTGATGGGAGGCATGAACCCAAGGCACGTGCTTTCATCGGGTTTGGCAGCTATGGCCGTAGACAGTAACGGAGTACCATTTAACGGATCGTGGGTGGTAGGTAGTGGCAATCTTGCCGCCGATATGTATGCTAATGTTATGGCAGAGTCTACTGGCCGTGTGCTGGCAACCAGGTTATGGGAGGCAACCGATGACCCAGGTATGAAAGACATGCTATCCTTCCTGATTGCCCGTGATACCATGCACCAGAACCAGTGGCTGGCTGTGCTGGAAGAACTGGGTGGTTTAAAGGGCGTACACCCTATCCCGAACTCATTCCCGCAGTCTCAGGAGAACCACGAGTATAACTATGCTTTTGTATCTACTAAAGTTAACGACGATGACGGATCAGTAGATGAGATGCGAAACTCACGCTGGGGCAAAGGCAAATCTATGGATGGCAAAGGGGAGTTTAGAGTAGATCTTGGTTTGCCACAGGGCGACCTGCCAAACCTGGCCCCACCAAACCCAAAGGGGCATGCACAGGTAGAGCAATTGAACGGACAAGCCGGCATGATTAACAAGATAAAGAGTAAAATGTAGTTTAGTTGATTAAGTGTAGAAAAGCGGAGGTAGTTTTACTTTCGCTTTTCTTTTGTGCCAGCTAAAACAACTCCATCTGTTTGCCTACCCTGGTGCAGAAGTGGCTGTAGTTAAAGGGTTTTATACTTCTTCCGGCCATATACTTTTGTTTGCTCATCTTAAATAGCTTCGCAATAGCCTCTGCAAACTTTCCCTCACCGCGCATGCGCGTGCCAAAACGGCTATCGCTCAGGCTACCACCATGGCAGTCGGCAATCTGGTTAAGCACCTTGGCTGCACTGTCCGGAAAAGCCTGCTGTATCCAATCTTCAAAAATGGGCCCTATACTTCCGTTTAACCTGACAATAGTATAAGCGGCATGCTGTGCGCCAGCCTCGGCAGCCTGCTTTATAATCTGCGGTATCTCTGAGTCATTTAAGCCTGGAATAACGGGTGCAACCATCACATTTACCGGTATGCCTGCGGCACTTAACTGGCGCACCACCTCCAGGCGTTTTGTACCTGATGCAGTGCGGAGTTCCAGCTTCTGGCGCAGCTTTTCATTTAAAGTGGTAATGCTTATGTTCACGTGCAGCAGGTCCAGTTTATTAAGTTGAGTGAGCAGGTCCAGGTCTCGGAGGATGAGGGCATTTTTAGTGATGATACTAACCGGATGGCGGTACTGCAGCAGCACTTCCAGAATCTGGCGTGTAAGTTTCTTTTTAGCCTCTATAGGTTGGTAGCAGTCGGTGTTGCCGGCCAGCATGAGTGGCATAACTTGCCAGTTTGGGTTCTCGAGTTGTTTTGCCAATACTTGTGGCGCATTTTCCTTTACAATTATCTTTCGCTCAAAATCCAGCCCGGCACCGTAGCCCCAGTACTGGTGAGTGTTGCGGGCATAGCAGTAAATGCAGCCGTGCTCGCAGCCTTGATAGGGGTTAAGCGAGTAGCTCAAGCCAATATCGGGGCTCTCCACTTTGTTTACGATCTTCTTAGGGTGCTCCACCAGGAACTCCGTTTTAGAGTTGGAAACCATTGCCTCATCCAGACCCTCGATGTGCTCTGCTACATACTCTTGCTTTAAGTATGGGTTTGCCGGATTATACTGTGCACCACGACCTTTTAGATAATCTTCTGCTTTCATATCAAGTAATACTTTTGCTAAGTTAATTAGTTTTGGCTAATATATTTAGTTTTAGTAGGTAGGACTTTGTGAAAGCAGGTAATTGTCCGGTAGAGCTTTTTAAAGTACAAGGTTTCTGGTGCTGTGTCAGAAATCAACTTTATGCAACCTCTAATCAGACAAGTATTGCAGGTTAAGACTTGAACATCAGCTATATTTGTAAGCTTAATTAATATTACGTTATGAAGAATGTATACTTTCTGCTTTTGTTTTTGCTTCTATCACCAATGCTGGTGGCGCAGCAAAAAGAGGTGCTGCAAAATGCTGTCTCTTTTGATGAGAGCAAACGCGAAATCATAAATAAAGGCAGAAGCATGTTGCTGGATAAGTTTCTGGATAAAGACTTTACAACGGTGAAAGTTATAAGCGACAGCCTGCAGCGATTAGAAGATAAGGATTACCTTGCCCTGTACCCCGGTGAACGCTGGCTGATCATGTACTGGACAGAGGATTACCAGCGTTTGTTACAAGATGCAAAAGATTTTTCTGATGAGGAGGTGGGAGCTATTTACAGGAAAGTGGTGCCGCAGCGCGATATGTTATTCGATAAGATGTTAGAAAGAACACGCTCCTCTGCAGTGCTAATGGCCTCTAACATTGCACAGACCAAGCTGCCACAGGAGCAAAAAGATTTCCTGGAGATGCACCTGTTCAACACCATTGCCGGAGACGAGTACAAACTGGTACCGCAGGATACCCTGAACCACATGGCTACGTCGTTTCTGCAGCGCTATCCTGTAAGCCCTTACGCCAATTTTACGAAGCAGTACGTTCGTTACGAACTTAAGCCGGCCAAATGGGGCTTTGGCTTTGAGTTTTTTTCTGGTGTGGGCATTTTCTCCGGCGAGCTAAAAGATAAGTTTAATACAAATGTACCTATTGGAGTGGCCTTTGATGTATCATATAAGAACTGGGTGCTTTACCTGCGCGACTACATTGGTTTTAACAGCACCAAAGAGGCACTTCCTTTTAAATCAGGTGTTTGGGAGAAAGATGAGCGAGCCACTGTATTTCTGCCGGAGGCAAGTATAGGCTATGTGCTGGTAGATGAGCAGCGTATCAAACTAGCTCCCTTTGCCGGTATCGCCGGTATGGATATAACACCACCCACTGGCGTGGTAGAAAAGAACCCTGACTACGAGGACCTGGGCTTGAAGTTTACTACAACCTACACCTTGGGAGCCAACCTGGATCTTAAAATGGGGCGTTCAGGTAAGGTAAGAATGGTATCGCAGGGGCCGGAGGAGTCTTTCTGGTTTGTGCGCCTTCGCTATGCGTTTAACAGCCCCCAGTTCTATAAAAAGTATGATGGATTTGGCGGCGGCATGCATTATTTAACGGTAGGCATTGGTGGTTTTGGCAGAAAACTAACGCGCCAGCTCTAAGCAGATAGGCAGGAATCCAGCTTTTTGATACTTGCTAACACAAGCTAAAGTATAATTTTGGCAGTTGGTAAGAATAGCATGTGCACGCGCAAAATCAATCAAGTATAAACAAAACCAACTGACAAATAAAGTGTCATGTTTGTAGGTGATTACCTTCAAAAAGTATATCCTTGTTTAATGGCAGTTTAAACTTTTCTTTGCCATTAAGGTTAAATGTTGTATAATTAATGTAGCTACATTAAACAAAATGATATGCTGAGAAAGATCAAAAAAGTACATAAAGCTATAAGCGCACCCATTGCAGATCTTGTAACCTACAGGGCGCTTCCCACACAGTCAGTTAATTACATTGATCCGTTCCTGTTCCTGAATCATCATGGGCCGCAGGTGTATAAGCCTAATAACCAAGGGTTGCCTTTCGGGCCGCACCCGCACCGTGGTTTCGAAACGCTAACCTTTATACTTGACGGAGACATTATGCACCAGGATACCGGAGGCGGTAAAGATGTAATAGAAGCAGGCGGTGTGCAGTGGATGACGGCAGGCTCAGGATTAATACATGCCGAAGTATCTTCTGAAAAATTTAAGCAGGAGGGAGGGCAAATGGAGATTCTGCAGCTGTGGTTTAACTTGCCCGCAAAGTATAAAATGACTAAGCCAAATTACATTGGGTTGCAGAAAGATAAAATTCCGGTAGCTACCCAAGATAGCGGCAAAGTTAAGGTAAATGCAGTGTCTGGTGATTGGGGCAACATTAGAGGCCCTATACCATCGCTTAGCGATATACACATGGCAAGTATAGAGCTGCAGCAAGGAGGTACTTTTACCACAAGTATAGCACCTGAAAGAAACATCTTTTTTTACGTTGTGCGCGGTACCGTAAAAGTCAACGGTGAAAATGTACAAAAGCTTAACCTAGTGGAGTTTGCTAATGAAGGCGAAGAACTTAAAGTAGAAGCTACAGAAGACAGCTATATTTTGTTAGGTCACGCCAAACCATTTAATGAGCCAGTAGTGTCACATGGTCCGTTTGTGATGAACACGGAGCAGGAAATTCACGAGGCTTTCCGAGATTATCAGGCAGGTAAAATGGGTAGTTGGGCAGGGTGAGCAACTAAATCCGCCTTGGTTTAACTTTATTTAGCTAAGGATAAAATTTTGTCCCTCTTTCCGTGTATCTTCAAAATATAACAATAGCTTGACAGTATGGCAAACGTTTATCACCAGGTACTTATTCCTGCAGACCGGAAAACAGTTTATGATGCACTAACATCACAGAAAGGACTTTCTAAATGGTGGATAGCAGATTGTAAGGTTAAGGCAGAAGTAGGTTTTGTAAATGAGTTTTACTTACAGGGACATGCAACAAACTACATGAAGGTAGTGGCGCTTAAGCCTGATACTTTTGTGGAATGGGAATGCCTGAATCATGATGATGCCTGGACCGGTACACGTGCCACCTTTAGCTTATCTGATAGGGGGAATTATACCTGCCTTGATTTTAAGCACACCGGCTATGTATCAGAGGATGAATTTTATGCTACCTGTAACTATCATTGGGCGAGGCACTTGTTTATGCTAAAGGGCTACTGCGAAACCGGTATTCCGCTATTAGACCAGCAACAAGAACAGAAAGAGTGCGAAGCTGTTTTTGAAAGCAAGCTTCAGGATAAACTTTAGATAAATTGTACATCAAGCTAAAAAATGGAGGCACTCAACTTAGCCTGACAGCAACCGCATGTTTAGGAGTTTACTTAAAGCGGTAAGCGATAAGGTAGTATAAATGTACAGTACCTAATGCAAAGCCCCCGCAGGTTTATACTTGCGGGGGCTTTGTTGTTGTGGCAGCTATACTTCTGCTTATCGTTTAGATGATCTTTTAGGAGCAGCGCCTCTGCCGCCGGCTGCCGGCTTGCTTCCTCCTCTGGATGCGCCTGGTTTTCCGGCAGCACCACCACGACCAGTTGGTCCTTTTGCTCCGCCTCTTGTACCTTTACCGGATCCTGCTGTTGCCGGCCTCGATTTACCAATCCTTTTTCCTGCTCCGGCAGTTTCTGTTGCTCCTCCCAACTTACCTGGTTTTTGATAAGCGCCTTTCTCTGTGGCGGCTCTGTTCAGGCCTGAAGTATTGCCCTTGTAGTCTTGTTTGCTTTTAGCAGGGGCCGTAACAGCTTTTGAAGAGGAGATTTGTTTCAGGGCTTCTATCTCCTGTGATGTTAATGTGCGCCAATGGCCTTTCTGCAGTTTAGTAAGCGTAATGTTATTTACTCGTACACGCTGCATAAAAGTAACTTTGTAGCCTAATGCCTCACAAGTCTTCTTCAGGGTATGGTTCATACCTGGCTCCAGCACAATTCTGAACCGCGTGGTAGCTTCTTTATTTATGACAGCCTTTTTAGGAGTACCCTCTTCAAAAGAGGCACATGACTCACTAAGCTTTGCTATAAAGTCTGATGAGATAGGCTTGTTAACGGTCACGATTAGTTCCTTCTCCAGCCTGGTATCCATTTTCGTCAGCTTTCTTACAAAGTCGCTGTCGTTACTCAGAAACAGCACCCCTTCATCTTCTCTATCTAGTTTACCTACAGGTAGCAGCGAAGCCGGGTGATTAATGGCTCTTACCACATTATCGCGCACCTCCATGTCTGCTGTAGCCGATAGCCCGGAAGGCTTATTCAGAACGAGGTAAACAGGCGCTTCGTCGCGTACGCTCAGCAACTGGTCGTCAATCCTTACTTTATCTTTCGGCGTAACTTTTATACCTGCTTCCGGCTCTTTACCGTTTACGGTTACCCTGCCTTCTTCAATCAGCCTGTCTGCCTCACGGCGTGAGCAAAAGCCGGTATCGCTTATAAATTTATTTAGTCGCTTTGGTTCCATGGTTTGTTATGGCGTTGCTGCTTGTGGTTTATACGTTGCCTATACTTACGCCTGTAGTAAATGATTTGCCAAAATTACAGGAAAAGGATGGGAATAATAAATTACGAATTAACAATTAAGAATGGAGTTAAGAGTAGTAACTGCTCATCTATATACTATAGAAAGAACGGCAGCGCCGTTACAGCCTCTCATTTTTGAGCCACAAACTACAATCTAAGAGAAGCGAAACAATACTTCTACTTATAGGTAGGAGAGACTTGATTGCTATCGTCTTCTGCCTTTGCTTCCGCCACCTTTAGGTGTTCCTTTAGATGCTCCCCGAGATCCACTGTTACTGGTTGTACCACTTTTGGGTTTACTGCTTTTTCCGCCAAAGTTGCCTTTTGCTCCGCTCTTTGCAGCACCCCCAGAACGACCCCCAGTTTTACCAGCCGAAGCAGCGCCGCTACGTGGCTTAGGTTTGTTACTTTTAGTTGGAGCAGGAGCCTCCATGCGTTTTTTACTTACCGATCCTTCTTCAGTTTTAGTAGATGTTGCCACCAGGCGCTGCAGTTCTGCAGCTTCAGCATCGGTCATGTTGCGCCATTGGCCCAACGGAATCTTAGCCAGCGACAGGTGCATAATGCGTGTGCGCTGCAGCGTTTGTACTTCGTAACCAAGAGTTTCGCACATGCGGCGTATCTGGCGGTTCATGCCCTGTGTAAGTATAATCCTGAACTTGTTTGCCCCCAGCTGCTCTACAAAGCACTTCTTGGTGTTTACCCCAAGTATAGCCACACCGCCACTCATTCTTTCTACAAAGCTGTGGTTAATGGGCTTATCTACCGTTACAATATATTCTTTTTCGTGCTTGTTGCCGGCCCGCAGTATCTTGTTTACAATGTCGCCATCGTTTGTAAGTATGATTAGGCCTTCTGAATCTTTGTCAAGGCGGCCAACCGGGAAAATACGCTCCGGATAATTTACAAATCTGATGATGTTATCGCGCTGCGAGGTATCAGTAGTGGTTTCGATGCCGGCAGGTTTGTTCAGCAGCAGGTAAACAGGTTCTACAGCATCAACTTCCAGTAAATTACCGTCCACGCGAACCTTGTCTTTGGCTGTAACTTTGGCGCCGACCTCGGGGCGTTTGTTATTCACCATCACGCGGCCCTGCTCAATTAGTTTGTCTGCTTCACGGCGGGAGCAGTAGCCAGCATCACTTATAAATTTATTTAGTCTGATTGGTTCCATGTTGGTGCTGCGGCTGGCATACTTTATAGGTAAGACTGCCAGCTTCTATGTTATACTTATACTTTCAAAAGTACGGTAAAGCTGCTTATTTACCTATTTTCAGTGCAGGCTCAGATGCAAAACACACAAAAAAGCCCCGGCTTTAAAAGAACCGGGGCTAATGTAAGGCTGCATTAGGTAGAGGCAATGCGTTTCTTTGGTTGGTGTGATCTAAAGTATTGACTTGCCAAAATATTGTTTTGCATAACACCCTGAAGCGCTTTACTTAGCATGCGTTTTGTTCTTTTACGCGTTGCATCAAGGTGCACGCCATCTAGCCTTTCTTCATACACCAACTGGTGTTGTGTGTTGTAAAACCGCACAATAGTGTAGTTTTTTAGCTTAGCGTTTGTTTCTGTTACCCAGTACGGTTCTTTGGCTGCCTCCATGCTTTGGGAATTGGCCGTAAAGTATGAACCCAGTGTTAATGCAAGGCAGGCCGAGGTTTTGATGATCATCTTTTTCATAGTTCTAGTTTGTTGTGTATCAGATAAATTAGTTGCGGAAAGATAGACAGCTGTTTTTAAGCGTGCTCGAGTTTTCGCTTAGATCAAATTTGCAGCATGCACTCAACAGCATCAGGTTGACAGCCGCCATTGCTGGTTTTCTGTTGCAGTTAGTCTACGGTTTTTTGTCGTTTGTCTATAATCAAGATAGGAGTATACTATTGCTAGAGTTAATTGCGTAAATTAACCTAGGTATAACAGTAGAAGTGTATTCTCAAAGCCTATGCAGCTGCAAGATTCAGACTTTATATTCTCGGATAAACTAAGGCATCGCGTGGCGCGACATGTAGCCTTCTGGCTTGCCTTTGCCGCCTTCTCTGCACTTATTTACGGTTCTAAGCCCGCAAGCCCTAACATTACTTCCGTTAATCTGGATCTGGATGCTTACCGCCTTGCCTTTTTCGATACTCTATCTTTTTTGCCAGCACAGGTTCTGCTAAGCTATACATTTATGTACTTGCTTATCCCGCGCTTTCTCCTGAAGGGCAGGTATGCCTACTTTATAGCTGGCTTAGTATTAGCTATTTTGGGAATGGGTACCACATGTGCGCTGGTTTCACTTAATGTTGTGGGGCCATACAGGCAGATGACCTCGATGGCTGCCTTTTATTATGCGCTGATGGGTGGCCTGCGGGGCGGTTTAACGATAACAGGATTTGCTGGAGCAATAAAACTGGCCAAGCACTGGTACACGAAAGAAAGGCAGAACCAGCTGTTGGAGTCGGAGAAGCTTAAAGCAGAGCTGCAAATTCTTAAATCGCAAGTGCACCCGCATTTCCTGTTTAATACACTGAATAACCTGTATTCGCTAACGCTGGAACAGTCTGTTAAAGCGCCGGAGGTAGTGGTAAAACTATCAGGTTTGCTGCGCTTTATGCTGTACGAATGTAATGTGCCGTTGGTAAGCCTGGAGAAGGAGATCAGATTTATAAAGAACTACATTGAACTGGAAAAGCTGCGTTACGGCGACAGGCTGGATCTGTCGTTCTCCATAACAGGAAACCCTGATGGAAAACTGATAGCACCGCTCTTGCTCATACCTTTTCTGGAGAACAGTTTTAAGCATGGCGCCAGCGAAAAACTAGACCAGGCCTGGATTAGCATAGAACTGCATGTGCTCGAGAACAAGCTACGTTTTAAAGTGCTGAACGCCGTGCCGGAAGCGCAGGCACCGGCACCTGGCAAACACGGCATTGGCCTAAAAAATGTGCAGAAACGGCTTCAGCTGCTTTATCCGGGTCAGCACAAATTAAAGCTGCTGCATGAGCATGAAATTTTTATGGTATCCTTAAGCCTTAATCTGGAGAAGGTGACTATGCCTGTTCAGGCTACCGAAGAGGAACCAATTATACTACCTTACACCAATGCAGCACCAGCTGTACCTATATAAACTATGAAAATACGTTGCCTGCTTGTTGATGATGAACCGCCTGCCCTGGCCGTACTGCAATCTCATATTGCTGCTATGCCGATGTTGGAGGTGGTAGGGAAGTGCAGCAATGCCATTGCCGCATTCCAGGTGCTGCAGCAGCAAACTGTAGATCTGATGTTCCTGGACATTAAGATGCCTCAGTTGCTGGGTACTGATTTTGTAAAGTCGTTGCACAACCCGCCTAAGGTAATTTTTACCACCGCTTACCGCGAGTATGCCCTCGATGGCTACGATCTGGACGTGGTAGACTACCTGCTAAAACCAATATCGCTCGAACGCTTCCTGAAGGCTGTGCAGAAAGTATACCGTGTTGAGGCGCCTGCAACTGCTGCAACGGAACCAATAGCTCCTGCCAACGATCGGTTTTTATACTTTAGAGTAGACCGCAAAATGGTAAAGGTGATCCTGAGCGACATTTTATATATCGAAAGCCTGAAGGATTATGTCAGAATTGTAACGCCCTCTAAGCAGATCATCGCCAAGCAAACCATTAGTTCTCTGGAAGAAATGCTACCTGAAGATAATTTCCTGCGCATACATCGGTCTTTTGTTGTATCCCAGGATAAAATAGATTCTTTCTCGCAGAGCCACGTAGAAATTGCCGGTAAAGAACTACCGGTAGGGCGGTACTATAAAAATGATGTAGAGCGGGAACTGCGAAAGAATCTGTGCCTGAAAGTTAAGCTTTGAATACCAGTTTTAAGATCACAGAAGGCAGTTATTGCATTATCTTAAAGTTTATAAAATCATACTTGTTTTGTCCGTTTCACTGCTTATTAAAGTATAACTACTTAAAAGTAACTAGCTGATGTGTATGTTGGCAGAAATACAACCAACTTTGAGTTAGCTGTATTTGAAACTATTTTACTGCCTCAATCCTTACCAATAAGCCTACTTTTATAAAGTTAGTATGCTGGAATTTTCGATGTTTGATAGGCTGCCATTACGGAGCCAAACAGATACTTTAAACAAAGACGGGATTATACTTGGGCAGCGCATCTATAACGGGTGGACTGTTACCCTTTACTCTTTGCACAACGTGTTTGTAGAGCGCTGGACCGGGCAGCACGCTGAGGTTATAAGCACATTTAAAACCGACGCAAACAAAGTTGCCATTCTAGAGCCTTATCTAAGTTATATTCAGGTAGAGGAACTGTTAGATCAATTAAAATAAAGTATAACAATATGTAAAAAGGCGAGGCAGGTGTTAAAAAATACCTGCCTCGCCTTTTTACAAAGTATACCTGTTAGGCTTTGTTTAAGGCGTATGTCTTTTTTTTCTTTAAAGATAAGCCAAACCCAATCAGGCCACCGGTAATAGCAGGAGCCAGCCAGCCCATACCCAGGCTGAACAGCGGAAGATATTCGGCAAGATAGGCGGTAATGCTTAGTTCAAATCCTGCTGCTGCTATACCATCAAAAATACTTATGATACCAGTAAACAGGACTGCCCAAGTATAAACAGCATGTCTCTTTTTTAGCGCAGAGCCAAACAGAGTAAGTATAATAAGTACAATAACGATCGGGTATATAGCAACAAGCACCGGAATAGAAAAAGAGATGATCTGGGTTAAGCCAACATTTGAGATGACAGCACTTACTATAGTTAACACCAGTACATAGGTTCTGTAAGAGATGGACGGGCGCAACTTATTAAAGAAGGTGGCACAGGCTACTACTAAGCCAATGCTGGTTGTAAGGCAGGCAAATGTTATAGCTATACCTAAAATCGTGTTGCCCCACAGGCCAAAGTGTTGGTTAGACACATTGGTGATGATAAGTCCGCCGTTCTCCAAGTGGCCCAGCGTTTCTACGCTGGTTGCGCCTGCATAAGCTAACCCAATATAAACAATAGCCAGTCCGGTAGCAGCCACTATGCCCGCCGTAGCGCATACTTTGGCTATCTGCTTTGTTTGCTGCACCCCCTTAGCGCGTATGGCATTTATCACAATCAAACCAAATACAAAAGATCCAATGGTATCCATGGTCAGGTAGCCTTCCTGAAAGCCTTTAAAGAAAGGCGCACTCTCATATGAGCTAAGCGGAACTTGAACGTTACCTAACGGATCTACTACACTTTTAACTAAAAGTATAGCTAGTATTACCAGCAACACCGGTGTAAGGATTTTTCCGATTCGGTCTACTACTTTTCCTGGATTTAAGGCTAACAGATAAGTAACAAGAAAGAACACTGCCGAATAAAGTATCATGCCCCAGCCGCTTGTTCTCAGTCCCTCTGACAGAAAGGGAGCTATCCCGATCTCAAAAGATACTGTTCCTGTTCTTGGCACCGCAAACAAAGGCCCAATGGTCAGGTAAATAATTACAGGAAATAGCAGCCCGAAAACAGGGTGTACTTTGGCCGAGATAGACTGCACATCTTCGTTTTTGGAGATACCAATGGCAATCACACCTAAAAGTGGAAGCCCTACTCCCGTCATCAGGAAACCCATAATAGCAGGTAATAAATTAGTGCCTGCCGCCTGGCCCAGCGACAACGGAAAAATTAAATTGCCTGCTCCGAAGAAGATGGCAAATAGCATTAAACCAATAAAGAAGGTTTCTTTAAAAGAAAGGGTAGGTGTGTTCACAAAAATTAAGCTGACTGATGATAATCTAATTACTTAACTGCAAGTAAGTATTAGCAGGCTCAAGTTACAAGCTAAACTTGATGTTTTGTTAGCTTACTGTTTTAGTAGTTTAATCTGACTAATTATACATTTAAAATATAGCAAGAATGTCTTTAACTATTCGGAGTAGATTTTAAAGCCTTATGCTACAGCACTGGTATCGTTCCGGATAATTTTTAAGTGTAAAAATGGTAATTACAAGTATACATTAGACACTAAATAGTTACCGTATCCTTAGTAATAACCCAGTGCAAGCGCGGGATAGGATATTTATTGAGCATTACTGGTAAGCGTAAAGTATAAGAGCCCCTGCCAAAATTGCTCTGGCAGGGGCTCTTATACTTTATATTGATTATTCGCACCCGAGTACTTCACCGCTTCCTATCGGAGCACCGGGTGGTAAATCCAGTGGGCGGCTCGGTTTCAGGTCTTCAGTTACAGGGCGGTTGAGGCGGTCCAAAGCAAAGGCCAGGTGAGCCTGATATGTACTGCTGCTTCTGTCGTTGTGTCTGCGGGTTGCATGGTCTTTAATCTGCTGCAGGGCTGCAGTAGCAATGGCTCTTGCCTGGTAAGAGGCACCTTCGTTATGAGCCAGCGCCAGCAGGTGTGTCAGTACCAATTGCTCTGTTTGCATCTGTACCTGTTCCTGCAAACCTTTTTCGCGGCGGCTCTTCCAGGTTTTCTCTAGCAGCAGTTGTGTTACATCCTGCAAACCAAGGCTGTTATGGCGTGCATTCAACTCTACTAAACGGGAGGCACGCTCCGGGTGTAGCAGGAAAGAAAGTGTAAAGTCGGCAGAAGCTTCTGCTGCAGCTAACGGGTCGAAGGTAAGGCCGGTGCGCTTGGTAAACAACTCACGGTTATTACCCAAACCTGGAGCACGTGGTGGTATAAGTTTGATGATGTCTTCGGGTAAAGTAAGCACCTCCGGTGAGATTGTCTGCAACATAGCATCTAATGCTTTTTGCTGCTCTCTTTTCGCAACGGGCTCTGTTACTACCTGCTGGTCGCCGCGTGTAGCATAGGTATAGTTCAGGCCACCGATCAGCTTGGCAGTGGCCTCAGTCTGGTATCGGTGATAATTATAGATCGGCACCAGCACATCCTCCAGGGTACTCATGGCTGCACCTGGTTTTATGTTTTCTTCAGAGAAGTTCTTTAATGCCTCCTCACGGACTTTTAGCACATTGGTTAGCTCCTCGGCAGCATTCTGGCCGTTATCCCACAGGTGGGCAACCGGATGCGCACCGCCAGCTGCTCTGGCATCTCTGTCAGAAATAAACAATAGCCCCTGCTTTGCGCCTTGCTGCAGAATCTCGTTTAAACCTTTTTGCTCGTTGGCACCCTTCGGGAAGTCTTGGTAGCCATACGTAACTGCTACTTTGTCCCAGGAACCAATGCCGGTTTCGTAGGCTTTGCTTAAGTCTATGTTGCCGGCTCGGTCAAGTTTCGCCATTGGGTGCGGGTAGTCCATCACAGAGGCGTTGCTGTTGGAACTGGCGGCATAGTTGTGCATGATGCCCAAAGTATGCCCTACCTCGTGCGCCGATAGCTGACGAATTCGCGCCAGTGCCATATCCATCATCGCTTTACTAGCCGGTTTTCCGTTTTGGTAAGGAGCCAGCAAACCTTCGGCAATCATAAAATCCTGGCGCACGCGCAACGATCCTAAAGATACATGCCCTTTAATAATTTCGCCGGTACGTGGGTCTGTAACTGAGGCACCGTACGACCATCCTCGTGTGCTGCGGTGTACCCATTGAATAATATTATAGCGCACATCCATCGGGTCCGCTGTATCAGGCAATACCTCTACCTGGAAAGCGTCTTTATATCCTGCAGCTTCAAAGGCTTGGTTCCACCAGCGGGCACCTTCTACTAAAGCGGTCCGGATTGGCTCTGGAGCACCGTTGTCTACATAATAAATAATAGGTTTTACGGCTTCGGATACTTTGGCAGTTGGGTTCTTTTTCTGGAGGCGGTGGCGGGCAATAAAGCGTTTATCTATACTTTCATCAACAGGAGTAGAGTAGTCGAAGTAGGAGATACCGAAATAACCGGCACGCGGGTCCATTTTGCGTGGCTGATAATCATTATCTGGCAGCTCGATAAAAGAGTGGTGCTGGCGCAGGGTAAGGGAATTGGCATCCGGTGCCACCTCTCGCACATAACGTCCGGCATCCTCGCCGCCTGTAAAAGTTAAGGTAGCTTCAAACTCGGAGTTTTTCGGGAAGTTTTTGGTGCGCGGCAAGTATAAGGCAGAGCGGCTGGCGTCGAGCTTATAGCTGCCTTGGCGGCTGCGCTTTATACTTCCAACTACATCGTGTGCGTCTCGCAGCAGGAAATCTGTAGCATCTACTAAAATGTTGTTACCATCAGCAGCCTCTGCCTTAAATCCCCAAAGTATGGACTGTGCGAAGGATTCCTCAACCGCTCGGCGCTCATTAGGGTTGTCAGAAGTAGCACGGTAGGAGAGGTTTGGCTGCACCAGCATTACCTTTGGCCCCTGTCTGTTAAAGTATACAACTCTGGTGTTGCCTAATTGCCCACGGTCCAGTCCAATGTCATTAGAGCCAAGGCCGGCCGGTAGTGAGTTCACATACAGAAACTCCTGGTTCAGCTTGTCTATCTCGAGCCAAATTTTGCCGCTGGCATCGTCGTAGTAAAAAGTAAAGTAGCCGGGATAGCGTTTCATGCCCTCGGTTTTAGAGGCAATACTTGGCAGCTTTTGCGCTACGGCTATACTTGATGAGAAGAGTAAGAGTAAAAGCCAAAAGCTTTTAAGCAGGGGTAATTTCATGTTTTATGGTAAGGTTAGTTTAGGTTGATGATGTAAGATAAGCAAATGTGCTGACTTGTAAGCCAGTCATGCTGTTACTTCTACTACAATGGCTGCTTTTATACTTCGTGATCTCATACTTACTGCCATTCTGCATTCAGCACTCATACTACCTGCTGTAAACATAACCACATACATCCCACAACGTACCTTCATTGGTATAACCTATGTCTTTAACAAACGCTTTAAATTATGAGAAATGCAATTGCTATACTCGGCTGTAGTTTGCTTTTATTGGCCTGCGGTGGCGAAAAGTCAGAGCATGAACGATACTATGAAAGTGGCTATGAGCCAGATACAACACAGGTAACCGGACCTGTAGCGCAAACAAAAACAGGTGCTGATGCCACCGGTGGTGCAGCTGAGCCGGTATCAGAGTTTGCAAAAGGCGCAAAACTTATAGCGCAGTCAGACTGCCTTGCCTGCCACCGCGAAAACGAAAAACTGGTGGGGCCTGCGTATGCAGATGTAGCCAACAAGTATGATAACACTGACAAGACCTATGATTATTTGGCTGGTAAGATTATCGAAGGTGGCTCCGGCGTTTGGGGACAAGTTCCTATGACACCCCATCCCAATATTGGCAAAGAAGACGCCCGTGAAATGGCAAAGTATATAATGTCGCTGAAACAGTAAGTACAAAAAAGTATACTGGATGAGCGACTGGAAATCTCTGTTTGACGGTTCATCTTTACAAGGGTGGCACCGCTACGGGAAAGATACTGTTGGAAAAGCGTGGCGAGCAGAGGCAGGTGCTATCCGTTTTGTACCCACAGCAAACGACAGAGGAGACCTTGTAACTGACCAGAGCTTCGGTAACTTTCACTTAAAACTGGACTGGAAGATAAGCAGAGGTGGCAACAGCGGCCTTTTGTTTTATGTGCAGGAAGACGCAGCGCAGTATAAATATAGCTGGATGTCTGGCCCGGAGATTCAGTTACTTGACAATGAACGCCACCCGGACGCGCAACTACCGAAGCGCAAGGCCGGAGACTTATACGACCTGATTGCCGCAGAGGAGGGAGCCGTTAAACCAGCTGGCGAATGGAACAGCACAGAACTCATTTGCGACAACGGTCACCTAATTATACTACTAAACAGCCAAACCATACTCTCTGCCACACTTTGGGATACTAGCTGGAAAGCACTGATCGCAAATAGCAAATTCGCCAACATACCAAGGTATGGCACATACAAATCCGGTAAAATTGCCTTGCAAGACCACGAAGATGAAGTGTGGTTCAGAAACATCCTAATCAAAGAAATCAGCAGCTAATAAAAGCCAATGCCACATACCAACTCAGCTAAACAACTTATTGCCACTTTAGAATTAGATGCCAAAGCTAAGCTTGGAGAGGGGGCACTTTGGCACCCCACTGAGCAAAGGCTGTATTGGGTGGATATAGAAGGGAAGGTGCTGCACCTTTACAACCCCAAAACAAAAGAAGACAAAGTATGGGAAGTGGGGGAGCGCATTGGCACTGTAGTACCAGTAGCGGGAGGCGGAGCGTTGGTAGCTTTACAAAACGGCATTCATTACATCGATACTTCTACTGGTAAACTCACGTTTGTTACCAATCCTATAAAAGATACTGGCATACGCTTTAACGACGGAAAATGCGATCCTTACGGTCGTTTTTGGGTAGGGACCATGGCTTTGGATTCTGAAGAAGGTGCCGCTGATTTATACATGCTGGACCTTGATGGTAATATTCATCACAAACTAAGCGGCTTAACTATTTCGAATGGCATTGTCTGGTCTTTGGATAAGAAAACGATGTACTTTACAGATACCAAAACCCAGCAGGTAAAGTCCTTTGATTACGACGATGCTACGGGTAGTATCAGCACCGAAAAAACGATTATCACCATACCAAAAGACGAAGGCTCGCCAGACGGTATGACCTTAGATGCAGATGGAAATCTGTGGATTGCACTGCACGGCGGAGCAGCTGTGGCAAAGTATAACCCAAGTACTGGTGAACAATTGCAAAAAGTAAAAGTGCCAGCAATCAATACAACTTCATGTGCCTTTGGAGGCCCAAGCCTGGAAACACTCTACATTACATCGGGTAGGGAGTTGCTGAGTGAGGAGAAGCTGGAAAAGTATCCGGAAAGCGGGGGATTGTTTGCTGTTAAACCAGATGTAAGCGGTGTTCCGGCAAACATTTACAAAGGCAATCCGGAAAATTTCAGGAGATAATTTAACGTATAAAATATCTTTACAAACTATACTATTAACTAATTAAAGCTATGATACAAGCAAAAGGATATGCTGCTTACGATCCCACTTCAGATTTAAAACCATTTAGTTTTGAGCGCCGAGAGGTTGGGTCAACCGATGTGAAGATAGAGATTCTTTACTGCGGCATCTGCCATTCGGACCTGCACCATGTAAAAGGAGAGTGGGGTGATATTATATACCCTTCTGTGCCGGGGCATGAGATTGTTGGACGTGTAGCTGCAGTTGGCTCCAATGTTAAAAAGTTTAAAGAAGGCGACCTGGCTGGCGTGGGCTGCTTTGTAGATTCTTGCCGCCACTGCCACAGCTGCCGCGATGGTTTGGAGCAGTACTGTGAAAACGGCTTTGTAGCAACATACGGAGGTATAGGTAAAGATGGCATAAATCCAACACAAGGCGGCTACTCAAGCAATATTGTAGTGGACGAGCAGTACGTGCTGCGGGTGCCGCTAAACATGGACCTTTCTCGTGTTGCGCCACTGCTTTGCGCCGGTATTACTACCTACTCACCCATACGTGAATGGAAAATAGGAGAGGGCCATAAAGTTGGCGTTGTGGGTTTAGGAGGTTTAGGGCATATGGCTGTTAAGATTGCTGCCTCCAAAGGGGCCGATGTTACGGTACTGAGCAGGTCCCCTGAAAAAGCGAAAGATGCACAAGAACTGGGAGCCCATAATTTTGCCAACACCCGGGAGCAAGAAACGGTCAAAAGACTCACGAACACATTTGACTTTATTATCAACACGGTGTCTGCTCCGCACGATTATAACACGTTTTTGCAGATGCTAAAGCGCGACGGCACCATGATACTTTTAGGCGCACCACCAGCTCCAGCAGAAATTATGGCCGGTAACCTGTTGTTTAAGCGCCGCCGCATTGTAGGTTCGCTTATTGGCGGCATCGCTGAAACCCAGGAAATGCTGGACTACTGCGCCACCCATAACATACTTTCTGATGTAGAGGTTATACCAATTGACTATGTAAACGAAGCCTATGAGCGCATGCTGAAAGGTGATGTGAAGTATAGATTCGTTATAGATATGGCTACCCTAAATCAGAATTCCCAGTAGAAACGAGTCCAGCCACCCCCAGCCCCTGCGTGGACAAGGAGGGGCAGGGGCTGGCTGGACCCGATTCTACAATCAAAGCTACTCCACTTTCCGCAGCACTAACGTGGTCATACTTCTTTCCTGCTCCACCAGCACTGTTTTAAGTGGTTCCAGTTTTTCAGCTCTCCAATCAGAAATTAGCTCAGAGATAAGTGCTTCATCAGCTAGAAACCAGATGGGCCCGTGCGGCATTTGAAAGAGCCTGTTCCCTACCTGCTGTAGCTTGCCTTCCATGCAAATAGTTGTGCTGAAGCGGCAGAAGAGCATGCCTCCCGGTTTCAGTACACGCCAGAGTTCCTGTGTCATACTTTTAAAATGATCCTCACTTTTCGCGAAATGCAGTACAGCACTGCACAATACCACATCAAAGGTTGCATTGGCAAAGGGCAGTGAAGCCAGGTCAGCTACAGCAAAGTTTTTAGGAGAAAGCGTGGGAGCTAGTTCTGATGCCATACTTTTAACCTTTGCGATAGCTTCTTCTGAGGCATCTGCTCCGTATACTTTTACTCCAGCCTGCATTAGGTATTGTATATTTCTGCCGCTGCCACAGCCTGCATCCAGCAGTTTCATGCCTTTCGTAATTCTGCCTTTCAACAACTGGTCGAAGAAGTAGATATCGATGGCACCAAAGTGCGTAGCAAGAGAGGTTAAGGGTATATGAAACATGTCTTATATGTTGTAATAGCGTTCCAGTGTATTGCTTCGGAGGCTAATTTATACAGCTTTTCCTGCCGATTTCTATATTTTTGTTGCATATTTAATTTTTACCAAAGTATAAACCAACAACTATGAATATATCAGCCCCATCAGCAACAGCACAACGCTCCGGCCTTTCGGTTAGCGAGTTTATCCAAAAATACGCCAACCATCCCACCTACATTCCACCAACCGGACCCGTGCTTAATGCTAAAAACTGGCAGTCAGAGGCTGCGTTGCGCATGTTCCTTAACAACCTGACCGACGAGGTGGCAGAAGACCCCAGCCGGCTGGTAGTATACGGTGGTATTGGCCAGGCAGCACGTACTGTGGCAGATGCTCAGAAAATAATCGAGGTGCTGCTAAACCTGGAGGAGGATGAGAGTTTGCTGGTACAGTCGGGGAAGCCGGTGGGTAAAGTGCGCACGCATACTGAGGCCCCGCGTGTGCTGATCGCCAACTCTAACTTAGTACCGCATTGGGCAACCTGGGAGCATTTTAACGAACTGCGGGAGCGTGGATTGATGATGTATGGGCAGATGACGGCGGGCAGTTGGATCTACATTGGTACACAAGGCATTTTGCAGGGCACATACGAAACTTTTGCCGCCTGCGGAAGAATTCATTTTAACGATGACCTGCGCCACAAGCTGCTCGTAACCGGCGGACTTGGCGGTATGGGTGGCGCTCAACCATTGGCGGCTACCATTGCAGGCGCTACTTTTTTAGGTGTGGATGTTGATCCGGAGCGTATTAAGAAGCGCCTTGAAACCCGCTACATCGATAAAATGACCTACGACTACGAAGAGGCAAAGGCTTGGGTGCTGGAGGCGAAAGAAAAAGGAGAAGCCATTTCTGTTGGTCTAGTTGGTGATATCGGCGATGTGCTGGAAAAACTCATACAGGATAATATCACTCCGGAGATTCTTACCGACCAGACTTCTGCCCACGATCCGATAAATGGTTATGTCCCAAATAACCTGACCCTGGAAGAAGCCAAAGCTTTAAGAGAAAAAGATCCGCAGGGGTATAAAGCCTTATCCCTGAAAAGTATGGCTCGCCACGTTGGCTTTATGCTGGAGTTGCAGCGCCGCGGCAGCCGCACCTTCGACTATGGCAATAACCTGCGCGAGTTTGCACAACAAGGTGGTGAGAAGGATGCCTTTAACATACCTGGCTTTGTTCCGGAGTACATGCGTCCGCTGTTCTGCGAAGGCAAAGGACCTTTCCGTTGGGCTGCCCTTTCCGGCGACCCAGAGGATATTCGTGTAACCGACGCGGCCTTAAAAGAACTTTTCCCGGAAAACGAGCATATGATTAAGTGGCTGGATGAAGCAGAGGAGAAAGTTGCTTTTCAAGGGCTCCCGTGCCGCATTTGCTGGCTTGGTATGGGTGAGCGTGAAAAGGCAGGACTAATGTTTAACCAGCTGGTGCGTGAGGGCAAAGTAAAAGCACCAATCGTTATTGGCCGCGACCACCTCGACTGCGGTTCCGTTGCCTCTCCTTACCGCGAAACTGAAGGGATGCTGGATGGCTCTGACGCCGTTTCGGATTGGCCATTGCTTAACCTGATGTCGAATACAGCGGGTGGCGCCACCTGGGTATCGTTTCATCATGGCGGCGGTGTGGGTATTGGCTACTCGCAGCATGCAGGCATGGTTATATTAGCAGATGGTACAGAGCGTGCCGATCGTTGCCTGAGCCGTGTGCTGCACAACGATCCGGCTATGGGCATTTTCCGGCACGCCGACGCAGGTTACGAAACTGCTCAGCAAAACGCAGAGAAATTCGGGCTGAAGATTTAGCTTTCTCTTTTTTCTACCTTGAAACATGGGATAGGCAAAGTATAAACTTTACAGCTACTGCCCTTCCCTAGGCAGGTCACAACTTGTCAGAGGAAGGGCAGTAGCTATAGACTAAGAATAATATAAATTCAGTATCAACATTAAAGGATATAATACATTAATCTATGGAAACCTCAGCATCAACCTATACATTACTCGGCCCATTCTCTCAGATCCTGACGATGGCAGAACTACCTGAAAGTGGAGCCATAGCAGATGAGGAATTGAAGGTGCTGGAGGATGCCGGTGTGTTGATAAGCAACGGGGAGATTATCAGGGTTGATGACTACATTAAGCTAACACAGGAGGCCGAACAGTACGATTACGCAGTAGAAGTAATAGAGGAGCCGCTGGTGCTTATGCCTGGTTTGATTGATGCCCATACCCATATCTGCTTTGCCGGTTCCAGGGCCAACGATTATGCCATGCGTGTAGCTGGTAAGTCATACTTGGATATTGCCAAAAGCGGAGGCGGTATACTGGACAGCGTTCGCAAAACAAGAGAGGCCACTGTAATTGAGCTCGTTGAGCTTTTAAAGCAGCGCTGCGACCGCCATTTGCAAGAAGGCGTAACTACCTGCGAAGTAAAGAGTGGCTATGGCCTGAGTGTGGATGAAGAGATAAAGATGTTGGAAGCCATACAGTTGGTGAATAAACATCACGCCATAGACCTTATCCCAACTTGCCTGGCTGCCCACATGCGCCCACCAGAGTTTACCGATTCCAAGGCCTATTTGCAAACTGTTTTAAACGAACTCCTACCCACTCTTAAAGAACAGAACCTGGCAAACCGTGTAGATATTTTTGTGGAGGATACGGCTTTCACAGAAGATGACTCCGCAGAATATTTGCTGGCCGCAAAAAAAATGGGATTTGATATAACCGTTCACGCAGACCAGTTTAGCACCGGAGGAAGCAAAGTGGCGGCAGCTGTTGGTGCCGTAAGTGCCGACCACCTAGAGGCAAGCGAAGAGCCCGAAATCGAGTTACTAAGAACTGCAGGAGTAGTGGCTACCGTTTTACCAGGTGCCTCACTGGGTTTGGGTATGCATTATGCTCCTGCCCGAAAAATGTTGGACGGAGGGCTCTGCCTGGCCATCGCCACCGATTGGAACCCAGGCTCCGCACCAATGGGTGACCTGTTATTGCAGGCTGCTTTACTTGGAGCCTCCGAAAAACTAACAACAGCAGAGACACTGGCAGGCATTACAACACGTGCAGCCCGGGCTTTAAACCTGACCGACAGAGGTCAGCTTGCAGCTGGGTATAATGCAGATATGATCGCCTTTCCGACACAGGACTATAAAGAGATTTTATACTTTCAGGGTAAACTTAGACCAAGTAAAATATGGAAAAGCGGGAAACCTGTAATTAACGGGGATTTAAATGATCAATAGTACTCTAGCTAATTTTGAAGCTCTGGATCTAAAATCATGGTAAGTGTTAACTGTTTAAGCAGTTTTATTGGAAGTTGATTAAATGTATAAACCCTCCACAAAAAACGCCTGGGTTGGCCGCACCGATTCTCTGGATGGAGCTCAGGGTGTGCGCTGGCACCAGGCTATTCAATTCTTAAACCTTTCTGAACCCATACCTGGTGTAGAACAAGGAGAGGTGGCTTTTGCCTTTTTAGGTTTTTGCAGCGACGAAGGCGTGAACCGGAACATGGGCAGGGTAGGAGCCGCCACCGGACCTGCTGCCTTGCGCTCAGCCATGGCTTCTTTTGCGCATCATTTGCCACAACATGTGCATTTATTTGATGCCGGCGATGTGATCTGCACCAACCAACACCTGGAGGAGGCGCAGGAGCAGTTAGGCAGGAAAGTAGCTTTACTATTAAAGCATGGTTACAGGCCACTGGTGCTCGGCGGCGGACATGAAATAGCCTATGGCCACTACCTTGGTTTAGAGCGTGCAGTAGCTGGTAAAACCTTAGGTATCCTAAATTTTGATGCCCATTTCGACCTCAGAAACTATGCGCAGCAACCAAGTTCTGGTACGCCTTTCTTACAGATTGCCGATAGAAGCCATGCCCATGGGGATGCCTTAAAGTATAAAGTAATAGGTTTACAGGAGTACGGTAACACACGCATCCTTTTTCAGACTGCAGATAGGTTACGCGTTGATTATACTTTTGCAGAAGATGTACAGCCACATAACCTGCCACAGTTAACCGCTCAGCTTAATAGGTTTTTAGATGCAGTTGATAAAGTTTACATAACCGTAGACCTGGACGTGTTCGCTGCTGGCTATGCGCCTGGTGTAAGTGCCGTTAATGCCCTTGGTTTACAGCCAGAGGTAGTACTGGCGCTATTAAAAACTGTAGCAAAAAGCGGCAAATTGTTAAGTATAGATATAGCAGAACTTAACCCGGCTCTTGATATTGACAACAGAACAGCGAAGTTAGGTGCGGCTATACTTTACCAGGTAGTAAGCAGCTGGAGTAAGGCGCAGTAGCAATAGGTGTGAACCTGTTGTTTAAGGTACTTCGAGAAATCTGGAGCATTTTACAGGACCATAATATTTCAGATTTCTTACCAGCGTCCGAAATAACATTAGTAAGGTAAAAGCCGCCCTGTTTATACTTTGAAGGCGGCTTTTTTAAGTTATTTACAAATTTTAAACTTTGTCCAGTAGGTAGTGTCGCTTGTTTTCACTTCTATCAGGTAGGTATCGGGTTTCAGTTTGCCTACGTTATAGCTCCAGTTTGTTTTATTGCCGGCTATAATAACAGGTTTCTTAAAAACTACCTTTCCGGCGGGGTTTTTTATCTCCAGCGTGGCATCCTCGTCCAGTTCCTGCGAGAAATCCAACTGGAAAGTGCCCTTAGCGGCGGGCAGCAAATGGATGCCTGATAACGTCTCTTTACTACTTTCATTGCCTGCTGCCTTGTCTGCTGTAACCAATATATGCTCCTGTGCCGGAGGGTTTATTTTCTGATGCTGTGCCTGAGTTGTTAAAGCTAAAGCCACTAAGGATAACCCTGCACCTAGGCCTAATGCATACTTTTTCATCATCTTCCTTCTCCTTTCAATTTAAAGTATAAGTATAGCATCTGTTACTGCATATTTGGGGCCAGATTTTCTTGAATTACCAGCTGTTCTTTCTTTTTACTGTAACACCATTTGGTGCCAGGCTTTACTTGTGTGCCTCCCAGCCACTTTGGTACAGGAGTAAAGGCGGCATTGCCTCTTAAAATCTGCTGTGCAAGCTTTGTGAGCTGCAGGTTTGGTGCTTTTGAGATTAAATCGGGTTGTAAACGTTCCAGGATGTGCTGTAGCTGCGAGTCGCCGAAGCCATAACCGGGTTCCTTTTTCCAAAACCGCTGCATCATCAATTCAAATGTGTCTGCACCGCTTTCTATCAGCTCCAGAAGTACGGTTTCGGGGTGGCTAAGGCCAGAGGTACAATCCGGGAAACGCCTGAGGTGCAGGTGCAAGGCATCTCCTGTGTCTGGCAACAGCAGCTTGTGCTGGAGCAGGTAATTTTGTAATTGTAAAGGGTCTGGACTTGCATAAAGTTGCCAAAGTTGCTTTGCCTGCTGAAGTTGCTCCTGCGTCTGCATCTGGCGGTTCTCAAAAATCCGGTGCAATTCTTCAGATGTTAAATAACCTATACTTTTTCCTGCCTCCGGCGTGCATACCGATACAACAGCTGGTTTAACCTGGCTTAGCTTCTGCAGCAGGTAGAGCAGATTTACCTGGCACATCAGGTCTGAGTCGAACCAAAGTATAACCTCAAAAAAAGCATGTGCATTGTCAAGCTTTGAAAGCGCACTCAGCGCTTTCTGCTTATAGTTTTCTGTACTTTCCTGGTAAGTTTCGCAGATATACTTTTGCCGGTGCTGCCAGAATTCGTGCTCAGGTATAATGCCAATGGCAGGCCCTTCGGAGAGAACCTCACGCCAGACCAGCACCTGGCCCGGAAAGTTTGCCTTCTCAAATACTGGTAATGTGGCATCGCCGTTAAGAATGTGCAGAGAGGGAAGCTTTTTCATAGTTTTACAGGCAAATATGCTCTAATATAAAAGGCAGCTGCCACATAAGTTATGTGCAGCTGCCTTGCTTTAACATTATAGCGGAATCTTTAAAACGTTTTTCTTAGCGGTTTAGTCTATAAGCTACTACACGATTATCTTTAAATGTGGGCACAAACAATAGGCCTAACCTGTCGGAGTAGCTGATATCTGCAGCATTTATGTTTTGTTCGCTGGTATCCAGGATGCGCCAATTTTTGCCTTCAGGGTTCACAAAGTATACTTCGCCCTGCCAACTGGACACCAGGAAGCCTTCATCAATTTTGGCAATACCATCAGCAGATTTTATACCTGTGGTCCAGTTGCTCCACCTTTGGGTTTCAGGGTCCAAAAAGCTGACATCTCCATTAAACCCCACAACCATGCGGTTACCATCTACATAAATACCGTTGGGCCTGTCGCGTTCTGTGTTCTTCAGCCAAGTGGTAACGCGGCCGTTCCTTAGTTGATAAATGCGTTTCTGGGCCGAATCAGTTACATATACTTTGCCACTCTCATCAACAGCCACATCGTTTAAAAACGTTGCCCCGTCTGCCTTATAGCGCCCCAGCACAGCACCGGATTGTGTAGAGATGGCTACAATTTCATCCAGATCTGCCACATAGAGCACGTTGTTGTGCAGCGCCAGACCTTTAGGGTCGTTAAGGCCGGTTATCCAATACAGGTTGTTTATCTTGCCTGCAGGAGTAAGCGTGGATATAAAGCCATCGCCGTCTTTTTTTGAAGAAGAATTTTGGTTGATGTTAGACACATAAATTACGTTTCGTGCCGGATCAAATAAGGCAGATTCTGGGGTGCGGAGGGTGTTGTCTGTAGCCCAGGCTTCTTGTAGCTGCACAGGAACTTTGGAGGAGAACAAGCCTCCGCTGCAGTTACTTAATAAAACCAGGCATAAAAAAGAGCACACACTCGTAAGTATAGATCTCATAGAATATTCTTTTGATTTATACTTTGTACGGGTGTATGCCCTGCCTGTGTTATACTTTCGTCTTATTCCGTGAAGAGACCAAGCTTCTGCAGTGTGCGCTGGCGCGATAACTTACCGGTGGCTGTTTCGGAGAAAGAGGGGCTGTAGTAAACTTCCTTTGGTACCTCAAATTTAGGCAGCTTATTGCGCAGGCGCTCTATCAGCAATGTTTCGTCTTCAGCAGAAAAAGCTGCACCTTCCATAATCAGCACTACTTTCTCTCCTAATAATTCGTCGGGTTGCGGTGCTATAAAGAAGCGGGGAGAGTCTGTTAAATCAACAAAAGCCTCTGCTATTGCCAACTCTACTTTCTCGACCTGTACTTTTACGCCGCCAGAGTTTATCACATTGTCTACACGCCCAATCCATTTAAATCGTGTTTTCGTGAGTAACTCTACAATATCATTGGTTACCAGTAATTCATTGTCCGTAACATCACCTTTTATGGTAAGGCAGCCACGTTTATCTAAGCCAACTTTTATACCCTCCAGCACTTGGTAATAATCGGCAGCCTCCGTACCGTTAAGGCGGCGCAGGGCTATGTGCGAGGCAGTTTCTGTCATGCCGTAGGTATGGTAAACTGGTGCCTGTATGCTTTGTAATTCTCGCTGCAAGTTAGGGCTTACCGGTGCTCCTCCAACCAGAATGCCTTTCATGTTATTTAGCTGCGGTAAAGCCTCCGGCATCTCTTGCAGAATCGTTTGCAGCTGCATCGGCACAAAAGAAGCGAAAGCTATTTTATCGTCGCGGTTTACCAACGTAAATGGGTTGCCGATTGGCTCCACGATCACCATCTGCAGGTCTGCCATAAAACCACGGGCCAGCATCATCATACCGGCAATATATTCTGTGTTCAGGCAAACCAGCATCAAATCACCCTCTTGCAAGTTTAGCAGGCTGATGGTACGGCGTGCGCTTGCTTCTAGTTGGGCCCGCGACAATATTATGGTTTTGGGAGTGCCCGTAGAGCCGGACGTTTGAATCGGAAATTCCTGAATACCATTTAGCCAGCTACGGCAAAACTCCAGCGTTTTCGTTTCATAACCGTTCAGGGGTATACTGTTTCGGAAAGAGTAATTGGCAATTTCGTCGTAGTAAAACTTTTTACCGTTCAGCAGCAGGAAATCTTCAGTCATGTGTTACACAGCATATATCGCATGGCATTAAGCGCCATAACGGAGGTAAAACTCAATTTAAATTAGAATCTTACGATCTGCTGCAAAAATGGGAGAGAAGAATCTCTAAAACAAACAAAGCGGGTTTAGAATGTATAAATAATATTAAAGGCTTACAAGTATCGAACTTGTTCTTTGGCAGGATCAGAAAGTAATCAGAAAGTATAGGCACACAGATTTTCTATGCCTGCAAGGCTGTGCTAACCTACCTCATGGGTAGCAAAAGAGCTAGTAGAGCCAGTCTTTTTTCGGCTTGCGGATAAGACGGTCTACAGAGAACTTGCCAGAGCCATAAATCAGGAATACAATCAGCAGCACCAGCACGATAATGGACGACCACAGTTCTGTGTTTTCTGAGTAGAAACCTCTTTCTGGATTAATAAAGAAAACGGCACCCAGCAGTATCGGCAACTGGAAAAGTATAGCTACCCTTGTAATCAAGCCAATGGCAATAAACAAGCCCCCTACCAAATGTGCAAATCCTACGTAATGCGCTAAGCCTATAGATACCCACGGGAACTGGCTTTTGCGCAGTATTTCGAATAAAGCAGGCGTATCGCTTAGAAACATGATGCCCTTTGCAAATAAAAATATTCCCAGCCCCATTCTAATAAAATCAACCCAAATAGGATGGTGTGTATCAGCCCAGCGTTCTACGCGGTTCATATCGTGAGTTAAGTTCATGGCTGAAAATTGTTTAGTTATACAATTGATTAACATTATGTTAAACGTTTTTAACTATAATTTGGACGTAGATTTGGGGATGAGTTTGGGGAGGTTGGACCCGGTGCTGCAGCACAAGCGAATCTAAAAACTCGCACGCACCCTACGTCAGCAGCTGAATGCTGGCGCTAGTTGATCAATTTTTAATGATGCTTTGAGGGGGCAGTAGTCTAAAACGCTATACTTCTAACGGCTCTTCTATACTTCTCAAATACCTCCGCATTATCAGGACTATCAGTAAACACCTCAAGTATGCCTGCACCTGCCTCTGCTGCAAAAAAAGCCGGAAGCGCTTTCTCTAACTCCTCTAAAGTGCGCACAGCTGTATACTTCATTTTAAAATCATTGGCCGTATTCTCAGCATTTAGTGCTTGGGTGGTTTCAAAGTATGGCTCTAATTCCGGTTGCTGCTTTGGTCCGTCTATCAACCTAAAAATGCCACCGGCGTGGTTGTTTAGCAGTACGATGCGCAGGTTCTGAGGCAGGTAATTATGCCATAAGCCGTTGCGGTCGTAGAAAAAGGCCATGTCGCCGGTAAGCAGGGTGTTGATTTTTGTACTGGTAAGGGCGCAGCCAACTGCGGTGCTGGTGCTGCCGTCTATGCCGCTGGTACCCCGATTGGCAAATACCTCCACTTCCTGATCAGGTTTTAAGCCGATGATGTTGGCATAGCGCACCGCCATGCTATTAGCCAGATGCAGGTTGCTTTTGTTAGGCAACTGGAGCAGTACCTTAGCTACCACACTTAACTCGCTGTATACGGCCCCGGAAGTATAGGTTTCTAAAAAAGCACCGGCTTTCTCATTCATTCCTAACCAGGCATTTCGGAAAGCGCTTTTTGTTTTGGTGCTGCCTGATAAAGCGAAGAAAAAGCTTTGCGGCGTACACCTAATCACTTTGGTAAGCGACTTAAATGTATCGGCTACCTGGCCATCTTGCTGAACATGCCAATGTGCCTGCGGTTTATACTTGCGTAAGTATAGTTTCAGGCTTTTAGATATGATGGAGTTACCAAACGTAATTAGCAGGTCTGGTTGTAGTTGCTGCAGCTTCTCCGCGTCAGGGCAGGCCAGAAAAACGTCCTGGTATCGCACAGCACCCGGCATTTGGTGAATGTTGCTGATCGTATCGCCCACAAAAACCGCACCTGTTGACTGAGTAAACGCATATAAGCCTTTTTGTTGATGCAGATCATACTTTCCCTGGCCAGCAACCACAAGTATGCGGCTATACTTTAGAATCTCTCCCTGCAGTTTTAGAGATGCGTTCTGAGAAAGTATAAATTCCTGCTCCTCCTCTTCAATTATTTTTACCTGTGAGTCATACTTCAGCTCCTCGTCAGGGGCTGGGTAAAAGGGCTCGCGCAAAGGCACATTCACATGTACCGGACCAGCAGGAAAAGCAACAGCTGTATTCAATGCCTCCGATAGCATTCGTTCGCTAAACCAAACAGCGTCCGGGTGGCTAAAATCAAGCGGGAAAGTATAGCTTTGTTTGATGTGCTGCCCATAAACATTTTGTTGCCTAATTGTTTGCCCATCCAGCTGGTCAATCCATTCGTTAGGGCGATCGGCGGTAAGTATAAGCAGTGGTACGTGCTGGAAAAAAGCCTCTGCCACTGCAGGAGCATAGTTTAAAGCTGCCGTACCTGATGTACACACCAACACCGTTGGCTTGCCTGTTGTAAGCGCCATGCCTAAAGCAATAAAGGCTGCTGCACGTTCATCACTCACTGTTCGCACATTAAAGCCACCATGCCGTGCAAAAGCTATAGTGAGCGGCGCGCACCTCGATCCTGGCGACAGTACCACGTTCTCAACACCTTTTTTGGCGCAGATTTCAGCAATATTTACAACAGGTTGGATGATCATGGGCTTAATTCAATGAGTAAATGAGTGTGTGAGTGAATTTAGGAATGAATTGTGGGTATTGTTAAAGACTTTTTGTCATTTCGAACGCAGTGATAAATCTGAAATATTGCAAAAAGCACCAGATTTCTCAGCGCGTTCGAAATGACAGCATGAGCAGATTATTCATTCACTCAGTCACTCATCCAAAATTAGCCAATATCCTTCGCATTGTCTGCATTTTGTGCTGCGTTTCATGCCACTCCTTCTCCGGGTTGGATTCGGCGGTAATGCCGGCTCCGGCGTAAAGTATGGCTTCTTGGTTGCGCAGTTGCATGCAGCGTAGGTTTACGAAGATATGGGTGCCAGCGGTACTGTTTACAGGCCCCAGGTAGCCGCTGTAGTAGCTGCGGTTATAGCTTTCGTGGGCAAGTATAAATTGCAGGGCTGGTTCTTTAGGCAAGCCGCAAACAGCAGAGGTAGGGTGCAGCAGGTGCAGCATGTCTGTGCCCAGCGTCGGGAAATCTACTTCTTTCAAATCTACCTTAAAATCGGTGCGTAGGTGCATCAGGTTTCCGGCAATTACTGTACGGGGGCCAACCTCGGTGTACTCGCGCAGGCGCAGGCTTTTAAAGCAACTCAGGATATAACGCTCCACCATGCCCTGTTCCTCGATCTCTTTTTGCCGCCAGATGGCATCGGCCACGTTTTCTACAGCTGGTTGTGTGCCGGCAAGCGCTACAGTCTTAAAAATCTGCTCTTCGTTTATACTTACCAATACTTCCGGCGATGCCCCCATCCAGGTGCCTATACCCGGCACCGAAACCAGCGACACAAAAGCGTTCGGGTAGGCTTGCAGCATGGCTTCAAAAGCAGCAACAGGAGAAAAAGAGTTTGGCAGGGTCTCGCTGTAATTACGCGAAAGCACCACTTTCTCCATTTCTTCGCTGGTAAAGGCTGCTACCGCTTTTTCTACGGCACCTTTAAAACCAGCTTCCGTTTGATAAGAGGCTTGTGTCGCGTCTGAACTGTGCCAGCCTGAAAAGGAGGAGGTTATACTCTGAAGAGCATCTTTATAATTTTGTGCTGCATCTGCCGGCGCATCCGTGGCGGTGGTTAATGTGCCAGTTGTGGCATCAAAACACAGATCTCCTTTGATAAACAGTTGCTGCTCCTGCCCTGAGGTATGAAAGGGGCAAAATAGAAATCCAAAAGGGCTTTGCTCCAGGTTAGGCTTACTGCCCGTGGTAAACTCCTGCTGCAGCGATACACAAGCCTGGACCTGCTCTGTTAGCGGCAATCGCCAAACAGCCACCGCTCTGTTTTGTGCGATGGCTGCCTGAAAGATGTTCTCTAAAGTATATTCTCGGGTTTCTGCACCCATGGTTAATCTTTTATGTATAATGCCGTGTTGAGCTAATTTTGCTGGATTTCCTCGCTTATCATTCTCCATTAAAGGGAGTAGGGCGATGACAAACTTATACAGCGCTTCAAAAGATCAAATCAACATTTAAAATTTATGCCTGGTATAAAACCTATCAGCTGAAGATAAAAATTCAGAAACCATCAACGAGGTTTGTCTATCACTGCCACCGTCATGCGGCTAATGCACACAGGTTCTCCGGTTTCGGTAGTGATTTTGGTTTCCCATACTTGCGTGGTTCTGCCAATATGTATAGCGGTTGCCCGGGCGTATACCCAACCCTCACGTATACTGCGTATGTGGTTGGCATTGATTTCTAAACCAACGCAGGCCTTTGTTGTTTGGTCAACGTGCAGGAAAGCGCCTATGCTTGCCAGCGTTTCGGCCAGGGCCACAGAGGCACCTCCGTGCAGTAGGCCCATGGGCTGGTGGGTACGATGGTCTACGGGCATTTTGCCGCAGATGTAGCCTTCCCCAAATTCAGTCAGCTCAATACCCAGGTGCTCTACCATGGTATTTTTTCGCCACTCATTCAGGGTATCTAACGTAATAGGATTTTTGTGCATAAGCTGCGATGTCTAAATTCGCACTTTAAAAACTAAGTAGGCAAAAGTAGAAGAATTTTGAGTATTAAGAAAGTATACATAATCCGCCACGGGCAAACAGACTATAACCAGCAGGGCATTGTGCAGGGCAGCGGTGTAGATTCTAATTTAAATGAGGTAGGGCAGCAGCAGGCAGCTATGTTTTTTCAAAAGTATAAAGACATCCCCTTTGATAAAATTTATACTTCTACGCTTAAGCGCAGCATACAATCCGTGCAGGAGTTTATCAACCTCGGGATACCACATGAGAAGCACGCAGGGCTAAACGAAATAAACTGGGGCAACCGCGAAGGCCAGCGCATCACACCGGAAGAAGATGCCTATTACTACCACGTACTGCAAACCTGGAACAATGGCGAAACGCATGTGTGCATAGAAGGAGGGGAGAGCCCAGAATTAGTTACGGCACGTCAGCGCCCTTTTATTGACCTGATGCTGAGCCGGCCCGATGAGAAAAACATACTTATTTGCATGCACGGCCGCGCCATGCGCATACTTTTAAGCAATTTGTTGCATTACCCGCTGCGCTGCATGGACCAGTTTCTGCACCAAAACCTGTGCCTGTACCAGCTCGATTTTACGGGCAGTATGTTTGTAGTTAAAAAGTACTGCGATGTAACGCACCTGAAAGAGAAAACGCCGGAACCGGATAGCTTACAGAAGCTACGAACAAATTAGCCGCATATAGTTTGAATAAAATATTTTTCGGTCTAATTTTGGGCGGATAAGAATTGACCTAATTAGGCGACTAAACAACACGATACTATGGCTGAAGTAATAAAGATGCCTAAGATGAGCGACACAATGACTGAGGGGGTGATTGCATCTTGGCTGAAAAAAGAAGGTGATAAAGTAAGTTCCGGCGATATACTGGCCGAAGTGGAAACCGATAAGGCAACCATGGAACTGGAATCATATGATGATGGCACGCTTCTTTACATCGGTCCGAAAAAAGGTGAATCTGTACCCGTAGACGCTGTGATCGCTATTATCGGTAAAGAAGGAGAGGATATCTCCGGCCTGCTTAGCGAAATTAAAGGTGGTGCTCCTGCAGCAAAAGAAGAAAAAGCTGAAGAAACCAAACCAGCAGCAAAAGAAGAAAAGAAAGAAGAAGCCAAGCCAGCAGCTGCCAAAGCTGATGCTCCGGCTAAAAAAACTACTGTAGATACCAGCAACATTAAGGCTAACGTTATTCGCATGCCAAAAATGAGCGACACCATGACAGAAGGTGTGCTTGTAAGCTGGCTGAAGAAAGAAGGCGACAAAGTAAAGTCTGGTGACGTGCTGGCTGAAGTGGAAACCGACAAGGCAACCATGGAGCTTGAGTCGTATGAAGACGGTACGTTGCTTTATACTGGCGTGAAAGAAGGCGAATCTGTAGCAGTTGATGCTGTTATTGCTGTTATCGGTGAAGAAGGCGCTGATTATAAAGCTCTTTTAGAAGGTTCTGACGCTGGTAAACAAGAAGCCACAGAGACTGAAGAAGCTGTTGAAGCCGGTGTGGAGGAAGTAACTGCTGATAAAGTAGAAGAAACCAAAGTACCTGCCGAAGGTGCTGAAGCCGGAGCTGCCGAAAGCAATGGCCGTATAAAGGCTTCACCACTGGCTAAGAAAATGGCGAGTGAGAAAGGCATTAACTTGAGCCAGGTAAAAGGTACCGGCGAGGGTGGCCGCATCGTACAGCGCGACATCGAGAACTTTAAGCCATCTGCCGCTCCACAGCAGGCTGCTGCCCCTCAGGCTGCACCAGCTGCTGCACAGGCCATACCAGGTGCTCCTTCTGATTCTTACGAAGAAGTAGCTGTATCGCAAATGCGTAAGGTAATTGCCCGCCGTCTGGCCGAAAGTAAATTCTCTGCTCCGCACTTCTACCTGACCATGGAAATTGACATGGACAAGGCCATGGAGGCGCGTGCAAGTATAAATGAAGTATCTCCGGTTAAGGTATCGTTTAACGACCTGGTAATTAAGGCTGCTGCTGCGGCACTTCGCCAGCACCCTGCGGTTAACTCGTCGTGGTTGGGTGATAAGATCCGTTACAACAAGCACATTAACATTGGTGTAGCCGTGGCGGTAGAAGAAGGCCTGCTGGTACCGGTTGTGCGCAACGCAGACTACAAGTCGCTTTCTGCTATTGCTGCTGAGGTTAAAGACCTGGGTGGCAAAGCGAAGAGCAAAAAACTGCAGCCATCTGACTGGGAAGGAAATACGTTTACCATCTCTAACCTGGGCATGTTCGGTATCGAGGAGTTTACGGCCATCATCAACCCGCCAGATGCCTGCATCATGGCAGTAGGTGGTATTAAGCAGATTCCTGTTGTGAAGAACGGCAACATCCAGATCGGTAACATGATGAAGGTAACGCTTAGCTGCGATCACCGCGTGGTTGACGGAGCCGTGGGTTCTGCCTTCCTGCAAACGTTTAAGAACATGCTGGAGAACCCGGTGAGAATATTGGTTTAAGTTTCAATAAAGTATAAAGTATGGGAAATGCCTCTCCAGCAACGGAGAGGCATTTTTGTTTAAGAGAAAATGTTATTTAGAATGATAGAAGCTGTACGAAAGGACCAAATAACGATCCCCTGATGAGTAAGTCAACAAAGAGAGGCTTAGCCTGAAAAACCTATGGCTGTAGCTTTTCTATTCTATGTTGTTAGCGGCTATTTTCTATTTCTTACAAATTGTTTATCAATTGGCCTTAATCTCAGTATCCTTAAGCAAAGAGCTTTTTATTTGGTGCTGCCGCTATCTAAAGATTAGGTTGTAAATTAAGTAACTAAACATACCTGTCAGAATTGTTGCTCCTATATCCCAAATATCAATTGGTTTACCTAATAATGGATGGGCAAGCTCAAAAACTACAACGCTAAATGTTCCAAGTTTTATTAAGTAATTTCCTTTTGAGGGGTCATTTGATAAAATTGCAACTAAGAAAAATATTGTGGTCAGAGTACCAAAAGTATTTCCTAAAGTATCTGCAATGTGAAAATCGTTTATGTTATTGGCATAAATGTATGGGCGGTAAAATGGTCTTCCGATTAATTCGTATATGAGTAATGCAGAGATCCCAATCGAAAAGTTGATTGCTTTATAACTGGAAAATTTCCAATTTCTCAAGTCCGCTTTAAAATCATCTAATGTCATTTCCCTGACTGTATTTAGGATTATCTGTTTAAAAGACCGCTTATGGGCAGGTATAGCAGTTTGCAAGACGTAGCCGCAGCAGTGCTGTCATTAAGCATTTTTTCATGCAATTATATTTCAGACAGTTATGTAACTTAAAAATCGTGATCTTATACTTTTTGTATGCCCTTTAGACTGTTTAAATTACTCAATGTGAATCATGCCAACATCCATTGAATAAAGCAGATGCCCTTCATCGGCCTTTCCCGTAAGTACGCAAAAGCCGCTTCCTGCCTTTTTAATGACTGAAAGCTGTTGGTGCATTGTTTAATTGTTTTTTAACTGAAGTTCAAATCAGCTTCTAGAGGAGAGTTGAAGATAAAATTCTGGCGCCTCACTTTTTAGTATGCTTAATAAACACAACTGCTGCTAATAACAGGTCTAGAAGTTATTTACTTTCTTCATTCTTTGTACCTTTAAGTAAAGCATAAATTGCCATCGAATGGCCGTGTCCAAGGTCAAAATCCTCCTTTAGCCATTTTATAATATCACCTGCTTTAGTTCCTGAGGTAAGCTGTCCATTTTGGGTATAACCTTTTTGTTCTGCAAGATTTTTAAAATCTTCAGGCCGCTTTCCAGTCTTCTCCTTTATATTATTGAGGTAGGCTTGATATGACATATTTCTCTGACTTTAAAGATTGGCGATGATATAAAGTCTCTAATTTAAGATAGTGAATGTAAGAAGTAATTAGTATTGCTAAGATTAAAAGAGGTAATAGCGTTTGGCCGCTAAAGCCATCTACGACCCAATGGCTAATAAAGGCCGCAATCGTTGTAAAGGCGAATCCAGCATATGCCCACTCTTTCAGTTTCCCTTTTACGAAGGGTAGAATAAGAACTATGGCACCTGCCACTTTAAACACAGTTAGCATTACTCCAAAATAACTGGGATAGCCTAAGTGCCTAATGCCTTCTATGGCTAGGTCTGTGTGTGAAGTCAGAGCGGGCATTACGCCTTCAAACAGAAATATTATTCCGGTTGCCGTCCAATAGGTAACTTTATTCTTCCTAACTAGTGTCATATTTTTAAGAGTTTATTTATTACAAATTAAACTCTTAAATTTACATTTTATAGGGTATGATTATGACGTTTATAAGGGGAGTTTGCGACTAATTCTAACTATTGCCTTCTCTAACGATTCAATGTCGTATATAAAAAAGTGCGAGCTAGAGAGATTGGTTGTCGTAGCACATTCAGGTGTTGCAAGCGAGCATAGACTTTCGAGTTGGCAAAAGTTCAAGCATTGTTTTTACAAATTGTTACCCACTTTTGTGATACGCACGAGTAGGCACGTTCTTCACCTTGTGCCAATACTGTTGTTATTAGATAGGATATTCTCTGGAGAAATAATTCTTTATCTATTTCTTATAAAAGGATAAAGAATACTACCACTAATCATTGCAGTAATTATTCCTAACCCTGAAGCTAATAAGAGGCCGAAAATCAAAGAACTATTAATAATTATGGGACCAACAGCACCCAGCAAATCAGAAACTTTGTTCATCTCTGGAAAACCTATTACATATAAAACCGCAAGGGTAAAGACAAAGAAGATGACTGCTGATAGTGAACTGGTTTTAAATAAAGATTTTAATGTATAAGAAAAATATTTTAATTTTCCTTTGTTTTTTAATAACATAAGTAAAAATATTCCTGCAAAACCTGGCCAAACAAGTGGCCAAGCGTGGCTAAATGGAATCAAAGCATGAATAAAGAAAAGAAACCCTGCTGTTAATCCAACCTTAGATATTACCGATAAATTTTCATAATTTATTATTAGTTAGTTACCAGATTCAATGATAAACACATATCAACAATTCTTTTAGGCCCGATTTTATCCTGAAATATTTTAAATTAAAGTTGTTTATACTTTAGGTTTATGTTAATTGTTGTTCAAAGCAATTGTGGGTAATTAGTGGCTGTGCTTAAATGTATATTTATACCTCTAAAACCGGCCTGAATGGTGTAGACTTTATGTTAAATAAAGAGACATACATATATACTTCCAATATTACAACTTCATCCTAAGCCCTAGTGCCAGGTTGAATATCTTGCCCGGTCCTAGATACTTTGGGTTTTGGATGTAGGAGATAATGTATTCTAAACTGGAGCCGAATTCGTAGTATGCAGAGAACTTCTGTAGTTTTTTTACACGGGTCAGGTCTACCTGGCCGCCAAGCAGCAGGCTGCCGTGTAAAGCAGTCGGGAAGCCATAGTAGTTTTTAGGGTATTTGTCGCCGGGTTCTTTGGTAAAGTAGTCGCTTCCGAAAGTATAACTTACCAAAAATCCCACGCGCAGCGGTTGCCAGTCTATAGTTTTTAAAGGCAAGGGTTTTATAGGGCGGTAAGTTGCTTTGATGGCAGATGTCACTATCCTGTCGCCGCCTATACTCTCGGGGAGGTAACCCAGGAATAGGTCTGTTTCCAGCTTATCCTGAAAAAAACTGCGACCAACACCAGCAGAGACAAAACCAATGCCGCCCGCAAACTGCGCCTTTACATGATAAGGTGAAGTAGCAGGAACTACAATGGCAGAATCAGGGAGTGGCTCCTGGGCAAGGGCAGGGGGAAAGGCAGCCAACAATAGTATAAAAAGTGTGAGCGAATAAAGGTGCTTCATCTTAATAATTTATCATCTGAATGTCGAAGCCATCTGCCCATACTTTTAAATAAGTAAACCCTCTTTTTTTAACAGTGGTGGTGCCGTGGTATAAAATATGGTTGTCGTATACATGATTTGAATGCCAGTTATGAATATGGCCGAACAAACTAAGCTTTACTTTCTTACTTGACTCCAGCACATTCTGATACGCATCTTCCAGGTTGCCGTCAAAATCAGCATCGTAGGGAGGCACATGCGATACCACAATAGCCTGGGTAAAGTCTTCATCTTCGCGCTGGTACACTTCCTTTCTTAACCAGTTGATGTCCGGCACACTGCCATCAAAGCCATATTCGCGGCTATTAGTATCAACAAAAACAAACTTAGTGTGGCCGTAGGTAAAGGAGTAGTTTAGCGGGCCATACATTTTCTGGTATACTTTGCTGCCATTGGCCAGCAGGTCGTGGTTACCTACAACTGTAAGGTAGGGCCATTTCAGGTGCTCCATAATATCATGCACCCATTTGTGCTCCTGCGTCATGCCAAAGTCAGAAATATCGCCTTGGTGTATTACAAAGTCGATGTTTTCAAACGTGTTGGCCTGCTTTACAAATTCAACGGCATCGTCGTAAAAGCGCTGTGTGTCGCCCATTACAAGTATGCGTAGCGTATCGCCAGGGTTTTGTTTCTGTAGGCGGACAAGGTTTTTAGCCGTCAGGTCGCGCTCGTCGCTTTCGAGCCTGATCTGGTTTGGGTGATACTCAAATAACTCTTCGCAGGAAGTTGTGCCCAGTAAAATAAGTATCAGTAACGAAATTAAATTCGTCTTTTTCATAGTTTTAGTATGGGGGTGGCGGTTAAGCAAAATAAACCAGACAAGTAATGTCTGCGGTAATCGTACTACATCTTGACACTGCTACTAGAAGCTAAGCAAGTATATTTTCTACTTCTATATAATTGGTACTACAAGTGTTGTTCTTACTAATACGTAATCTCGGTTTTGTTAAGTTATCCACTTAAACAAGCAGGCAACGGTATGGTTTTAAAAAGATAGGCAAAAGCACCAGGGTTTAATCTAAACTCCAGTACTGCCCATCTGTCGTCTGGAAGTATACGAGCCCATGGTTCTTAGCATAGTATACCTCTTTTATCTTGTCAGGTCTGGAGGGTGGCAGGTTAAATTTTAAACGCAGCAGCTTATTGTAGGTAACGCCATTCAATTCCAGGTTGTTAATAAATTCAGCTTCAACATCGTAAGTAAGCAGCACCTCCTCTGCAGCAGTTTTACCTGTAGTAATGGAGACAAAGTTCGTGTTAAACTCTGTTTGCCCGATGTTCATGATGTCTACATACTTATCCTCAGCTGCTAATATCAGGCCCAAGTCGCTTTGCTTACCGGTATAGGTTAACAGGTAGTATTCATACTTTCTGTCGCCGGATAAGTTCGATCGGATATGTGTGCCTGTTTTTACGGTTACAGTTAACTCTTCTTTTTCTCCGGTATGGCTGGTGAAGTTAAGCTTTGTGTCTGTTTTTGTCTGTAGCCACTCTTCAGTGTATTTCGTGAGGCGTATTGTGTCTTTTTCGCAGGAGCTAAAGCAAAACAGCAGGACCAAAAAGTATAAAAGCTTAGTTAAATTTATACCTGTTTTCATCATAAGGTGCATTTATAGATTAGATGCTATATACGAGCAAATGGTTGCACGTTAGTTAAGAAACAAATTTTAAATATGCTGATACCGTGATTGGGGCACTAAGTAAAAGTAATACCCTGTATAGACGTGTTTAGCTGCAGTTTGAGATGACCTGAAGTTACCTGCTTATAGTAGTGTTGTTGATGTATATGACGCAGCGGCTGCAGACTGTCTAAATATGCAACTGCGTAGTTAATGTATTTGCTACATTTGCTTTGATCCTAAATCTACAACTATGAAAAAAGTATTTCTCAGCACAGCTTTCTGCTGTGTCTTGTGCTTTGCAGCATCTGCACAACAAAAAGGGCATACCAGGTTAGCATTAGTAGCAGAAAACGTTATCTCAACCTCCCAAAACGAGTTTAACCCACTGGTTACCCGCAATGGCAGAACTATGTACTTTGTAAGAGCCCACCAAGGATTCGAAGGTATGAAAATCATGGTCAGCCATCTTACTAAGGGCCAATGGTCAGAGCCTGTACCCGTTTCTTTTTCTGATGCTCGCTACAATGATTCTGACCCGGCCTTGAGCCCGGACGGGAAAACATTGTTTTTTATCACTAACCGCACTACAGATGGCACAACAGGCAAAAAAGATCTGGATATATGGTACTCGCAGCTGGTGAACGGAGATTGGGGAGCACCTGTACCGGTTACAGGCGATAAAATTAATAGCAAAGGCGATGAACTGGGGCCGGAGCTTCGGAAGGACGGATACTTATACTTTAACTCTGGCCGGAAAAGCGGTATAGGTAGTTCCGATATTTACAGGGCAAGGTACCAAAACGGCATTGCCGGCGATCTGGAACTTGCACCGGAATCAGTTAATTCTTCAGCGTTTGAAGGAGACATCGCTTTCTCTGCGAATGGCAAGTACATGGCTTGGGCAGCATGGGATAGAGAAGGTGGCTTGGGCGAGGGTGACATATACCTATCTTACCGTTTAAAAGACAACACCTGGACTGCGCCTGTAAACCTGGGCATTTCACTTAACAGCGCCGCCTTCGACTTTACGCCGCATTTTTCTACTGACGGGCGTTACCTATACTTTGCAAGTTTCAGGAAGGAGGTACCTGGTGAAGCTGCTCAGGAAGTAATGAATGGGCAGTCGAATATCTATCGGGTAAGTATGAAGGATATTAACCTCTTACTGAAGAAGAACTCGATTCTTTAGACCTCATTGAGCAAAAGTATAGGTGCAGGGATATTTCAGATAGGCATACTATAGTTTCAGGCGCAGCAGTAGGCAGACAATTTGGCGTAAAGTATAGCTTTGGCTTTTTGTTTGAAGATACTGTAGCTTTACAAAGCACAAGTGCAGCAAGTATAACTGTGCCTGCGTATGTTTAACCTGACCAAGTACAAAAACAGATGACTAAAATAAGATCAACCACCGTTTGCGGTATTTTTCATAACGGAGAAGTAGCTCTGGGTGCCGACGGGCAAGCCACCATGGACAAGCACATTGCCAAAAGTAACGTGAAAAAAATCCGTAAGCTACTGGATGGAAAGATTGTAACCGGTTTTGCTGGCTCTACTGCCGATGCTTTTACGTTGCTGGAGCGCTTTGAGGAGAAGCTGAATGCTTACCAAAGCAACATGAAACGCGCTGCCATAGAGTTGGCTAAAGACTGGCGCAAAGACCAGTACCTGCGTAAGCTCGAAGCTATGATGGTGGTCGCCAACAAAGATGAACTACTAATCATTTCTGGAACTGGGGATGTGCTGGAGCCGGACAACCAGATTGCTGCCATTGGATCAGGAAGTATGTATGCGCATGCTGCCGCTTTGGCACTTAAAAAGCATGCCCCGCACTTATCGGCAGAAGAAATGGTGCGCGAGTCCCTGAACATCGCCGCCGATATATGTATCTATACGAACCACAACCTGATCATCGAAACGCCGGCTAAATAGTCGTGTTCTCAATAGGTTATTTGTTGTGCACAGCTAGCTAGTTTTTCTGCTTTATGCTTTATAAAGACTGATTTAGCTGCATCAAATTAACCTTATCTGGGTGAATAACGAATAATGATATTCGGTTACTTAAAACAGTATCCAAACAACGATTAACCAATATCAAAATAAGTCTTACCTTTGCCGCTCAAACTGCTGTTTGTGGCAGTATTGGCTTCATTAAAGCTAGTTAAAATGGAAGTATCAAATTTCTTAAAGAAACACTACAAGCACTTTAATGCCGCATCGCTGATTGATGCCGCCGAAGGATACAAAACACACCTCAACAACGGGGGTAAAATGCTGGTAACGCTGGCTGGTGCCATGTCTACAGCAGAGATGGGTATTATCTTAGCAGAGATGATCCGCCAGGATAAGATCCACGCTATTTCGTGTACAGGAGCTAACCTGGAAGAGGACATCTTTAACCTGGTTGCCCACGATTTTTATGAGCGTGTGCCGCACTACCGTGAGCTTTCTGCCGCCGACGAAGAAGAGCTACTTAGCCGCCACCTGAACCGTGTAACAGATACTTGCATTCCGGAAGAGGAGGCCATGCGTCGTTTGGAGCACACGGTTCTTAAGTATTGGGAGAAAGCAGATAAAGCAGGTGAATCATACTTTCCGCATGAGTTCTTTTACCAGATACTTTTAAGTGGCGACCTGGAGCAATACTACCAGATCGACCCGAAAAACAGCTGGATGCTGGAGGCTGCTAAAAAGAACCTTCCGATTATTTGCCCAGGCTGGGAAGACTCAACGCTGGGTAACATTTATGCAGGCCACGTGATCAGCGGCGATGTGAAGAATGTGCACACGGTAAAAACTGGTATCCAGTACATGATGGAGCTAGCTGAGTGGTATACCAATACAGCTAAAGAAGAATCTACAATCGGTTTCTTCCAGATTGGTGGTGGTATTGCCGGTGACTTCCCGATATGTGTAGTGCCAATGCTGCACCAGGACCTGCAGCGCGACGGTGTTCCGCTTTGGGGTTACTTCGCCCAGATATCTGACTCCACAACCAGCTACGGTTCATACTCTGGCGCAGTGCCAAACGAGAAAATAACCTGGGGCAAATTAGGCAAGGATACGCCTAAGTATATGATCGAATCGGATGCTACCATTGTGGCGCCACTTATATTCGCTCTGGTGCTGGATATGTAATAATCCGCTTAGAGTATAAAACAAAAGCCCGGTAACATTGCTTACCGGGCTTTTGTTTTTTTATGGCTACTTCTAGTAGTAGATTGATTGTGTGTTTATAGTGATAAATACTATATTTGCCATATTTATTATTTAAACTCTTATATGAAAACAACTTTTACACTTTTATTACTCTTTGTTTCCTTTCTGTCTGTGGGGCAAACCAAGTTTGTCAAGGGATATTATGTGACACAGCATAATGATACTGTTCACACCTTTCTTAATGATAGAAACTGGAGTAAAAACCCAAAAACTTTCTTGGTTTCAGAGAACGCTGAAGGTACAAATATTTCTAAAATAAATATTCTAGATGTGAAAAGCTTAAGACTTTCTACTGGGGATTGGTTTGAACGCTATCTTTTGCCCATTGATAAGTCACCTGTCAATATTAGTGAGATTAAAATTGATGCTGAACCGGTCATTGTTGTAGATACTGTATTATTACGGGTAATTGTAAAGGGTTATCTTAATTTGTTATATCTCAAAGACAAAAGTAATAAAGAGCACTTCTTTATTCAGCGTGGAAGTGATATGCCTCAAGAACTTATTTTACGAAAAGTAAAACGTAATGTAGGAGGTAATGTAATGCTATTAGACATACCAATTTACAAAACTTCCCTTTTAGAAATTATGCAAGATTGTAGCCAGGGAGCAGGTATAATCGAAAACACTCATCTTTCCTTTAAATCACTGCAAAATCTGGTTTTATCTTACAATCAATGTAAAAGTGGAAATGAAACAGGATATTCAGCTAAAAGTCAAAAGTTTATCACATCATTAGGCATTTTAGCAGGAGGATCTTATACTAGTATGCAGTTCAAGGGCAGAGGTTTCGATGAGCTTAGCCAGAATAAATTTATTGGTTCAGGGCAAGCAGCTGGTATTTCAATTGATGTGAAATTACCTAGGTTGCACAACCAATGGTCTGTCTACAATGAGCTCCTTTGGAAATCTTACCATGTTGAAGGCGATTATGAATATATTTTCTCCTCTGAAAATTTCAAAAGATCTCATAGTGAAATCTCCATGACAAGTATTGGTTTAAATACTATGATTAGATATAAATTAGATATTGCTGCATCTTTGAAACCTTATTTGAATATTGGAATCGCGAATAATTTTGGAATTTCATATACAAATAAGAAAACAACCCAAAGACGATTCTATTCAGATTATCCAGATGCGGAAGGTAAAGCCTTAGAAGATATTAGAACATATGAGCAGGCTATAGTAGCAGGTGTAGGTTTAAATTATAAGAAAATGACGGCTGAATTGAGATATGAACTCGGAAATGGAGTATCTAGCTATCATATGCTTAGCTCAACTAAAAGTATGTTAGGCCTTAAATTAGGGTACAGCTTGAGATAATATTTGATTGAGTAATTTACTAATTGCTTCATTTATAGGGACTCTTGTGCTATTGGATTTTTAAGTGTCTAAAATTAATCAGCATGAATTTGAAGGTCTTACCAATGCTGATTTTAATAGCGTAGGTATAACTACCGGAATATCGTTATTGGCAACTTTGCCACGTGCACGAGGCAAATGGGCAATACAAGGCGATTTAGTGTACAGAAACTTTACAGCAGAAGACAGCTATACTAGCAAAAGCAGCAATTCCAGCCAAAACTATACATCAACAGATACTGAATTTAAACTGGGCTACCTGGGCATAAACGCTTCTTTAAGGTACAAACTAGCCGATACCAAATTAAGCCCTTACATTACAGCTGGTGTAGCTAATAACCTGATGGTATCTGATAATAGCAGCCAGCATGTGTACCGTAAATTTTATGCATCAGAGAGTACTAAAACCCAAAAACCCTTGTCTGAATTCAGGAAGCATGAGCAGGCGCTGTTGCTGGGTGCAGGTGTCGCTTTAAGCAAGTTCAACGCAGAAATTAAAATGGAAAGAGGCAACGGGCTGTCTCCGTTTACTGGCCTTAAAAGTGCCAGAAATTCTGTTACGTTGTTGTTTGGCTACACCTTTTAAAGTATAAATTGATCGAATCAAAAGAGGCTACCAATTAACACAATTGGCAGCCTCTTTTCTTTTATTGATTATTTTTCAACAGCTTCACAGCCCGAAACAGGTTATCTGCCGCTTGTAATATTTTACCGCGTAGTTTTGGATTATAATTAGGGTTTGCCTCTATAAAATTACGCACGGTTGCTGCGGCAGTTGGTGTTTGGTAAGCACTAAATGTGGCATTTAACCAATTAGCCGGGAAAAAGATGTCGCCGGTTAGCTGAATCTCTTCTAGTAGTTCCAGGCTTTGCTGCAGGTATTTTTCAGAGGTGTGGCTGCGGAGCGGGTGGTGCAGGTAACCAAGTGCAGTAGTTACCCAAGCCTCCTTCTCACGGTTCTGTTCCTGGGCAAGCGACTCAAAAAATGCGTCTCGTACTTCCACCTCAGCCGATAAAGCTGGCATCAGAAACTGCAGTCTTTTTTGTCGATCAGGGTTTTTAATGCGCTTTAGTTGCTCGCTTAATATACTATTGCCTTTCGGGTAATCTCGCAGAGCTAGTGCAAGTGCCAGCGACGTGTAATCATCTTCTGTGAGTGTTATACCTGCAGGTGCCTGTTGCGTTTGCCATACTTTGTATAAACGTTGTATTGCATCTGGAGTTAGGGCTATATCTTGGTAAGCTTTAAAAAGCAGCTTTTTTGCATTAGATTTTTCTTGAGCATTTATGTTATCCCAAAGCTTTTTCTCAAACGCAGGTGCCATCTTATTTCTGAGTTCAGGGGTTATAAATTTCCAAAAAATATAACTTGTATAGCCTGTCAAAAGCTTCAGGTTAAGTTCTTCTGTTTCTCTTTCAGATTCTAATAACGTAAAAGCCAATACAAGACTAGGATCAACTCCACGGCCGCTCAGCATGTTCTCGTAAATGTTGATGTAAGCACTGGCCCGCATAACAGGATCTTTTAATAGGGGAACAGCTGAAAGGTTTTGCCCGTTAATCGGAAACAAGCCATACCCTTGCCCAGAGGAATTGAAAAGTATAAAATCAGGATGCTGCTTTCCTATAGCTGCTTTTAACGTTACCTGAGGCGCGTCCATGTTTACTGTCAGCTCTTCAACGCGATCCTTGTACACCAGCGCCACTTCGAAAAATTGTGGCCACAGCCTGTCTGAGCCGTCTTCGCCTTTTTGGGAGATGGTGAAATTGGTAATCCTGCGGTTGTCTGTCTCCAGCTTGTAATCGATTACAGGTCTGCCAGACTCGTTTACCCAAACCTGGTTCCAGGACTGCAGGTCGGCTGGTGTACGCTTGTCCAGTATCTCGATCAGCTCCGGCCAGGTGGCGTTGCTGTTCGCATAGGTTTTTAGGTATTCTCTTATTCCTTCTTTAAACGCCTTCTCACCAATAAGCCGCTCCAGCTGGCGCATCATAATTGGAGCTTTGTGGTAGATGATGTTGCCGTACATGCTGCCGGCATCCTGTAGGTTGTCCAGTTGCTGGCGTATGGGGTTGGCACCGGTGGTGCGGTCTACGCCATAGGCAGCTGGAAAATGATCAAGTAAAAACTTAAGGTCATAGTTAGCGTCTGCCAACGTTACCTGCGATACCTTATCAGCCATAAAATTGGCAAATACCTCCTTCATCCACACGTCGTTAAACCAGCGCATTGTAACCAGATCGCCAAACCACATATGGGCAGTTTCATGAGCAATCAGGTTAGAGCGTGATACTCGTTGGTCTTTTGTGGCACCTTCGTCGAGAAAGAGGGTAGAGGCTTTATAATCAATGGCTCCCACATGCTCCATACCGCCGTACTGGAAATCGGGTATGGCCACAAAATCAAATTTCTGGAAAGGGTAAGGTATCTGCGTATAGTCCTCCATAAAAGCCAAAGCATCGGCATGGATTTTAAAAATGGGATCTATACTTAGGTTGATCTTACTGCTGTCGGTTTCGCGGTGGTAAAAGTTCATGGGCCTACCCGCCTCAGTGCGCGTAATTAAGTCAAAGTCTCCGGCTACAAAAGAGAAGAGGTAGCTACTGATCTTATCGGATTCTTGGAAGCGGTAAACTTTCTGGTCGCCTTTTGCCACTATATCCTGAAGCGGTGCATTGGCTACTGCTTTCCAAGTGCGGGGTATACTTAGGGCCAACGTGAAAGTAGCTTTCAAGTCTGGTTGGTCGAACACCGGGAAAACAGTTCTGGCTCTGTCTGGCACCAGCAAAGTATAGAGGTAGTCCTCGTTACGGTTAAGGGAAAGATTGCCGGCAGTAAAGTCTATTTCAAGTTTATTTTCGCCTTCTTTCAGGTACTTATTATCGATCAGGATATGTTCGTTCTGGAAATTAATGGGTGTTGTTTTGCCGTTTACTTTTATACTTTTAAGGTTGACTTCCTGCTCTTTAAAATCCAGTTGTAAGGGGTGCTCGTTTTGGTGTAGTGTTAGTGTAATAACCTCAGTGGCGGCAATAGGCTGATTTTTTTGTGCGGGTATGGTAAGGTGCAGGTTGTAATTTATATTGCTCAGCACCTGCTTTCTGTGCTCTGCCAGCCGCTGAGATACGCCGGTTTCTACGGGTAGTACATTCGATTGGGTAGCCGTTTGGCTGCACGACACAGCCGTAAAAAGCGCTATGGACAATGCTCCGGTTTTAAGGGAGAATGTATTAGATAATTTCATGAATTTTGCTTTGTACTTAAGTAAAGATAAGCATTGACGGGAACAAATGGTAGGGGAGATTCAGGGCACTAATTAAACTTAGATTATACCCTCTTCTGTACTCATAGCTGATGAAGAGGTGGCTTAATAGTTTTTGATGAGCATGAAAAAAGGCGGTTGAAGTATACTTCAGCCGCCTTTTTTATACTTTAAAATATGAAATGCTTAAGCAGGTACCGACATTTTTTCCTCACGGTTCCAGTGGCGGTGCTTTTTAATCGCTTCTATAAACTTGGTTGCAAATTCATCTGCATCGGCATCGTTTCCGGCAGTTACTACGCCTTTATGCTCTTTTACATCGCGTGATGTTGGGTCGGCAAATACAAAGCCGCCGATTGATGTTTTTTGAAGTAGCATGATACCGTTACCAGATGTCGCAATTGATTTATGATGTTTAAAAGCTTCATTAATAAAGTGCAGTGCATCTCCTTCTTTCATTAAAGCCTCTATACTTCCTTTGCCATCCGGAATATAAATAGCATCATACATGATAGAGCCTGTTGATACATGGCTCTTATCCACCTCAACTGTCTCCCCGTTAATGCCTTTGCGCATACCTAAGTACTTGGAAACAATTTTGGCATGTGCTCCGGCATCCTCAATTGCTTGTTTTACCTGCATCACCTCGTTGTAATCAAATCCGTTTTCAATCAGGATAGCTACTTTTCTGGATTTAGCGGTTTCTATCTTATCACGGCGTTCCATACTTACAAAAGCAGTATCATCAACTGATTTGCCTTTTTTCATCTTTCTGCTGGCCTCATTGTCTTCAAAATTACCCGTAGATCTCTGGTCAAAGTTTTCAGGTACTTCTATGCCAATGCCGGCAGCCACCATTCTGGCAAGGTTTATATCTATTTTTGAGAAATGGCCTACCATACGCTGGCGTATTTCTTTTGATTCTACTTTACCAAGCTCAAAATGAGCAGCATCTACAATATGTTTCTGCTCTACCTCTGTGATTGAGTTCCAGAACAGCGTAGCCTGGCTGTAGTGGTCGTTAAAGCTTTCGCTGCGGGCACGTATCTTATGGCCTTCTACTTTCTCCATGTAGTGTACATAAGCGCCCCTATTTTCAGGTGCCATCATGGGGCAGCCACCACCTAAGGAGTTTGGCCAATAATTTACTTTGCCTTTGCCGATAGTATAGCGCATAAATCCGGCTCCCTGGTTATTATGAACTGGCACCACAGGCCTGTTAATTGGCAGCTCAGCAAAGTTGGCGCTGCTAAATCGGTTAATCTGTGTATCAATATAAGAGAACAGGCGGCCCTGCAGCAGCGTATCATTAGTCACATCTATACCTGGCACCAGGTTGCCTGGGTGAAAAGCCACTTGCTCTGTTTCTGCATAAAAATTGTCAGGGTTTCGGTTAAGCGTCATCATCCCGACAGGCTTTAGGGGTACCAGTTCCTCAGGTATGATTTTGGTTGCATCCAGCAGGTCGAAGTCAAACTTAAATTCATCCTCTTCCGGTACCAGCTGCACGTTAAGTTCAAACTCAGGGTAATCACCCATTTCTATAGCCTCCCAAAGATCACGGCGCAGCCAGTCTGGGTCTTTACCAGCAAGTTTTTGTGCTTCGTCCCAAACAAGCGAGTGCACGCCAAGTTTTGGCTTCCAGTGGAATTTAACAAAAGTGCCTTTTCCTGCCTCGTTCACAAAACGGAATGTATGAACCCCAAACCCATCCATCATTCTGAAGCTTCTCGGAATAGCTCTGTCAGATAATACCCACATAATCATGTGGTTGATCTCCGGCATCAGCGAGGCAAAATCCCAGAAGGTATCGTGTGCAGCAGATGCCTGGGGCATTTCACTGTCTGGCATGGGTTTGATAGCGTGCACCAGGTCTGCAAATTTGTTAGCGTCTTGTATAAAGAACACCGGCATGTTATTCCCAACCAGATCGTAGTTACCTTCTTCTGTATAAAATTTGGTAGCAAACCCACGCACGTCACGTACAGTATCCGCTGAGCCTCTGGAGCCTACAACTGTTGAAAATCTTACAAAAACCGGAGTCTTTGTGTTCGGGTCTGTCAGAAATTTCGCTCTTGTAAATTCTTTTAATGAGTCGTCGTAAGGCTGGAAGTAACCGTGTGCCCCTGATCCTCTGGCATGCACCACGCGTTCCGGCATCGACTCATGGTCGAAGTGCGTCATCTTCTCCCGGAAGTGAAAATCCTCTAGCAGGGTTGGCCCACGTGATCCAGCTTTAAGCGAGTCGTCGGTGTGATTGATGCGAACACCCTGGTCGGTGGTTAAGTACTGCTCAGAGTTATCGTTTCTGAATTGTTCCAGCTGCTTATCTTTACTGTTCTCATCTACCTTCCTGTTTGGCTGGTTTGATTTTTTGGGGTTGTTTTCTTTTTCTTGCATGGCTTCTTGATGGCGGTATATAGTTGTTGATTAACATACCTAGTGGTGTTAGCTGGCTTTCGAAAAACCTGCTTTGTAACTATGTATAAGTCCAAAATATTACGACCACAAAAAGCTATTAGTTGAATTTTTTATACTTTCTGCTACATTAAAAATGTATTAAAATTGATCTTTACTTATGAGGAATGACAACCCAAACTGTACAGGTGTAGCAAGAGGAGCAGAGAATATGGTATAAATTACTACAAAGAGGGTAATAATTCTATAAGCATTTTATACAGATAGCTATAAAATAAATTTGCTGATATTGTACTTTAAAGATATGAATGAGTAGCAAATTAAACTTAGGATGAACTGGGAAGTATACTTTTGCCGCAGAAGAATCGGTAATAGTAACGTTTAACTGATCAATTCACGTTCACCGCGCCCAAACCTGAACTCTTCTTCTTTCAGATAATAGTCGCCGCACTTCTGCAGTATGATCAGGTTATCTATAGTAATCTCCCAATCAAAATTATACTGGCACAGGTAGCTAAGCAAAGGACCAAGTACTTCAGGGCTGGTGTCGCCGAGGGCCAGGGTAATGTGGGGCAGCCACATGTTGGTGTTATAGTAAATGCCCATCTCAGAGCTCATCTCCGAAACAGCAGCATGCAGCCGCTCATGTAGGCGATTTAGGGGCGGCGTTCTCAGTACAGGTATGTACACTACAGGTTTTTCACCGGGAAAAATACCTAAGCCTGTGGTGCGTACTTTAAATTTTTCTGTTTCGAGACAAGTAGTTTCCAGGTACTGCTTCAGCTCTTCCATGTCCACAACCTCCGCAGTTAAGATGGTTAAGTGAGGGTAAGGAGTGAGTTTTACGTTGTTGAGCCCGAATTTTGTCTCCAAATATTCTGTGAGCTCATTTACGCGTTCAGTAGTTTTTTTGTCTAAAAGCGAAGCAATTGCAATCATAGGGGTAAGGCTTTTAGGACCTGTAGCATATCAAAAGAAAAACGATCCTGCAAAGTAAATGTTTAATTCAATACAGGATAAGTTTTTGGCTGTAATTAAATTAGAAAGGAGTATACTTCTTGCAGCACTTAAAGTTATGGTATTGCAGGTATGTGTGGCCTTATTTGAATACGACAGTATATGAAAGCACTTTATCTAAGCTGCTTATGTTTTTAACTCACATGCAAAATTAAGTACCTTTGTACCTTACTTATTGCCTAAGCACATGATCTCCATTAATAACCTGAACTTTCATTTTGGCAGCCGCCCTATGTACGAGGATGCCAACCTGCATATAAAACCCAAAGATAAAATTGGCCTGATAGGGCTTAACGGTACCGGTAAATCTACGCTGCTGCGCATTATTGTAGGAGAGTACAGGCCAGATGGCGGAAGTATTCAGATGAGCAAGGATACTACCATTGGTTTCCTGAACCAGGACCTGCTGAGCTACGAAACGCATGAAAGTATACTTTCGGTGGCTATGCAGGCTTTTGATGAGGCAATGAGTTTGCAGAAGGAGATCGACAAGGTGCTGGTGGAGTTTGAAAATAACTTTCATGATAACCTGGTGGAGAAGCTTGCAAGCCTGCAGGAGCGTTTTGAGGCGCTTGGAGGCTATACCATGCAGGCCGAGGCGGAGGCTATACTCGAAGGACTGGGCTTTACGACAGAAGAGTTGCAGCAACCGCTGGCTTCTTTCTCAGGAGGTTGGCGCATGCGTGTGATGCTGGCAAAGATCCTGTTACAGAAGCCATCATTATTACTGCTTGACGAACCTACCAACCACCTTGACTTACCTTCCATCAAATGGCTGGAAACGTACCTGGAGCGCTTCGAAGGGGCTGTTGTAATTGTATCGCATGACCGCGAGTTCCTGGATCGCACAACAAACGTTACAGTAGAGGTATCCGGTGCAAAGCTGAATGTGTACCCTGGCAACTACAGTTTTTATGTAGAGGAAAAGGCACTACGCAACGAAATTCAGAAAGGTGCTTACGAAAACCAACAAGCCCAGATCCGCCAGACAGAGCGCTTTATTGAGCGTTTTAAGGCAAAGGCCACCAAAGCAAAGCAGGCGCAAAGCCGCATGAAGCAGCTTGATAGGTTGGAGCGCATCGAAGATGTAGCGCCAGATGCTGCTAAAGTAAATTTCAGCTTTAAGTTTAATGTACAACCGGGCCGCCATATTCTGCGCCTCGAGCACATGAGCAAAGCCTACGATGACAAAGTGATCTTTAGAGATACAAACGTGCATGTGGAGCGCGGCGATAAGATCGCTTTAATTGGTGGTAATGGTAAAGGTAAATCCACGCTGCTGCGCATTATTGCCGGCACTGAGCCTATTAAAGGCAAACATGAGCTGGGGCATAACGTTATTATGTCGTTCTATGCGCAGCACCAGCTGGAGTCGCTTAACGTAGAAAACGAGATGCTGCAGGAGATGCAGCAGGCCGGTTCCAAAAAAACTGAAATGGAGTTGCGCACGCTGTTGGGCTCGTTTCTGTTTACCGGCGATGATGTATTCAAAAAGATTAAAGTGCTGTCTGGTGGGGAGAAGTCGCGTGTAGCACTGGCAAAAACGCTAATCTCTGAGGCTAATTTCCTGATGCTCGACGAGCCTACCAACCACCTGGATATGCAGTCGGTAAATATTCTCATTCAGGCGCTGGAGCAGTATGAAGGCACATTTATCATCATCTCCCACGACCGTTACTTTGTAGAGAATGTGGCTACCAAGATCTGGTACATCGAGGACTACCAACTGAAGGAGTATCCGGGCACCTACCATGAGTATGAGCAATTCCAGGAGAAGCGTGAGAAAGAGGCAAAACAGCTGGCAAATGCCGTTGCACCACAGGCAAAGCAAAACCAGCCAAAGCAGCAGCGCGAAAAAAGCGAATATAACCAGCTAAACAACCAGCTAAAGCAGGTAAACAAACAGCTAAGCGATGTAGAGCAAAAGGTACATCAACTGGAAACCAAACTTGCCACTCACGAAAACGAACTTGCTGACCCAAAAGTATACAGCGACGTGGAGCTGCTGCAAGAGGTAACGGCCAAGTTTGAGAAGGTGAAGGCAGAGCTTGACAAAGCCCAGGAGAAATGGGAAGAACTGATGCTGGAAATAGAAGACCTAGAGGCAAAACTGGCAGAGTAGCTAACTTAAAGTATAAACTAAAAGAGCACCTGACGCACTGCAGGTGCTCTTTTAGTTTTAAGCAGGCTTTAAAGTATAAAATATAGGGCATTACTCTTTTGTCTTCTTTCTTATGTCTAAAGTATAAAACAGCCATACAGTTAAGTTATGATTGTTGGTGTAGCGATTTGGCACAGAAGCAGACTGTACAAAGCGATGCATATAGCCGGTTTGCAGGCGCAAAAAATTGTGCTCTAACCCCAGCATCAGACTCAGGCGGTTTTGGTCAAAGGTGTTGTAGCTAACATTTTCCCCGAAGTTCAGGAGTATCTCGTTGCTTAAAACCAGGTAGGGGAGCATCCATTCTGTTTTAAAACCAGGGAAGTTGAGGCGTAGAGTTTCTTGTAAGCGTACTCTGTGCGTAAGATCATACTTTGGCAGCAATTCCGCAGCCTCTACGCGTTGCCGGAACCGCAGGTCGTAGCGTATCCTTGTACCGAGGTTAATGTTAGAGCCAATTTTACCTAGTACAGCAACCTGCATCCAGGGCCTGTGCTCGTTTCTATCCAAGGCATCAGAACCAGATCCGGGTACGGTTAACCATAAGCGGGCATAGCCAGCTGTAACATCCACGCCATGCGGAAGGTGTTGCGTTAGTCCTGCCCTGGCAACGGCAAAGGAGCCGCTAATGTGATGCAGGTCCGTAAAAATTGAGTTACGGGCAGCAATGCGCGTGTTCAAGAAAAATCCCTTCCAGACAGCAAACTCATTTGTGACCTCTTTTTGTTGGGCATGTGTAAAATGCCACGGGTAAAACAACCAGAGCAGCAGGATAAACCAAAAATATTTCCGGTTTAGAGTCATAGACACATTGGATAAGTATACTAAGCAGTACCTTATACTTACAAGCTACTCAAGCGCAACCACAATACCTTCGTCACCGGAAAGGCTGATATTGCCTTCTACTTTTCTGTTTTCTCTTTCAGGGGCTGTACTTAATACAATTGTACCCTTGTAATTTTGGTATTGCGGCCTGAACACGCAGGGTTTATGGCTCAGGTTGAGCACGATCAAGATTCGCTTATTTTCGTGCTGCCTGATATATGCCAGTAATGGAGGCTTTGCCTGTACAGGTACATAATCACCTACATGCAGGGCAGGCTCCTTTTGGCGAAGCGTGATTAACTTACGATAGTACAGCAGCATCGATTCCTCATCTTCCTGTTGTACTTTTACATTTCTTTTTCGGTATGAGTCGGCAATTCTTAACCAGGGCTTGCCGGATGTGAAGCCAGCGTTTTCAGAATCGTCCCATTGCATGGGCGTCCGGGCGGGGTCGCGGCTAAGGTCTTTGTCAGGCATGTTCAGCCCCTGTGGGTCTTGTACTTCGTCTGGGGGTATTGGCACATCGCGCATGCCCAACTCATCTCCGTAGTACATAGTGGGGGTGCCACGCAGGGTTAGCAGCAGCATTCCGGCTACTTTTGCTTGCGAGGTGCCTACCCGGCTGGTTATGCGGGGCTGGTCGTGGTTTCCGATTACCCAGTTAGGCCAACCACCTTCAGGTAGTGCACCTTCATATTCGTCCACTTTTGATTTGATGTGCTCTGCATCCCAATCTATGTTAATCAGCATAAAATTAAAGGGCAAGTGAGCGCCGTTGTTGTTGTGGCCATAGTAAGTTACAAGCCTATGAATTGGTAAGTAGATTTCACCTATCAGCACACGCTCCTCATATGAGTTGGTAATGTCACGCATTTTCTCTACCAAGTCGTGCACTTCAGGCTGGTCAGTAGAGAAAGCAGGTATTAACTGCTCGTAAGTAGATTCGTGTTGCTTATAATTTGGGTTGGGAGGGTTGTCGCGTAGCTGATCATCTTTAACCATGTGCCACATCACATCTACCCTAAATCCGTCTACGCCTTTATCCAGCCAAAAGTGCATGACATCAAACATAGCTTTCTGTACCTCCGGGTTGCGCCAGTTAAGGTCGGGCTGTTCTTTTAAAAATGCATGGTAATAGTATTGTTGCGTTTTTTCATCCCATTCCCAGCCACTGCCGCCAAACACTGACAGCCAATTGTTGGGTTCGCTGCCGTCTTCTTTAGCGTCGCGCCAGATATACCAATCTCGCTTTGGGTTGTCTTTGGATGAGCGTGACTCCAGGAACCAGGGATGCTGATCAGAAGTATGGTTAGGCACCAGGTCAAGTATAAGTTTCATGTCGCGGCTGTGCACTTCGGTTAGCAACTGGTCAAAATCAGCCATGTTACCGAACAACGTATGAATGCCACAATAGTCGGAGATATCGTATCCAAAATCTGCCATAGGAGATGGGTAGATCGGAGATATCCAGACTGCGTTTACGCCCAACCACTTCAAGTAATCTAACCTTGTGATGATCCCCTTCAGATCGCCTACTCCATCGCCGTTACTATCTTGAAAAGAGCGTGGATAAATTTGATATATAATTCCCTTTTGCCACCATAAGTACTTGTCCTGCGCCATAGCTATGCATTTTTGTTTTTGTAATTCTGTGTTTACGGTGCAAGGCAGTTCAGGATATGAATGTATGGCAGATGTTGTGGCAGTACTTATCTGTTCAGTTAATTAGGTAGGATTAAATTTATTTTTAATATGGGTAATGCAATATATTAAAATAAATATATATTTGCACCCTGCTTACCCAGAGGGCTTATTTATTGATATTGCCATACAAAAGCTTATTTGCTTTATAAATGGTGTACAGCATGCAAGCACCATAAAAGCAGGATTTAGATTTAAACAACCAACCTTAGATAATCATGAAATCAACTTTAGTTAAAGTATTTGGCTTAATTATTCTTGCCTCTGCCACTGTATCCTGCCAGCGAGGTTCATGCCCTGCTTATGATAAAATCGCAAGTCAGCCGAAGTATAAATCCACGTTTCTGTCTGATTCTGCTCCGAAAGGAAGATACTAAGCCATACTTTTTCTTTGCGTAAATCCAGTAAGGCCATACTTAAATGTATGGCCTTACTGGATTTCACTATTTTGAATCAGGTAGTCTCGTTAATAAGCTTCGCTTAAGATGCAGCTAAACTTATAGGTTTAGAAAAAGTGACTGCGCATAAGTTACCCAATCTTGTTTATCCGCAGGTTTATACATTGGTTCTATTCCTATATACTCATACTTGGACTTATTTAGATATTTGGTTGTGGTGCAACCTAAAATATACTTGCCACAGGGTGTGCTTGCCTGCATTACATTGCCATATCCTAAATAGCCCCCAGAGTTTTCTCCGATTGTAACAACTTTATCGCTTTGTTTGGCATACATAATCATGCCTTCTGCCGAGCTGGCGGTATTTCTGTTAAACAAAACAGCTACTTTTTTTGGGTAAGCAGTTGTACTGTCAAGCTCCCAGGTGTTAATGGCGCTTTCAACCTGCGGAATAAAAGTATAAGGTTGCGCCTGTTTCATTCTCTGGATCAACGGCGTAGAGGTGCCTTTTGCCAGTTCTTCGTAGCGCTTAATGTTCTCCGGCGACACCCACACGTCTGCGTTATCAATTACCAGCGGCTTTGTGTATAGGTATGGAAGCAGGTTATAGTAGCATTGCTCATCGCCTCCGCCATTGTCTCTTAGATCAATAACAAGGTATGGTGTACTATTCAGTTTATCTGCTATTGCTTCGTAAAACGCATTTAATTCCTTTTTCAAACCTCCATCAAAAGAGCTTAACCTGATGTAGTTCGTTTGAGAATCAATTTCCTTGAATTCGTAAGGTTTCTTATGTTGCTGGCTTACAAAGTCTTGCTTGTAAAATCCAAATTGGGGTATGCGTCCTTCTTTTACCTCCACTTCCTTATAATAGTGCTGAAAATTATAGCCTAGTAGCCCTAAGTGGTAAACACCTTCGTAGGTACTGGTATCTTTTTTCTTTAGCTCCAGTAGTACATGGCCCACTTCTAAAAGCCTTGTTTTACTAAGTACAACGCCAATATAGCTGCCTTTTTTGTTTTTGATGATGCCAATGTTCAGGCCGCTGCTGTTTGTGTAAATACCTTCTACATCTTCCGGGTTTTTTGTGCTGAGCGCTGCCTGAATCTTAAGCGTGTCAACCGGTACTTTTCGGAATGACTGAAAGGTTTTGCCAGCTTTAAAACTTTTCATCTGATCTTCATTTGAAAAGTCAATATCCTGCCGCTTCAGGTTAGGGCCGATGCCACTGTGATGGTCTTTTAATAGTTCTACATACTGCTCTAAGTATAAAATACAGCGATCTTCAGATTTTTCTTTGGCGATGGCTTTACTAAGCTGTTTTACCTGTTGCTGATAATTGTTGTGAGCTTTAGAGTCGCTTTTGATTTTAGGAAATGCCGGGCTATTTTGCTCGTAGTATGATTTCACAAATTCAAACTCTGTAGCGCAATCGCAATCCTGTGCCAATACAGCATTAGTTAGCAGGAAGAAAAGTAGTATTAAAGGTAATTTCATAGTTTGTGGAGTGGTTTTATTTTAACGTTTGAATTACTCACTTTTAAGCGAAACAACTGGGTTGGTTAACGAGGCTTTAATTGCTTGCGAGCTCATGGTGATAATGGCAATGATAAGTGTTACTACACCTGCAAGTATAAACGGCCAGTATTGCAGGGTTATGCGATAGGTAAAATCCTGTAACCACAGGCTCATGAGGTAGTAAGCCACCGGCACGGCAAGTATAAATGCAATCAGAACCAGCTTCACAAACTCTTTAGAAAACAGCACCGTGATGTTGAACATAGAGGCACCCAGCACCTTGCGAATACCCACTTCTTTTGTTCGCTGCGCAGCCATAAATGCAACCAAACCATATAATCCGAGGCAGCCTATAAAAATGGCGATCACAGAGAATATCTTGAAGAGTTTACTCTGGCGTGCTTCATCCTGGTAGAATCGTGCAATGGTTTCGTCTAAGAACTCATAGTTGAACACATCATCCGGGTAAGCCTTGTTCCATACTTTTTCCAGGTGCTGCAGCGCTTCCTGCTTTCGGGCCATATCAATCTTTGCGGATAAAAACCAGTAGTTGTTTGGGTTTGATAGTATAATGGAAGGGTCTATTGGGTCGCGCAGGGAGTTTTGGTGAAAGTCTTCTACTACTCCGATAATATAACCTTTAACCTCTCCACGACCCAGCGCAATTGTCTTGTTTATTGCATCAGCCGGACTTTCTATACCTAGCTTGTGGCGCATAGTTTCGTTAATGATGTAGGCAACCGAATCACTGTCTTTGTAGGTGCGTCCTGCTAACAGCTTCATGTCATATAGTCCAATATAGTTTTCATCGGCCATTTTATAGTTTGCATGGAAAGGCACATCTTCACTAGAGTTGTTAAACTTAAAGTTACCCGTCCAGGTAAAGTTGGCCGAAGGTGGCGACGAGGCAAGGCTAACCTTTTTCACTGCCGGGTGGTTTGCCAATTCCTGGCGCAACGGTACTAATTTTTTACCCTCGCCTGTAGGTAAAAATACCGTTACCACAGCATCTTTGTTAAAGCCAAGCGACTTGCTTTTAAAGAACTCCATTTGTTCATTTACAAGTATGGTGCAGATTATCAGTACCTGGCAAATGGTGAACTGCAGCACCACCAAAGCACTTCTTAATGACAGTCCTGCAACTTTCTGGGTGTTGATGCGGCTTTTTAATGCTGCTATCGGCTGAAAGCGAGCCATGATAAGTGCAGGGTAAAGGCCGGCGAACAAAGTTACCAGCAGCAGCTGCACCATCAGGAATAACAGAAGGGCAGAATCGCTAAATATGGAGAAAGAAATTTCAAGTTCAAGCAACTCGTTAAGGTAGGGTAGTGCCAGTTCTGTAAGTATAATCGATAGCAGCGTTGCCATTAAGCTAATCAAAAATGTTTCGCCCAGGAACTGTAGCATCAGCTGTACCTGGCTGCTGCCCATTACTTTACGTACTCCCACCTCGCGTGCTCTTTTTATAGCTTGTGCCGTAGCTAGGTTTATAAAGTTAATACAGGCCACCAGTACTAAAAATATGCCCACCAAGGCCATCGACCAGATCACCTCACGGGCTACGGTTCGGTTGCTGAAGTTGCTTAGCTCGGCATCAAAATGGATGTCGTCCAATGGCTGCAGGCTGTAAGTTTCTTCCTGCAGGTTTGGGTTTTTTTCCGGGATGTGCTTCTTTACAATAGCGTTTAGATTTGTAGTGGCATCTTCTGGCGTCATTCCATCCGGCAACACCAGGTACACTTGATGTGTGGTAGAGAGGGTACCCCACGACTTGGCATCACCATAAGGTGAGTAAGCCTCAGTTGACTTATAAGAGATAAAAATACCGAAAGGAAAATCTGAGTTGCTCGGTATATCCGGAATAACCCCGGTTACTTTTAAGGTCAGGATGTTGTTGAATTTGATAAGGCGGCCCAGCGGGTTTTCATCATCGAAATACTTTCGGGCTATACTTTCTGTTAGTAACACATTGTTTGGCTCAGAAAGACTTTCAGACGGATTTGTGTCACCTGTATCAAAGTCGAAGACATCGAAGAACTCCGGTTCAACAAAACCTATGGGAGCCTCTTCTCTAAAGCGTTTCACAACGTTGCCGTCGTTACCCAGCACATTTATCTGTCCGCCTTCCTCTCCACTTATTTGTGTAAGGTTTTCGAAGCCCAGGTTATTATTGCTGCGAAGCAGGTCTGCCAGTGGGTAATGGGCAGCAGCGCCTCTTTCTTCGCCTTCGCGGTAATTTGATATGGTTATAGTTCTGTATATTTTGTCTGCTTTGCTATGAAAGGTATCATAGCTAAGTTCATACTTTATAACCAGGAAGAGCAGGATGCTGCAGGTAACCCCTAAGGTAAGGCCGGCGACATTAAGCAGGCTGTAGCTTTTGTTCCTAAGCAATGATCGCGAAGCGGTAAGGAAGTACATCTTAAACATAAACTCTTCTTTTTAGAAATTTAAAAATAGTGAGCTGCAGCTACTTTGCCTAACAGCCATAAAATCTACCTTTAAAATAGGAGTGTGCACATAAATTGGCACTATAGTCTTGTAGGTGCCGATTAGATTTTCTTTCATAGTTTTAGGTTGTACTAATGGTCAGGTTTAGTTAGATAATAGGAGTTGATCTGACTTTATACTTGCCAAGTGCTGTGCCAAAAGTATAAATGTGGTTTTTATGCAGGTTATGGCAACCACCTCTATACTAAGTTGTCCATGTGCGGACAAAAAGTGTCCATAGTTGGACATCAAACAGTACACTTTTCTCCTAAATAAGCTATATTTAGTGTACTATATGTCTGGCATAGTATTTTCGATATACTTAACCATTAACACCCGAACTATGGAAGAAAAGAACCTGGGCCGCATTCTGGTCATAGATGATAACGAGGATATACTTTTCTCGGCAAAGATGCTGCTAAAGAAGTATGCCAAAGAGGTGGTGATGGAAAAGAACCCGAAAAAGATTCCTTTCCTGATGAACAATGAAGAGTTCGACCTGATTATGCTGGACATGAACTTTAGCCAGGATATTACCAGCGGACAGGAAGGCTTCTATTGGCTAAAGGAGATACTAAGTTACGACCCATCGGCGGTAGTGATTATGATAACAGCTTACGGCGACGTGGAAATGGCTGTAAGAGCCTTAAAAGAAGGTGCTACTGATTTTGTACTTAAGCCTTGGCAAAACGAAAAACTGGTAGCCACTTTATCGGCTGCCTCTAAGCTGCGCAACTCTTACAACGAAGTAAGCCACTTAAAAGAAGTAAACCGAACGCTAGCCAGCCAGGTAAACACCACACAATTAGATGTAATTCAGGGACAAAGCCCAGCCATGCTGCAGCTTTTTTCAATTATCGATAAAGTGGCCAAAACAGATGCCGATGTGTTGCTGCTAGGCGAGAACGGTACCGGCAAAGAGGTAATTGCCCGAGCCATACACCAACGGTCTGGCCGCGCCGATAAGGTTTTTGTGACAGTAGACATGGGAGCCGTAACAGAATCCTTGTTCGAAAGTGAGCTTTTCGGGCATAAAAAGGGAGCCTTTACCGATGCCAAAGAAGACAGGATAGGTAGAATAGAGGCAGCCAACGGCGGTACTTTGTTTCTGGATGAGATCGGCAATTTGTCGTTGGCCATGCAGGCAAAACTGCTAACGGTACTGCAACGGCGTGAGGTTATACGTGTAGGCACAAACAAACCCATACCTGTAAACGTGCGCCTGATTTGTGCTACGAATATGCCACTTAAGGAGATGGTACAGCGTAATGAGTTTCGCCAGGACCTGCTGTATCGCATTAACACCGTAGAATTAAACTTGCCCCCTCTGCGCAACCGACTCGAAGATATACCTGTATTTGCAGCGCATTTTTTGGCTACCTACGCACATAAGTATAAGCAGCCGGTAAAACGATTGGGCTCATCAGCCGAAGATCGCCTGAAGCGCTATAACTGGCCAGGAAATATCCGGGAGTTGCAGCACGCCCTGGAGCGCGCCTCTATCATGAGTGATAACCGGGAACTGGAAGCTGAAGATTTCTTTTTCCTGACTGAAACAGAGCTAACAGACGCGCCGGCACAACTACAGGCACACAGCCTGGACTTGGACGAGCTGGAACGGGAGGCAGTGCACCGGGCCATGCAAAAGCACGAAGGTAATATCTCGAAGGCAGCAAAAGAGCTAGGCCTCTCCAGAGGTGCCCTTTACCGCAGACTGGAAAAGTATGAACTTTAACCACTACCGGCTTCAGGTTTTGCTGCGAGTGCTTCTGCTGGCGGTTACAATCTATCTCTTTGCTCGCATTAATTTCAATCCTGATTATCGTTTTACCACCATTGGCTTGGGAGTTGCTATACTTGTTCAGGTATGGCTGTTTGTGTTTTTGCAAGACCGCACGAACAAGCAGTTTCTACGCTTTTTAAACTCTATAAAGTATGATGATTTTACGGAGCTTTTTAAAGTACAGCAAGAGGATAAGCGGCAGCGTGAACTGGCCTTAAAGCTAAATGAGGTAATGAATAAGTTTAGGGAGGTTCGTGCCGAGAAAGAGGCGCATCTGCAATACTTCGAGATGATTGTGCAGCACATTGGCATTGGTATTATCAGCTATAAACCAGACGGTACTGTTATGCTGCTGAACCATGCCGCCAAAAAGCTACTAAAGGTGGGGCAACTGCAACATGTACAGGCACTGGAGAGGGAGAGCCCGGAACTGGCGCAGGGCTTAAGGCAACTGGAGCATAACAGTAAAATACTGGTACCTTTAAAACATGGTGCCGACCAGGTAAATCTTTCTGTCCATGTGATAGAGCTATCTATACTTGGTGATAGGATAAGACTGGCATCGTTGCAAAACATACAAGGTGAGCTGGAAGAAAAGGAAATGGAAGCCTGGCATACTCTGATAAAAGTGCTAACACATGAGATCATGAATTCTGTTACGCCTATAGCCTCGCTTTCTGCCAGCGCTTACGAAGAGTTGCATAGCTACACCGACACCGAGGCAGATGAAATAACCATGCTAAGGAGTGAGCTCGCTGATGTAGGACAATGCCTGCATACCATCAGCCGGCGCTCTGATGGCCTTATTAAGTTTGTAAACGACTTCAGAAACCTGACAGCTATTTCAATGCCGCAGATCAGCATGTTCAGCGTAAACGAGATGCTGCACGAGATGAAAACCCTGATGCGGGAGCAGCTGGCGCAAAAGCACGTGAAATTAAAAGTAGAGGTGCCACAAGAAAGGCTGCTGCTCTCCGCTGACAGAAGTATGATTGAGCAGGTGCTGATCAACCTGATAAAAAACGCATCCGAAGCTGTGCAGGATCAAACAGAGCCTGTAATTATTCTCAGAGCTTTTTTAGATGAACGCAGCCGCATCAGCATAGAGGTAATAGACAACGGCCACGGAATGACTGCGGAAGCGCTTTCAAAAATATTCATTCCGTTTTATTCTACTAAAAAAACCGGATCAGGTATTGGCCTCAGTTTATCAAGGCAAATTATGCGCCTGCACAAAGGCTCTATTTCTGTGCAGTCGGAGCTGGGCAAAGGCACGAGGTTTATACTTCGGTTCTAATTATGTTTAACAGGTTGTGATTACCTTTTAAATGTCAAGGCGCTAGTTGTTGCATTCCCATATTACCTTTCTTTCCGGCTCCCATAAAACCTTTACAGCTTATTTCACTTATACGTTAATCTTAAAATTGATTAGAACTATGAGCGTATTAGAAGCAGAGGGTTTTGTAACGGTAACAGCAGAAAGCAGTGCCCCTATGGTGGCTAAAATTATAGCCGGTTCAGATACCATGACCATTGATGAATCGGGTGTTTCTCAGGGCCTGAAACCCGGAGCAGACCCATACGATTTTATACTTAGCGGACTGGGAGCCTGCACCGTGATTACCTTACACATGTATGCGCAGCGCAAAGGCTGGCCACTCGAGAAAGCCGAAGTTAAGCTGCGCCACGAACGGGTGCATGCCACCGACTGCGAGCAATGCGAAGATGAAAAAGCAAGGCTATCTCAGGTTACGAAGCACCTAAGTCTTTACGGCGATTTAAGCCCTGAGCAACGCAAACGCTTAAAGGATATATCCAACCGATGCCCGGTACAAAAATCGTTGGTTGCCGGTATTCAAGTAAAAACACACCTGGTTGATGAAGTATAACTTATACTTTAGTAGCCTGTTGTGGCACCAGGTTTAAGTATGCTTCTAATGTATGCGTACCCAATGTTGGGGCAACACAGTCTATCTCCGAAACTGCTACAAGAAAAGCTGCCTTGTCATACAGATTGCGATTGAAAGGTTTTAAAAGAGGCAGTACTGCTTTTACAACACCAAAAGGTACTGAGGGAATTTTACCGGTATAACCAGCCGCTTTGCAAGACAACTGCACTAGCTCTAGTCTACTGTATATTTTTGGCCCACCTATTGGTACAACCTGAGATTGGCTATAGATACTTTGCACAGCCACCTTCGCCAGGTCGCCTTCGTATACCGGGTTCGTTGGTTTTTTGCCAGTGCCTAAAATACCTATCATGCCTTTACCCGCCATACTCACCACTTCATCAAAAGCAGAAAAAAGTGCTGTGGGCTCCAGAATTGTATAGGCCAAACCCGAAGCTTTAAGCGCCTCTGTAAAGTTGGCGTGTGCTTTAAAGTATGCCAGGTTTGTGTGCGCTGCTGCACCAAATGCCGAAGTATAAATAAACTTTTTTACATTGCTTCGCTTCGCCTCCTTTAGCAGGTTATAGTTAGCCACAAAATCCACATCATAGAAACTAGCCTTACTTTTATCTTTCAGACTAATGCTTTTACCCATAGCAGATATCACGGCATCTACACCCTCGCAGCACCCAACCAAAGTATGAGCCTGAGTGGCATCAGAGATAAAAATTTCGTCTGGAATGGGAGAGAGGGCCTGTGCTTTATCATTTGATCGGGCTAAAACCCTTACGCTATAACCCTGTTGTTTAAGTGCCTGCAGGTAATGTTTGCCCAGGTTTCCGGTAGCACCTGCCAGCAATATCTTTTCCATAGTTTTAGTACTTATGCTTGTGGTAATAAAGATAATTGCCGGAAAATTATTTTCTTTATATGTCTGATACCTTTTTACAGGCGTTAACTTACTTATTTATCCAATACACCATATCTACATAAATCAGCTTAGAAGAGCTGAAAACGTTTTAAAAAATGATAATTAAAAGATTGAGAGCAAAGTACCTGTTAGCAATACTTTTCAGTTGCAGCCTTACTGCCTGTGTGCCATTGGAGGAGCAGGCGCAAAGCAGCGGGACTGGCACAACAGCACAGGCTGCATTGCGCTACGAAGACTATGTGTACCACGAAAGTATAAATTCGGTGCAGGCCTACCTGGCAACCGGAGATGCAGATCAGGTGCTTAACCCTCCGGTAACTTCAATTTCGCAGGAGTTTCCGTTGATACTCGAATTTGACAGGTTAAACGCTGGTCCGCAGCGCCTGCTGGTAAAACTGGTGCACTGCAATGCCAACTGGACACCCTCTAACTTAAATGAAACGCAGTACTTAAACGACTTTAATGAGTTCTTTATAACCGATGTGCAGAACTCTGTAAATACGCGTGTGCCCTATGTACATTACCGTTTTAGGGTTCCGCGGGTAAAGCTTAGTGGTAACTACTTGCTAGTGGTGCAAGAGGAGGGAGGCAAACTGTTACTTACGCAACGATTGCTGGTGTTTCAGAACACTGTTGTAGTAACTGCTAAACTCGGAGCCCCGCTTGGGCCGGGTGGCCGTGAGGCAAGGCAGCCGGTAGAGTTTAACGTGTTCTACAAAGATTATCCAATCGTGAACCCTGCCGTGGAAGTAAAGGCTATACTTCGCCAGAATTACCGCTGGGACAATGCCAAAACCATCACCAAACCAACTTTTGTACACGATGCGCAACGCCGCCTGGAGTACGTGTTCTTTGAGCCGAAAGACCTTTTTAAAGGGCTTTCTGAGTTTAGAGCTTTTGATACCCGTAGCTTAAATTTTAACGGTATTGGAGTGCAAAACATTAATCTGCAAACGAACCCAATTACTGTAGACCTGGAGCCCGGTAAAAGCCGCCAGGCAACTGTGTATAGCCAAGAGCCCGATATTAACGGCATGCGTATTTTTGGCAACAGGCAATACGGCAGCGGTGAAGTAAATGGCGATTATGCAGTAGTTGATTTTGAACTGAATGCCCCAGCTGAAGCACCAGGTGCGGTATACATTACAGGTGCACTGAATAATTGGAAGCCGGGTCCGGAATCGTTGATGCGCTACAACTCCGAAGAAGGAAAGTATAGCGGTAGAATACTACTGAAGCAGGGCTACTACAACTATTATTATACGCTAAAGCCAAACGCCACAGCCCCTACCGACGAAAGCTATTTTGAAGGCAGCCACTTCGCTACTGAGAACATTTACGATATACTTATTTACTACCGCCCACCAGGCACAAGAGCTGATCTGTTAATAGGGTATGAGGAGCTTTACTTTAACAGGAGGTAATCAAATTATTGACTTATACTTTGGAAGACTATGATAAATAAACAAGTCATGCAGCTGCTTGGGTTAGCTGGCATCCTTGGCTTTATCAGTTGCTCTACTTCTGATCAGCACGCAGAAACGGCAGTAGCTACTGCAACTCCAGTGCAAGTAACCGGAGCTATGCGAAATGTGATGTGGAAGGGTGAACTGCAAGGCACCATCGCTTTGGACACTATACAGCCGAAAGAACATCTTTATGGTTTAGGGCCAATGGAGTATCTGGCCGGAGAACTGTTGGTTGCAGATGGTAAAGTATACCAATCTACAGTATTAACAGACTCAACCATGAAAGTGGAGGAGGTGCAGCAGGCAAAGGCACCGTTTTTTGTGTATGGTAATGTTCCGCAGTGGCACGAGCAGGCCTTACCTGATAGTATACAAAGTATAAAGCAACTCGAAAATTACCTTGATCAGGTTACGCAGAATAGCCAGCGTCCTTTTGCCTTCAGGTTGAAAGGCGAAATACAAAGCGCCACTATACATATTGTAAACCTACCGGAAGGTACAAAAGTAAGCTCTCCGGATGAGGCGCACCAGGGGCAGGTAAACTACCAGTTGGATAATGAGCAGGTAGAGATTGTAGGTTTCTTCTCAACTGAGCATAAGGCCGTATTCACGCACCACGACACTTACCTGCACATGCACCTGATCACAGCAGATAAAACAAAAATGGGCCACCTGGATGAAGTGAAGCTGAGAAGCGGCGTTATTAAGCTTTACCTTCCGGAACAGTCTGAATAACTTATAGATAATGGAAGCCAGCATTCCTATTTCTAGAAGGAATAGATACCGTTATAGTGCTTGTATCTGATATAGCAACTGCCAAAGTATTGTATCAGGAGAATCTGGAGCTTAAGCCTGTTGAGGAAGATGTAAAGGGTACGTTGGTTGCATTAGATACAGGTGACTAACCAGTATAAGGCTGTTAGAAACTCCGCATGCTCTACTTATGAGCAAGATTACCACATAAATTACACAATCTTTAAAACTTATAACGCTGCATTTGCCAGGTAGGTGCTAGGCGAAGGAGGAGTAGAGGTGGGTACTTTAGGAGAAGATGAGTTATTTAAATACTTCCCGCTGCAAGATCCGGATAGGAACTATTTGGAGGTGTGTAAGGTGCTGTAGCCATTTA